>JAZKED010000017.1:0-194024 GCA_040387175.1 Bacteroidota bacterium | reverse complement strand
TTTAAAAAATTATTCTTTTTTCTTTTTGCTATCATCAATAATTGCTCCTGTTCCAGCGCCAACTCCAGCACCTACAAGCCCACCTATTATAGCTCCTTGTCCTTTTTTCTTCTTACTAACAATAGCTCCTGTAGCAGCACCAACACCTGCTCCAATTACCGCACCTTTTGCCGTACTACTCCACCCTTTCTTTTTAGCAGGAGTATTAGTAGTAGCTGCAGGTTGATTTACAACTGTTACATTTTGGGCACGTTCTTTTTCTTCATTAACTTTCGCAATTTCTAACTGCATAGAATCAATAGTTTTTTGTCTATTAATTTCTGTTTGCATAGAATCTATACTAGCTTTTTTCGCCTCATCAACTTTTTGCTGATTCTGACAAGAAACAAATACCAATGTTAAAAATATAATAGATAGTGTTTTCATAATTGTGAATTTAAGTTCAGTACAAAGTAAAAACTAAAAACCATAATAAAAATTACATAATTATGGTATTCTATTGTAGAATTAACAGTTAAAAATAATGTTGAGTTATTCTGCTTTTTGAACATTTTAACTAATAACAAAATTAACACATACGTATACTTAAGCTATTCCTCAAATAAAAATAAGTATTTTTACGTATTTTATTTTTTTTAACCTGCATTTTTTATATTTCATAAAAACATCAAATTTCAATACATTATAGAAATTTTTACAGTAAAAAATCAATATTTACCGATACATTTGTAATGAATAACGTTTTTTAAAACAAAAAATTCAATTCAAAATATACTTAGATAATAACTTTAAAAATCAATTCAAAAATGAAAAAAATTCTACTTCTACTAACTTTATTTAGCGTTACATCACTTTTCGCTCAGACATTAACTTTAGGACAAGCTATAAATATGGCTGGAAAACAACGAATGTTAAGCCAGCGTATGGCGAAAGACAAAATTTATAAAACAATGAATCAATTAACTAAAGAAGTTGACAAAGAGTTAAATTCGTCCATCCTGTTATTTGAACAAAATTTAAAATTGTTATTTGGTTATGCCCCTACAAAAGAAATCAAATACAAACTAGAAATAGTCGAATTAATGTGGGCAGATTACAAGAAAAATTTGTTAGAAAGAAGCAGAGTATCTACTTCAAATATATTTAACAACAATACTTCTATATTAACATCATGCGACAATGTTGTAAAAGAATTAATTGCTTATTCAGAATCCTTACCCAAAGAAACATCACCTAAAATATATGACACTAGTATATTATCAACGACAATTGCAAACTCTGGTAAGTTACGTTATTTAACACAGCGCCTTACTTTGTATTATGCATCAACTTATTACAAAGTCAACAAAGACGGAACGGCAGAGATTAAAGAAGCAATTGACATGTTTGAAAAAACACTAACTTCTGTCAACATTTCCGTAGTTAATAATTCAGATACTGAAGAAAAAATTTCGGAGATATATAGAATTTGGGGAAATTTAAAATCCAGTATGTATAAAAATGACGGGATAGCAATAGATCGTGATTCAACAGATGCTGTAATTATTTATCAAAAAGCAAATGACATTTTGAACAATGCGGACCAACTCACCAATTTGTATGCCATGATGAATATGCAGAAATAGAAGAATAATTACTTCATTAAAACAAAAAAATCTCGCCATTCCTGGCGAGATTTTTTTAGTTACTATATTATTTTTTAGATTATTAACATGGCGTCACCATAAGAATAAAACTTATATCCTTCTTTAATAGCTTCATCATAAGCTTTACGCATTAAATCGTGACCGCAAAAAGCAGAAATCATCATCAATAAAGTTGATTTTGGTGTATGAAAATTAGTAATCATACAAGTTGCTACGCTAAAATCGTGGGGAGGAAAAATAAACTTATTAGTCCAGCCATCGAAAGGATTTAATGTTCTTTGTGAAGAAACAGAACTTTCAATAGCACGCATTGATGTTGTTCCTACTGCACAAATACGTTTTCTTTTCGATTTTGCTTCATTTACAATTTCACAAGCTTCTTCTGTAATTTTCAATTCCTCAGAATCCATTTTATGTTTTGATAAATCTTCAACCTCAACCGGATTAAAAGTTCCTAGACCTACGTGAAGTGTTACTTCAGCAAATTTAATTCCTTTAATTTCTAATTTTTTCAATAAATGTTTAGAGAAATGCAAACCTGCAGTTGGTGCTGCAACAGCTCCTTCTTCTTTAGCATAAATTGTTTGGTAACGATCTGCATCTTCCGGAGTTACCTCTCTGTTGATGTATTTTGGAATTGGAGTTTCTCCAAGTTCTGTTAATTTATTTCTGAATTCTTCATACGAACCGTCATATAAGAAACGTAATGTTCTTCCACGAGAAGTTGTATTGTCAATTACTTCGGCAACTAATGAATCATCATCACCAAAATATAATTTGTTACCAATTCTGATTTTACGTGCCGGATCTACCAATACATCCCAAAGTCTTTGTTCTGCATTTAATTCTCTCAACAAGAAAACTTCGATTCTCGCTCCGGTTTTTTCTTTATTCCCGTATAAACGTGCTGGAAAAACTTTAGTATTATTAAGAATAAGGACATCTCCTTCATCAAAATAATCGATAACATCTTTGAACATTTTATGTTCTATCGTTTGTTTTTTGCGATCAATAACCATCAAACGTGATTCGTCTCTGTTTTCTGCTGGGTATTCTGCAAGAAGTTCTTTTGGTAAATTGAATTGAAAATGTGATAATTTCATTTGAAAAAGTTATGAGTTATGAATTAGAAATTATAAGTTTTGAAGTCATAATTCTAAATCGTGTGCAAATATACGATTGTGAGATAGGCGTTGTCAAGTGTTTTGATGTTTATTTTCCATTCTACCCTAAAGACGCCAAGTCACAAAGTTTTATAATTCAGAAATTTGAAAACCAAGATTTTTTAAATCTTCCCAAAAATCAGGATATGATTTCGAAACCACTTCGGCATTTTCAATAATGATAGGAACTTTTAAAGCCAAAGGTGCGAATGCCATGGCCATTCTGTGGTCGTTATAAGTCGCGATTTTCACATTCGAATTAATCTCTTTTGAAGCGACAAGCGTTAAACTATCATTGGTCACAGAAATATTTGCTCCTAGTTTTGTTAATTCAATTCGAAGTGCTTCAAGTCTATCAGTTTCTTTAATTTTTAAAGTATGAAGTCCTGTCAGATGACAACCAATTCCTAAACCAAGACAAGTTACCACAATAGTTTGAGCAATATCCGGCGTGTTGTTTAAATCAAAATTAACGGTTTCGAAATTAAAATTTGGTTGTTTTACCAAAGTGATTTTATTTTCTTCAAAATGAGTTTCTACCCCCATTTTTGAATAGATTTCAACCAAAGCCGAATCTCCCTGTAAACTAGTTTCTTTATAACTAGTCAATGAAATAGTAGCTTCATTCGATAAAGCCGCTAAACTGAAAAAGTAAGAAGCTGAACTCCAATCGGATTCCACAGTCATTTCTTTAGTTTCTACTTCCTGTTTTGGATATACTTTGATTACATTACCTTCAAAACTAGTTTGAATGTTCAAATCATTCAGCAATGCCAAAGTCATTTTGATATAAGGAATAGAAGTAATTTCTCCCACCAAAGTCAATTCGATACCGTTTTCCAGTTTCGGAGCAACTAACAATAATGCTGAAATATATTGACTGCTTACATTAGCAGGTATACTCACTTTGTTTGCCGTGATTTTTTGTCCTTTGATTCGAATAGGCGGATAACCTTCTTCTTTTTCATAAGAGATTTTCGCTCCTAATTGTTGCAATGCTTCAACTAAAACTTTGATTGGACGCTCTGTCATTCTTTGAGAACCAGTCAACACTACTTCGCGACCTTCATTTACAGCAAAATAAGCCGTAAGAAAACGCATTGCTGTTCCTGCGTGATGAATATCAACTATTTCTTCATTCCCTTTCAAGGCTTTTTGCATTACTTCACTATCATCAGAATTTGAAGTATTGGCCAAAGTAATATTCGAAAACAATGCCTTCAATAACAATAATCGGTTGGTTTCGCTTTTTGAACCTGTAACAGCAATTTTTGCTTGTAAATCAGATTGGGAAGTTTCTAACAGTAAATTCATTTTATAATTGAGTTATGAATTATGAGTTTAGCTTTTGACTCATATAATTTAGGTGCGCAATTTACTACTACTCATTCACAATTCATAATTTACAATTCACAATTATTTCAATTTCTCATTGTTCTTGTGACGGTCTTTATCACGGACAGATTTTAAATCCATTTTTTTATCAAAAGCGGACTGTAAATCGATTCCTGTTTGGTTTGCCAGACATAAAACTACAAAAACGACATCAGCCAATTCTTCACCAAGATCTTTACTTTTGTCGCTTTCTTTTTCAGATTGTTCTCCATATCGACGAGCAATAATCCGAGCCACTTCTCCTACTTCTTCAGTAAGTTGAGCCATATTGGTCAATTCATTGAAATACCGAACACCATGTTCTTTAATCCAGGTATCTACGTCTAGTTGTGCGTTTTTTAAATTCATAACTATATTTTTTTAAGAACAATTTTTTCATTCTGCCTATCAATCATTTGTTGAAAAAAATCTTTCAGCATATCATAATCTTCAGCTGCAAAAATAGCTTTATTTATTTCTTTTATCACCTTAATCTGTATTGTACCATCTTCATTAATTACACTCATAGTATATGATGTATCTTTATTTTCTGTTACAAGCCGAATTGACTCTGGTATCGATTCAACAATATATCCGTGTGGCAATTCTATAGAAACATTATATATCAATTGATGTGGATATCCAAAATAAATTGGCATTTGTCTTTGCTCTTGGACAAATGGATTATTGTTATCTGTAAAAAACAATATTGGCTTTAAAAATATTTTCCCACCAATAACATCATAAGAATTACTCAAGGTAAAATTAAAATTTTCAATAACTGGCTTTGCCAAATCTTCGGTTTTATTTTCAATCTTATAATCTTTAATTTCAATTTTGCTTAAATTATTCTCTAATGCTTCAAGATATATGTCCTCACTTTTATCTGTATTTATTTCTCTAAAATTAAAAGCAGAATAATTCGTTCTCTTTACATTAAGCATCCCTTCCAATTGTCCTGAATCTGGCTTTATAGTTACTTTTAAACTATAATCATCCTTTGATTTAATTGCTGGTATTAATTCAATTTCTTCTGAAGAGCCATCCTCTTTAATAAGTCTTCCTTTCCAATTTAAAAGATTTAATGGCAAGACATTAGGCGTTGTAAACTTATTTGTTGCATCTAATAAAATTTTCTGCCCGTCAATTTCAGCAGCAGCAATAACATAGTTAAAAACGGTTCGGTTTGGAAATACAGGAATACCATTTTCAATTGTACTAACTAAAACTGGATTTGTTTCAATTCCAGCAGTTTTTAACATTGAAATTAATATGAAATTTATTTCAGCAACATTTCCCGTTCTTGTTTCATATGCTTTTTTAACTCCTTTATCTACATAATATCTCTTTTCTTTGATACTATTCATTTTATTTTGAACAAACTTAAAAATTGTATTTAAACGTTCTTTAGGAGTACTAGGGTTTTGTAACAACCCTTTTAAATCTTCTAAAAAATAATCCTTTAATTTAAGTTCATCACCAAAATCCTTGTCTTTATAGATTGTCTTTGCAACGCCCTCCCATGTGTCTGCATAATCAACAACAGGCATGTCAGGAAATCTTTTTCTTTCCAACTCATTTTGTATAGATCCTATGTAATTATTTATATTATCTACAAATTTCTCTTTCTTTAGTGCTGGAATATTTTTAGAAGTATAAATTCTGTTAATTTGTTTATAACCATTAGCGTATATTTGTTTACTGTCTACAACTTCTGCTTTTGTTTCAATTTCCATACCGCCAATAAGCAATGACTTATAGATGAAAAATTCTGGTATTTCAGTTTTATATTCAAAGAAATTAACCGGAATATCATATTGAAAATCAAAATCCGGAAGTCGAACCAAATTTTCTGATTTCAAAACGTATTTAAACTCTATAACAGAACCTACTTTTACATTTGGTAAACTAATAGTTGCCTGATTCCAATATTTATTTATTTTATTTTTAAAAGTACCCTCACTATTTAATTTTGTTTTTACAATGACCCCATCTTCAAGATTATAAGTTACTGAATTTGAAAACCGAACAGTATCATCATTTAAATTTTCATAACCTACATAATATGAAACTTTTTGATTTGCCCAACTTAAGCCTTCAGGTTTATAAATTTTTATCCTAAATTCATAAACATGATTAGCAGTAAACCCTGTGCCATTAGTATAGGTAAAAAAAGTTTCTCCTTTTTTAAATAAAATTGCGGCGACTGCACTTGTATCAGTTGGATGCATTTTTTCTTGTAATTCCGAAATAGAAACTTTACCCAACTCAAACTTTTGCCCATAAATATTTAGAAATGAAATAATAAACAAAAAAATAATTAATTTAATTTTCATAATATTATATCTTCTTTAAAACTATCTTTTCATTCTGTTTATCAATCATTTTTTGATAGAAATCTTTTAAAACGTTATAAGAATCAGCTTGGACAATTGCTGTATTTATATCTTTAGCAATTACGATTTGAATGCTGTTTGCTGTATTGGCAATAGCATATTTAAACGTACCTATATTTTCTACTGTAGCTATATTTACAGACTGCGGTATTGATTCCACTACAAATCCTTCAGGAATATTGATATTGATATTATATCGCTCTTGTTTTGGATAACCAAAATCAATTGGATATTCTCTCACTTCTTGTTTGAAAGGATTTTCCCTTACTGCTAAATATAACATTGGGGATATATAAATTTTGTCATTAATAATCTCTATATCTTTCGTGTCCTTAAATGTGAATTTTTCGATGATAGGTTTAGATAAATCCAAATCATTCTCTCTTATATATTCACTTATTTCTATATCATTATTTTTATTCTCCAGTTTTTCTAAATAACTATCCGCATTTGTTGCCAAATTTCCTTTTCTAAATTCCAATGCTTCATGATTCACAAACTGATTTCTTGTTTTGCCTTCTGCAGTGCCATCGCTTTTTAAGACCACACTCATGCTTGTTGCTTTCATCGAAAGTGTTTTTGGCATTAAATCTACTTCAATCGAAGTGCCATCTTTACGAATCAATCTTCCTATCCAGTTTAAATCTCGCAATGGCAAAATATTAGGTTCTGAATATTTTTCAGTAGCATCAAGTAAAATTAAACCCTCAGGAGTTTCAACTGCAGCTATTACGCAATTAAAAGCAACTCTACTAGGGAAAACAGTAATTCCATTATCCCTGGTACTTACTAAAACCGGATTGGCATCCAATCCGGCAAATCGCAACATTGCAGTAAGCATCAAATTGATTTCAGCTGTATTTCCTACTTTATCTTTATAGGCTTTCTTTACTCCATCAATACAAAAAAATGCAGAATGATTATTCCATTTCACATTCGATTTTACATATTTTAATATAGCTGCTATTTTTTCTGAATCGGTATTAAGTCCTGATAAAATCTTTTTTACATCCTCCTCAAAATAACCAGTTTTATTTAACTCCGGTCCAAAATCTTCATAGTTATAAATACTTTTTACTACTGACTCCCAATCAGTTGAGTATTTTTTAAAAGCAGAATTTGGGTAAGTCGTCGAAGCCAATTCATGAGAAATACTTGTCGTATAATTGTCAATATTATTAACAAACACCTCCTCTTTCATTGCGGGTAAATCCTTGGCAGAATAGGTCGTTTTTGTTTCTGTAAAATTAAGCTCTCTATTCGTACGAGTTGGCGGAGTACCATCGTGATAATCTACTACAGAAACATAATTAACTTTTCTATTTGATTTCTCTATTGCTGTTTTAAGGAACATATATCCTTTTTGATTTCTTTTATAATCAAAATATTCTGGAATACTAGTTCTATATTCAGAATAATTCACAGGGATACTGGTTTGAAAATCCCAATCTCTAAAAGAGCTAATCATAGGGGATCTAATCTCATATTCAAATTCTATAACAGAACCTTCCTTAACATTAGGCATCGTGATTTTCCTTCTCCCCCAATATTTGTTTATTTTTTCGAGAAATTCCCCATCACTTTTTAATTTTGTTTTTTCAATCTTTCCTGCTACCAAATTATAAGTAACTGCATCTGAAAAAGACACATTCTCTTCTAACTTATTATCTATATAATAACGAACTTTATGATTTGCCCATTCATAACCTTCCTTCTTATAAATCTTAATTCGAATCTGTACTACAGTAACTATTTCAAAATCACGCTCATCAGAATATTCAAATCGAACATCTCCTTTTTCAAACAATATTGCAGCAGAAGCAGAAGGATCTTTTGGATGTTCTTTTTCTTCCAATTCAGGAATGGAAACTTTTCCTAATTTGAATTCTTGGGCATTGGTATTAGAAAAGAATAAAAAAGCAATTAAAATGAATACTATTTTTTTGAAAAGCATAGTTTATTTGGTTATTTAGTTAAAATTATTTTGGCATTATCATTTCTAGAAATTTGTTCCATAAAAAGACGATATTCTTCATATTCTTTATTTTGAAACAATCCTTTTTTTACAAATAAGCTGCGTTTATAGATTAATTCGTTATTATCTTTTTTTATAATCTCAGCTTTATATTCTCCGAATTTAGTGTTCAATTCAACATTTTGAGGCAATGATTCGATTGCAAAACCAGAAGGCAAGGTTATTTTAATCTCATCAGTATTATAAAAACCTCTCTGAATTTCAAAAGGAGTTTTTCGATTTCTAATTCGTTTTACACTCCCTGTATACTGACTGTAAGCATTAACAACAAAAATCATTTTCCCATTTGAAATTTTCCCGTAGTTACCAGCTGTAATTTCCATATTTTCAGTAAAAATCACTTTTTCTTTATCATTAGAAAACAGGGTTTTATTTATTTTTAAATTACTGATATTATCCCAAAAATCTTTATAATAAGCCTCTTTTTCTGTTGGTAGTTTTTTTTCTACACGTAGTTTTACTCCATATTGCGCCCCTCCTGAAACCATTGAGATTACTCCAGACAGACTTCCATTTTCATCCAAAAAATACTTTCCTTTATTAATCTGATAATTATCTTTATTTTCATAGTTTTTAGTTCTAATAATTTCTCCTCCTTCAGGTTTGATGATTAAAACATCTCTATCGTCAGTAAAATTAGCCTGATATCCAAAAGGAGCGTCCTGACTGGTACATTCCAAAAACACATAATTTTCTTCGTTTGGAATACATAAAATCATATGATTTCCCTGCATCGAAACAAAATCAGACCGAATGTCAAGCTTATCACTATCTCCAAACAAAATCGTATTATAAGAAGGGACATCTACCGTATTTAATAAAGCTTTTGTATAATTTGACAATGCTTTACAATCCCCATATCCTAAACGATCTACATCATTAGCAAACATTGGTTTCCAACCACCGATTCCTACCTGAATGCTAACATATCGTGATTTGTCTTGAACATACTTATATATTTTTTTTGCTTTTTCAATAGGGTCTTTTTCATCTCCAACCAAATTTTTCATTCTAGCTTTAGTTTCGGGAGATAATTCCATTGTTCCTGTCAAAATTTTATCAGAATACCATTGCCCATATTCTTTCCAGGTTTTTACATTTCCATCAATCCCTTCAAGATTAAAAAATTCTAGTCCCATCATGACATTTGGAAAAATATTTGTAAAATCAGGACTATATTCTTCTTTTTTTTGTGCTAAAATATTTATTGCAGTATAAGAGAGTTGAGTTGAAGTATCTTGTGTTTTTTTGATTTGAAAATTAGAAAAATTGAATTCTTTTTTCTTAAAACCCAAATTATCAGGATAATTTACATTTAAAACACTTTTTTCTACACTTAAAAGATAATCATTCAGTGGAAACCATTGTGGAACAAAAGCAGTTGTTGAAGTTTGGATTTCACTTTCATAAATTATAGTAAATGGATATTGAATTGGTGTATAGTCTAAATAAATATATCTACTATCAGAGAAAACAGTTCCCCCATCCGTTGCACATTGATCTCTAAAATCTTTTCTCTTTATTTTTTTAATTTCATTTCCAAAAGAATCAAAAACTGTTGCTTGTATGTAATCGACTGTTGTTCTTTTACTATAATATTCATAGGCGTCAATGCATCTAAGGCCTTTTTCATTAAGAACGGTAACCACTCGTTTATTTTTGACACTCATATTACGTTGGGAAGAAATGAGAATATCAATTTGATTTAAACGTACTACTGCATTAGCATTTTGTTTTAAACTATCGGAAATAAGTGAGGAAGAGTATTCTGATTTTTGAGCAAAAATTGTATAAGAAAGTAAAAAAACAACTACTAAGTAGGCAATAGATTTCATAAAGTAAAATTTTGCCCAAAAATATAATTTTTTAAGGAATAATCTTAATTTACTCTTTGTTTTTGCTATCAATAATTATAGTTACTGGTCCATCATTCAAAAGTGGCACTTTCATGTCAGCTCCAAAAACTCCAGTTTGGACTTTCTTACCTAATTCTTTTTCTATTTTGCGGACAAAATTCTCATAAAGAGGAATAGCAATTTCGGGTTTTGAAGCTTTTATGTAAGAAGGACGATTCCCTTTTTTGGTTTGGGCGTGAAGTGTGAATTGAGAAACAACAATTACATCACCATTAATATCTTTAACTGAAAGATTCATTACTTCGTTTTCATCACTAAAAATGCGAAGATTGGCAATTTTTTGGCTAAGCCAATCAATATCTTCCTGAGAATCCGTATCTTCAATTCCAACTAAAACTAACAATCCTTTTTGGATCTCTGCTACAATTTTTGAATCGATAGTTACTGAGGCTTGAGAAACTCTTTGAATTACAACTTTCATTTATTGTGTCTTAAAGTTTGAAAGCCGAAAGTCAAAAGTCACTAAACATTCGACTTTAAGGCTTTAGACATTTAACTAATTATTTTCTCGTTTCATCACTGGCTTTTCGATCTTCGTCATAGGAATCGACACGGTAATGTTCATCATCGCCTTCTAAGATTTTAAGATAACTATTGTAGCGTGTCCAGGAAATTTCATCCTTATCCAAAGCTTTTTTTATAGCACAATGGGGCTCTTCTTTATGCAGGCAATTATTGAATTTGCATTGCTCTTTCAACTTGAAAAACTCTGGAAAATACCCGCTGATTTCTTCCTTTTCCATATCAACAATTCCAAAACCTTTTATTCCGGGCGTGTCAATTATTCGGGCATCGAAACTCAAATCATACATTTCGGCAAAAGTTGTTGTGTGTTGTCCTTGCTTACTGGCTTCAGAAATTGTTTTGGTTTTTAAATGCAAAGAAGGTTCCAGAGCATTAACCAAAGTTGATTTTCCAACGCCTGAATGTCCTGAAAACATAGTGACTTTCCCAATCATCAATTGTTTTAATTCCTCCACTCCTTTATTTGTAGTAGCGGAAACTCGCAAACATTGGTATCCAATTTGCTGATACACGTGCTGCATATACAATTGTTCGTCTAATGTAGCATCATCAAAAGTGTCTATTTTATTAAAAACCAATATCGTTTCTATTCCGTAAGCTTCTGCAGTTACCAGGAATCGATCTATGAAATTAAAAGTTGTTGGCGGATTATTGATGGTTACCAAAAGAAAAACGCGATCAATATTCGAAGCAATAATATGCATCTGATGAGATAGATTCACTGATTTTCGAACAATGTAATTCTTTCTTTCGTGAATATTGTGAATGGTTCCTGTAACAGTATCCGAAGTTTCTTCGAGTTCATAATCCACAACATCACCCACTGCAATGGGATTGGTACTTTTAATTCCTTTAATTCGAAATTTCCCTTTCATACGGCATTCGATAAAATCACCCTGATCGGATTTTACGGTGTACCAACTTCCTGTAGATTTATAAACGGTTCCTGTCATTTTCAGATTTTAGATATCAGATTACAGATTATAGATTTAATCCAAACCTTTGCAAAGATAAAATTTTGTTTTAGGTTTACAGTTGAAAGTGCTTTTTATCTACTAAAAAGGTTTAATTACTATTGAAATTGATTTTGGTAATAATATACTATTCAATAATATAATCGATAAATAATGGATGTAACTTGCAAAAACTGCGGACAAACTTACACAGGACATTATTGTAATAATTGTGGACAACCCGCCGCCACTCATCAATTGAATTTTCATTTTTTATGGAGGGAAATTCAACACAGTTTATTACATTTTGATGAGGGAATTTTATATTCTATAAAACAATTATTCACCAGACCAGGTCATTCCATAAGAGATTTTGTTGAAGGAAAACGTATCAAACATTTCAAACCCATTTCTTTAGTTCTTTTACTAGCTACTTTATATGGTTTTTTGTACCATTATTACAACATTAGCTTTTCTAATGACACTTCGGAAGTTGGTGTAGATTCTACGAAATTTAATGACTGGTTAGGCAGTCATTATCCCTGGGTAATTCTTTTAACTATTCCATTTTATACAATTGGAACAAGCATTGCTTTCAAAAAACAAGGATATAATTTAGTAGAATATTTTATCCTAAACACATTCAAAGCTTCTCAAAGACTGTTTTTGCATATTGCACTATTTCCTTTGCTTTACTATTACAATGGAACAAGTATGATGAAGACACTTTCCTTAATCATTTATCTTATTGATGTCGTATTCATCTATTGGACCAATGCTCAGTTTTTTAATAAACTCAGCCTAAAAAGAACATTATTATTAACTTTTCTGAGTCAATTAATCTTTTTGACTAGCTTGATACTAATAATCCTAATAGTTAAATTAGTCTTTGACGCACTCACAAAATAAAAATTACAGTACCTCTAAATAAAAAAGGTTGTGAATTACTCACAACCTTTTTTATATTATTATTCTAAAATTAATCTTCCGAGTTTATCTTGTTTTTTCCTTGATGAATACAAAATTAATTCTTTTTCATTTTTTCTGTAATATACACCTGGTCTTAGTACTAACTCATTCTTTACCACTTCCTCTGGGTCTTTTCTTGTAATGTTACCTTTTTCGTCAAATATAAAAAGAGCAGGGACTGCATTATTATAATTGCCTAATGCTTTTATTTCTTCTATATCAGTAATACCTTTATTTTTAACATTATCATTAAAAATAATATTTAATTTACCATCTTTATACATAGGTATTGCTCCTAAATATTCAGGTCCTTTTCCTAAATCTACCAATGGTATCATTACTGATGCACCCACTGTAAAACTACCATTACTACCCACACCACCTAGAGACAATGACATTGTAGTTATAGCTGCAACTTGTACCTTTGGCAATACATTACTCCATTCTAATGAACCATCAGCCTTTAAAGAAGTTATTATAATTTCATTCTTAGTATAAGTGACAGGTGTAAAAGCCAACGGTCCTATTCCAGCACTTTTACCATAATAAACATACTGCATTTCTGAAAGAATTATTAAACCACCGTCACCTTTTTCAACTATTGTAGTAATAGTATAAAGAGGCTTAACATCTTTTCCATTTTTAGCACGTCTCTCTCCTAACAATTTAACTTTTGTTGCATAATCAAACTCATTAAATTTAACTTCGGAACTTGTATTTGTTGCTAAATCTATTGTTGCATTATATACTCCTTTTAAGTCTTTATTAGCCTTTCCGTTATCACGAACGCTTGAATAAAACCCTACTACTTTTAAAGTGTTTTTTGCCGTAGAAATCATTTTACAATTAATGATTTCTTTTCCTTTAATGTTAATATCTACAATTTCCTTTTTATAACTATTTGCTTTTTTGAAAGCATGAATCTGGAATTTCTCTATTTGTTCTTTCTTTTTTGAGTCTCTATAACTTTCATTAATTACTAAAAACACATCGTCTTGAAAATTCAATTCAAAATCGGCAATAGTAAATTCAAAATCCTTTTTACTATCATCAAATTTTACTTTTTCAGTATTAGAAAAAAGAACCTTTAGTTTATCATCAAATAATTTCACTTCATATTGAACCGAATCTTCTTTCGGGAACAATGACGTATGCATTACCAATAATGCACCTTCGTCCTGAGAAAGTTTAAAATAAAATTCTCCTTTTTCTGATTTTTTAGCAACAACAGAATTAAATAACAAAACCGTTTTTTCACTTAAAACACCTTTATCTGAAATCGGAGCCCCTACTAAATTAAATGTTTTTTCTTTTCTATTGTAAACACTTCCAATAGCATATAAATTTCCATTTAATAAAAATACTTCTTCAAAATCTACTTCTCTATCATCCAATTTAGGAACAATAATAGGATTGGAAGAAATCATTTTCATAGCTTTTGATTCGAAAATCTTCAAAAAATAATCTTCTTTACCTGAAATTGCTAAAGCATAAATTTTATCATTGTGTTCACCGATAATTTTTACAATTTTTTGCTTGTCGTCAGCTAACTCTTCTCCATAAGTCATGTTTAATTTATCTATTTTGTTTTGTGCAAATAAATTCACACAACATAAACCAAATAGTAAAAAAGCGAATGTAATTTTTTTCATTTTATTTTTTAATAATATTAGTACGATATTTTTTTCAATATTACAAAAAAAATCCCTACCATTAGGGTAAGGATTTAATTTTTAAAAATATTAATTTAAGAGTTCAGTATTTTCTCTTGGTGACCAATGCTTTCCTGATGAATTTCTTTGAACAATTTAACGATAAACTCTTCTGTCAATCCTTTTTTAGATCCTTCAGCAACCATTTTTGCCTGAATTTCATTCCAACGATTGTTTTGTAAAACAGCTACATTGTTGTCTTTTTTCACTTGACCAATTTCATCAACTACTTTCATTCTTTTACCTAAAAGCTCTAATAAATTAGCATCTAAAACATCGATATTAGCTCTTAATTTACCCATTTTTTGCTCAAAATCTGAATCTCCGCTCACTTTTCTCACTTTCAAATCTTTCAGGATTTGCTTCAAAGCATCTGGAGTAACTTGTTGCGCAGCATCAGACCAAGCATTATCCGGATCAATATGTGTTTCGATAATCATACCGTCATAATTCAAATCCAAAGCTTCCTGAGTTACTTCAAGAATCATATTGCGGTTTCCTGTAATATGTGATGGATCAATGATTAATGGCAAATCAGGGAATTTATTTTGCAATTCGATAGCAATTTGCCATTCTGGAATATTTCTGTATTTAGTTTTTTCGTAAGTAGAAAAACCCCTATGGATTACTCCTAATTTTTTGATTCCGGCAGCATACAAACGCTCAACACCACCAAGCCATAAAGCCATATCTGGATTTACCGGATTTTTAATCAAAACGATTTTATCAGTTCCTGCTAATGTATCAGCAATTTCCTGAACCGCAAACGGATTAGCAGTTGTACGGGCACCAACCCATAAAACATCAATATCATATTCTAAAGCCAATTTACAGTGTGCAGCCGTAGCAACCTCAGTTCCCATTAGCATTCCTGTTTCTTCTTTAGCTTTTTTAAGCCATTTCAATCCAATTTCACCAACACCTTCAAACCCTCCTGGACGAGTTCTTGGTTTCCAGATTCCTGCTCTGAAAACGCTTACATCAGAATTTTTCAATTCATGAGCAATTTTCAATACCTGCTCTTCTGTTTCAGCACTACAAGGTCCTGCTATCACTAATGGATGAGACAAATTGAAGTCATTCAACCAATTTCTCATTTCTTTCTTGTTTTCCATCTTTCTAAATTTAATTTTTTATTATTTTTTTCTGTGTTGTTCTTTGTTATAATTGTAAACTGTAACTAACTACTGCTTACTTTTTCATTCCGTTTAATATTTCTTTTATTTTATTCACGCTTTGCATTTCGTTGTAAATCGCATCATAATCATTGTTCTCTAGCAACTCTTTAAAATGTGATAAATTAGCAATGTATTCTTCTAATCCTTTTACGACCTGTTTTTTATTCTGTTTGAAAATCGGAGTCCACATTGCTGGGGAACTCTTAGCTAAACGAACCGTGCTTTCAAATCCTGAACCAGCCATATCAAAAATATCCTGCTCGTCTTTTTCTTTATCAATAACCGTTTTCCCAAGCATAAACGAACTGATATGTGACAAATGCGACACATAGGCAATGTGCTTGTCGTGCGATTTTGGATCCATATATCGGATTCTCATTCCCATCTCTTTAAACAATTCCAAGGCTTTTTCCTGTAATTTGAAAGTTGTTTTTTCCACCTCACAAATAATATTCGTCTTTCCTTGAAACAAGTTTTTTATCGCTGCCGAAGGTCCTGAAAATTCTGTTCCTGCAATTGGATGCGCTGCAATAAAATTCCTTCTTCTTGGATGATTGGCTACTGCTTCGCAAATAAGCGTTTTAGTAGAACCCACATCCATCACAATTGTATTTTCTCCAATAGCATCCAACACTTTTGGCAAGACCGTCAAGGCAATATCCACAGGAACCGAAACGATTACAAAATCTGCCTCAGCCAAATCATCAAATGTACCAGCCTTATCAACAACTCTCAAGGCAATAGCTTCCGCCAAATGACCTTCGTTATTGTCAATACCATAAATAGTCGCTTCAGGGTGCAAGGCTTTAATGTCCAAAACCATTGAACCGCCTATTAATCCTATTCCTATTACGTGTACTTTCATGTGTTGATTTTTATTGTTTTTCATTGGTCACATGTAATTCGCATATCATCATAATATTTAGACCAATTTTTCTGTTATGCTCATTTCATTTGCTAAAATCTATCAATTGCTTCTTGAACTTTTTCCTCTTTTACACAAAGTGCAAATCGAATATACCCTTCTCCATTTGAACCGAAAATTGTTCCCGGTGTAATGAAAATTGATTTATCGTATAATATTTTATCGATGAAGTTTTCTGCTGAAGTGATTCCGTTTGGCAATTTTGCCCAAACAAATAATCCAACTCCTTCTTTGTAAACTTCACAACCTAACTTTTGAGCTAGTTGTTCCGTTAAAACTCTTCTTCTTTTATAAATAGCATTCATCGAATCAAACCAGGATTTGTCGCTTTTCAAAGCTTCAATCGCCCCTTTTTGAATTCCGAAGAACATTCCGCTGTCCATATTACTTTTGACTTTTAAAACGGCATCGATACAAGCTGCATTTCCTAAAACCATTCCTACTCGCCAACCTGCCATATTGAAGGTTTTTGACAAAGAGTTTAATTCTAATGCTATATCCTTCGCCCCTTCTACTTGCAACAAACTCATCGGATTGTCATTCAAAACAAAACTATAAGGATTGTCATTTACCAATAATATATTATGCTTTTTAGAGAAAGCTACCAATTTTTCGAACAAAGCAATACTTCCTCTTGCTCCTGTTGGCATGTGTGGATAACCCAGCCACATGATTTTCACTTTCGATAAATTTAATTTTTCCAAAGCTTCAAAATCAGGTTCCCAATTATTTGCTTCTTTCAAATCATAGTAAACCGGAACTGCTCCTACCAAATTAGTTACCGAAGTATACGTAGGATATCCTGGATTTGGAATCAAAACCTGATCTCCTTCATTCAAAAATGCCAATGAAATATGCATAATTCCTTCTTTGGAACCCATCAAAGGCAAAATCTCTGTATTTGGATTCAACTCAACATTAAAGTTGTTCTTGTAGAAATCAGCCATACCACTTCTCAATTCCGGCAATCCTTGATAACTCTGATATCCATGTGAGTTATCATCGTGCATTGCTGAAGAAACGGCATCAATAACGGCTTGCGAAGGCTTTAAATCCGGACTACCAATTCCCATATTGATAATTGGTTTTCCCTCAGAAGCCAGCTGTCTTACTTCTCTCAATTTTGAAGAGAAATAGTATTCTTCCACTATATCCAGACGTTTTGCTGCTCTAATCATGGTTTTGTGTTTTTATATTCGCCTAATACTTTGAAGTATTCCGCCATAATTTCTATTAATGATTTTGCTTTGGCATAATCTTCATATTTTTCAAAAGTAACATCCACAAAAAATGAATATTTCCAGGGCGTTTCTATTTTTGGCAATGATTGAATTTTGGTCAAATTCAATTTACAATCACTCATTACATTAAGAATAGCTGCCAAACTGCCTCGTTTATGATCCAATTCAAATTTAATAGAAGCTCTGTTAATTTCGTTTTCAGCAACAAAATGATCTTCTTTATTGATAATAACAAAACGGGTCATGTTATTATTGATGGTTTGAATTTCCGGAGCCAAAATTTCCAAATCATACATTACAGAAGCAGTTCTACTGGCAATTGCAGCAATCCCTTTTAACTGTTTTTGATGAATTCTTCTTGCTGTTTCAGCTGTATCTTTATCTTCAACTATTTTAATATGTGGAAACTTTTTCAAAAACTCCATACATTGCAACAAAGCCATTGGATGTGAATGAACTTCAAGAATATCTTCGATTTTCTGACCTTTCAAAGCCATTAAATTTTGATGAATATCTAAATAGTGTTCTCCAACAATGTGTAAGTTATTCTTATCAATCAAAGCATAATTCGGAATAATCGGTCCCGCAATAGAATTCTCAATTGCCATAACTGCCTGATTTGACTTTCCAGACAAAACGCTGTCCACCAACTCTTCAAACGACAAGCATTCATCTACCTCAACCTTCTGGTTGTAGTATTCCTGCGCCACTTGATGATGGAAAGAACCTTTAATGCCTTGTATTGCAATTTTTGTACTCATAAATACTCAAAAAAAAATCCTGATTTTCATCAGGATTGTATATTAGTTTTATTTGTTTCTTAATTTTTCAAATAACCATAGACAATCCTTACTTCCTAAAAAAGAAATAAAAAGAGTTGCTAAAATAAAAACGGTTATTAGACATTTTGATTGTATTTTTTTAATGCTTGGCAAATGTATAAATTATTTTCTGCCAACCAAAAAAAATGATTGATTTTATTTGACAAAAAAGGAATTATTAGTAAATCTTGTTTTTCATTACACAATAATTAAAAATAAAGTGTAGAAATTACAATTAATCAACTCTGCTTAAATAATTGCGATTCATTTTCCTATTTCACCCTAGTAGGAGTATCAACTCCATTAACAATAGTCTGTGAACTGATAGCAATTGACTTTATAATTTCAGTCATATTTTCTAAATCCAAAGTTGAAACTTCATCACTCGTCTGATGATAATTGGGTTCAACATCCATTTTTGAAGTAGAAATGGTATGAGCTGGCACTCCCAAAGCGGCTAATCTAGCGTTATCAGAACGGTAAAAAAGTTGTTCTTGTGGATATGGATCCGGATTAAAATTAAAACTAGAACCTTGTAAATTCTTTTGCAAAATCGTACCAAAATCAGATTTTTCGAAACCTGTTATGTAAGCCGAATTTTTACCCCACTTACTTTCAGTTCCAATCATTTCAATATTGAACATTGCAACTACTTTTTTTGAATCAATGTTTTCTGAAAAAAACTTTGAACCATAACCTCCAACTTCTTCACCTGTAAAAGCAACAAAAACAATCGTTCTTTCGTTTTGATTTAATTCCCTGAAATATTTAGCTAAAGCAATTACGGCAGTAGTTCCCGATGCATCATCATTTGCTCCATTGTAAATTTTATCCTCTCCATCATTAGTAATTCCCAAATGATCGTAATGAGCTGAAAAAATAACAAATTCTTCCGGTTTAGATTTTCCTGGAAGAATTCCTATTACATTATTAGCAGGCTTTCTTTTGATAACAAATTCCTGTCGGTAGTTTTTTAAATTCTTAAAATAAGAAAGTCCTATTTTTTTAAATTCATTTTCAATAAAAACAGAAGCTGAATCAATTCCTCTTGTAAAAATAGCTCTACCTTCCATCTTATCCGAGGCCAGTTCAGTTTCAATTCTTACAATTTCTTGCTGCTGAATAACTGGTTTTTCTTGTGCCTGAACAAAAAGCCCAAGAAGAGCAAAAAATAACACACTTCCTTTTTTCATATTTTGTTTATTTTAAAGTAATCGAATACTTGCAAATATATAAATCCAATAAACAAACTCCTTAAAAATTCATCTAATTTAAAACTTTAATGAAACTCATTGTGAGATAAAATAATAAATTAAAAGTTTTTCTGTTTACTTTTGCTTCAAATAAACACATCATGTCAATAGAAGTTAACAATATATCAAAAAGCTACGGAACTCAAAAAGCATTGAACAACGTTTCATTTTCCATCAAAAAAGGAGAAATAGTAGGTTTTCTAGGACCTAATGGAGCAGGAAAATCTACTTTGATGAAAATATTGACGACCTATATTGCTTCAGATGATGGAACAGCTGCAGTAAATGGATTTGAGGTGAATTCTCAAACCAAAGAAGTTCAACAATCTATTGGTTATTTACCCGAGCACAATCCGTTGTATTTGGATTTGTACGTGAGAGAATATTTAGCTTTCAATGCTGATGTATATAAAGTAGCCAAATCTAGAATTGAAGAAGTAATCAAATTGACAGGTTTATCCAATGAAAGTCACAAGAAAATAAGTCAATTATCCAAAGGGTATCGTCAACGTGTAGGGCTTGCTAATGCGTTATTACACAATCCGGACGTTTTGATTTTGGACGAGCCAACTACAGGTTTAGACCCAAACCAATTGGTTGAAATTAGAAATGTGATTAAAAACGTTGGTAAAGATAAAACTGTTTTCCTTTCTACCCACATTATGCAAGAAGTGGAAGCAATTTGTGACAGAGTAATTATTATCAATAACGGAGAAATTGTGGCAGACAAAAAACTGGACAACTTAATTTCGACAGAAGCAACACAACAAGTGATTGAAGTTGAATTTGACCTTGCAACCGAAGAAGAATTGATTACCCAAATAGAAAACCTCACTTCTTATAAAAAAACACAAGACAACATTTGGGAATTGACCTTCAATGCAGATAAAGATATGCGTCCAGCGGTTTTTGATTTTGCTAATGCCAATGGGTTGAAAACTTTACAACTTAATCAAAAGAATAAAAATCTGGAAACGGTTTTTAGGGAAATGACTAAATAAATTAGCAGCAATCAGGTTTTAGTGATCAGTAACTACATAAAAAAGCATCGTTTAAATATATAAACGATGCTTTTTTAGAATAAATATAAACGCAAACTATAATTCTATTTATTCTGAAATATTATATGATTTCAAAATCTCATAATATCTAGCTTCTTTTCCTTGCGCTTTCAGTTCCGAATGAATGTAGTTTATTATTTTTTCAGCATCGGCTCTATATGCTGATTTTTGCTCAACATAAATAGTATATGCTTTACACATATTATCCAAACCTTTTTCAAAATCTCTTAAATTAATAGCATAAACATTTCCAATTCCGAAATAAATTTCCGGATCATTTTTGTTGATTTTAGCCAGTTTTTGAAAAGAATCAATTGCTTTTTGATACTCTTTTTTATATTGATAAGCTATGGCAATATTTTGCAAAGGCATTGTTCCTTCTGGCTCTATTTCTAATGATTTATTATAGGATTCAATTGCTTTATCATAATTCCCCAATTTTCTATAACTCAATCCTATATTGTCCCAGGCAAATGCAAATTCAGCATCTTCTTTCAATGCTTTTTTAAAGTACTCTATAGCTTTTTCATACTTTTCTTTCTCGAATTCATCTAATCCTTTATAATAAAATTCTTTAGCTTTAGGATTTTGAGAAAATGAATTTTGAGCCTGTTTTTCATTACTTGCTATTTTGGATTTCAAAGAGGTACAATTATCCATCATATATCTTTCTAATTCATAGTAATATTTTTTATATTCATCGGAATTTTCATTTGTATTAACTGCAATACTAATATTTTTATCTGTAGCATTTTCTTTTAAAATGTCTATCTGCATTAATTTAGAAGTCAATTGATATGATACAGTTTGCTTACTAATACACTTATTGATTTCAGCTATTACTGTTTCTTTTGGGTTATTATAGGTTGGGATAGAATCTATACATTTACAACCATTTTCAGCTGATTCCTTTAACAACTTATCAGAACTTATTTTTTTTTCTTGGGAAATTCCACTAGAATAGAAACAAATTGCAACAATAACTAAAACTACTTTTTTCATTTTGTTTTTTTTATAAAATTTTACTCCAATTTTATACAACAGCCTTTTAATGTCTCCTGTATTTTTTTGGCTAATTTATAAAAAAAATCTTATGACATACAAAAGAAGAAAATCATTTTAAAAAAAACCTCACAGAATTTAAAATCTGTGAGGTCATATACTATAATTAATTTAAAAAACTCCTAAAAAACCTGACTCGCTATCTGATGAATATTATCTGATTTTCCCATGGAATAATAATGTACACAAGGCACACCAAATTCAATTAATTCTTTAGACTGCTGAATTGCAAATTCAACTCCAATCTGACGAACAGCTGCATTATCTTTTGCTTGTTCAATAGAATGAATCAAATCCTGTGGCATATCCAACCAAAAAACTTGTGGCAGCAATTGCAAATGACGTTTTACTGCAACTGGCTTGATTCCCGGAATAATTGGAACAGTTATTCCAATTGCACGAGCCGCTTCTACAAATCTGAAATAACGCTGATTATCAAAAAACATTTGCGTCACGATATAATCGGCACCGGCATCTACTTTTTCTTTTAATCTTTTTAAATCTGCTTCTAAACTTGGAGCTTCAATGTGTTTTTCCGGATAACCAGCCACACCAACACAAAAATCAGGTGCACTTTGCATCGGTAAAGTGTCGTGCAAAAACTGACCGTTATTCATCGCCTTAATTTGTTTTACCAAATCAACTGCATAATTATTTCCTCCTTTTGTAGGTTCAAAATACTTCTCGCCTTTCATTGGATCACCACGCAAGGCAACTAAATTTTCAATCCCTAAATACTGGCAATCCACTAACAAATACTCCGTTTCTTCTTTGGTAAATCCACCACATAAAACGTGAGGAATAGCATCTACTCCATACTTATGCTGAATAGAAGCACAAATTCCAACCGTTCCTGGACGCATACGAGTAATACGACGATCAAAAAGTCCGTCTTTTTCAATATATACATACTCTTCTCTCGAAGTGGTTACATCAATAAAAGGCGGTTTGAACTCCATCAAAGGATCTATATTTACATATAAATCATTGATATTTGTCCCTTTTTGAGGCGGAACAATTTCGAAAGAAAACAAAGGTTTCCCTTTTGCGTTTTCAATATGCTGTGTTACTTTCATTATTATGTCTTAAAGTTTGAAAGTCGAAGGTCGAAAGTCACGCTCTTTGAGACTTTATGACTTTTGACTTTATGACTAATTTAATCTGCTATATTAGGATTCAACCATTTCATCGCCATATCGGTTGAAATACTTCTTCGTTTGGCGTAATCAATTACCTGATCTTCTTTTATTTTTCCGAGTCCAAAATACTTACTTTGAGGATTTCCAAAATAATAACCCGAAACCGAAGAAGCCGGCCACATCGCCATACTTTCGGTCAAAGTTACTCCGATTGCTTCCTCTACATTTAGTAATTTCCAAATGGTTGGTTTTTCTAAATGGTCAGGACAAGCCGGATAACCCGGTGCCGGACGAATACCTTTGTAATTTTCTTTAATCAAATCTTCCTTTGACAAAGATTCATCCGTATCATATCCCCAAATTTCTTTACGTACTTTTTCGTGTAAATATTCAGCGAAGGATTCTGCAAAACGGTCTGCCAAAGCTTTCACCATAATCGAATTGTAATCGTCTAAATTATCACGATATTCATCAGCCCATTCATCAACACCAAAACCTGTGGTCACACAAAACGCTCCCATATAATCCACTACACCATTGTCTTTTGGCGCAATAAAATCGGCCAAAGCGATATTTGGAGCCCCTTTGGTTTTTTGCGATTGCTGACGTAAGGTCAAGAATGTCTGCAATGGTTTTCCGTTTTCATCTGTCAATTCAATATCATCATCGTTGATTTGATTCGCAGGGAAAATTCCATAGATTCCTTTGGCTTGTAATTTCTTTTCTTTCAAAATCACTTCTAACATCGCTTGCGCATCGGCAAAAACTGAAGTCGCTTGTTCACCAACCACTTCATCCGTCAAAATTGCAGGATATTTTCCGTGCAATTCCCAAGTTTGAAAAAACGGCGTCCAATCGATATAAGGAACTAAAACATCTAAATCCACTTCAATGGTTTGCGCTCCAATTACATTTGGTTTCTTTGGCGTATAATTCGCCCAATCCAATTGTATTTTATTTTTACGAGCATCTTCAATCGACAAGAAGTTTTTGTCACGCGAACGATTCAAAAAGGTTTCTCTAAACACATCGTATTCTGCTCGAATATCTGCTGTATATTTTGCTCTGTTATCGTCTAATAAATTTCCTGCTACCGTAACCGCTCTTGAAGCATCGTTGACGTGAATTACGGTTTCTCTGTATTGCGGTGCAATTTTCACAGCAGTATGTGCGCGCGAAGTAGTTGCTCCCCCAATCATTACCGGAATTTTCATTCCACGTTTATCTAATTCTTTGGCGAGATACACCATTTCATCCAAAGATGGCGTAATTAATCCGCTTAGACCAATAATATCAACATCGTGTTCAATGGCAGCTGCAATAATTTTTTCAGGAGGAACCATTACGCCAAGGTCGATAATCTCATAATTGTTACAAGCTAATACCACCGAAACAATATTTTTTCCAATATCGTGTACATCTCCTTTTACAGTTGCCATCAATATTTTTCCGTTTCCTTCTTTGTCTCCAACCTGTTTGGCAGCTTCGATGAATGGCAACAAATAAGCCACGGCTTTTTTCATAACCCTTGCCGATTTTACCACTTGTGGCAAAAACATTTTCCCCGAACCAAACAAATCTCCAACGACATTCATTCCTGTCATCAGGTTGATTTCGATTACTTCGATAGGTTTTTTGGCAGCCAATCGTGCTTCCTCAACATCAAGTTCTATAAAAGCATCTACTCCTTTTACCAAAGAGTGTGTTATTCTTTCCTGAACCGTTCCCAAACGCCATTCCTGAATTTCTTTTTCAGTACTTTTTGGTCCGCCTTTTACATTTTCGGCTAAATCCAACAAACGTTCAGTAGCATCATCACGACGGTTTAGAATTACATCTTCAACGTGTTCTAATAAATCTTTTGGGATTTCATCATAAATAGAAAGCATTTCCGGGTTTACAATTCCCATCGTCATTCCGTTTTTAATGGCGTGATACAAGAAAACCGAGTGCATCGCTTCACGAACGGTATCATTTCCTCTAAACGAAAACGAAACGTTACTCACCCCACCACTAATATGTGCGTGTGGTAAATTTTCGCGAACCCATTTGGTTCCTCTAAAGAAATCCAAAGCATTCAGGCGGTGTTCTTCCATTCCTGTTGCCACGGGAAATATATTCAAATCGAAAATAATATCCTGCGGTGGAAAACCAACTTTATTCACTAAAATATCATACGAACGCTGGCAAATTTCTACTCTACGTTCAAAATTATCAGCTTGTCCTACTTCGTCAAAAGCCATAATAATAGCAGCTGCTCCGTAGCGTTTAATCAATTGGGCGTGATGAATAAATTGCTCTTCTCCTTCTTTCAACGAAATCGAGTTGACCACACTTTTTCCCTGAACGACTTTCAAACCGGCTTCAATAATGTCCCATTTCGAGCTGTCAATCATAATTGGTACACGAGCAATATCCGGTTCGGCAGCAATCAAGTTTAGGAATTTCACCATCGCATATTCACCATCCAGCATTCCCTCATCCATATTAATATCGATGATTTGCGCCCCTCCTTCTACTTGCTCTTTGGCAATACTTAAGGCTTCATCGTATTTTTCTTCCTTGATTAATCGAAGAAATTTTCTCGAACCCGTTACATTGGTTCTTTCCCCAATATTCACAAATACGCTTTCCGGCGTAATGATTAAGGGTTCTAATCCCGATAAAACCAAATTTCTTCTTGCTTCTGCCATTTCTTTATTTTTTAATCCTGCAAAGTTTTAAATCTTGGAGGTTTAGCTTATTTGTTTCTACCTTTTTTATAACGTGTAGTCGTTTGTTTGTTTTTATGCTTTGCATCCAAGGATTTACATCACCGCCGTCGAAACTCTCGGTTGATAATCCTTCGCAATATCTGCAATCAACTTTATGTGTCCCGGAGTTGTTCCGCAACAACCACCAATGATATTGATTAAATTATCTTCTAAATATTCCTTAATCAAAGCTTGTGTTTGTTCCGGGGTTTCGTCATATTCTCCAAAAGCATTTGGCAATCCTGCATTTGGATGCGCCGAAATATTGAATGAAGTGTTGTGCGACAACGTTTGTAAATACGGTTTTAACAAATCCGCTCCTAAAGCGCAATTGAAACCTACACTCAATAACGGAATATGGGATACCGAAATCAGGAAAGCTTCTACCGTTTGTCCTGAAAGTGTTCTTCCTGAAGCATCGGTAATGGTTCCTGAAACCATAATTGGAATATCGATATTGCGTTCTTCTTTCACTTGTTCGATAGCGAAAAGTGCTGCTTTAGCATTCAAGGTGTCAAAAATAGTTTCTACCAAAAGTAAGTCGCAACCTCCGTCCATTAAGGCTTCTACTTGTTGTTTGTAAGCGATTCGCAAATCATCAAAAGTTACGGCTCTGTAACCCGGATCATTCACGTCCGGCGACATACTTGCCGTACGGTTTGTTGGTCCGATTGAACCCGCTACAAACCGAGGTTTGTCCGGATTTTTGGCTGTGAATTCATCAGCTACTTCACGGGCAATTTTTGCCGACTCGTAGTTCAGTTCATAAACGTAATCTTCCAAGTGATAATCTGCCATTCCGATTGTTGTTCCTGAAAACGTATTGGTTTCTACAATATCGGCTCCGGCTTCGAAATACAAAGCGTGAACTTCCTTAATCGCTTTGGGTTGTGTCAAAGACAATAAGTCATTGTTCCCTTTTAGCGAATGTGGAAAGTCTTTGAATTGTTCTCCTCGGAAATCTTCTTCAGAAAAATTATAGCGTTGCAACATCGTTCCCATCGCTCCATCGAGTACGAGAATTCGTTTTTTTATTTCTTCTTGAATGTTTGGCATAACTTATTTTTTGTTTTTCACCGCAAAGTCGCAAGGACGCAAAGGTTTATTTCATTATTTTTCCAAAAATCACCAATGTCGGCTGTTTAGCCCCGATAGTAGTGAAAATCCTTTGTGGACTGGGGTTCAGCCCACAAAGATTGTAACGGATAGCGGGAACGATGATTATCGATAAATCCCGATGTTTCGTTCCTGATTATTTTCCAATTTTGGAACTGCAAAGTAAAGCAATAGCCTTACCACTTGCAAGTGATAAGGCTATTTATAATTGTAACCAATGTGTGGTTTAGTTTATCGCTTTAACGACTGCTTTTGGCGCTTCTTTGCGAGTTCCGTCGAATCCGTCAACTCCTGAAACGGTGGTGTATTTCAACACATATTTCTTTCCTGGATTGATGATTTGGTAAGCCGCCTGACACATTAAAGTAGCTTCGTGGAATCCACAAAGAATCAACTTCAATTTTCCTGGGTAGGTATTGATGTCACCGATAGCGAAAATACCCGGAATATTCGTTTGGTAATCCAAAGCATTATTTACTTTGATGGCGTTTTTCTCGATTTCTAATCCCCAGTCTCCGATTGGTCCTAATTTTGGAGTCAATCCGAAAAGTGGAATAAAGAAATCAGTTTCGATTTTGCGGTGTGCTCCGTTTTCTTCAATATCCAAAGATTCTACGTGTTCTGCTCCGTTGATTCCGATTACTTCAGCAGGCGTAATCATGTGGATTTTACCTGCATCTTTCAATTCTTGTACTTTTTCTACAGAATCCAAAGCGCCACGGAATTCATTTCTTCTGTGAATCAAAGTTACTTCTGAAGCTACATCTGCCAAGAAAATACTCCAGTCCAATGCAGAATCTCCACCTCCGGCGATTACAACACGTTTGTCTCTGAAATCCTCTGGGTTTTTGATAAAGTATTTTACTCCTTTGTCTTCGTAGAACTCGATATCTTCAATTAATGGTTTTCTTGGTTCGAAACTTCCTAAACCACCTGCAATAGCAATTACTTTGGCGTGAAATTCAGTTCCTTCGTTTGAAGTTACAATAAAAGTTCCGTCTTCTTGTTTTACGATAGTTTCAGCACGTTCACCTAATGTAAATCCTGGTTCAAATTGTTTGATTTGTTCCATTAAGTTATTTACTAAATCTCCAGCTAATACTTCTGGAAATCCTGGAATATCATAAATTGGTTTCTTTGGATATAATTCTGATAATTGCCCTCCTGGTTGTGGCAATGCATCTAGAATATGACATTTTAATTTTAATAATCCTGCTTCAAAAACGGTAAATAAACCAGTTGGTCCGGCTCCTATTATAAGGATATCTGTTTCTATCATTTTATTTTATTTATAATCATTCTTAATAATTGCAAAGAAACAAATAATTTATTCAAATTATGATGATTTTTATCATTCATTTCTATGAGAATCTTTTTATTCTTTATTTTTTAATGCTTCAGTGATTTCGTTCATTCGCTGCACTTTTTCTTCGAAATTTCCTTTGAGTGTTTTTCGATATTCATTCAGGTTTTCGACCATTTTATTGACGTCTTCCGGAATGACTTCTTCGAAAAATTCTCTTAACCTTTTGGCTGTTGTTGGTGATTTTCCATTGGTTGAAATGGCAATCTTCACATTTCCTTTGGTTACAATTCCTCCCAAATAATAATCACACAAATCGGGCGTGTCGGCGATGTTGCAGATCAAATAACGCTTTCGTGATAAATCATATACCCGCTTATTGACTTTCAAATCATCGGTGCAAGCGATAACCATGTGACGTTTTTTTAACATTTTTTTCTTGAACTTCGATTTGGTCAGTTTAACCGAAGGATGGTTTTCGACTAATGTTACCAATTGGGGCAAGAACTTTGTCGCCACTACCTCAACCTTGGCATTGGGACTGGATTTCAACATAAATGACAATTTTTCCAAGCCTACATTTCCACCGCCTACAATAAGTACTTTGAGGTTGTGTAGTTTTAAAAAAACCGGATATAATTCGTTTCTTTCCATTATAATTTTATTTCAGCAGTTACAAATTCTTCGTAAAAGCCTTTTAACTGACTGCTTTCTTTCACTACTTCTCCAATTACAATAATTGCCGGAGAACTTAATTTGTTTTCGGCAACTATTTCCTGAATCGTATCAATGGTTCCTACTCCTATTTTTTCTTTTGGCGTAGTTCCGTTTTGAATAATCGCAACGGGAATTGCTCCTTTGGATTCTTTCTGAAATAATGCCACTATTTGTGATAGTTTACTCATTCCCATCAAAATCACCACCGTTGCTGATGATTGGGCTGCCAAGGCTACATCTGCAGATAATTCTCTGTCAGAAGTGGTTCCTGTAATAACCCAAAAACTTTCTGAAATTCCTCTTTTCGTAATTGAAATACCCTGACTTGCAGGAACTGCTACTACAGAAGAAATTCCGGGCACAACAAATGTCGGAATTCCGAAACTCTGTGCGGATTCTATTTCTTCGCTCCCTCGTCCGAAAATAAAAGGATCACCTCCTTTTAAACGAACCACATTTCCATACGTCAACGCATTGTCAACAATCAACTGATTGATTTGGTCTTGTGTGTAAGCGTGATTCCCAATTTGTTTTCCAACAAAAATCTTGATGGCATTTTGGGGAGCAAAATTCAATATTTCTTCATTCGCTAATGCATCATACAAAACCACGTTCGCTTCGGCTAGTGCTTTTGCGCCTTTCAGCGTAAGCAAATCCGGATCTCCGGGTCCTGCACCAACTAAAGTTACTTTGGGTTTTATGGTATTAAGCATCTGCTAAATCTTTCGCTCTGTAAGCTTCAATTTTGTCGAAAAAGTTAATTCCTTCTTGGATATATGCTTTAGCAAAAGCTTCAGAAGGCTCATTTTTATTGATTTGGTAAACCAATTCAGCAAAAGTTGAGTCCAATTGAATTTTATTCGTTGCAACAAAAACAGTATCAAATAAATCTATGATTCCTGAATGTGTATTTGTTTTTTCGTTTTCAGATAACAATAAAGCTTTCGCTCCATTTACAAATCCTGCATACGCCTGATAGATGGAATCTGACCATTTCCCTTCTGCGAAAGATTCTTGTGCAACTGTCAATTTATCTTTTGCTTCGAATAATAAAGTAGCTACTAAATCAATTACAACACCGGCACATTCTCCAACTCCAACTGCTTTTACATAGTTATCGGCATTACCCCAATCAATGAAATCAGCATCTACCAAATTCGTTACATCCGCTAATGGTTTCAAAAATTCGTAGAAATATTTCTCTCCTTTAGCATCATAATAATTTAGGAATGATTGTCCGTTTCCGTTCGCATCAAAATCATTTAAGATATAACGCAAAGCATCAGGTCCTCTTCTACTTGGAATTTTGATTACTTTATCAGAAAAACGTCCTTCTCCATTTCCTAATCTTCCTCCTCCTAATAAAACTTGTAACGCAGGCGCTACTAATTTTCCTGAGTTGATAGACATTCCTTGGAAACCAATGGCAGACATATTGTGTTGTCCGCAAGCATTCATACATCCACTGATTTTAATTTCAATTTCTGTGTTGTTGCTGTATTGTGGGTATTCTGTTTTGATTACTCTTTCTAATTCTTCAGCAATACCTGTACTGCTTGCAATACCTAAATTACAAGTATCAGTTCCCGGACAAGCCGTGATATCTCCAACAGTATCATATCCTAAACTAACCATTTCTAATTTGGCTAATTCCTGGTAAAAGAAAGGAAGATTTTCTTCTTTGATATTACGGATAACGATGTTTTGTCTTAATGAAAAACGCAATTCGTTAGCACCATAATTTTTAATCAAGTCAGCTAATAATCTTGCTTTGTCAGTGTAGAAATCTCCTAAAAGTACTTTTACACCAATCGCAACATATCCTGCTTGTTTTTGTTGAATCACATTTGATTTTTTCCAAGCTTCAAAAGCTGCTACATCATCAATTGTTACTGATGGTACAGCTAACAAAGGTTCTGTAATTGGCCCTTCAAATGCAGTTGTATCTATTTCGTAAGAGTGGAAAGGCAATGCTTTTTTCTCTTCTTCTACTAAACGTAAAAATTCATCACGACCTAGGTCTTTGATTAAGAATTTCATACGTGCTTTCAAACGTTTTGCTCTTTCTCCGTGACGGTCAAAAACTCTGATTATTCCTTCCGCAGTTGGGATAATTTGGTTTACTGGTACAAATTCTGAAAGCAATTCAGCGTGACTTGGCTGAGATCCCAAACCTCCTGCAAACATTATTTTGAATCCTTTTTCGCCATTTACAATTTTTGGAATAAATCCTAAATCGTGTAAATAACTCAAAGCGGTATCTTTATCAGATGATGAGAATGAAATTTTGAATTTACGCCCCATTTCCTGACAGATTGGGTTACGCAATAAATATTGGAACAAACCGTGTGCATAAGGAGTCACATCAAAAGGTTCCTCAACATCTACACCTGCTAATTCGCTTCCTGTAATATTACGAACTGTGTTTCCACAAGCTTCACGCAAGGTAATATCGTCTTTAGCCAAATCTGCCCAAAGTTCAGGCGTTCTGTCCAAACTCACATAGTGAATCTGAATATCCTGACGGGTTGTAATATGCAAACGTCCTGTAGAATATTTATCCGATACTTCCGTGATTCTTCTCAATTGCTCGCTGGTTACTTTTCCGTAAGGCAATTTGATACGAATCATTTGTACTCCCTCCTGACGTTGTCCGTAAATTCCACGCGCTAAACGAAGACTACGAAAACGCTCATCATCAATTTGTCCGTTACGGAAAGAAAAAATCTTTTTCTCTAAATCGATAATCTCTTTTTGTACAATCGGGTTTTCTATTTCTGTTCTAAAACTTTCCATACTCTTTGGTTTTTCCTTCCCCATAGTCTCTTCTAAAATAAAAGAAACCAAAACTGGGGATGTTATATTTTATTTTTTATTCTATTGCAATTTTCTACCTATCCTTCCATTCAGAGAAGGTCTGGTTAAAATTATTTTATAAATCCAACTCCTGCTGTAGTGTTGGTTGTAGCATCAATTAAGATGAAAGCTCCGTTCGATTTGTTGTCGTTGTAAGCATCAAAATAAATGGCTTTGCTCAATTTGATAGTTACTTCTCCAATTTCATTGATAGCCAATTGACTTGCTTCTTTTGAACCTGAATAATCCGTAGCGATTACATTATGCACACCGTCAATTTTTGCCAAAACTCTATTCGAATTGTGTTGTACAAAATATTTTGCACCGGCTACTAATTTTTTGCTATCCATCCAGCAAACAGTTGTTGTGATGTCTTTTTCAACTTTAGGAAGCTCGCTTGATTTTACAATCATATCACCTCTTGTTACATTGATATCATTTTCTAATTCCAATGTAATAGAAGAACCTGCTGTAGCTTCATCAAATTGTTGGTCAAAAAAGTGAATGTTAGTTACTTTCGATTCTGTCAAAGATGGAAGAACCGTTACAGCATCTCCAACTTTAATATTGTTTCCGTATAATTTTCCGGCATATCCTCTAAAATCGTGGTATTCTTCCGTTTTTGGACGAATTACCGTTTGAACTGGGAAACGAGCCTGTCCATTATCGTAAACATCCTTAGATTCTAAAGCCTCTAAATGCTGAAGAATAGTTTGTCCTGTGTACCAAGGCATTTTTCCTAATGTTTCTACCACATTATCTCCTGTTAAAGCACTTAACGGAATGTAACTTACGTTTTGTTCTTTGTAAGCACTTTTTTCATTTAATGCCTGGAAATCAGCTTTAATTTTATTGTAAACTTCTTCAGAATAATCAACTAAATCCATTTTGTTTACAGCAACAATTACATCTTTTACTCTCAATAAATTATTGATAAAAAAGTGACGGTAGGTTTGCTCAATAACTCCTTTACGGGCATCAATCAAAATGATAGATACTTGTGAAGTCGAAGCTCCTGTAACCATATTACGAGTGTATTCTACGTGACCCGGAGTATCGGCAATGATGTAGCTTTTTTTCGCAGTTGAAAAGTAAATATGAGCTACATCAATTGTAATTCCTTGTTCTCTTTCAGCAACCAAACCATCTGTAGCCAAAGAAAAATCAAGATAATCGTATCCTTTTTGCTTACTGCTTTTTTCTATTGCTTCTAATTTGTCTGTAGTCAATGACTGTGTATCGTATAATAATCTTCCGATTAATGTACTTTTTCCGTCATCTACACTTCCTGCTGTTGCTATTTTTAAAACTTCCATTTATTTGATTTTTGCTGTTGATTTTTAAAACTCTAAAATCAACTTTATTTATTCTTTATTTTTTGTTAAACCTAAAAATTAACTCTTAACTGTGTAATTTTATTTTATGGAAAAGCGTTATTCTAAATATATCTCTATCGTAATAATCTACTCCACTTGCTCTTTGTTGAAAACTCTTTAAGTAACCTGCTTCTATTGCTAAATTTTTATTAAAACAATATTGCAAAGCGGCATAAATTCTGTTCTGATCAAAGGTGTTTTTAACTACTTCACTTCCGGCGTTAAACATTATTTCATCGGCAACTACTGCTTTCAGAGTTTGTTTTTCGTTTTTCCACAAAGGATAATCTCCTTGTATTCTGTAACGAAATCGCAATGCAAATGTGGTTCCGTCTATCAGACCTTGTTTATCAAAATTCTGAAAAAATCGTTCTTCTATTTGATACCGGTGAGTCAGATTTATTTTTCCTAAAGTTTGCCTCAAAATTATGTCCTGAAGCGCCCTGTATTCAGGTTTATTAAATCTTGAATCTACATCCGGACTTTGAGTTGCTACAGAAAAATAAGCCACTCCTGCACCTACTTCTATGGGTTCAGTAATTTTATATCTTCCCTGAACTCTTGCAACATACAAATTCTGAACCTTTGGATCTACAAAAATCCTGTTATCAAATTCTGTATGAATCGCCCATTTTTTACTCAATTCCAAAAGATTGTAATATCGTGTCCAAAGCAAACTTTGATGATCTACATTCTTCTCAACCTGGGCAAATAAAATATAATTACTAGCAATAAAGAAAAAGAACAGTAAAATGTTTTTTATCATTATTCTAGAAATACCCTTGTTGTTTTCTTTTCTCCATTGCAGCTTCAGAACGTTTGTCATCAATTCTGGCTCCTCTTTCTGATATTGTAGATTGTCTGATTTCACCAACTACTTCAGCAATTGTTGCAGCATAAGAATCAACTGCAGCTGTACAGCTCATATCTCCAACGGTTCTGAAACGAACAATTCTTTCTTCGATTTCTTCGTCTTCTTCCTGGTAAACAAAAGGAGAATGTGACCAAATCATACCGTCTCTCAAGAAAACTTTACGTTTATGTGAAAAGTAAATAGAAGGAATTTCGATTTGCTCTTGTTCGATATAACTCCAAACATCTAATTCTGTCCAGTTCGAAATTGGGAAAACACGAACGTTTTGACCATTTTCAATTTTTCCGTTCAATAAATCAAATAATTCAGGACGTTGATTTTTTTCATCCCATTGACCGAAATCATCACGAACAGAGAAAATACGTTCTTTCGCTCTTGCTTTTTCTTCGTCACGACGTGCTCCACCGATACAAGCGTCAAATTTGAACTCATCAATTGCATCCAAAAGCGTAGTAGTCTGTAAACTATTTCTGCTTGAATATTTTCCAGATTCTTCAACCACTTTTCCAGAATCGATAGCATCCTGTACATTACGAACGATCAATTCCAAACCTAATTCAGCTACTAATTTGTCTCTGAATTCGATAGTTTCCGGAAAGTTATGTCCTGTATCAACGTGTAACAATGGAAAAGGAATTTTCGCTGGAAAAAATGCTTTTTGCGCTAAACGTACCAATGTTATTGAATCTTTTCCACCAGAGAAAAGCAACACAGGCTTGTCAAATTGAGAAATCACTTCTCTAAAAATGTAAATCGCTTCGCTTTCTAAAGCATTTGTTTTTAATACTGAACTCATTATTTTTATTTAAAAATTAAAAGATTTAATGATTTTAAGATTCTTTTGAAACATTAAAACCTTCCCTCTTTATCCTATTCTCTATTTATTCTCTCTTATTATTTTTGGTGCAAACCACATTCTTTATGGCTTGATTCCCAAGACCATCTTCCCGCTCTGATATCTTCCCCCGGAGCAATTGCTCTCGTACAAGGCGCACAACCAATGCTTACATATCCTTGTTTGTGCAAAGCGTTTTGTGGTACATTATTTTCATCAATGTATTTTTGAACATCTTCTAAACTCCATTTCAACAACGGATTGAATTTGATGATATCAAAATTAGCATCATATTCGAAGAAAGGAAGGTCATTTCTATTCTCTGATTGTTCCGCTCTTAAACCTGTAATCCAAATAGCATTTCCTTTCAAAGCTTTGGTCAAGGGCGCTACTTTTCGAATAAAACAACATTCTTTTCTGTTTTCTACTGATTCGTAAAAACTGTTTGGTCCTTTTTGCTTTAGTAAATTTTCCACAGAAGCTGCTTCTGGAAAATACACTTCAATTGGTTTTTTGTACTTCTTTAATGTTTTATGAAAAACATCATAGGTTTCCTGAAACAATCTGCCTGTATCCAAAGTAAAAATGGTAATTGGCAAATCATACTTTGCAATCATAGCAGTAATTACCTGATCTTCCTGTCCGAAAGAAGTCGAGAAAACTACTTTGTCTTTATATTCATTAGCCAAAAAAGCCAAAGTTTCCTCAATCGAGAAACCGGCTGTTTTTTCTAATAAATTTTTTACTACTTCTGCGGTCATTGTTTTATTTTTTACTTAATATATTTCTCTTTATAGTAACCCTCCTAAATATTTAAAAACACCTAATGTCCTTAAACTCAACAAAATAATAAGAATCCCAACAACTACCATCATCGGCTTTCTTTGAATCTTATTCACTAAATAAGCTCCAAGAGGCGCAGCAATTACACCACCTAATATTAATCCTATGATTACCTGCCAACCGCTTATGCCTCCAAAAAGCATAAAAGTAATTCCACTAGCAAACGATACTACAAATTCTGCTGCATTTACGGAACCAATAGTATAGCGAGGATTTCTTCCACGCCCTAATAATGTTGACGTTACAATAGGTCCCCATCCACCACCTCCAACAGAATCCATAAAGCCGCCAAAGGTAGCTAGAAATCCTAGTTTTTTTGTCTTCTTTTTTGTTATATTTTTTCGTAATGCTTTTACAATAATAACAACTGCTAAAATCATCAGATAAATAGCAATAAATGGCTTGATTTTATCACCATCAACAACATCAGCTAATAAATAAGCACCTGCTACAGAACCAATTGCTCCTGGAATTAAAAGATTTTTTAATAATTTCTTATTAATGTTTCCAAATTTATGATGTGAAATAGCAGACGCTCCTGTTGTAAACATTTCAGCTACATGGACTCCTGTACTGCTTATTGCCGGAGAAATTCCATAAGCCAATAAGAAAGAACTAGAGGTTGCTCCATAGCCCATCCCTAATGTTCCGTCCACTAATTGTGCAAAAACACCAATCGCAAAAAAGACTAATAATTCCTGATTAAATCCTCCAACGAATCCATCCCAGGTAAATTCACTATGATGATTATAAATCAATGTAGATAACAAACCTACCAATAAAACTACTGGAATAACTACCCACAATCTTTCTTTTAAACTCACTTCTGATTTCAAATTAACATTATTTTCTTTTAAAACTGTATCCATATTTTTTAATGCTTTTTTTTAATGTTTTTGATTTTTTAAATCCATTACCCTATCGGGAGACTAGATTAAAGTGCAAAATTAATACTTTTAATTGAACTACAAAACTTTATCAAAATAATTGTTTGTTAAAAAGCGATGTCTGCAAGGGTGTTATTCTCCAATATCATTAATGTATTATCCCGAACTTCCATCATTAGTTTGCGAACGGCACAAATGGATTCATCGTTACAATCGTCGCAAGGCTCATAAAAATTATGGCTTGCACAAGGCAACAAAGCAATTGGCCCTTCAAGAATGCGATAGACTTTTGCCATATTAATATCTTTTGGCTCTTTGATAAGATAGTAGCCACCGCCTTTTCCTTTTTTAGCTCCTAAAAAACCAGAATGGCGCAAGAGTAATAAAATACTTTCTAAAAACTTAATGGAAATCTTCTCGCTTTTTGCAATTTCAGCAATCTGCACAGGCGTTTGATCTTCCCGGCGAGCCAAAAAGGTCAAAGCTTTAATTCCGTATTTAGTTTTTTTAGAGAGCATTTGATTGTTGATTGAAGATTAAAGATTGCTGATTTTTGATTGAAAATACAATCAACATTTTTCCGAAACAAAAGTAGTTTTTTATACGATAACAGTAAATAAATATCAAATCCTAGTTATTTCCATCAATCTACTCCTTTTCTCCTATCTGTTGAAATCCATAAAATAATTCTCTACTAAGGTTTAATGCCTTTTTATTGACCACATAGGTTTCAGAAATTGAATCATGCCATATTCTTCCCGATTTTCTTAAAAATGAAAGTGCATCAAAAGGAATCAAACGACACAGCGTCCTTATAAAAATAGCCCCAAAGTCTGGTTTTAAACCTTTTTCATTAACTACAACTGTACCTGTAATTAATTTACCAAATGTCCTTCCAAAAAGCCACTCTAAAACTAAATAACTAAACATTAAAAGAACAAGCAAAGCCGAATATGTGTAACTAGTAAAAAAATTATCCCAAATAGAATAAATATCCCAATTAAAAATATTCCCCACAATTACAATAGCAAGACTAAAAAGAAAAAATGTAACAAAAACAAAAATTAAATCTAAAATGCAATTTAAAAAACGGTCGCCATCAGAAGCTAATAATTTTTTTTCAATAACATAAACAGAATTACCCATATTTGATTTATAAAAAAAGCTTTGTCAAAGTTTTAAACTTTGACAAAGCTAACAAGTATATAATTAAGAAAGTGCCTGCTCTAAATCAGCAATAACATCTTTAACGGTTTCCAATCCTACTGAAACACGCACTAATCCTTCAGTGATTCCTACAGCTAATTTTTCCTCAACAGACAATTTGCTGTGTGTGGTAGAAGCCGGATGCGTCACAATGGTTTTGGCATCTCCAATATTTGCCGAAAGGGAACATAATTTTATTTTATCTAAAAATTTTCTTCCGCCCTCTAATCCGCCTTTGATTTCAAAAGCAATAATATTACCTCCTAAAAGCATTTGCTTTTTGGCTACTTCATATTTTGGATGCGATTTCAAGAAGGGATATTTCACACTATTTACATTCGGGTGGCTTTCTAAAAACTCAGCCACTTTTAATGCATTTTCGCAATGTCTGTCCACACGAATGGCTAAAGTTTCTAAACTTTTTGATAAAACCCAAGCATTAAATGGTGATAAAGCCGGTCCAGTATTTCTGGAGAACAAATAAATCTGACGAATCAAATCAGCTTGACCTACAGCAACTCCTCCTAAAACACGTCCTTGTCCATCCATTAATTTAGTCGCAGAATGCACAACAATATGTGCTCCGTACTTAATAGGTTGCTGAATGTATGGTGTTGCAAAACAGTTATCAATGATCAAAATCAAATTGTGTTTTTTAGCAATCTGTCCCAATAATTCCAAATCCACTACATCTACTCCAGGATTTGTTGGTGTTTCTGCATATAAGATTTTAGTATTAGGCTTGATAAAACTTTCAATCGTTTCTGGCTTATTAATATCGAAATAAGTCGTCTCAATATTCCACTTTGGAAAATAAGTCATAAACAAGGCGTGAGTCGAACCAAACACGCTTCCTGCAGACACAATATGATCGCCTGAACTCAACAAAGCGGCAAACGTAGAGTAAATCGCAGCCATTCCTGTAGCAAAAGCATAACCTGCTTCTGCACCTTCCATAGCGCAAACCTTATCTACAAACTCAGTTGTGTTTGGGTTGCTGAAACGGCTGTAAATATTACGTATTTTTTCTTCTGTAAAAGAAGCTCTCATATCTTCTGCATCATCAAATACAAAACTTGATGACAAATACAAAGGCGTTGAATGCTCCTGAAATTGTGATTTCTCTAAATGGTTGCGTATCGCTTCGGTTTCAAAACCAAATTCTTGTTCGTTCATTTTTATTTTTTTTACACGAATTCCACAAATTTGCACGAATTCATATTGTTTTTAAATTTCATTAATTAAACAATTTGTCTAATTAATTTTCTGTTATTTCTTTGAAGTTAAATTTAGATTTTCGCTAATTCTACTCCGTTTAAAACTACTTTATAATGTATCGTTGCTGTTGGTTCTAATGTTTTAGAAACTGAGCAATATTTATCAAATGATAATTGAGCCGCTTTTGCCGCTTTGTCTTCTTTAATGTTTCCTTCCAATGAAAAAACCACGTAAATATCTTTGAATGGTTTTGCTTCACCAACCTGCACACGCTCGCCTTCTACTTCTGCTTTAAAAGAAGTGATTTCCTGACGTTGTTTTTTCAAGATCGAAATCATATCAATTCCACTACATCCTGCAACACCCATCAATATTAATTCCATTGGACTTGGTCCCATATCATTTCCTCCAAAATCAGGACGCGCATCTACATTTACTATATGTCCACGTTCGTTTTTTAATTCGAAGTGAAAGTTTTCGTTTACTCTGTTTAATGTAATTTTCATTTTCTATTTTATTTAAATCTGAAATTTAAAATCGTTAATCCAAAATCTGCAATCAATTATCCTTTTTCAGACAATCTCAAAATATCTCCAAAAACACCTCTCGCTGTTACAGCTGATCCTGCTCCTGCACCCTGAATTACGATTGGTCTGTCTCCGTACGATTCGGTGTAAATTTCGAAGAAAGAATCAGAGCCTTTCAATCCGCCCAAAGCGGTATCTGATGGTACAGAAACTAATTTTACTTCAAGATTTCCTTTATCGTTTTGTAAATCGCCTGACAATTCACCAATGTATCTTAACACGTGATTTGGTTCTTGTTCGGCTTTTATTTTGTTGTAAATCGGATCGAATTCCTTTAATTTATTCAGGAAATCAGCAACGTTACCTTCACGCAAATGTTCCGGAATCAGGTTTTGAATACTGATTTCTTCAAATTCGTTTTGCAAATCCAATTCTCTTGCCAAAATTAATAATTTTCTACCAACATCGTTTCCGCATAAATCTTCTCTTGGATCCGGCTCGGTATAACCGTTATCAATAGCTTCTTTCAGAATTTCGCTAAACGGAACATCTTTGGCAGAGAAATTATTGAATAAATAACTCAACGTTCCTGAGAAAACACCTTTAATTTTGGTAATATTCTCCCCTGAAAGATGCAATAATTTTATCGTATCAATCAATGGCAATCCTGCACCTACATTGGTTTCGTATAAATAATTCTTTTGGTTTTCTGCCAATACTTTTCGCAAGTCTTTATAAAACTTATAACTCAACGTATTCGCTACTTTATTAGAAGAAATCAAATCGAAACCATTTTCTGCTAATTTGATATAATTCTCTACAAATATAGCACTTGCCGAATTATCCACTGCAATCAAATTCTCCAGGTGATTTTCATTGGCGAAAGCGATAACATCATCAATTGTATAAGAGAAACCGTTGGTTTGAATTTCATTTTTCCAATTTGGAGAAACACCGTTTTTGTTTAAAAGCAAATTCTTGGAATTCGCAATTGCAAAAACATTCAGCTTGATATCTTTTCTTTTTTCTATAGCCGGAGCCGATTCCAAAATTTGATTAATCAAAGTTCCACCCACTAATCCGTGACCGAAAATAGCAATATTGATTTTCTTGGAAACTCCAAAAATCTCTCCGTGAATCACGTTCAGAGCTTTATGAAGCTGTGATTTTTTCACCACCAAACTCACGTTTTTACCCGTAACTGTATTGTTGAAAAGAATCGGTACAATCTTATTTTTAATCAAAGCGGTGTAAGGCTTATGAAAAGTACTCAAGTCCTGACCAATAATCGAAATTACAGAAACATCATCCGTTACCGAAATTTTGTTTACGTCTTTCGAATAAAAATCATTTTCGAATTCTTTTTCTAATTCCACCACTGCTTTTGTTGCGTCATTGGCATTTACAACCAAACCAATTCCACGCTCTGACGAACCTTGTGAAATGATGCTTACGCTGATATCATTGTCGCCCATTACTCTAAAAATACGAGCATCAACACCGGTTTTCCCTAGCAATCCTCTTCCTTCCAAGTTTACCAATGATACATTTTCTAAAACAGAAAGTGTTTTAATTCCTCCAGCATTTGATTTAGACGTGATTAATGTTCCTTGGCTATCGTCATTAAAAGTATTTAAAATTCGCAACGGAATATTTTTTTCCAACAAAGGAATAATCGTTTTAGCATGCAAAATTGTCGCTCCAAAATTGGCTATTTCATTGGCTTCGTTAAAAGACAAACGATCAATTTTCTTCGCATCTGGAACTAATTCCGGGTTTGCTGTATAAATTCCGTCAACGTGCGTATAATTTTGAAGTTCTTCTGCTTCCAGATAATTCGCAAACAACGAAGCGGTGTAATTACTACCGTTTCTCCCTAAAGTTGTCGTGTCGTTATTATTATTTGAACCAATAAAACCTGTAATAACATTTACTGTCTCACTGTTTTGCTTGAAATAATTAATAACGTTTTTCTTGGAAGCTTGTTCCAATGGCTGTGCATCTCCAAATTTAGAATCCGTTTTTATCAACGCTCTGGAATCAGTCAGATTAGCATTTATTCCTTTTTGGTTCAAAATAGCAGTTAACAATTTTGCTGAAAGTAATTCTCCCTGCGATAAAATCTGGTCTTTGATTTTGTTGCTGTAATCACCAATTAGGCTTACACCTTCAAAAAGTTTGTCCAAAACTTCGAATTCAACCGATAAATCGATGGCTGAATATTCACCGTTTTGTTCCTTTTTGAAACTTTCCAATGGTGTTTTATAATCTTTATTTTTAGCTGCGATTGCTAAAATATCTTCTAGTTCGTCAGTCGCATTTCCACGTGCCGAAACAACAACAGCTATTTTTTCACCTTGATTGACTTTGCTTTCGATTATCGAAATTACTTTGTTTAATCCTTTGCCATTGGATAAAGATTTACCCCCAAATTTTAATATTTTCATCTTTTCTGTATCTATAATGCTTAAAAAACACCTTTAAGCAAATTATCTAATTGTTTGTATTCTATCAAAAATGCATCGTGTCCGTGAATCGAATTTATCTCTCCGTAAGAAACATTTTTATTCAGTTTTTTTAATTCTTCAAAAGTTTCTCTATTCTCATTTACCGTAAAAAACAAGTCAGAATCAATGCCAATAATGTGAATATTAGTTTCAATTCTAGAAACAATTTCTTCAAATGAACTTCTATTTCTGGTGATGTCAATCGTTTTGAGCAACTGATTCATCATTTTATAAGCCGAAAGCTGAAAACGTTTTTGCAATTTCGCACCGTGATGATTCAGCCAGCTTTCTACGTTGAAAATCGCTTGTTCCTCGTTAGTTGTTCTCTGAAATTTTGCCTTGAACGATTCTGGTGTTCTGTAACACAGCATCGCGTGAATTCTGGCGTCTTCAATTGGTTTACGTGAATTTTTCAAAATTTGTTCCTGCAAATAACAATTCGCTATCAGCCAATCCGTCGATTTCCAATCGGTAGCAATGGGAATTAAATGCTGGGTGATTTTTGGTTCTAGTGCTACCATTTCCCAAGCAATTCCTCCTCCCACAGAACCGCCAATAATAGCGTATAGTTGCTGTATCTTCAACTCTTGAATTCCTTCCAGAAAAAGTCTGGCAATATCTCTTGAATTAAAATCAAGGTAATTTTCTATCAGAACATCATCGTAGCCATTTCCAGGAACGTTGAATGCTAAAACAGTATATTTATTAGTATCGATCGTTTTATTTTCGCCAATAAGATTATTCCACCAACCTGTTGCGCCAACAACTTGTGAATTTCCGGTCAAAGCGTGATTTACCAAAACAATTGGAGCAGTATTCAAAGCTGGTCCAAAAACCTGAAAACTCAAATTTATAGATGCGTAAAATACGCCACTTTCGGTGGTGAAATTTTGTAATGTAATAGATGTTGGTTTATTTTCCAATATTCAAATCTTTTGTAATTATTTGATTTGCGTTTGGAAATATTAGAAAGAAAGCTAGAAGTAAGCTAGAATCTTGTTGTTATCTTTTCCCTAAGGGATAGAATGTAGCACCTTCTTCGTTGGCAAAGGGTTGCTAAGCTTTCATCGGGTCTATTCCCTCGAGCTTTCTTTATAACATTTCAATACGTTTGTGAACTTAAAGGTGCAAATTAACCAAATTTTTTTCAAACAACCAAATTTTACGCTGTCTGCTTTTTATTTAAAATAAAAACAGCATAGGATAGAGCCCGTTACAGAATCTAACCTTTATACTGTTTTTAAATTATATTTTTATCCAATTTGATTAGATAAAAAGATGATTATTTTCTTCAGAATACATGAAAGTCAACAAAGGATTTGATTTTCCTTTTGCTCTTGAGTTTTTTTTCAAACTAATACCAAATCCATTATTAGTCAATTCAAAATTTGCTACGTTTGTTGTATTCTCTTTTGGGCTTATGTTTAAATTCCTTAAAAAGCCTATTGTTCTTGAGATGTATCTTGGTGTTCTCATATTCTTTTATTTTTAGCTGTTCTACTTTTCATTTTTTCGAAAATAATTTCGATTTATTATGTCTTTTATATTGATTTTGAATCCAATTTTTAGATTTTAAAATTAACAAACTAATTTTTAACTCATTTAAATTACTTGTTATCAAATTGTTATGTTTAAACTCTTCAATTCTACTGATGCATTCAATCATTGTGTCGTGATTATCTAAAGTTGGATTATTTTAGTTTGTAACTTAAAAACAAAAAACCCTTTTAGATATTTATCCAAAAGGGTTTTAAGTTGAGTATAACTTAATACTTTCGGAATCAACAGACGCAAATAGACATAACGGACTTGGTACAAATCATTGATTTGACATCATGCTGTTTCATCTGTTTTTGTTTTAGATTGTTCATAGTATTTGTATTTGTGATTAATATATTTCAAAAAAAAAGCCTCCCGTTTTGTGGGAGGCTTTTGCTATATAATTTTAGAATTAAAATTAGGCAACAAACATCCCACAGGACTTATCCTGAGCGTGCTTCGACATATTGCAAACATTTAATTTCATTTTTTCTTTTTTTGTTGAAACAAATATCTTAACTATTATTTAGAAATCCAAATTTTTATTGAATAATTATCAAACTTTTAGTTTAAAAACAAAAATTGCTGGTATTTATAGTTAATACTTTTGTAAAAAATTAACGTTAAGACGATTATTGCAAAACTTATACTGTAAAAAGAATCAAAAAAAGTATTAATTATAAGACAAATAATAATAAATCGAAAGTATTCCAGATGAAAAATCCATCGCTTTTGTTCTAACATTGCTCCTGTTATTATAGCACTTATTATTACGAATGTGGTCAGAAAAAATAAATTGATTGGCACAATATAATGTGAAAACAATATGATAAAGAACAAAACTATGATTGTTTCTATGGTTTTAAATTTAATAGCATTGACCAAATTCGCTGTCAAAGCATCGTTAGATCTCTCTTTAAATATTTTCTTTTCGAGTAATGTTCGAATTCTTGGATCAATATCTTCTGGTCCACCAAAAATTACTTTTAGCTTTTCCCTCCATGTTTTTGCTAATCTGAAAGCTACCGTAAGTTCCAATACGTAATGAAAATGTTGCCACAAGAAACTGTAATTATTCAATGATTCAGTCAATCCAAATTCAGGCTCTACTGTTTCTTCTACATAGGTTCCGAAAATTTTATCCCATATAATCAGCATATCACCATAGTTTTTATCCAGATATTCAGGGTTGCTGCTATGATGTAACTTGTGATGCGTTGGTGTTACAATAATATGTTCCAGCCAGCCTAAATTTCCCACTAACTGAGTATGCGTAAAAAAAGGATAGGTTCCGTGAATCAGGAGTAAAACAGTAATCATTTCAGGGTTAAATCCGATAATAGGCAAAATACTCCAAAACAATCCTCTCATAATAGCCTGAAAAACCGTAATTCTTGCCGCTGCAGAATAATTAAAATCATCACTTTGATGATGAACAACATGTCCTGCCCAAAAAAGATTAATTTTGTGACCAAAACGATGGTACCAGTACCAAATTAAATCTGTAGCCAGAAACAACAAAACCCAAGATGTAATCGAGGGTTCAATTTTAAAAAAAGAAAAGTTTTTGTAGAGCCAATCAAAAACAAAGAAAAAAGAACCAGTCGTTAAAAGATCACAGATCCGTTCAACAATTCCCACATTTACATTCGCAATGCTTTCATTAAAATGATAGACTTCCTTATTTTTCTTCTTACTGATGTAATATTCCAAAAGCATAAAAAATATAAAAAATGGAATAGCAAGAGCAATAAAATTTAATTTCATATTTGTAAAGTTTATTCGTCAATGGTCAAATATGGCATCACCTTTTTACTTATTGTTGTAAACAACAAATAAGTTGTTAATGGCGATTTTATTTGATTTAATTATATAGTTTAAGCAAAAACCTTTTCTGTGATTTTTATTTTCTCAACAACTTTAAGAACATCCGTAAGCACTCCTCTGGCTAAAACTTCCTTTCCAGAACCCGAGCCCTGAATAACTATAGGAACCTTTCCATAGGATTGCGTATATATTTCAAAGCTTTTCTCAGACTCTTTTTGTTGTCCTACAGGCAATGACAACGGCTCCGAAACCAATTGAACTTCAAGTTTGTTTTCAGAAACGGTGAATTCTGCAACATAGCGCAACACATAGTTGTCATCTTGCGTTTTTTGAGCAATATCGTAAGGTTCTACAATTAATTTTTCAACCGTATTGTATTCCTCTTTTGAACTTAACAAATTCAAATCAGGAGGAAAAAGTGTAGAAAGCTTAATATCTGAAAGTTCCAAATTGCCTCCTATTTCTCTAGCCAAAATCAATAATTTTTTAGCTATATCATTGCGATACAAATCTTCTATAGAATCGTGTTGATTCAATCCTTTTAATCCTGCATCAGCCAAAACCTTCAAAAAAACACTTTCTTCTGATGAAAACCGATTGAAAATATGACTTAATGAATCTGAAAAAGCAGCTCGTATTTTTGTGATTTTTTCACCTGAAGAATACAAATCACGTAACGTTTGTATTACTGGGAATCCGCTGCTAATATTCGCTTCGTATAAAAATGTTTTTTCAAAATCGGCTAAATTTTTTCGCAACTCTTTGTAAAAATCAATAGGCAAAGTGTTGGCATTTTTATTAGCGGCTACAATATTAAATCCGTTTTGAATAAGCGGAATGTAGCTTCTGATCAATTCCTTACTATCGGTAACATCAATAGCAATTAGATTTTCTAAGTTATGAGATTCAACAAATCCAATAATATCTTCCAGTTTATAAGGCTGTGCAGCAAGTGCAAAATTAGATTCCCATAATTCATCAATTCCGTCTTTTTCGAAGTAAGCCAATTTAGAATTCGCTATTATTGGAAACCGAACGTCAATATTCTTATTTTCAAGAAAATTCTTCTGAATTTTAATTACCTGATTGAGAAATTCCTTTCCCACATTTCCTTTTCCAAAAAGGACTATATTTATTTTAAGTGCGGACATAATTTATTAATTTGGGGGTTACACAGAATTCAAAATATTTTAAGTTTATAACTTATTTCAATACTGTTTTTAGATTTTTAATATTTTCGAAAGCTCTTTTTAAATCCGCTTTTAAATCTTCTATATCTTCTAAACCAACCGAAAGCTGGATTAAATCTTTTGAAACACCTATTTCCAATTGTTCCTCATCTGACAAATGCTTATGGGCAGTGCTTGCCGGATGTACAATCAATGATTTAGTTTGTCCATTATTAGCCAAATTTGAGAATAATCTAGTTTCTTCTACTACTGTTTTAGCTCCCTCAAAACCTTCTTTTAAACCGAAAGTCAACTCTCCGCTTTGCCCCTTTTTTAAATAATTTTGAATAAAATCATATTGTTTACCTGATTTCAAACCAGGATAATTCACCCAATCCACTTCTTCCTGCTCTTCAAGCCATTGAGCTAAATCCAAAGCATTGGAGCTATGTCTTATAATTCGGGAGGGTAATGTTTCTAATCCTTGAAGAATTTGGAACGCATTGAGCGGACTTAATGCTGCACCAAAATCACTCAATCCTTCAATACGGACTTTAGCAATAAAAGCCGTATTTCCGAAAGTTTCATGATAAACTAATTCGTTATAACTTATTGATCGTTCTGTAAATTCAGGGAATTTCCCGTTTGTCCAATCAAAATTTCCTGCATCAATAATAACACCTCCAATAGAAGTTCCGTTTCCTGAAACATATTTCGTTAAAGAATGAATTACTACATCAGCTCCATATTGAATTGGATTCAATAAATAAGGAGAAGCAACAGTATTATCAACAATAAAAGGGACTTTATAAGATTTAGCTACAGCGGAAATTCCTTTTAGATCTAATAAATCCAATTTTAGATTACCTAAACTTTCAACAAAGAAAACTCTGGTGTTTTCCTGAGCTGCATTTTTAAAATTATCAGGATCTGTTGTATCTACAAATGTGGTTGTGATTCCTAATCTTGGCAAAGTCACTTTCAATAAATTGTAAGTTCCACCATATAAGCTATTTGAAGCCACAATATGATCGCCAGCTTTCAATAAAACCAAAAGAGTCGTAGCAATTGCTGCAGTACCAGAAGCAGTAACAATTGCTCCTATTCCTCCTTCAAGGGCAGCAAGACGCTTTTCAAGAATATCATTGGTCGGATTACTTAAGCTAATATATTCAGTTCGGAATACATTATTCGGAAATTTTTCAGTACTCATAATTCTAAAAATTTAGATTTATTTCAAAATTGTTCTTTATATGAAAAGAAATTCATTTTCCTTTCTATTGTTAATTATAAGCAATAGCGAATCTGAATTATTTAGAGATTGTCTTTTATTTTTTGAGGTATTATTATTGTTTTTTCTTGTCAATCGAAATGCTGATATTAATTTATTTAGCGTTTTCATGGTTCAATATTTTAATTATTAATTTAAAAAAAGTCCTTTCGGATGGCTACCAAAAGGACTTATAGATAAACTATATTAAAGATCAAATCTTTTCCTTATTGATAACAACTAGTTGGGATGCAGTTGCGCATCACACAACATATCATCACTTTATTTATTACTATTGTTTTCATTTTTTTTTGTTTTAATTAAAAACCTCAGCCGATTTTCAATTCAATTGTCTTGTTATTTGATAGGACAAATGTATAAACACATTTTTAACTGACCAAGTAAAAATCAATTTATTTTATTAAATTCTATAGAATTAGTAGAATATATTAAATTCCCGATGTTTGAATCAAAAAAAAGTAAATAAAAATTTGGAATTCAATTTGGTTTCATACATTTGCACACGAAATATTAGAGGAAAAATTTGAACTGATTGCAACCTCGTTAAAAAAATGCTAAAGCAGCGACTCTCCTTTAGTACTATTTACCAGCAATCCTTCTTTTTTCTCGCTTAATTATAAAAAACTATATTATTATGGCTTATTTATTTACGTCAGAATCAGTGAGTGAAGGACATCCAGACAAAGTTGCGGATCAAATTTCTGATGCTCTTATTGATAATTTCTTAGCATTCGACCCAGAGTCAAAAGTAGCATGCGAAACTTTGGTTACAACTGGACAGGTTATTTTGGCTGGTGAAGTAAAATCTGAAACTTATTTAGACGTTCAAACTATCGCAAGAGATGTTATCAAAAAAATTGGTTATACCAAAAGTGAATATATGTTTGAAGCCAATTCTTGTGGTGTTCTTTCAGCCATTCACGAACAATCTGCTGATATCAATCAAGGTGTTGACAGAGCAAGTAAAGAAGAGCAAGGAGCTGGTGACCAAGGAATGATGTTTGGTTATGCTACTAATGAAACTGAAAACTATATGCCATTAGCTTTGGATATTGCTCACGCATTATTGATTGAATTGGCTAATATCAGAAGAGAAGATTCTGAAATTACCTATTTACGCCCAGATGCTAAATCTCAGGTAACTTTAGAATATTCAGACGATAATAAACCACAACGAATTGATGCCATTGTAATTTCTACACAGCACGATGATTTCGCTCCAGAAGCTGAAATGTTGGCAAAAATCAAAAGTGATTTGATTTCTATTTTGATTCCAAGAATTAAAGCAAAATATCCACAATACGCTCATTTGTTTAACGACAAAATTCAATACCATATTAATCCAACTGGTAAGTTTGTTATTGGTGGACCACACGGAGATACTGGATTAACAGGAAGAAAAATCATTGTGGATACTTACGGTGGAAAAGGAGCCCACGGTGGTGGTGCTTTCTCTGGAAAAGATCCAAGTAAAGTAGACAGAAGTGCGGCTTATGCTACACGTCATATCGCTAAAAACTTGGTTGCAGCTGGTGTTGCTGACGAAATTTTAGTTCAGGTATCTTACGCTATTGGTGTTGCAAAACCAATGGGGATTTTTGTTGATACTTACGGTACTTCAAAAGTGAATTTGACTAATGGTGAAATCGCTAAAAAAGTAGAAGAAATTTTCGATATGCGTCCTTATTTTATTGAGCAACGTTTGAAATTGAGAAATCCTATTTATAGTGAAACTGCAGCTTACGGACACATGGGACGTAAACCAGAAACGGTAACCAAGACTTTCAAAGCTCCAGGTGGAATTGAAAAAACACTTACTGTAGAATTATTTACTTGGGAAAAATTAGATTTCGTTGATCAGGTAAAAACTGCTTTTGGGTTGTAAAACTTAACGGCAAAGCAAATATTAAAAAGTCTGGCTAATAATTAGCCAGACTTTTTTGTTTTTAGGATTAACCATAAAATCCAACGACTAATTCTATTTTTCGTATTTTAGCTTTTTATCTATATATGAAAAAAATAATCCTGCTCCTTTTTATATTTCAATTTACTGTTGCTTTGGGACAGGAAGAAAAATTAAAAATCACTCCCCTGCCAGCACAGAATATCGATGCAGATACTTTTGTAGGTTATGATGGGATGGATAATTTATACTACATCAAAAACAATATTTTATTCAAAAAAAACAAAAAGGAATCCTGGCAATACAAAAATGTTTCACTGGGAAAAATTACAAAGATTGACATTCAAAATCAATTGAAAATCATGTTGTTTTACGAAAATTTCAACACGATTATACTTTTAGATAACCAATTAAGTGAAACCCAAAAAATCAATCTTTCTGAAAATGATATTCCCATAATGGCTACAGCAACAGGAATTGCATCAGGAAACAGGCTTTGGATTTATAATAGTCTGACCCAGGAAATTGGATTATTCGACTATTTAAAAAACACCTTTCTATCTCTAACTCCTCCCATTTCTGGAAACTTGAAATATTACGAATCCGATTTTAACACCTTTCAATGGATTGATAATAACCTGAATTGGTATTCTTGCGATGTCTTTGGAAAAATTACAAGTTTAGGTAAAGTTCCCGACTTTAAACAAATCCAATCTATTACAAAACAAGCTGTTCTGTTTTCTAAAGAAGAAAGCTTGTATATACAGGATTTAGATAAAAACAAGATTTACCCGATTGAAAATGTAGAAAAAACATTTAAAAATTTCTATTACAAAGACCAAATTTTGTCTATTTTTACCAATCAAGGAATTACCAATTATAAAATCTTAATACCGTAATGCACATAGCAGTAGCAGGAAACATAGGAGCTGGTAAAACGACATTAACACGTTTACTAGCCAAACATTTTAAATGGGAACCTCATTATGAAGATGTAGTTGACAATCCTTATTTGGACGATTTCTATCACCAAATGGAACGTTGGTCATTTAATTTGCAGATTTATTTCCTCAACAGTCGTTTTCGTCAAGTGGTACAAATTCGTGAAAGTGGTAAAAAAGTTATTCAGGACAGGACCATTTATGAAGATGCATATATTTTTGCTCCCAATCTTCATGCTATGGGATTGATGACTAATCGTGATTTTCAGAATTATTCTTCACTTTTTGAATTAATGGAATCGACAGTAAAAGCACCAGATATGCTGATTTATTTACGGAGTTCCATTCCTAATTTGGTAGCACAAATTCACAAACGTGGTCGTGAATATGAAAACACTATTTCTATTGATTACCTCAACCGATTGAACGAACGCTATGAAGCCTGGATTCAAACCTATACTAAAGGAAAATTACTAATCATTGATGTAGACAATATCAATTTTGTTGATAATCCAGAAGATTTAGGAAATATCATTAACAGAATTGATGCTGAGTTGAATGGATTGTTTTAATTCAACTACGAATTAAAAATTACGAATTACCATAAAAAATGCCTCGCTAAAAGTGAGGCATTTTTGTTTAAAAACTATTTCAAACCTTTTACTTTAGCTTTTACTTCTTCTAAGGAACCTTCAAAAACCTGAACTTTTACATTTCCTTTTTCAGAAGTTGTAATTATTGCTTTTACTTTGCCGTTAGTGTTAATGATTTCAACTTTAGTATTTCTTACAATTATTTCTTTTTTGTCTAACTGACTATCTGTAATATATAGATTTTTAGTTTCATTCCCTAAAATTGGCGCAATTACTAATCCAATCAAACAGGTTAATTTAATCAAAATATTCATCGATGGTCCTGAAGTATCTTTGAATGGATCACCAACCGTATCACCAGTTACTGCAGCTTTATGCGCATCAGAACCTTTATAAGTCATTTCACCATTAATCAAAACACCAGCTTCAAAAGATTTCTTGGCATTGTCCCAGGCACCTCCGGCATTGTTTTGAAAAATTGCCCAAAGAACACCCGAAACAGTAACTCCAGCCATATAACCGCCCAACATTTCCGCAATTAATTGATTATTGTCATTATAAACCAGTTTACCCAAAACAATAACTGCAATTGGGAAACCAATAGTCAAAATTCCTGGTAAAATCATTTCACGTAAAGCTGCTTTGGTTGAAATAGCAACACACTTACCGTATTCAGGCTTTGCCGTTCCTTCCATAATTCCCGGAATTTCCCTGAACTGACGACGCACTTCATACACCATATCCATAGCTGCTTTCCCAACCGAATTAATGGCCAAGGCTGAAAAAACGACTGGTATCATTCCGCCAATAAACAACATTGCCAAAACTGGCGCTTTAAAAATATTGATTCCATCAATTCCTGTGAAAGTTACATAAGCCGCAAACAAAGCCAATGAAGTCAATGCAGCTGAAGCAATAGCAAAACCTTTTCCCGTTGCAGCAGTAGTATTACCAACAGAATCTAAAATATCGGTGCGCATTCTCACTTCTTCCGGCAATTCACACATTTGTGCAATTCCTCCAGCGTTATCTGCTATTGGACCAAAAGCATCGATTGCTAATTGCATTGCCGTAGTAGCCATCATTGCAGAAGCTGCTAATGCTACTCCATAGAAACCTGCAAAAGCATAAGAAGTCCAAATTGCAGCAGCAAATAATAATACCGTTGGAAACGTAGAAATCATTCCTGTTGCCAAACCTGCAATCACATTCGTTGCTGATCCTGTTGCTGATTTTTGAACAATAGCCAGTACTGGTTTTGTTCCCAGACCTGTATAATATTCAGTGACAGATGAAATAACTCCTCCAACAATTAATCCAACCATTGTAGCGTAGAAAACCCGCATTGAAGAGATTTCCTGTATGCCTTCGCCGAAAAAATTCATTTTCATTGTTGCAGGCAACATATATTGAACTAAGAAGAAACAAGCTACAGCTGTTAAAACAATAGAAACCCAATTTCCAATATTCAAAGCTCTTTGTACTTGTTTTTCTTTTGCTTTATTATCTTTAATTTTAACCAGCATAGTTCCAATGACGGAAAACAAAATTCCAAAACCAGCAATCACGATTGGTAATAAAATAGGTCCTATTCCACCGAAAGCATCTTGAATACTTCCTCCCATATCTTTGATTACATAATTTCCAAGAACCATAGCAGCAAGAACTGTCGCGACATAAGAACCAAATAAATCGGCACCCATTCCTGCAACATCACCTACATTGTCCCCAACATTATCCGCAATTGTGGCTGGATTACTATGATCATCTTCCGGAATTCCTGCTTCTACTTTACCTACTAAATCAGCACCAACATCGGCGGCTTTGGTGTAGATTCCACCTCCCACACGAGCAAACAAAGCAATGGATTCGGCACCAAGAGAAAAACCAGCCAGAGTTTCCAAAACCACTGTCATATCTTCTACAGATGTCCAAACGCCTCCCATAAAAACATTGAAAAAGAATATAAAAAAAGTAGTCAGGCCTAAAACGGCCAAGCCTGCAACACCCAATCCCATTACAGTTCCGCCACTAAAAGAAACTTTTAAGGCTTCTGGCAAACTGGTACGGGCAGCTTGTGTAGTTCTAACATTAGTTTTTGTTGCGATTTTCATTCCCATATTTCCAGCCAAAGCCGAAAAAAAAGCACCAAAAATAAAAGCAATAACAATTAATAAATGGGTTGAAGTTCCTGGTATGAAAGTAATTCCAGCCAAAACTATACTTATAAAAAGTACAAATCTTGCCAGCAATTTATATTCCGCATTTAAGAAAGCCAAGGCTCCTTCATAAATGTGTCCTGAAATTTCGTTCATCTTTGGGCTACCTGCATCTTGCCTTAAAACCCAGACTCTTTTGAAAGCCATAAAAAGGAGTCCAATCAGTGCCATAAGAATTGGCACATAAATCATTATTGCATCCATAACGTTTAGTTTTGGTTCATAATCAAAGAGAACTGAACTAAGTTAAGCAAAAAAGCAATACTCTTAACGGAGTATTGCTTTTTAAATTAAAGAAATTACTGATTTCTTATTCGATGCTAAACAAGCCTTTTGGTTTGTTTGGTATTGCGTTAAAACGGTCGGTGCAATCTTTTATAATTGAAAATGCTTCTTTTACATCTCCCCAACCTCCAACGTCAACTTTTTTATTTTCTAAATCTTTATATACCTGAAAGAAATGTTCAATCTCTTTTAATAAGTGTCTGTTAATATCCTTTAAATCCCCTAATGAGCTCCAAATTGGATCTGAAACTGGCACACAGATTATTTTGTCATCAGAACCCTTATCATCTGCCATGTGAAAAACCCCAATTGGTTTTACTTCCATCACACAACCAGGAAAAGTAGGCTCATTTATTAAAACCAAAACATCCAAAGGGTCACCGTCTAATGCTAAGGTTTCCGGGAAGAATCCGTAGTCTGCAGGATACATCATCGAAGAGAATAACATTCTGTCAAAACGTATTCTTTTTATTTCAAAATCGTATTCGTATTTGTTTCTACTTCCTCTTGGAATTTCGATTAAAACATCGAAAGTGTTTATTTTATCTCCAGCCATCTTGATTTATATTTTCTACTTTATTGTTTGCAAAATTAAAGAAACTTTAGCTTTTCACAATGAAAAACAAGCTTTATCAACTATTACGATTGCGGAATTGTAAATAAATCAATAACTAATCTTATTATTCCTTATTTTCAATCTTTTTCGTCACAGATTTCACAAATTAGAGTGATTACGAATATAGAATAGCATAAACCTATAGTCATTTTAGCCCTGATGGAAATGGAAAGCCTTTTGAGAAAAACTGCGAATTTTTGTTGAGAAATAAAAGCGACCAAAGGAAACTCTTTATGACTCTTACAAAAATAGCTATTTTTGAGAAAGCTTGAAATGTACAGCAGGATTGGCTTCTAAAAATGAATTCCAAAAGATATTTTCACTGCGAATTTGCTGGCATCTGGCATTTCGAGATAGTTGCCTCTCCATGAAAAATCAACACGGAAAAACTTAAAAATATTCCCGATTCCTGCGCTATATTCCCAGTAAATTTTTTCAGGTGCATTATAAACTAATCCTGAAGCATTTATTAATCTGTTTTCATCAGAAATTGTTCCGTAAACTGTTTTTACGCCAATATTTTCACGCCAATTTAGTTTTCGCATAAAAGGAACTCTGGCAAAAATTCGTCCTTGAAAATCATGATCCCACTTCAAAGTAACATACTGATCTGTCAAAAATTCGTAGTATCGAAGATTACTAAAATTATTTGAAATATTAAAAGCTGACTGATTTCCGGGCACTATACTCATTAATCCGAGAGGAATATATCCGAATGTTTTCCCCATTTCAACAATTACATTAGACCTTCCTAATGGCCCAATAATTATAGGTTGTTTATAGTACAGTTGCAGTTTTTTATAATTAAAATCACTAGAGAATAAATTTTTGAAACCCTGACTATAAGTTACAAAAAAACTGGTATAAGGACTGTCGGCAATATCTCTTTCAACTCCATAACCAACAGGTTGCTTTTTTGGTGTATATTCTATCTGAAAATTTACTTCGGATTGTTTAACATCACTTTTTATGGTTGATTGCGATAAATCTGTATAATAGTCCAGACTGAAATCTGGCGAGGCTGATACTAGAGTTCTATAAGTAACTCCTGTGCTTAATGTAAGATTTTTTATTGGTTCAATTTCCAACTGCACATTACTCAGATTAACATTTGTCAATTTATTATTACTACCAAATGTAAGCAATCCCGAAGAGGCATAATTACGTCCCAAAATATCGTTGGTTGTCGTAAGTGAAGCTCCAACTTGTTCTATGTCCCTGCGATTTCCAGCTGAAATAATAACTCTTCTTTTATTTTCAACCATCCATTTTCCGGTAACTCCGTATTTGAATTTATCATCTTTAAATCCATAGGCAATATAAGATTGTAATCGCCAGGGGTCATTAGGTCCAAAATAAGTTCTTGCACCTGTTCGTAAACGCAACCCTTCTACAGAGTTTTGTCCAATGATAGTATATATTGGACCATAATCTATGCCACTATAGTTAATATAGCCACTATCTAATATCTCTACTAAACTATACAATTGCTTGAATTTCTTGACTGTTTGTAGAGTATCCAGCATCTTATACACCCCTTTTTCGTCTTTTGTCAGCTTTTCAAAACGATTTTCATCCCAATACTCTTCTGATTTATTATAAACCTCTTTGTCATAATAATTAACTTCCTCTTTATAAAATTCAGATGGTTTCTCGATGTTGAATTTATGATCTCTGTAAAAAGAAGTTCGTTTTCCATAAACTCCTTTTGATTTTTCCTTTTTATTTAAGGCAAAATCAGTCATCATATAATCTTTGGTTAAAAGGAAAACAGAATCGTTCATCACCTCAAATTCCTGTTCAATATAAATATCTTTTACCCAGTTAATATTGGCACTTTTAGTAACTGCCATATTAATATTTTTTACGGCATAAGTGGTATCACTTACCCAAAAATCTCCTTTAAAAGTCAATTCGTTTTTACGTCTTGGATAAAAAACAATATTGTAACACCATTTTTTATCAATAAATGAACTATCTCTTAAAACATAATTATAAACGTCAATTCCTGTTGTTGATAAAGGACTTGTAAAACTCTTATCAAAAAACGTAATGTGATTGTCATAAATATTAAAATCAGAATACAAATCATTTACAAAAGACAAAATTTGCTGATTCTCATTAAAACCAGACATTTTATTGGCTTTAACTTTTTCTTTGACCTTCTTCAAATTATTATCCCCATACACATCTGACAAAGCTTCATTGATGAAAACAGGCAGATATGTTTTTCCGGTAATCTTTGAAGTATCTACTTGTTTGAAAACAAATTCCATTCCTCTAAAAAGCTTCTTTTTCATAAAAGCACTATCAATAGAGTTCATATCAAACTCAATTTTCTCATACTTTTCCATTTGGTATTGCTTAAACATATGCAAACCATTTTTACGCCTTCTTTCCCAAATTTTTCTCAGGATATCAAGTGCAGGATTATTTTTCTTGGATGTTTTACCTGAATAAACTACTACTTCGTTTAAATTCACTACCTCTCTTAACTGAACTTTAATATTATAAGTAGCTGATGTCTCTAATATAATTTCCTTGTCTGAATACCCTACAGAAGTAACAACGAGAGTTTCATATGTTTTTGCAGATTCTAAATAAAAACGTCCGTCTTCATTAGACACAACACCTTCATTTGAATTTTTGAAAGCAATATTGGCAAATGGGACAGGTTTATTTGACTTATCTATAACAATTCCTTCCACTTTTGTCTGAGCAAAAAGCGAACTGGTTATAACAAACAAAAATAAAAAATAGAAGGCTATGCTTTTTCTCATAATCAAAAAAAACTTCATCAAATTTAGAATTCTGATGAAGTTTCAAATATAGTTATTTCAATAAGAATGGGTCGATTTAAATTTTCGAAACCAAAAAAATCAAAAATTACTTTTTATATAATACTTTTTTCACTGCTTTTACAACATCGTCAGCACTTGGCAACCACTCTTTCAACAATACTGGAGAGTAAGGAGCTGGAGTATCAGCAGTTGTGATACGTTGGATTGGAGCGTCCAAGAAATCGAAAGCCTGTTCTTGAACAATATAAGTAATTTCAGAAGAAATACTAGCGAATGGCCAGGCTTCTTCAAGAATTACCAATCTGTTTGTTTTTTTAACAGATTTTAAAATTGCTTCGTTATCCATTGGACGAACCGTTCTTAAATCTATAATTTCACAAGAGATTCCTTCTTTTGCTAATTCATCAGCAGCGATATAAGCTTCTTTGATAATCTTTCCGAAAGAAACGATTGTTACATCTGTACCTTCACGTTTGATATCAGCAACACCAATTGGAATAACATATTCTCCATCTGGCACTTCTCCTTTATCTCCATACATTTGCTCAGATTCCATGAAAATAACCGGGTCGTTATCACGAATAGCTGCTTTCAAAAGTCCTTTCGCATCATAAGGATTAGATGGAACTACTACTTTAAGTCCTGGAGTATTAGCAAACCAGTTTTCCAAAGCTTGTGAGTGAGTTGCTCCTAATTGTCCTGCAGAAGCTGTTGGTCCACGGAAAACGATAGGCACATTAAATTGTCCGCCTGTCATTTGACGTACTTTAGCAGCATTATTGATAATTTGATCGATACCAACCAAACAGAAGTTAAAAGTCATATATTCTACAATCGGTCTGCAACCATTCATTGCTGAACCTACTGCAATTCCTGTAAAACCAAGTTCAGCAATAGGAGTGTCAATTACTCTTTTTTCACCAAATTCGGCAAGCATTCCTTTTGAGGCTTTGTAAGCACCGTTGTATTCAGCAACTTCTTCACCCATTAAATATATTGACTCGTCGCGACGCATTTCTTCGCTCATCGCTTCGCAAATAGCCTCTCTAAATTGTATCGTTCTCATATTTTTTAGTTTATGTGTAATTTTTCGAAATGCAAAAATAAATATTTTAAACCACTTTAAAGCATAAATTTTGTTATAAAAATTCAGAAGTCAATCCCTTTATCAAGTTTCTGTTAAGTTAGGAAAACAACAAGTATTAAAAGTGGTACTTTTATCACTTAGAGAATCCTAAATAGTTCTTAAAAGACTACATCGTTATAGCATATTATTCCGATTATTATTTTAATTTTGTAATCCAATTTAGAAAAATTCTTAATTATGAAAATATTAGTTTGCATCAGTCACGTTCCTGATACTACTTCAAAAATTAATTTTACCAACGGAGATTCTGAGTTTGACACCAATGGTGTTTCATTTGTAATCAATCCGAATGATGAATACGGTTTAACCCGTGCGATTTTATTTCAGGAACAACAAGGAGCAAATGTTACTGTTGTGAATGTTGGAGGACCGGAAACAGAACCTACTTTAAGAAAAGCATTAGCCATTGGTGCTAATGATGCTATTCGTGTAAATGCAAATCCTACAGATAGTTTTTTTGTTGCTAAACAATTAGCCGAAGTAATCAAAAATGGTAATTATGACCTTGTAATTGCAGGTAAAGAATCATTGGATTATAACGGTGGAATGGTTCCGGGATTAATTGCCGGAATTTCAGGGTCTAATTTTTTAAATTCCTGTACCGAAATCACTGTTGACGGAACAAACGTAAAAGCGATTCGCGAAATTGATGGAGGAAAAGAAACTGTTTCCACTACTTTGCCTCTAATCATTGGTGGACAAAAAGGATTGGTAGACGAAAAAGATTTACGTATTCCAAACATGAGAGGAATTATGACCGCCAGAACAAAACCATTAATTGTAGTAGAAGCTGTAGACGCTTCAATTAATACCAAAGCGGTAAAGTTTGAAAAACCAGCTCCAAAATCAGCTGTAAAATTAGTTGCTGCCGATAATCTGGACGAATTAATTAATTTACTACACAACGAAGCCAAGGTTATTTAATTAGAAATTACGAATTACGAATTTTTGAAATCTTTAAATTTTTCAATTATTTAATTCTTTAAATCATAGAATTATGTCAATATTAATATATGCAGAATCTGCAGAAGGAAAATTCAGAAAAGTAGCTTTTGAATTGGCTTCTTATGCAAAAAAAGTAGCCGAATCATTAGGAACAACTGTTACAGCTGTAACCGTAAATGCGGGAGATGTTTCGGAATTATCAAAATACGGAGTAGACAAAGTTTTGAAAGTAACCAACGATAAGTTAACTGGTTTTTCTGCAAAAGCTTATGCCGATGTTATCAAACAAGCTGCTCAAAAAGAAGGAACTAAAGTAGTTGTACTTTCCTCAACTACAGATAGTATTTATCTTGCACCGCTTGTTGCTGTTTCATTAGAAGCTGGATTTGCTTCTAATGTGGTAGGATTGCCAGTAAGCACTTCGCCATTTCAGGTGAAAAGAAATGCTTTTTCAAACAAAGCTTTCAACATTACCGAAATCAGCAGCGATATCAAAATTATTGGTCTGGCTAAAAACTCTTATGGAATTTTCGAAAACGCTTCATCTTTAACCGAAGAAGATTTTAACCCAACTATTGGTGAAAATGATTTCGGCATTAAAGTAGAATCAGTAGAAAAAGTAACCGGAAAAGTTTCTTTGGCTGACGCTGACATTGTAGTTTCAGGAGGTCGCGGATTAAAAGGACCTGAAAACTGGGGATTGATTGAAGATTTAGCGGCCGTTCTTGGTGCTGCAACAGCTTGTTCAAAACCAGTATCTGATTTAGGCTGGAGACCTCACGGAGAACACGTAGGACAAACAGGAAAGCCTGTTGCTTCTAATTTATATATTGCTATCGGGATTTCGGGAGCGATTCAACATATTGCAGGAATCAACTCTTCAAAAGTAAAAGTAGTTATCAATACTGATCCGGAAGCTCCTTTCTTTAAAGTTGCAGATTACGGAATTGTTGGAGATGCTTTTGACGTGGTTCCGAGATTAATCGAAAAACTAAAAGCATTTAAAGCGTCACATTCTTAATTTTAGAATTCGTTATCAAAAGATAGCTGCCTACAAATAAGATAATCGTATCTTTGTTTGAGGCGGCTTTTTTGTTTCGTGTTTTTTGATTAAAATTGCACTTTTATTTTCATTATAAAAATCCCTAAATTTCAAGGTACAAATGTACTTTCCAATTATTAAAATATGAGCTTAGTTAAATTATCCATAAAAGGAATTTCATACAGTCAAACCCAAAACGGGGCTTATGCCTTGATTTTAAATGAGGTTGACGGCGAAAGAAAATTACCTATTGTTATTGGCGCTTTTGAAGCTCAGTCCATTGCCATTGCTTTAGAAAAAGAAATAAAACCACCGCGTCCTTTAACTCACGATCTGTTCAAAAATTTTGCTGAGCGTTTTGACATTGTCGTAAAACAAGTTATTATTCACAAGCTGGTTGATGGTGTTTTTTATTCTAGTATTATTTGTGAAAGAGATAAAATAGAAGAAATTATTGACGCCAGAACATCCGATGCTATTGCATTAGCTTTACGATTCAGCGCTCCTATTTTTACCTATAAAAATATTTTGGATAAAGCTGGAATTTATCTGAAAGCAAATCCATTGGAAACCGACAAAGACAATCAGGAAATTGATGATGTTCTTTCTAACCCAGAAACTTTTGGATTAGAAGAAGAAAGTAACAAATCTGGCGAAACCTATACACAACATAGTTTACAGGAATTAAACGATTTACTTACGCAAGCCGTAGAAAACGAAGACTATGAAAAGGCGGCTAAAATCAGAGACGAAATTTCAAGAAGAGAATCATAATTGTTAAATCACGGATTTGTTTATTGGTTAAATAAATTCTCGGTTAATCGAATCAACAAAAAATGAAACAATACTTAGACTTAGTAAAACACGTTTTAGAAAACGGAAATCAAAAAGGAGACCGAACAGGAACAGGAACAAAAAGTGTTTTTGGTTACCAAATGCGATTTGATTTAGCAGAAGGTTTCCCAATGGTAACAACTAAAAAACTACATCTTAAATCAATCATTCATGAATTGCTTTGGTTCCTGAAAGGCGATACTAATATTGAATACCTCAAAGAAAACGGAGTAAAAATATGGGATGCTTGGGCAGACGAAAACGGAGATTTAGGTCCTGTTTACGGACACCAATGGCGTAATTGGAACAGCGAAGAAATCGACCAAATTGCTGACCTCATCCAGGAACTCAAAACCAATCCAAATAGTAGAAGAATGCTGGTTTCGGCCTGGAATCCAAGTGTTTTGCCAGATACTTCAAAATCATTCGCAGAAAATGTAGCCAACAATAAAGCAGCTTTGCCTCCTTGTCACGCTTTTTTTCAATTCTATGTTGCCGACGGGAAATTATCTTGCCAATTGTACCAAAGAAGTGCCGATATTTTTCTTGGCGTACCGTTCAACATTGCTTCTTATGCTTTGTTTACGATGATGATTGCTCAGGTTTGTGATTTAGAAGTTGGCGAATTCATTCACACTTTTGGTGATGCTCATATTTACAACAACCATTTTGAACAATTGGAACTGCAATTGTCACGCAAACCAAAATCGTTACCAAAAATGATTTTGAATCCTGCTGTAAAAAACATTTTCGATTTTACTTATGACGATTTTACGCTAGTAGGTTATGAACCACATGATTCTATAAAAGGAAGTGTTGCGGTTTAAATAGTCACTTTAATTACAATAAATAATATAAAAATATGCCAACACCCGCTTCAGAATGTTTGTATTGTCAAAACAATGAAACATTAAACAATTTAATGATCAAAATAGGTGATTTAGAAGTATCACAATTGTTCTTGTTTAAAGAGCAATCTTACACAGGTCGTTGTAATGTAGTGTATAAAGATCACGGAGTTGAACTTCATGAATTGAATGATGATCAACGTGATGCTTTTATGCGAGATGTGGCCAAAACAGCAAAAGCAATAGTAACTGCATTCAATCCGACAAAAATCAACTATGGCGCTTATGCTGATACTTTATCACATCTGCACATGCATATCGTTCCAAAATATAAAGACGGATATGGTTTTGGAGGTATTTTCGAAATGAATCCACAAAAAACGTATCCTTCTGAAGCTGAATACGCTGAAGTAATAGCAAAAATAAAAGCAGGTTTATAATCCTCGATTTCAAAAGCTATAGAAAACAAAAAATCCGCTTTGCAGCGGATTTTTTTATGATTAGATTTCTAATACTCCATTTTCAGCGCCGGCAAACCCATTCCATTTGAAAGAGTCGGCTTCAGGCTCATTGATATAAGCACCGTCAATTACATATTTAAATTCATAAGAGGCATCTTTTGGCAAATCGAAAACACCTTTGAAAGTACCGTTTTTCAATTTTGACAATTCACCTTCTGCCGGATTCCAATCATTGAAATCCCCAACAACCGAAGCTGTATTCGCTTCTTTAGCTTCAACCGAAAATGTAACTTTACATACCGGTTTTGTTTTTACAAATTGCTTTTTTATTGACATAAACATTTCATTTTTAGAATTATATATAAAAGTAAATCTATTTTTTGAACATTCAATAGCCCCAATGAAGTTTTATGAGTATAACAAAAACACTCCTAATTTTTGAACAAATTCTTAATTAGTAATGAATAAATTTTCATATTCTAAACCTGAAACGTTTTAGTCTTGAATAATCTTGACGTAAAACAATAGAGTTTCAAAATAAATTTTATCTTTATAATCAAAATTTCGTCTTATGGAAAAAGAACAACAAGAATTATATGAATATGCCAGAAGAAGAATAAAACAAAAAAAAGTACTCTATTTCCATTTTGTCTTATTAATTCTGGGAAGTATATTTATGTTTATTGCCAATCATTTTGAAGCTTTGGGATATACATCTAATTGGTCGATTTGGGCTATTACAGCTTGGGCATTTATATTTGTTTTGCACTTTATAAAAGTATTTATTACAGATCGTTTTATGAACAAAGACTGGGAAAGAGAACAAATAAACAGACTTGTTGCTCAACAAGAAAAAAAAATAGCTCAATTGCAAACCAAGGCAGAAGAAGATACCTCTGTCAAACCTGAATAGAAAATGATAATTATGATTGCGGCAGTAGCCGAAAATAATGCATTAGGAAAAAACAACGATTTGCTTTGGCATTTACCTAACGATTTCAAACGATTCAAAGAAGTTACCTCCAGACATTATATTATTATGGGAAGAAAAACTTTTGAAAGTTTCCCAAAACCTTTGCCGAACAGAACGCATGTCATTATAACACGACAACAAGATTTTCAGCACGAAAGTTGCATTGTAGTTGATACTTTAAAAAAAGCAATTGCTGCTTGTCCAAAAAACGAAGATATTTTTATAATTGGTGGTGGCGAAATCTATACTCAATCCATTCATTTTGCAGATCAATTAGACATTACCCGAGTACATCATTCATTTGATGCGGATGTGTATTTTCCGGAAATCGATTCTAAAATTTGGGAATTAACCAGCGAAACATTTAATCCAAAAGACGAAAGACATCTCTTTGATTATACTTTTCAAACATTCGTCAGAAAAAAATAGTTAAACCAAGCCCCACTAAACAAAAAATATCCAAAAAAGTTCTGTGAATCTGAGCTTAACCATTTATTATCCAAAAATCTAGTTTACCTTTGCTTCAAATTTTTTAGAAAATGTCAAAAAATATAACTCCTTATAAAGATTCCAATTTAAGCAAAAAAGAACAAGTTGCCTCGATGTTTGATACCATCTCTGGTAATTACGACAATCTGAATCGGGTTATTTCTTTCGGCATTGATGTGAAATGGCGTAAAAAAGTTTTGCAAATGGTAGCCAAAACCAATCCAAAAACTATTTTGGATATAGCTACAGGAACAGGAGATCTGGCAATTTTGATGGTAGAAACCAAAGCGGAAAAAATTGTTGGATTGGATATTTCTGCTGGAATGCTAGAGGTTGGAAAGAAAAAAATTGAAGAAAAAAATCTCTCTGACATCATAGAAATGGTTTTGGCAGATTCAGAAAATATGCCTTTTGAAGATAATTATTTTGATGCAATCACAGTTGCTTTTGGAGTTAGAAACTTCGAAAATTTGGAAAAAGGATTAACCGAAATCCTTAGAGTTTTAAAACCAAATGGCATATTTGTTATCCTGGAAACATCAGTTCCCGATAAAACACCATATAAACAAGGGTATAATTTTTATAGTAAAAACATCCTACCAATCATTGGCAAATTATTCTCAAAAGACAATGTTGCCTATAGCTATCTATCAGAATCGGCAGCTGCTTTTCCTTATGGTGAAGCTTTGAACAATATTTTGAAAAAAATTGGGTTTATAGATGTAGTTGCTCTGCCACAAACATTTGGCGTAGCTACAATTTATTCAGCTTCCAAAAAATAATATGAAAAAAATAGTTGTCCTAATTTTATTATTCATCGCCACAAAAGGACAGGCGCAGTTAGCTAATAGACTTTTTAGCAAGGATCCCATTATAAATCTGGAAAACTTCCAAAAGCAGCGATTGTATTTTGGTTTTTTCTTAGGTTTTAATTCCTACGATTTTAAAATAGATTACAAAACTGTCAGCGAAGATATTCTAATAAACAAAAGCACAGGTTTTAATGTAGGGCTGGTAGCCGATTTAAGACTTCAGGAGTATATCAGTTTACGATTTGAACCCGGATTATATTACACTACCCGGGAATTGCAATATGCTACGAGCTATTTTCCAACAACAGACCCTCCTACTTCTTCAGACAAAATAAGACTTGTAAACAGTACCTACATACATTTCCCAATACTACTCAAATTTTCGGCTCTAAGGACAGGAAATATCAGACCATATATAGTAGGCGGAGTTTCAGCAACATTGAATTTATCTAGTAATTCTAAATCCAAAGACGATAATTACGAGGAAATTTTTAGAGTAAAACCCTGGACAACAAATTATGAACTAGGTTTTGGTATTGATATTTTCTCAGAATATTTTATCTTCTCTCCTTCTATTAGAGGCGTTTTTGGATTTAATGACGAGTTAATTCGTGATAATGACCCTGCAAGTCCGTGGACTGGGAATATTGAATCAATGAAAACCAGAGCAGTTTTTATCAATTTTACCTTCCATTAAAATAGCAAAAAGGTCTGCTAACAATACTTAACTTCTACGAAATTCACTTAAAATAATTGCGGTAGCAGTTGCTACATTAAGACTTTCTGTTTTTTGAAGGTTTCCGAAACGAGGAATTGTAAGCCTTTTTTTCGCCAACTTTTCAAGCTGTGGAGAAATTCCATTAGCTTCATTACCCATGATAATAATTCCCTCATTCGGCAAATCGGTTTTATAAATATTAGTTCCATTCATAAAAGTACCAAAAACAGGTAATTTGGTTTGATTAAGAAAGGATTCCAAATCAATATAATTTACATTAACTCTGGCAATGGAACCCATAGTGGCCTGAACCACTTTTGGATTATAAATATCTACTGTTTCTTTTGAACAAATCAGTTGGTCAATACCAAACCAGTCACACAATCGCAGTATTGTTCCTAAATTTCCCGGATCACGAATAGAATCAAGAGCCAGAATTAAACCAGATTCGATTACTTTTTTCTCGGCAGGGATTTTAAATAGTGCCAAACAAGTATTTGGTGTTGCCAAAGCACTAATTTTTTTTAAGTCAGTTTCAGAAATTATTATTTTTTTTTCTTTAGAAACTCCCTCAAAATCATTTTGCGTAGTGTACAAATGAACTAATTCAAAATTTGATGCTACCAATTCTTGAATTACCTTTATACCCTCGGCAAAAAATAATTGATTGGTCTGTCTATATTTTTTTTGTTGTAAACTCGTTATAAGTTTTATTTGGTTTTTACTAACCATAAAAAATGTACTTTTGAATTATATTTAGAGAACACTTGAAAAAGATTAGCACAAAAATAGCAACATTTATTTTAATAGGAATAATTATCTCTGCCTGCGAGACCACAAAACGCGTTCCAAAAGGCAAACAGCTTCTTATCAAAAATGAAGTTTCTGTGAATGACAAAGACACACAAGAAGATGATGTTATTAATCAATTGTATCAAAAACCAAACAGTTCTATTCTAGGATATCGATTGCGATTAAATTTATATAATATTGCCAAGCCAAACCCCGACTCCTCTTATCAGGCCAAATTCACCAATCACCCGGGTAAATACGAACGAATGTCAAAATGGTTATCTGCAAAACAAGTGGATCGATTGGGACAATCTTTTTGGTATAAAGGAATTCCTGATTTTTTAAAAAAAACCGGTGAAGCACCTGTAATTATTGACACTACAAAAACCAACAAATCCATTTCGAGATTAAAATATTATTATTTCAATAATGGTTTTTTTGGCGTTAAAGCCAATTACAAAATTGATAGTTTGACCCCAAAAAAGGCTCAAATAAAATATACTATACTTACTGGAAATCCTCATTTTTTGGATTCATTGAGAACAAATATTAAAACACCTGCATTAGATAGCATGTATCAGCAAATCAAAGCTAATTCCTTTTTGAAATCAGGCAATCAATATAAAACACAAGACTTTGAGGATGAAAAAAATAGAATTAACACCTATTTTAGAAATCATGGAGTATATAATTTTCAGCCTAATTATGTGACTTTTGACATTGATACCCTTAATACTAAAAATAAAGTAAATGTAAGTCTAAACATAAATAACTATTCTTTTCAGGAAAACGATACGACTAGAACAGAACCCTTCAAAATATATAAAATAAGCGATGTAAAAATTTACACTGATTATTCTTCTGCAAATAGTAACAGTAAAATTACTGACAGTACTTCTTATAAGAATTTTAATTTATACAGTCACTCGAAATTAAAATACAGACCACGAGCGATAACTGACGCTGTCTTTATTACAAAAGGGAAATTATTTGCCGATAACAGAACAGTTTTGACAACGCGTTATTTGAATAATCTTAAAATTTTCAATTACCCTACAATACTATATGAAGTAGATAAAAGAGATACAACCGCCCAATCCCTAATTGCCAAGGTGTATTTATCTCCCCGAAAAAAGTACAGCCTTGGAGCTACATTTGATGTAACACACTCAAATATTCAGGAAATTGGAATTGCCGGAAGCATTACCGAAAGTATAAGAAACATATTTAACGGAGCTGAAACCCTAGAAATTTCAGCACGTGGAAATATTGGTTCTTCAAAAGATCTGGCAAATCCCGAAAGTAATTTTTTTAATGTATCAGAATACGGACTAGATTTAAAGCTAAATATTCCCCGAATATGGTTTCCTTTTAAAACCGAGAAAATCATTCCTAAAAGCATGATCCCTTCTACACAACTTTCAGCAGGATTATCTACACAAAAAAATATCGGATTGGATAAAGAGAGCTACACAGGTGCTTTATCCTACAATTGGACTCCTAAAAGAAATAATAGTGCCCGTTTTGATTTATTCAATATGCAATATGTGCGTAATCTTAATCCTCAAAATTATTTCAACGTTTATGAATCTTCTTACGATGCCCTGAATGATATCGCTAAGGTTTATAACACTGAATCTTCATATGTTAATTTAGATGGTAATTTAAGAATAGAAGAAGGAACTAAAGGTTTTATCAATGCTGTTTTAACGGAACAGACATCTTTGACCCCACAAGACAAGGAATTTGTTAATGTAGCCAACATTGAAGAAAGAAGAGTTAGACTAACTGAAAACAATTTTATTCTAGGAACTAGTTTTTCTTTTTCAAAAACAACCAAAACAGACTTAAAAGACAATAATTTTTATCTTTTTAAAACAAAAGTAGAGTCTGCGGGATCCCTATTATCTCTGGTTGCTAATGCAGCACAATTACCTAAAAACCAAAACGACAAATACGAAATCTTTAATTTAGAATATTCCGAATATTTAAAAACAGAATTCGATTATATTAAATATTGGGATTTATCCAAAGAAAAAGTAATTGCTATAAGAACCTTTTTTGGAATTGCTCTTCCGTATGGAAATTCAGATAACATTCCTTTTTCAAGAAGTTATTTTGCCGGAGGTTCCAATGATAATAGAGCATGGCAGCCCTATCGCTTAGGACCAGGAAGCAGTGGTGCAGTTAATGATTATAACGAAGCCAATATGAAAATTGCATTAAGTGCCGAATTTAGATTTAAAATATTAGGTAGTCTAAAAGGTGCTTTATTTGCTGATGCTGGAAATATTTGGAATGTAAAGGATAATATAACTTTTGAAAAAGCCTCTTTTGATAATCTGTCTGATTTAAAAGAATTGGCTTTAGGAACAGGATTTGGTCTGCGATATGATTTGAATTTTTTTGTTATCCGATTTGATTTAGGCTTTAAAACCTATAATCCAGCCAACGAAATAAATGAAAGATGGTTTAACGATTACGATTTCGATCATTCTGTATTTAATTTTGGAATAAATTATCCATTCTAAGTGCTAATTAATTCCTATTTTTGCACTCAAGAAAACCAACTGAATAAAAACAACCTAAACAAATTACTATGGCACATAATATTAAACCAGGAGTAGCTACAGGAGATCAAGTTCAAGAAATTTTTAACTACGCAAAAGAAAAAGGTTTTGCACTTCCAGCCGTAAATGTTGTAGGTTCAGATACTATAAACGGTGTTCTTGAAACCGCTGCAAAATTAAATGCCCCAGTAATTATCCAGTTTTCAAACGGAGGAGCACAGTTTAATGCAGGAAAAGGACTTTCGAATGCTGGTGAAAAAGCAGCAATCGCGGGTGGAATTGCGGGAGCGAAACACATCCACACCTTGGCAGAAGCTTATGGAGCAACTGTAATTTTACATACTGACCACTGTGCAAAGAAATTATTACCTTGGATAGACGGATTATTAGATGCTTCTGAAAAACATTTTGCTGAAACAGGAAAACCACTGTTTTCTTCTCACATGATTGATTTGTCTGAAGAACCTATCGAAGAAAACATCGAAATCTGCAAAGGATATTTAGCCAGAATGAGCAAAATGGGAATGACATTAGAAATCGAACTAGGAATCACTGGTGGCGAAGAAGATGGTGTTGACAACTCTGATGTTGACAGTTCCAAATTATACACACAACCAGAAGAAGTGGCTTATGCTTACGAAGAATTATCTACAGTAAGTCCAAGATTCACAATCGCTGCTGCCTTCGGAAACGTTCATGGTGTTTACAAACCAGGAAACGTAAAATTAACTCCAAAAATTTTAAAAAACTCTCAAGATTTCGTTCAAAACAAATTCAAAACAGGACATAATCCAGTTGATTTTGTTTTCCACGGAGGTTCTGGTTCTACATTAGAAGAAATCAGAGAAGGAATTAGTTATGGTGTTATCAAAATGAATATTGATACCGACTTACAATTTGCATTTACAGAAGGTATTCGTGATTTTATGGTAAATAATATTGATTATCTAAAAACTCAAATTGGTAATCCAACAGGTGTTGACGCTCCCAACAAAAAATACTACGATCCAAGAAAATGGCTTCGTGAAGGAGAAGTTACATTCAATACCAGATTAGAACAAGCATTTGCTGACTTAAATAACGTAAATACATTATAAATTCAAATTGCGAATTTCAAATTACGAAGTCAATTCATAATTTATAATTCATAATTCATAATTACAAAAAATATGGCTTGGTTTAAAAGAACAGAAAAAGGAATCACAACTGCTACAGAAGACAAAATGGATGTTCCAAAAGGTCTTTGGTACAAATCTCCTACTGGAAAAATTATTGATGCCGAAGAATTAGCACGAAATCTTTGGGTTAGCCCTGAAGATGATTTTCACGTAAGAATTGGAAGTGCTGAATATTTCGAAATATTGTTTGACAACAATGAATTCAAAGAATTAGACGAAAAAATATCTTCAAAAGATCCTTTAAATTTTGTGGATACCAAAAAATACTCCGACCGTTTGAAAGACGTTATGGCAAAAACCAAATTGAAAGATGCGGTTCGTACAGGTGTTGGAAAATCAAAAGGAAAAGACTTGGTAGTTTGTTGTATGGATTTTGCTTTTATCGGTGGTTCTATGGGAGCTGTTGTTGGTGAAAAAATTGCTCGTGGGATAGATCATTCTATCAAAAACAATATTCCATTTGTAATGATTTCCAAATCAGGTGGAGCCAGAATGATGGAAGCTGCTTATTCATTAATGCAATTAGCAAAAACCTCAGTAAAGCTAGCACAATTAGCCGAAGCTAAAATTCCTTATATTTCACTTTGTACTGACCCAACTACTGGAGGAACAACGGCTTCTTACGCGATGCTTGGAGACATCAACATTGCTGAACCCGGAGCATTAATTGGTTTTGCAGGACCCCGAGTTGTAAAAGATACCACTGGAAAAGATTTGCCAGAAGGTTTCCAAACTTCTGAATTTCTTTTGGAGCACGGTTTTCTGGATTTCATTACTCCAAGAAAAGAACTGAAAGACACTATCAATTTGTACATTGACTTAATTCAAAATAACAATATCAGATAAATTAAAAATCCCGAGAAATCGGGATTTTTTTATGTTCATACCTAAAATATTTTAAAGGAGTTAGTAGTTTTTCTATGATATTTAACACCAAAAAACTCAAATAATTGGTAATTTTTCACTAAAATTGATAGTTCTTATTTTATATCAAAAATAATTCACAACCTATCCTTATGACCAAAGACTCACAACTCCATAAAAATGATTTCTTAGGACAGCCCAAAGCACTTTTCATTTTATTTTTTACCGAAATGTGGGAACGGTTTTCGTTCTATGGTATGAAAGCACTTCTGATTTTTTATCTCACAAAATATTATTTATTTTCAGATGAGGCAGGAAATTTATTAATAGGTAGTTATGCAGCTTTAGTCTATGCAATGCCCGTTGTTGGTGGTTTTATTGCTGATCGGTATTTAGGCTTCAGAAAAGCAATTGTTTTTGGAGGAATATTATTAGTTCTCGGGCATCTTGGAATGGCATACGAAGGAAACACTACTACAAAATCTTTGACGGGTGAAATAATAAGAGATGATTTTGCACTTCAGATATTTTATTTATCACTATCGTTTATAGTTATGGGAGTTGGTTTTTTGAAAGCCAATATTTCCTCACTCGTAGGGGAATTATATGAAGAAGGGGATAAAAGACGGGATTCAGGATTTACCATTTTCTATATGGGAATTAATATGGGATCTTTTCTTGCAACCATAATTTGTGTTTGGTTAGGTGAATCTTATGGCTGGAGTTATGGTTTTGCCGCAGCAGGAATCGGAATGCTTTTGGGTTTAATTACTTTCATTTCAGGAAAAAAATTATTGTTAGGCAAAGGAGAATCTAAAACCCCTGATTTTTTGGAAAAACGAACTTTTGGTCTAAAAAATGAATGGTTAATTTATACAGTAAGTGTACTTTCCATAACGTTAGTCTGGCAAATGGTTCAAAGTCACAGTATAGTTCAAAATCTACTTATAGTAGCTGGAGCTATTTCATTTATTTACATAGTCTATTATGCTTTAACACAATTGGATAAAATAGCCCGAGAAAGATTAATAGCTCTTACTATTTTAATTATTTTTACCATCATTTTCTGGGCATTGTTTGAACAGGCCTATACTTCCTTAAATCTTTTTGCTGATAGAATTTTAGACAGAACTATATTTGGATACACCATTCCGGCAGGACAATTCTTAAGTCTAAATGCTTTATTTATTGTACTTTTCGCTCCTGTTTTTGCATGGGTTTGGATAAAACTAGGGAAACACAACCCAAATACTGCAGTCAAATTTTCTATTGCCTTACTTTTTGTTGGATTAGGATTTGGTTCATTAGTTTATGGAATCCACATTTCTGAAATGGGAAAGGTTGGTGTTTTTTGGCTTATTTTAACCTATTTCCTCCACACTTGTGCTGAACTTTGTTTATCACCCGTAGGATTATCTGCTGTTACTAAATTATCACCAGTGAAAATTGTAGGGTTTATGATGGGAGTCTGGTTTTTAGCAACTGCTAGTTCTGAATTTATTGCGTCTCTTTTGGCAAATATAGCGTCAATTGACACATCAAATGGTGAAGCTCCTGATTTGAATTTAGCCAAACAAAGCTATTTGAAACTTTTTAAATATTTATTTTACACCGGAATAGGCGTTGGAATTTTACTTTTGGCACTTTCCAAACCGATAAACAAATTGATGCACGGAGTAGATAAAGAATTAAACAATTAAGTTATATGACTCAAAATACAACCGACCAGTTTTTTAAAAATCCCGTTTTAAGACATCCTCCCGGATTATTTGTACTGTTTTTTACCGAAATGTGGGAACGTTTTTCATTCTATGGAATGCGCTCGCTTCTTATTTTATTCTTAACAACCTCAACTATTGGTGGTGGTTGGGAATGGACCCGGGAAAATGCTTCTTCTCTTTTTGGATCTTATGTGGGACTGGTTTATTTATCGACAATGCTTGGTGGTTATTTTGCAGATAAGGTTATAGGTTTTCGATGGGCAGTTGTTGTGGGGGCTTTTCTAATGACCTTGGGACACGTTTCGATGGCTGTAGAAACAGAGTTTTCTATTTATTTAGGATTGGTTTTATTGGTCTTCGGTAATGGATTCTTCAAACCCAATATGACTTCTATCATTTCAGAAATGTACAAAGACCGTCCTGAGAAAAAAGATGGTGCTTATACCCTATTTTATATGGGTGTTAATGCTGGTGCGTTCTTCGGGATATTATTATGTGGCTATCTGGGAGAAAAAGTGGGCTGGAGCTATGGTTTTGGTTTGGCTGGATTCTTTATGCTTTTTGGAACCCTGCAATTTTGGTTATCCCAAAACATCTTTGGCGATATTGGCTTGAAACCAACTGCTGAAAGTAAAGCAAAGATAGAAGCCTCAGATACCGACAAAAGAAATCCATTTACCCCAATGCAACTTGGAGTAATTGCTATAACCATCATCTTAGGCTTGCTTTGGATTTTGAACGATCCTGCTTCAAAAATATCTGGTGGAAAAATAAACATATTTGGATTTCTCGGAGAAAACGGAAATTCCAAAGTCATAGCCACTGCTTTGAGTTTGTTTATAATTTTATTAATTTACCGATTTACTCAATATTCTCAAATCACAAGAGAGAAATTAATTGCAGTAACTTTTTTTGCTTTTCTAACTATTTTCTTCTGGGCAATATTCGAACAGTCACCAAATAGCTTAACCATTTTTGCCAACGATTATACCAATCGGGTTTTAGAAGGCAATTGGAGTATCACTTTTTTAGTGGCCAATTCCTTGATTACCATTTTGCCACTGGCAATCATAACCTGGGTTTTAACTTTATTGTTCAAACAAACTTTTGAAAATTATGCAGTAGCCAATATCATACTGAGTATAAGTTTTGTAATCATATGGGGACTTGCTCTATGGATGTTAACTAAAGATTTCTATTCGGCCGGCTATTTATCATTGTCAGATGAAACTTTAAGCTTTTTAAAAATTGATAAAGTAACTATTCCTTTAACCGAAGTTCCAGCAACCTGGTTTTCTACCTTAAACTCCCTGTATATAATAACATTGGCACCATTATTTTCGAAATGGTGGGAAAGCAAATACAATCCAACGGCTAATTTCAAATATGGAATTGGAATGGGATTGTTGGCTCTTGGAATGGCTTGCGTGGCTTTTGGAGCAGATGGAATTGAACCTGGTGCTAAAACCGCATCTGTAAGTATGATTTGGCTAATTTTAGTGTACCTATTCAATACCATGGGAGAATTATGTATTTCTCCAGTTGGGTTATCTTATGTGAGTAAATTGGTTCCTGCCAGAATGATTGCATTTATGTTTGGAGTTTGGTATCTTGCAGTCGCAATTGGGATGAAAGGTGCAGGTATGTTTGGCGAGAATATTGATAAAATTGCTAACGAACATGGATTGAGTTATTTCTTTTGGATGTTAGCCCTCATCTCAACTGTAGCAGCTATATTTGCTATTGCTATGGCGCCAGTTATTAAAAAGTTAATGCACGGTGTTCGCTAATGGCATTATTTTTGAAAAATAAATTTAAAATTATATAAAAAAATGAAGAAGGTATTTATAACATTACTAGTCGTATTAGGTTCATTTGCAGTTCAGGCTCAGGAACTAAAATGGGAAACCGATATTAATAAAGCTATAAAAGTATCCAATAAAACCAAGAAACCAATGTTGCTGTTTTTCACAGGAAGTGACTGGTGTGGATGGTGTATCCGTTTGCAAAAAGAAGTTTTGAAAACTCCTGAATTTGCAAAATGGGCAAACGCGAATGTAGTTTTGGTAGAATTGGATTTCCCGAGAGCAGCACCACAATCTGATTTAATAAAAATGCAAAATAGCGGTCTTCAACAAGCATTCGGAGTTCAGGGATATCCAACCGTATGGTTCACCACTGCCCAAGAGAAAGACGGGAAACCAAGTTTCACGGGTCTGGGAAGCACCGGTTATGTAGCTGGTGGTCCAACGGCCTGGCTTGCTGTTGCCGATGGTATTATCAAAAAGAAATAATCTCAATTCAATCTATAGAATCCCTTTTCGCCAGTAGCGTGAAAAGGGATTTTTTCTTTTAGACAAGTCGCTTTCCATCTTTTTTGAATGGTTCTGAAATTTGAAGCATCCGCAATTACTATTTTGGGTTTGGTGATTTGTAGAAAACGTTCCAGATTTATTTTTGGTGATTGTATTAATACAATAACATCAGGATGAATATCCGTTGGACAAATAACAAGACTATCTATAATGAAAATTTTATTTTCATTGAAATAAATCATGTTTTGCAATCTTTTTTTGAATTTCAAATTACTAAAATTCCCCATCGAATAAGAAGTGAGAGTTTGATTTTTTGATGCTTTTTTTAAAAGACTATCATTGGCATATAAAGTAATGTTGTTTCCATTTCGCTCGGTAATCAAAGTGTTATTTTTTGAATTGAAAATCACTAATTCTTTTTGGTTTTGAATTGTCCAATATGTTTCAAAATAAGCTATTTGAAAAATAATAATACTAATCAATGTTAAAGCCAATCGGTTAAAACTTGGTTTCCTGAACCAAATAATTGTGGCTATAATCAATAAATACACACTCAACAACAGTTGCCAATTGAACGGAATTTCCTGAATGATAAATTCTTCCAACGAAGCAATTGTATTGATGATTTTATTCAAAATATAAATACTCCATTCTAATGATTTGGCAAGAAACATCGGCACACAATTGAATGCTGCCAAAACCATTACAAAAACTCCTAAAGCCATTATCACACTCAAAAACGGAATTACGACCAAATTGGTCACAAAGAACAATCCCGGAAACTGATGAAAATAATAAATACTTAACGGAAAAGCACCAATTTGTGCCGCAAAAGAAACGGTTAAAATTTCCAAAAAATATTTTACTATTTTATTTTCCGGCAACCAAAGACCAGATAATAATGGTTGTAACCAAAGAATAAAAAACAAGGCGATATAACTCAATTGAAAACCTACATCAAACAAAAAAGACGGTTGGAATAACAAAATAAGCAATATAGAAACCAGCAAAGTGTGAAAAATATCGGTGCTTCTTTTCAAATACATTCCGACTGCTACAAAAGAAAACATCGTAACCGAACGAAGCACTGACGGAGCCAATCCAGCTAATACACCAAAATAAAACAACGACAACAGAATAATAATTAATTTGATGAACGAGCTTCTTCTAGTATTAGGAAAAGGCTTTAAAATAAAAGTCACAAAAAGCAATATAAACCCAATATGTAATCCCGAAACCGATAAAATATGTACTGCTCCTGCGTATTGATAATCCTTAATAATTTCTGGAGAAATATCCTGTTGCTGCCCTAAAATTAATGCAACAGCAACATGAAGTTCGGCTTTATTAAAATTACTTTTCTCTAAGTTTTGAATAATTTTTGTCCGTAACCTCGAAGTATAATACCAAACATCTTTTTCGATAATAGAACCTATTCTGATTTCAGAAGTATCGGCATATAGCTGAGCATAAATTTGCTTGTTTTCCAAGTATCTACTGTAATCAAATTGGTTCGGATTTTTGGCTGGACTATTTTTATATAAGCTTCCATTAATTTGTAAATGAGTCCCAATTTCAAATTCGTGATTCAAGCTGTCTTTTCTAATATTCAATAAAATTCTTCCTGTCTTTATCTTATTGTCAATTTGATTCACCAAAACAATGTAACGATCATTATAAACTGAACTTCTCAATTTTTCTCTAATCGTAAGAGAAATCAAATGCGACTTCTCAAAAATCGATTTGCTTTGGATATAATTGCTTTTCTGAAAAGAATCTGTATGAATAATTTGAGTGCTTATACCAATACTAACAGCTAGAAAATAAGTTGCAAGACCAAAATAAATCGAGTTTACAATATTTCGTTTTGATAAAAAGTAAACAATAATAAAAATAAAAATAGCACCAAATACCAATGCAAACACAAAAAATATAGCAGGTTTAATGTAATAAGCAATAAGAATACCTATCACAAATCCAATTGTAATTCTTGCTAATGGAAAATTTAATACTTTCATAAACTCAAAAGTATAAATTATTAGTAAGAAATAACTCTAAATTAAAATAATTATTATATTTGACAATTGTAAGAAATTTATTTTACAAAATACAAGCTGCCTTTTAAATATACTATGAGATGAAATTCAAATTACTATTTATTATAATTACATTATTTTTAATTTCTTTTAGATTATATGCTGAAGTAACAACACCTCCATGTACTCCTGCTGTTATCGCATCAGTTTACCCTCCATCTGGTCCTGTGGGAACTCAGGTTACCATAACCGCTAGTTCAGGTGACTTAACCGGAGCAACAGCAACCATCAACGGAATTTCATGTATAGTTATATCAAGCTCATCTACACAATTAATAGTTACACTTCCTGCAAATTCTTCTACAGGGAATTTTATTGTAAAAAACAGTACGCTTTGTAATAGTACTGCTTCTGCTTTTACAGTGTTAAATACACTAAACACAAGTTGCCAAAGTTCAGCGCCTATTGCATCAGATTTAGTAATTTATGAAATTTATGACGAAGACTATAGCAACGGAGGAGGAATAACAATCTATAATGGAACAGGGGTTTCGAAATCATTGTCTGATTACAAAATTTACAGAACAGACAATTATGGTTCTGACTATTCCAACTATGGCACACTTAGTGGAACACTGGCTCCGGGTATATTAGCTATTATTAAAATTACAAATAGTGACTGTGGACCAGCTGCTAGTAATGGCTCATTAAGCGGAGGATTTAACGGAGGAGATGGAATTCAGTTAAGAACAAGTGATGGCACAACAATAATAGACGATGTTCAGGTACCAGGTGATAAAGGATATTATATGAAAAGAAATATCGAATCACTTACACCCATTAATACATTTAATTCTACTTATTGGACAACTACAAACGTTACTGCAACAGGAAGTTTGAACAATTGTTTAAGCTATGGAGCAACACCTATAACACCAACAGTTACTGGACCAATAAGCAGTTCATCCTGTAAAATCACTACCATTACAGTAATTGGATCTGAAGGATATAATGGAACTTCTCCAGTTGATGTTAAAGAATTAGAATATCAATGGTATGAAAATGCACCAAACACTTCAACTTGGGTTAGCCTTTCGAATACAGGAGTATATACCGGAAGTACAACAGCTACTTTAAACATTTCTGATAATTCAACGTTGAGTAATTATCAATACTATTGTGAAGTAAGAGAAGATACAAGCACTTGCTCTGTTGCTTCAAATGCTGTAAAAATTAATTCAGTAATTACATGGAACGGAACCGATTGGAGAGACAACAATAATGCAATTGTTACACCATCCTTAACTACTAATGAAGTAATTAATGCCAACTACAACATAGCTCCCAATCATACCTTAAATAGCTGTAGCCTCACTATTAATCCAGGATTTACTTTGACTGTGCAAAATCAAAGTTTTTTAACAATTCAAAATGATTTAACAATCAACAATAATGCGATAATTGAAATCAACAATGAAGGTTCCTTAATAATGATTAATGATTCTGGTATTGTAACCACTAATGGAACGGGGAAAGTAAACGTAAATAAAACCAGTAGTCCATTTGACAAATTTGACTATACCTATTGGTCTTCTCCTATTGAGACAACTACAAATATTGCTACAACTTTCCCAAGCTGGCGAACCGATTATGCTTTCTATTATAACCCAAATAAATTTGAAGATTTAGTGACTATTGACTATGGCACTCAAACTGCAGCAATACCTGATGGTTTTGATGACAACCAAGACGATTGGCAACCAGCCACTACAATGGATCCAGGAAAAGGATATATTATTATGGGACCAACTTCGGGTTCATTTACCACAACCGGAGCGTCAATAACTTTTACGGGTAAGATAAATAACGGCGTTAAATCAATACCAGTAAATATTACTCCTGGAATTCAAACAGACGATGACTGGAACTTAATAGGAAATCCATATCCATCTGCACTTTCTGCAGATAGTTTTATAAATGCGAATATTATTGGTACAGGTTCTATCAATAAAACCATAAACGGTACTTTGTATTTCTGGACACACAAAGCTAACGTTCTCGAGGCTGTGAATTTAGGTCCCGATGTTTTAAATTTTTCTCAGGATGATTATGCGGTTTATACTTTAGCCGGGGGAACCGGAACTTCAGGAACAGTTGCCGGGGCTACCGAGGATTTAACCAACAGACCTTTAGGATATATTGCATCGGGACAGGCCTTTTTCGTTGAAGCAGAAGCAGCCGGAAATGTGACCTTCAATAACAGTATGCGGTCTGTATCAAATCCAAATACCCAATTCTTTAAAATCAAACCCAATAAATCAAAATCCACACCTAAAAATCGTATTTGGCTGAACTTAGAAAACAATATGGGCATGTTCAGTCAGCAATTGGTAGGCTATTTTGACAACACTACTTTGGGTTACGACAATGGTTATGATGGCTTGCTCAATGATGGGGGAAATTACATTAACTTTTATTCTTTTATAGATAAAGAAACTTATAAAATTCAGGCAAGATCTGCTTTCGATGAAAACGATGAGGTAAAATTGGGATATTCTAGTGCTATTGCAGGAACATTTAATATCAACATTGACACCAAAGAAGGTGTTTTTAATGACTCACAAATTGCTGTTTACTTAGAAGACAAATTGCTAGATGCAATTCATGATCTAAAAACCAACCCTTATTTTTTCACAACAGAAGCAGGGACTTTTAACAATCGTTTTATTTTGAGATACAACGACAAAACATTAGGAACAAATGATGTAGAAACACTGGAAAACCAAATTTTAGTTTCCAATACCAACAAACAGATAAAAATAAATTCCGCCTTTAAAATAATCGAAAAAGTGGCTGTATACGATATTTCAGGAAAGCAAATTTTCAAAAAGGATACTGTGAATAGTAATGAATTGACTATATCTAATTTGGTTGCAACACAACAAGTTTTATTGGTAAAAGTAAGCCTAAATGGACAAGACTTTATCAGGAAAATTATTCATTAATACCTAGAAATGAAATTTTAATAAAGTAAGAATAACTATTATAAATCTCCCACAATCAATCTGGCAGTATTTTCACTAGCTCCAATTCCTCCTAATTTTGCTTCCAAAACATCGTATTTTTCTAAAAGATTGTTGCGGTAATTCGGTTCTGTAATTTTCTTTAGCTCTTCATTAATGCGTTTCTTGTTGCAATCCTCCTGAATCAATTCGGTAACGACTTCTTCATCCATAATCAGGTTAACAAGGGAAATGTATTTTAAGGTAATAATACGTTTGGCAATTTGGTACGAAGCCCAACTACCTTTATAACAAACCACTTCCGGCACTTTGAAAAGGGCAGTTTCTAGTGTTGCTGTTCCTGAAGTAACTAATGCTGCAGTAGCATTACTCAACAAATCATAGGTTTTATTGGAGACAAATTTGATGTTTTCATTAGTTATAAAACCTTGGTAAAATAAAAACTCCTGACTCGGTGCACCCGCAATCACAAACTGATAGTCCGGAAAATCATTAACCACGCTCAACATTACGGATAGCATTTTGGTAATTTCCTGTTTACGACTGCCAGGTAAAATAGCAATTATTGGTTTTTCATTTAGTTGATTTTCTTTTCTGAAAACAGAAGCTTCAATTGCCGGATGATTGTGAATCGCATCAATCAGTGGATGACCTACAAATTCTACAGGAAAATGATGTTTCTTTTCGTAGAAATCTTTTTCGAAAGGCAAAATCACATACATCTTATCGACATCACGTTTTATTTCTATAATTCGATTTTCTTTCCAGGCCCAGATTTGTGGTGAAATATAATAATGTGTTTTGAAGCCAAGCGGTTTTGCCCATTTGGCAATTCGTAAATTGAACCCAGGATAATCAATAAAAATAATCACATCGGGTTGAAAATCACTAATGTCTTTTTTACAGATTTTGATATTATTCAAAATCGTTTTTAGATGGAAAAGTACTTCTACAAACCCCATAAAAGCCAAATCCCGATAATGCTTTACCAAAACACCACCAACATGCTGCATCAAATCACCACCCCAAAAACGAATATCCGCATTAGGATCTTCCTTATACAAAGCTTTCATCAAATTAGCACCGTGTAAATCTCCTGAGGCTTCTCCTGCTATTATGTAATATTTCATTTTTGCTGTTTAATTATTATTTATAGAATAAATTAAGCAAATAAGGTAATAAAAGCAATCACAATTACCGCCAAAATAACACCTCGAGCCATCAATTCTTTATTAAAACGCAATAAAACAGCAAAAGCTATAAGGTCAAGGATAGAACCAAGAGTTATTAATTTGCCCAGTTTACCTTCGGATTTCATAATAGACACTCCTGTTATAAAATCAAAATGCGTAAACCAAGTCACAAAAATATAGCTCCCAATAAGAGATGCTAAAATTCCGATTACAAAACCATATAATAATTCTATTTTATTCATTTTCATTCCAATTCCACGTATTAAGTTGTTGTATAGTGTGATGTGCAGTTAAATCAAATTGTACCGGTACAATAGAAACGTACCCATTGGCAAGTGCCCATTCATCAGTATCTTCCCCATTGTCCTGATTGATAAATTCTCCGGTTAGCCAATAATAATCTCTTCCCTGTGGCGTTTTCCTTTTGTCAAATTTCTCCATCCAGAGTGCTTTTGCCTGACGACAAATTTTTATTCCCTTAATTTCTTTTTCATCTAATTTAGGAAAATTTACGTTTAAAACGACACTTTCTGGAAGTCCTTTTTCCAAAACCTCCAAAGTTATAGTTTTCACAAATGATTTGACAGGTTCAAAATCAGCATTCCAATCATAATCAGATAGAGAAAAACCAATAGCGGGAATCCCTTCAATTCCTGCTTCTACAGCAGCGCTCATTGTTCCGGAATAAATCACATTTATAGAAGAATTTGAACCGTGATTAATTCCCGATACACACAAATCCGGTTTTCTTTTTATGACCTCATTCACTGCTAGTTTCACACAATCTACAGGAGTTCCGGAACAACTGTATTCAGCAATAGCATCATTTTCTTTAGAAATTCTATTGATGTATAAGGTGTCATTTATGGTAATAGAATGTCCCGTGGCACTCTGAGGACTATCAGGAGCCACGACCACTACTGTGCCTATTTCTGCCATTACAGCAATTAAGGCACGAATTCCAGGGGCCGAAATACCATCATCATTAGTTACCAAAATTAAAGGTTTGGATTTCCCCATTAGATATTTTTTCAATTATTAATTAGATTTCAAATAGAAATGCGTATTTTTCGATAAACAAAGAAACAAAATTAATCCAGTTCGAAGATTAAACGCCGAAACAAAAAAAACATTTTTATACCTTTAACAAAAATTTATGCGAACCCTTTATTTATCGGCATAGTTTTTATACTAATTTAGATTAAAAAATTGATGAATATTATAATTGACTTTATGAAAAGAAACTATAAAATAATACTTGGTGTAGTTTTACTATCCGCAACCTTGTTTGCTTTTAGAAATAATTCTACCGAAAATGTTGATCCTGAAAAGGATAAAATGCTGTTGGAGTTATTAACGTTTGTAATCGAAAAAGGACATTATAATCCAGCAACGATTGATGATACTTTTTCTAAAGGCGTGTATAAAGATTATATCCAGGCATTAGACCCTTCTAAAAGGTTCTTTTTGCAATCGGATATTGACGAGTTTTCAAAATATGAAACACAACTTGATGATCAGTTAATCAATAGAGACCTGAGTTTTTTCAATCTAACTTACGATAGATTGATTAAAAGAATGGAGGAAGGCAAAAAATTATATAAAGATATCTTAAGTGCTCCTTTTGACTACACAGTTGATGAAACCTTTAATACTGATTATGAAAAAGCGCCTTATGCTAAAAACACATCTGAATTAAAGGAAAAATGGCGTAAACAACTTAAATTATCTACGCTTTCATCATTGACCGATCGCTTGAAAATTCAGGAAAACAGAAAAAAAGGAATTGTTGAAAAAGACGTAAAAACTACGTCAGACTCTTTAAATTCTGACGAATTTAGTCCTGAATCAAACAATTCAGAAAAAGACAAAACAACAAAACCTGTTGATGAAAAACCAAAAACTTACGAAGAATTAGAAAAAATGACTCGTGAAAGTTCTTTGAAATCATTAGATGAGTATTTTGGTTTTATGAAGGACCTAACCAGAGACGATTGGTTTTCTATTTATATCAACTCTATCACTACCCGATTCGATCCACACACTAATTATTTTCCACCTGAAGAAAAAGAGCGTTTTGACGTAAGTATTAGTGGGAAATTCGAAGGAATTGGAGCGCGTCTTCAAAAGAAAAACGATTTTACCGAAATTACTGAACTTATTTCAGGAGGTCCGGCATGGAGAGGAAAACAGTTAGAATCTGGAGATATAATTATGAAAGTAGCACAAGGTAGTGCACAACCTCTTGACATTGTTGGAATGCGCTTAGACGATGTTGTCAAAAAAATTAAAGGTCCAAAAGGTTCTGAAGTTCGACTTACCGTAAAAAAAGTGGATGGAAGTATTAAAACTATTTCTATCATCAGAGATATTGTAGAAATTGAAGAAACTTATGCAAAATCGAGTATCGTTGAAAAAAACGGATTGAAATATGGCATCATTTATTTACCTAAATTCTATATTGATTTCGAGAATAAAGACGGCAGAGATGCAGGAAAAGATATTGCTGCAGAAGTAGATGCTTTGAAAAAAGCTGGCGTAAGCGGAATAGCACTTGACGTTCGTGATGATGGTGGAGGATCTCTTTCAACAGTAGTTGATATTGCTGGATTATTTATTGAACAAGGTCCTATTGTACAAATAAAATCTGCAGGAAGAAAAAAAGAAATACTATTTGATAAAGATAAAAAAATTGAATGGGACGGACCATTAGTAATTATGGTGAATAGTTTCTCAGCATCTGCATCAGAAATTCTGGCAGCAGCCATTCAGGATTATCAAAGAGGAATTATCATTGGCAGCAAACAAACTTATGGTAAAGGAACTGTTCAAAATGTAATCGATTTGAATCAATTTATCCGTAGCAGCAGCGCTGGAGATTTAGGTGCTTTAAAGACTACAACCCAGAAATTTTACAGAATAAATGGTGGTTCCACTCAACTTAACGGAGTAAGTAGTGATGTTGTTATGCCAGATAAATATGCGTATCTAAAAATGGGAGAACGTGATGTTGACAATGCTATGCCTTGGGATAAAATCGACCCTGCTGCATATAATGTTTGGACTAACAATGCTAATTTCACTAAAGCGATTGAAAACAGTAAACAAAGAATTGCTCAAAGTGCACAGTTCAAACTAATTGAAGAAAATGCAAAATGGATTGATGTAAGAAGTAAAGAAAATTTGTATAGTTTAAAAATGGATGAATTTAAAAAGAGTCAAAAAGCGATAGAAGATACTAATAAAAAATTCAAAGCTATAGCTGATTATAATTATCATTTGAAATTTTATTCTTTACCGCAGGAAGCTGCAGCCATGAAAACGGATGCATCCCTTAAAGAGAAAAGAGACAGATGGCACGAAAGTTTATCTAAAGACATTTATGTTGAAGAAGCTTTAAATGTTTTGGATGATTTACAAATTAAACCAGTTGTAAACAAAGGTGTTTCTGAAGCAAAAAAGAAGCAGAAAACAAAATCATCACAACTGGCAACTTCAATTGATGAATAAAACAACAGTAATAGTAACTGCTAATACGCTCCAGAAATTCAAAAAAAAATTCTGGAGCGTTTTTAGTTTTGGGATAATTGTAGTACTACTTTTTGAGTCATTTTCTGTTATAATTTCATTGCCCGAAAATGAAGCACAACAACAAAATTTAGCTTTTAATTACTTGCCTTCGTCAACTACAAATCAAATCATTAAACATGATTATTACACTTTGTCCTATAGCGAGAAACACGAACAGGCAGAGTGGGTTGCTTATGAATTAAAAAAAAGCTACATCAGAAGTAGCGATTACAAAAGACCTTATTTTATTGAAGATCCAAAAGTAAAAACAGGTTCAGCTGATTGGCGTAATTACAAAAAATCAGGTTATGACAAAGGACATCTTTGTCCGGCTGGCGATATGGAGTTTGCTATAAATGCTTATAACGATACATTTTTTACCTCAAATATTTCGCCACAATTACATGATTTCAACGGAGGAATATGGAATAGATTGGAACAAAAAACCAGATATTGGGCTAGCAAATATGATGGTATTTATGTAGTTACTGGTGGTATTTTACAAGAATCTCTCAAAACAATTGGCAAAGAAGAAGTTTCTGTTCCCAATTACTTTTACAAAATCTTATTAGACAATTCTAATGGTAAATATAAAATGATTGGTTTTTTAATTCCAAATAAAAAAAGCAGTCAACCGATATATGATTTTGTAGTTTCAGTTGACAGTATCGAAAAGATAACTGGGATTGATTTCTTTCCAAAATTAGATGATAAAACAGAAAACCGCTTAGAAAAAATTAGCGATTATAAGTTGTGGAGTTTTAATTAACTACCACTCATTTACCTTATTCGCATCCATCTTTATAAAAATAAAGAGTAAAATAGTAAAACCCCATAGTCCTGAACCTCCATAAGAAAAGAATGGCAAAGGCACTCCAATAGTTGGAAATATTCCCAATACCATAGCAATATTTACAAAGAAGTGAATGAATAAAACACCTGCTACACAATAACCATAAACCCGACTAAACTTTGTTTTTTGTCTTTCGGCTAAGTAAATTATTCGAAGCAATAAACAAACAAACAGAATAATTACCATCATTGAACCCGCAAATCCCCATTCTTCACCCACAGTTGTAAAGATATAATCGGTGTGTTGTTCTGGCACAAATCCACCTTTGGTTTGTGTTCCTTCGAGAAATCCTTTTCCGAGCCAACCTCCAGATCCAATAGCAATTTCAGATTGATTTGTATTATAACCAATCCCTTTCATATCTACCGATTTTCCCAACAATATGTTGAAACGGTCGCGATGGTGCTGTTTAAATACATTATCGAAAACATAGTCAACAGAAAAAACAAATCCAGAAATTAAAACCAAAAGAATAGCACTCAAAACTATATTCCTATCCGCTAATCTTGATTTGTAATGAATAAATGCAATGATTAATAAAGCAATGAGAATTACATATTGCGGTTCTAAAACAAGTGTCATTACAAACAAAACTATAGCTATAAATCCAGTCCATACATACCATGCTGGTAAACCTTCTCGATATAAAACAATAATAAGAAAACAATAAATTAAAGCACTTCCTGGGTCATGAGGAACAATAAGTAAAATAGGCAAACCCAATATACCAAGTACCTGAAACTGTCTATTCAAATCTTTCAAATTAACCTGAACATCACTTAAATATTTAGCTAAGGCTAAAGCTGTTGCCGATTTTACAAACTCAGACGGCTGTATACCAAAGGAACCGAAAGAATACCAGTTTGCCTGCCCCTTAATGGTTTTCCCAAAAACAAACAAACCAGCCAAAGACAATAAACCTATTACATAAATTACACTAGCATATTTTTCATAAAACTTACCATCTACATAAAGTAAAATGAAAATTAACGGAACTGTTAAAACTATAAATAGAAATTGTTTTTCAGACGTTCCTTCCATAGAAGATAGCGACGAAGAGTATATGTTCAACCATCCCATTATCACTAATAAAATATAGATGATAATACAAATCCAGTCAATATTATTGGTTAAACTTTGATTTTTCATTTCTTTCGAAAAATATTTAAATTTTAGTTATCAGGAACCCACTTTTTCATTTCATCTAAAAAAAATGTTTTTTAATGTGGGTTTCAAATGAATCACTTATTAATTTCTTTTGCTTTTAGTAGAGTCAATTTTCGTTTTTGGAATTATTTTTTTTGTTTTAGCAATAGAATCTTTTCTTTTTATTTCAAGCTTAATAACATTTGCAATAGAATCTTTTACTCTTATTTCTTTCTTGACAGCATCTGATAATCCACCTAATTTAGCATAACGGTCTTGCAAACTTCTCGCTAATATCCTTGTTTCCAAATCAGTTCTTGTAATTTTTCCTTTAAGATATTTTTCAATCATCAAACTAGCTATAGGACCTGCAATAGTAGAACCAAATCCACCATTTTCAATCATAACAGCTATAGCAATTTTGGGGTTATCTTTTGGAGCAAAAGCAACAAAAATGGAATGATCTTCCATCTTCACTCGTTTTCCATCAATTTTCGCAAAATTCTCAGCTGTACCTGTTTTTCCACAAATATCAATCCCCTCAACTCTTAAACCTGCTGCAGTTCCTAAATTATAAACATCAAACAAACCACTTATCATCGGTGGAAAATATTTTTTGTCTATGGTAGTATAATGCTTGGTTGTAAATTTAGTGTCTATTTTTTCACCCTCAATCTTTTTGATAATATGAGGAGTATAATAATAACCCTGATTAGCCACAGCTGCCATCATATTGGCCAATTGAATAGGTGTCATCAATACCTCTCCTTGTCCGATAGCATTTGATATAATCGTTTTACCACTATATCCCCAGCCTGGATACATTCTTTTATAGGTTTTTGAAGTAGGTGCTTTTCCTTTTTTTCCTGTTGGTAAATCATACCCCATAAATTGCCCGAGTCCAAAACTTTTTATATGGTTACTCCATACATCCACAGCATAAGGTGTACTTTTATATTTTCCGATAGTACGCAAATAGACATTCGAGAAATATGCATTACAAGATTTATAAATCCCAACATGAAGATCTCTTGATCCGCCACCACAGTGACATCTTTGAAATCGACCAGGAGCATAGGAAAAACCGTGATTACACATAAAAGTGGTATTCAATTCCACTACTTTTTCCTGAAGTCCAACCAATCCTGTCAAGATTTTAAATGGAGATCCAGGAGGATATTCTGCTAATAATCCCCTGTCATATAGAGGCTTTGCAATCGAATCGCGATATAATAAAGTATAATTTTTAGAACGCTGCCGACCTACCAAAATACCCGGATCATAAGACGGAGCCGTTACTAAAGCTAAAATTTCCCCTGTTTTTGGTTCGATAGCAACAATACCTCCTCTTTTATTAATCATTAATTCCTCACCATATTGTTGGATTACGGCATCAATGGTAAGATTTATATCTTCACCCTGAACGGCAATAGTATCGTATTTTCCATCTTTAAAAGAACCTATTTCTCGATTGTATTTATCTTTCTGAAAATATTTTACTCCTTTTATACCACGCAAAATTTCTTCGTAGCTCTCCTCGACGCCCTGTTTACCTATTAAATCCCCACTATTGTAATACGGGTTTTTCTCAATTAATTTTTCATTAACTTGTGTAATAAATCCGAAAACATTGGCACCAAAATTAACCTGATAATCTCTAAGGGAACGTTTTTGAAAATAGAATCCTTCAAATTTTCTGATTTTTTCCTGAAAAGCGGCAAATTCCAATTTATTCAATTGGGGTAAAAACACAGAAGGTAATCGAGGACTATATACGTTAGCTTTTTCGATTTTCTCGAGAAATTCCGCCTTAGTAATATCTAATAATTGACATAATTCCAAGGTGTCCAAAGGCTTAACTTCTCTTGGAATAACCATGATATCATATGAAGGCTGATTTGCAACCAATAATTTCCCATGTCTGTCATAAATATAGCCTCTCTCAGGATAATCATATTTTATTTTAATGGCATTATTGTCTGATTTTAATTTGAAAGAATCATCAATAATCTGCAAATAGAAAAGGCGTATTACAAGTAAAGACGCTGCAATAATAATTAAGGAAGGGAGCAATACTTTTCTCATCTTCTGTTTGGCTTAATAAGATATATTATTATGATACAGAGAATAATTGTAAAAATGGAACTTAGTAATGTCCGGATAAGAATGTCCCAAAAAAAGCTAATTTTAAATGCTTCTAATACGAACAGAATCAAGTGATGTATTAATACCGATAGTAATATAAACGAAAATCTTTCTGGTGTTAGTACATCATTCAATTTCACAGTTTGGTACTCATAACTAAGTCCAAAAGAAAACTTAAACAAATAAGGTCTGTAGTAAGCTAAAACTATACAAGCTGCCGTGTGAGTTCCTCCTGAATTACTAAACATATCCATTACAATTCCAAGAAAAAAACTAGCTAAAAGCAAGCCATATTTATTACCATTAACGGGATATAGAATTATGAAAAGTATATAAGGAAATGGACTTATATAACCCAGAAAGTTCATGTTATTGAAAATAACAATTTGAACTGCAAGTAAAAGCAGAAAACGAAAAATATTTACGAATAATGCACTATTCATCCTTTTCTCTCTTTTTTTCTAAATTAATAATTTCTTCGCGATCTTTACTTTTAATAATATATACATGACCTAAATTAGTCATATCATTAAAAAGTTTCACATCCAAAGTATAATAATTCGTCTCGTTATCAATATAAATTTTGTCAACAGTACCAATATTGATATTTTCTGGAAAAATAACTGATTGTCCACCTGTAACAATAGTATCTCCTTTTCTAATAGCAGCCAATCTTGGAATATCTGTCAATTGTACAAAACCGGTACTTTTTCCATTCCAGCCCAAAGAACCAAAATGGTTTGTCTTTTTTAGCTTGGCGTTTATTTGAGATTTAATATTCAAAATACTAACCACCGTAGCATAGTTTGTTGAAGTATTGTCGATAATTCCGACAATTCCCAAACTATTAATAACTCCCATATCTGATTTCACACCTTGCAAACTCCCTGAATTTATTGTCAAATAGTTTTCCTGCGTATTAAAGGAATTATGAATCACTTTTGAAACAATAATATCTGTAGGATGCAACCCTTTAATACTATCTAATTTAGGAGCAATTGCTGTATCTTTTTCTTGAAAAAGAAGACTTCTCAATTTTGCATTCTCCTGGGCAAGTGCCTCATTTTGGGTTCTCAAACTGAAGTATTCTTTCACATTGTTTATTCGCTCATAGACTCCACCACTTATAAAATTGGCAGAACTAATTACCTTACTTCGATGATAGGAATGAGATTGAATGGTAAGGAATAACGATATACCCAAAAGCAGCAAAAACAGTAATCTATTACTGTTTTTATAAATAAAATTAAATATTTGCTGCATACTTTACCTGTATAATGAATATGTAAAACTAAAATCTAAACACCGTTAACTAAATAACTTGTCCTTATTTAATCAAAACACTTTTGAATTTTGCAATGTTTTTTAGCGCCATTCCTGTTCCACGAACTACTGCTCTTAATGGATCTTCAGCAATGTAAACTGGTAAATCTGTTTTTTGAGAAATTCTTTTGTCTAATCCTCTCAACATCGATCCTCCACCGGCAAGATAAATTCCTGTATTGTAAATATCCGCTGCTAATTCCGGAGGTGTTTGAGACAAAGTTTCCATTACGGCATCTTCAATTCTTTGAATCGATTTATCCAATGCTTTTGCAATTTCTCTATATGAAACTGCTACTTGTTTTGGTTTACCCGTAAGCAAATCTCTACCCTGAACAGACATTTCTTCTGGAGGAGTTTCCAAATCTTCAATGGCTGCTCCAACCTGAATTTTTATTTTTTCAGCCGTACTTTCTCCAACAAAAAGATTGTGTTGGGTACGCATATAATATACGATGTCATTTGTAAAAACATCACCGGCAATTTTTACCGATTTGTCACATACAATTCCACCTAAAGCAATTACAGCAATTTCTGTTGTTCCACCACCGATATCAACAATCATATTTCCTTTTGGCTGCATGATATCAATACCAATACCAATTGCCGCAGCCATTGGTTCGTGAATCAAATAAACCTCTTTTCCATTTACTCTTTCACATGATTCTTTTACCGCACGCATCTCCACTTCAGTAATTCCAGAAGGAATACACACGACCATTCTCAAAGCTGGAGTAAACATTCTTTTTTTCAATGCGGGAATGCTTTTGATAAGCATACTAATCATTTTTTCAGACGCATCAAAATCGGCAATTACCCCATCCTTCAAAGGCCTTATCGTTTTAATGTTTTCATGGGTCTTCCCTTGCATCATATTGGCTTCTTTACCAACGGCAATAATTTTTCCTGATATTCTATCACGAGCAACTATAGAAGGGCTGTCAATAACAACTTTATCATTATGTATGATTAAAGTGTTTGCGGTACCAAGGTCTATCGCAATATCCTCGGTCATGAAATCAAAAAATCCCATAAATATTCAGGGGTTAAAAGTTATAAATTTGTAACGTACAAAGTTAATCAAATTAATGTTTGAAATGACGTGTTCCTGTAAATACCATTGCAAGTTTATTTTCATTGCAATAATTAATGCTCAATTCGTCTTTTATTGATCCTCCTGGCTGAATTACTGCTGTAATTCCTGCTCCTTTTGCAATTTCTACACAATCCGGGAAAGGAAAAAACGCATCACTGGCCATAGAAGCACCTTCTAAACTAAATCCAAAAACTTTGGCTTTTTCAATCGCTTGTAACAAAGCATCCACTCTTGAAGTTTGTCCTGTTCCAGACGAAATCAAAGTTCCATTTTTCGCAAAAACAATCGTATTTGATTTGGTATTCTTACATACTTTAGATGCAAAAATCAAATCTTTTACTTCTTGTTCTGTTGGCGCTGTTAATGTAACGATTTTTAAGTCTTCTTTAGTATCTGTGATGTTATTTCTTTCCTGAACCAAAATTCCGTTCAAACAAGTTCTCACTTGTTTTTGAGGTAATTCTACTTCGTTTTGAATCAATATAATTCTGTTTTTCTTTTCCTGTAAAATTGCAATAGCTGCATCATCATAGGCAGGACCAATTACTACTTCACAGAATAATTTGTTGATTTCTGTAGCAGTTTCAACATCTATTTTGGAATTTGCAATTAATACTCCTCCAAAAGCAGAAGTCGGATCACAAGCCAATGCTACATTATATGCTTCAGCAATAGTTGGTCTTGTTGCTAATCCACAGGCATTATTGTGTTTTAAAATAGCGAAAGTTGGTCCGTCATTTTTGAATTCATTTATCAAATTCACAGCGGCATCAACATCCAATAAATTATTATAAGACAATTCTTTTCCGTGAACTTTATTGAACATAGCATCAAAATCACCAAAGAAGAATCCTTTTTGATGAGGATTTTCTCCATAACGCAACACTTGTCCGTTTTCAATACTTGTTTTTAAAATAGTTTCATCAGTATTGAAATAATTAAAAATAGCTCCATCATAATGAGAAGAAACATGAAACGCTTTTGTAGCGAACAACTTCCTATCTTCTAATGTGGTTGCTCCATTTTGTTTTGTGATAGTATCCAAGAACAAACCATATTCAGCCATTGAAGGAATGATTACGGTATCCTTGAAATTTTTTGCACCAGCACGAATTAACGAAATACCGCCAATATCTATTTTTTCGATAATATCACTTTCGCTAGCACCCGAAGTAACCGTTTTTTCGAAAGGATACAAGTCAACAATCACCAAATCAATCTGAGGAATATCATATTCCTGCATTTGCTGCACATCAGTTTCATTGTCCTGACGATTTAAAATTCCGCCAAAAACTTTTGGGTGCAACGTTTTTACTCTTCCTCCAAGAATAGATGGGTAAGACGTAACATCTTCAACCGGAACAACTGGAATACCTAGGTTTTTAATAAATTCTTCAGTACCTCCGGTAGAATAAAAAATTACATTTTGCTCGTGCAATTTTTTTATAATTGGCTCCAAACCCTCTTTTGAAAAGACCGAAACTAATGCTGATTTGATTGTTTTTGTTGTGCTCATCGTGTAGTTAAAATTTTGTGGTGCAAAAGTAGTTTTTTTACAGATAAAATTCAAATCTATTTATGTAACAATATTTTAAAAAAACCGACCAATCAGGAACTTGGTTTTCATTAGGTTTTAGAATAATTTTTTTGGAATTTTACATAATACAAAACATCGTTTTATGCTAGTTTATCTTCGACTGTTATCAGAGAGTTTTCGTTTCGCAACAAATGCTTTACGCAACAATAAACTACGCACTTTATTATCGTTGCTTGGTGTTACCATTGGGATTTTTTCGATTATTGCAGTACTTGCCGCAGTAGATTCCTTGAATAGAAAAATAACAAAAGACTTAAGCACTTTAGATAAAAACACTATTTACTTATTTAATCAATCCTTTGGACCATCTGATATTCCAAAATGGAAAAGAGAGCAATTTCCTAATGTAAAATACGATGAATACCTGTATTTGAAAGATGCAATGACCAATACCGACCAATTGGGCTATCAAATATTTACAAAGACCGAATCTATAAAATATGAATCCAAAACCGTTAGCGATGTCAACATTGTTCCTGTTTCTTATGAATTTATAGACATTCAGGGATTAGAATTTGAAGAAGGAAGATTTTACACTGAATCCGAAGCCAATTCTGCTGCTCCAGTTATTGTCATTGGAAAAGATATTGCGACTTCTTTGTTTGAAGATTTTAATCCCATTGGCAAAAAAATTCGACTCTACGGGCAACGTTTTACAGTTATAGGTGTCTTAAAAAAGCAAGGAGCCGGAATGTTTGGTGACAGCGATGATACTTCCGCTTATATTCCCGTGAATTTCATTAGACAAAAATTCGGTGACAATAACAAAGGATTAATAAATGTAATTGTCTTCAAGCCTATAAAAGGTGTTGACATGGAAGCATATAAAGCAGAAATTAGCCAAAAACTAAGAGCTTTTCGCGGTGTAAAAGCTGGAGAAATCGATAATTTTTTTATTAATGTTTTCTCCGGATTTACCGATTTGATTGATGGTATTATTTCTCAAATGAATTTCGTAGGCTGGATTATCAGCGGTTTTTCATTGCTGGTAGGCGGTTTTGGGATTGCCAATATTATGTTTGTATCTGTAAAAGAACGAACCAATCTTATCGGAATTCAGAAATCTTTGGGAGCCAAAAATCGTTTTATATTGTTCCAATTCTTATTTGAAGCGATTATCCTTTCTGTAATCGGCGGACTTATTGGTTTATTTATGGTTTGGCTTATAGCCTTTGGTTTGACGAAAGCCTTAGATTTTGAATTTGTTTTAGGAACTGGCAATATACTTTTAGGAACTGGACTTGCTGCTTTGATTGGTTTAATATCTGGAATTCTTCCAGCGATTTCAGCTTCCAAATTAGACCCCGTAGAAGCGATTAGAACGGGAATGTAATTTTTTTTTTAGTTTTGAAGTGACTCTTCTACATTTTCAAAGAAAATTATTTCAATAAAATGGAAACTGTATCTTTGCGCAACAACAAACCTATTCCATAAAAACATGAGCAACGCTGTCGCTGGATTTTCAAAACTATCCAAAGAAGAAAAAATAAACTGGATTGCCAAAGAATATTTTTCCAATCCTCAGGAAGCCATTTCAATCATCAAAAACTATTGGAATGCAGATGAAAAACTCCAAAAACTTCATGATGAATTTATAGAAAACACAATCAGTAATTTCTACATTCCTCTTGGAGTCGCTCCTAATTTTTTGATTAATGGGAAATACAGCAGTATTCCTATGGCGATTGAAGAAAGTTCTGTTGTTGCTGCTGCATCTAAAGCAGCGAAATTTTGGTCAACTCGTGGCGGATTTAAAGCAACTGTTATTAATACGGAAAAGATTGGTCAGGTTCATTTTATCTTCAATGGCGACAAATCCAAACTAGAAACGTTTTTCACCCAAATCAAAAACCAATTTTTCACCAACACCGAAAGCATTACCAAAAATATGCAGAAACGTGGTGGTGGAATTTTAGATATTGTTCTAAAAGACAAAACCGATTTATTACCCAATTACTTTCAACTGCATGTTACTTTTGATACAAAAGACAGCATGGGTGCGAATTTCATTAATTCGTGTTTGGAGCAATTTGCCAAAACATTAAAAGAAGAGGCTCAAGAATATAATTTGTTTTCTGAAGAAGAAAAACACATTGAAGTTGTAATGAGTATTCTTTCGAATTATGTCCCCAACTGTATCGTTCGCGCTGAAGTTTCATGCCCAGTTGAAGATTTAGAAGAAAAAAACATACCAAATCCAAAAGCCTTTGCCGAAAGATTTGTTCGTGCCATTCAAATTGCCGAAGTAGAACCTTTTCGAGCGGTAACCCACAACAAAGGAATCATGAACGGAATTGATGCTGTAGTTTTGGCTACTGGAAATGATTTCCGCGCTGTCGAAGCTGGAGTCCATGCTTATGCTTCCAGAAACGGAAATTACACGAGCTTGTCTCACGCTAAAATCGAGAATGGTATTTTTAGTTTTTGGCTGGAAGTTCCATTGGCTTTAGGAACGGTTGGCGGTTTGACTTCCCTGCATCCTTTGGTAAAATTATCTTTACAAATGTTAGAGAATCCATCAGCGGAAGAATTGATGCAGCTTGTAGCTGTTGCTGGTCTGGCACAAAATTTTGCTGCTTTGCGTTCACTGACTACAACAGGAATTCAGGACGGTCACATGAAAATGCACCTGAATAACATCCTGAACCAATTCGAAGCAAACGATGACGAGCGTCTTTTGATTCGAAAACATTTCAAACATCACGTGGTATCTCATAGCGGTGTTGTAGAGTTTATTGAAAATTTAAGAAAAGCATAACCATATAATATATTAAAAATTAGTCGTCCAAAAAACTTTGCGACTATGCTTCTTAGCGGTAAAAAAACATGAAGAAAGAATTTTATAGTAACGGAAAACTATTAATCACAGGAGAATATTTGGTTTTGGATGGAGCCAAAGCTTTTGCATTACCTACCAAATTTGGACAAAACCTAATTGTTGAAAAAGGAAATAATCAAGAAATAAAATGGACAAGCTATGATTCAGACGGAAGTATTTGGTTTGAAGACACTTTTTCATTTGCAGATATTTCCAATAAAAATACAACCCAAGGAGCATCATCCAAAAGAAATACGTTAATAGAAATTCTTCACGAAGCTTATTTATTAATTCAAGATTTCATTAAGTCTGAAGGATATTCCGTTACAACAACACTTACATTTCCTAGAAATTGGGGTTTAGGAACTTCCTCGACTTTAATCAATAATATTGCACAATGGCTGAAAATTGACGCTTTCGTTTTATTGAACAATAGTTTTGGTGGCAGTGGCTATGATATCGCCTGCGCTCAAAATAATACTCCCATTTTATATTACTTAGAAAACGGAAATCCAATTGTTAAAAAAGTAACTTTCAACCCTGAATTTCACGAAAATTTGTATTTAGTTTATCTGGATAAAAAACAAAGTAGTAAAGCAGCTATAGCTTCGTATTACAATAACAAAAATAACAATACATCTAAAAACATTGTGGTAATCAATTCGCTTACACAAGAAGTTTTACACTCAAAAACGCTTAGAGAATTTGCCACAGCAGTAGAAGAACACGAAGCTGAAATGAGCAACATTCTGGAACTTCATACCATTAAAGAATCATTATTTCCAGATTTTAATGGCGTCATAAAAAGTCTTGGTGCCTGGGGAGGTGATTTTGTATTAGTTATTACAAAAGATAATCCAACTGCCTATTTTAAGAAAAGAGGATTTGAAACTATTCTTTCTTATAAGGATATGATTCTGTAATTCTTTAAATATGTATATAAAAACAAAAAAATCCCGATTGCTCGGGATTTTTGTATTTCAAAGAAGTTCTAATTTAGTAATTAAATTGACTTCTGTTGTCTTCAATTTTTGCATTAGCTTTTAAAGCCGGAACAACTCTACCAACATCTCCAGCACTTTGTGCTTTTAATGCTGCTACATAAGTTGAGTGGTTTTTCAAGACTGGCGCTTTGATTGTAGCTTTATTTAAAACTACATAAATCCCAGTGTTCCCTTCTATTGGAGCAGAAAGTTTGTTAGCAGCCAATGCAAATGCATTTCCTACTACTTTAGGTTCTTGCCCAACTCCACCTGCTAAAACAGGATTTGCCAAAGTAACACCTACTGCTTGTTGTATTGGAGCTCCAACTGCTTTTGCAATAGCATCCAATGAAGTTCCTGACATTTTAGCTTTAATTAATTCTGCTTTTTTCTTGTTTTTAAGAATTGGTTCTATAGAAGGTCTTACTACATCTACAGCGATTAATCCTTCTTCATTTACTTTTGTAAGTTTAGCGATTACGTGACCTAAATTAGCCACTTCAAATCTTTTTACCGCACCAACATCAGTTCCGTTTTCAAATGCCCATCTGACAATATTTCTTTGATTCCCTAATGGACCGAAAGATTCATCCATAGCTTTTACTGTAACCGCAGGAGAAACTGTCAATTTCAATGCCGCTGCTGATTTAGCAAAATCTTTATCAGCTGCATCCATTTCGAATTGGGTTGCCTGAGTAAATACTTTATCTGAAGTCGCTTCTGAAGCTTCTACTTTTTGAGCAATAGTTGCCAAACGAATTCCATCTTGCTTATCTGTTACTTTAATGATGTGAAAACCAAAAGGAGTTTCTACCAATCCAACTTTCCCAATTGGGCTGTTAAAAACAAAATCATTAAAAGGTTTTACCATTTGGTTTGTACCAAAATACCCTAAATCACCACCTTGTTGTGATGATGAATCATCAGAAGCTGTAAAAGCCAACATTAAGAAACTATCCGGATTAGCAGTTACCTGTGCCAAAATAGACTCTGCTTTTGCTTTTGCCTCTTCTTTTGTTCTTTTCTCTTTTTTGTTTGGAACCTGAGTTCCTTCATAGCTAATCAAGATGTGGCTTGCTTTCGCATTTACACCAGTTTTTCTACCCAATGATTTAGATATACAATAGTATTTTCCAAACATATAAGGACCATAAATTTCACCTGGAGCCAAATTGTATAATTTATCAGCATCAACAGCAGGCAAATCTTTTTTGGCAACATAAGTAGAATCGTAAGGAACATCTGAATTTGAATTTACAAATTCAACTATGTTTGTTGCAGATTTAAAACCTGGTAAAGTATCGTTTTTGCCAGTTGCCTGATTGTAAACCACACTTCCTGCCAACAAACCATTTATTTTTGCTTTTACATCAGCCTCATCTGCTGGAGAAGCTTTATCTTCGATCAAAACATATTCTATAGCACGAGTTTCATCAGCTTTGTATTTTTTCTCGTTTTTCTTCATGAACTCAACAATTTCATCATCTGAAACTTTCACTTCACTGTCTTTAATTGTAGAATACAATCCGGCAACATAAGCAAAGTTTACTTTGTTTGATTCCATTTCATATCTCAATTTACCTTCACTTTCGGTTGTGTATAATCCAGCTTTTATCAAATTGTTATAAATTTGATATTTAGCATTAAGCTCAGCATCTTTTTCTCTGTCTTTCAAAACTTGTGCCTGCTCTGGATTTGATTTAAAATATTCTTTGAATTTTGCTTCATCAAAAACACCTGCAGCGTTTAAGAATAATGGGTTTTTTCCAATATTCTGATCCGCTTTCAACACTTCCATAATATGTTTTGTACCTACTCTTAATCCTAATTTATCAAATTGAGCTGTTAGTAAAGCAATGGCAACTTCCTGATCCCAAACTGTATTTGCTGCAGCAGTTGCAGTAATTCCTTGTTGACTTTTTTCAACATTACTCACTTTAAGTCTAAAGTCTTCAAATGAAATATCTTTTCCATCTATGCTTCCTACATCTTTAGAATTACTACCAAAATTCCCTTGTTCAAAAAGACTTGGTACCAGAAATGCAAATAACGCAAATGCAATAATTATTATAGTTAATGCCGAACGTTCTCTAATTGTTTGTAAAACTGCCATTTTTAATGTTATTAATTTTATATTCAGTTTGCGAAAATACAATTATCTAATTAATAATTATACTACTAGCCCTATAATTTGCAAGAAATTTTAATTCGTTAAAAAAAATCAATCTTTTAGTGTCATTTTAACCAATTCTATTTTCTTGTTTGTAGCTTCTTCAATGATAAAATGGTAAGAACCAATGGTAATTGCGTCCCCTTTTTGAGGAATATCTTTGGTAAAATCTACAATAAAACCTCCAAGCGTTCCGTAAGAATCGCTCTCTGGAATAGATAATTTATAGGTTTGATTCAAATACTCCACATCTAGTCGGGCAGAAAAAACATACACACTATCTTCCAATTCTTTTTCTGTCAATTCTTCATCAGCATCATGTTCGTCTTCAATTTCCCCGAAAAGTTCTTCTACAATATCTTCAATGGTTATAATGCCTGAAGTCCCCCCATATTCATCCAAAACTACTGCCACACTTTTTCTTTTTTTTATCAGTAAATTCATGGCATCTTTAATATAAATTGTCTCCGGAACAAATTGAACCGGAATCACAATCGACTTAACGTTTTTAGGTTTTCTGAATAAATCAAAAGAATGTACATAGCCAATAATATCATCAAGAGAATTCTGATACACCACAATCTTGGAATAACCCGTTTCTATGAATAATTCTTTCAATTCAACAACGGAATCAAACAAATCAATTGCTACAATTTCTGTTCTCGGCGTCATTACATCTCTGGCTTTTACTCCCGAAAAGTCCAAAGCATTTTGAAATATCTGAATCTCTGAGTCCATTTCTTCATTATCTTCAACGGTACTCATCTGTTCAGTAATATAATTTCCGAGTTCTGCTTTACTAAAATACAAAGGCACATGATCTCCTTCGGTTTTGAAAAATCTTTTCAGAACAAAATCAGAAACCTTAATAAAAAAAGAAGAAACATAATAAAACAACAGGTAAAAACCGTAAGCCGGAAGCGCAAAAACCTTGATTAAAGTATTGGCATAAATCTGAAAAAAAACTTTTGAAAAGAACTTAGATGTTATCAGAACTACTGTTGTTGCCAATAATATCTGAAGGATTAAATTCAATGATTTTGAAAAATAAAATTCAAAATACTCGAACAAACACAAAAGCAACTCACTCATTAAAAAGCCATAAACCACTAATGCAATCGTATTACCAATAAGCATTGCAGCAATAAACTTTGAAGGCTTCTCCGTGAGTTTGGTTAAGATATTAGAAATAAAACTATCTTGTTTTTTTTCTAATTCAAGATAAATTTTATTGGAAGATATAAAGGCTATTTCCATTCCCGAAAAAAAGGCACTTAGTAGTAAGCATACTATTATGATACCTATTTCCATAAATTAAGACTTCTTATTTCTGTCTTCAAATTTATTGGCAAATCTTCTTCTAAAGAAAAACATAAAAACAGAAAGACCTGCAATACCTAAAAAAAGAAAATGCTGATCGTTATCTTCATTCCAAATTTCAATGGCTTTAAAAGTAAAAAAAACAGCTACTAAAAGATAAACGTATTGTGTATATTTAAGATAATTCATAATGAAAAATGTATTGAAATTAATCGGCAGATTCTATTGATCCGGCGATACTTTGTGAATTGATTACTTTGAAATCTTTACTAAAATCGATTCCTTTACCGTTTGAAACTCCTTTTGGATCAGTAAATGTAAAATCCTTATCAGTAAAAAACCATTCGTTTTTTTGATCAAAAAATAACTGTTCTGTTTCTAATACTTGTCCATCTTCTGAAGTGATTTTTACATTTCCTTCTAAATCAATGATATTAGTTATTTTATAAGAAGTTGCATAATCTGATTTAATAAATGTTCGTTTTCCATTCTTATCGTATAGAGTCACATCAATTCCTTTTGGGAATTCCGTAAAAGGAAAATTAACACTGGCAAATTCCTTCATTTTTGGACTAATCAATATGGAAGTTATCCGGCCAGAATCAGTATACTTCAAATTTATTCCATCAGCTTCACCACTAGGCACAAACTCCGAAAAATAGATTTTTTGCACTTCTTTAAAATTACTTTCACACCCAAAAAACAATACTATGGACATGACCAAAACAGGAATTAGTATGATTCGGTATCTTTTTAATGTAGTCATGCGTTAAGCTTTAAAAAAGCTATTGGTGATTATTATAGGCTAACAAATCAGAATTTTTAATGGAATTTACTTCTTACAAACCATTTATCATTCAATGAAAAACTTAGATTTATATTGAAATAATTTTCCTGAACTAAATCATTGGAAGTAGTTCCTTTTTTTCCATATTCTACACCTAAATTTACGTTAGATAAAGATCCAATTATCGGAAAACCCATTCCAAAAGAAACAGCTGTATCATTTATTGAAGTCGAATTAACAACTAGTCCTGTTTTTTCGAATTTAAAACCTCCTCGATATGTAATTCTTTTGAAATAACTTGAAAATGGATTTGAATTAGGAGTATAATATCCTCCAATACTATATTTTTGATATTTTTCATAAGTCACATTATCAATAGTATTATAATTATTACCTAATTTACCAATATCCTGAAAAGAAACTTCTGCTCCAAAAAGCCATTTCTTAGAATCTCCAATACCAGCTCCTAAAGACCATTTTTGAGGCAATTCCAAATCAGTTTCAAAAACCTCATCATCCTGAGGATCTTCAACCTGAACATCAAAATTGGCATTATAAGTTACAGTTGCTATATTTCTCGTGTTTTCAGATTTCAAATTACTTTTCGGTGTATAATACAAACTACTCAAAAAAGTTAACTTTTCATTAATCTTAGTTTTATACATCATACCGATGTTGTAGTTAATCCCCATTAAATTGGCAACATTTAATTCACGGGTTCCGATTGAGACCTCCGGGTCTGGAATATATTCCAAACTATTGCTTTGAATTTTTCCAAAATTATAATACGCATTAACTCCAATATTTAAATTAGGCATAATTTTATATCCAACACCTAAGAAAACTCTATTCAAACCACCCCAACCATTGAAACGTTCACTGATTTGGGTCGGATCTGGATTTTCATTCGTAATTCTGTATCCCACCGAAGAATATGGAATCAAACCAAAAGCAGCACCAAATTTTTTGCTCAAAGGAATACCTAAAGCTAAATAATCCAATGTTGATTTTTGAGCTTTCCCCGATGCGGCTTCTGATTTCTGTTTAGTATAATTAACTCCTCCACCAATTGTAAAAGCAGTCCATCTTAAATTGGCTAATCCTGCTGGGTTTTGCAAATTAACATGTGTTGTATCCTGAGCTATTGACAATCCTCCCATGGAACGACTTTCTATTGTTCCATTGAATTTCATATCACCGATTCCATAAAAAGAGTAAGGAGAAGAAGTTCCTTCTTGAGAAAAAGAAACAAGTGACAACAATAAACAAGCACTTATTATTATTTTTTTAATCATTTTTGATTTTATATTGAAATGTTTGATTCAAACTTTCGAGAAGGAAATTTGAATTGGCAAATATGGTATTTTTTAATCGTTTAGCCAAAAAATCTGCATCTCCACCCGTTAAAATTATTATAAAGTTTGAATACAAGGCCTTATATTCGGCAATAAAACCATCTATTTCATAGACCAATCCATTTACAACTCCCGAATGAATAGATTCTGAAGTTGATTTTCCAACAAAATGTGCTGGATTTTCTAATTCCAATAACGGAAGTTTTGCTGTAAAATTATGCAAGGCAGCATACCTCAACGACAATCCTGGCGAGATTGCCCCTCCAAAATAAGTATTCGATTCGTCGATAAAATCATAGGTAACACAAGTCCCCGCATCGATAACCAGCCTATTTTGATTTGGAAACTGAAGTGTTGCACCTGTGGCCAACACTATTCTATCTATACCTAGAGTTTGAGGTGTTTCATAGCCATTGACAAACGGAAAAGTATCATGATGCGAAACAAAATGAATATTTACGAGGTTTTCAAAGGCTAAAAAAGACTGTTTTTCTATATCTGAAACCGATGAGACCACGAAATGTGTTAGATTTTTATATTTTTTTAAAATATTTTGAATGTTTTTTTCAAGTTCCGTTTTAAAAAAAACAAAGGGTTCCAAAACGATAGCACCCTCAAAGACAGCAGCTTTAATTCTTGTATTCCCAACATCAATCGCTAGAATCATAATTTATCTTTAACAATGCGAAGATACGAATTGATTTTTTTTAAAATTTGTTTTGGATAAATTAAAAATGGTTCTATATTTGCACCCGCAAACAAGTTCATCCAACTCCTAATAAAATAAGAGTAAAACGAATTTAAAGCATGGTGCCTTAGCTCAGATGGTAGAGCAATGGACTGAAAATCCATGTGTCCCTGGTTCGATCCCTGGAGGCACCACCAAAACCCACTCATTGAGTGGGTTTTTTGTTTTAAATATATACTTAGCAAATCAAATCCCTGAATTTATAAAAACAAAAAAACCGAGAAATTGACTATTGGAAAGGGGGAAGAGGAAAAAAAACAAACTCTTCACCGTGTAGTCAAATCCCGGTTTTATGTCTATAACTTACGTTATAGAGACCAAAAAAAACATCTTTTTGCTCTTAACGAGCAGTATTATTCATTCTATTTTTACCAAAAAATGGAATATAAAGCTACAAGTACTCCGCTAATAATCATTGCTCCTACTGCGAATCCATTACTTACTTTAAACATTTTAGAATCTATCTCCAATCCTTTGGACTGAATACCCTTTTTAGCATCGTATAGGCTAATTATAATCATCAAAAGCACACAGATTACAAATACAAATCCCATTCTGTCTAAAAACGGAATCTCATAAAGCATAGTTTTATCTTTTTGCTCTACCAACGTCGCAAATCCTGTACTGCTCAGGAATTCTAAATTCATGAAATTAGGCAGGAATTTGAAAAATACAGATAACACAAATCCTCCAATAGTGGCAAACATTGCTGCATTGGAACTCGTTTTTTTCCAAAAGAATCCCAGAATAAACATTGCAAAAATCCCCGGACTTACAAATCCTGTATATTCTTGTATAAATTCAAATCCTCCTTTTTTGTCAATCCCTAATAATGGTGCTATAACAACAGCCAAAAGCATAGCCGCTACAACCGTAATTTTACCCACCTGCACCATTTTCTTTTCAGTAGCATCTACATTAATTTTTTTCTTGAAGATATCCAGGGTAAAAATAGTTGAGATACTATTTACTTTTCCTGCCAATGAAGCTACTACAGCAGCTGTTAAGGCAGCAAACGACAATCCTTTCAATCCAACTGGCAATAAGTTCAACAATACCGGATAAGATCTGTCTGGATTGATGATTCCGTCAGGTCCCAGCATTTCAGTTTGCAAACCTCCTTTTGTATAAATCACATAAGCAGCAATTCCGGGTAAAACTACAATTACAGGCATTAATAATTTCAGGAAGGCAGCAAATAAAATTCCGCTTCTTGCTGTTTTTAAATCAGCTCCCAAAGCCCTTTGAGTGATGTATTGGTTACATCCCCAATAATTCAAATTCACAATCCACATTCCACCTAATAAAACCGTCAATCCGGGCAAACTAGGGAAATTGGCATCGTCTTTTTTGAATATCATATGAAAATGATCTCCTGATTGATTCAACATGTAATTGAAACCATCAACCATTCCGCTTTGTCCGTTCAATTCCGCTACTTTATCTAACGCCAAATAGGTAGTTACTAAACCTCCAAATATCAAAAACACCACCTGAACTACATCGGTATATCCAATTACTTTCATTCCGCCTAATGCAATAATAATAGCAAAAAATGCCAATCCATACATACATAAATTAATTTCAATTCCTGAAATTCCATTGATAGCCAAAGCTCCTAAATAAAGAATAGAGGTTAAATTCACTATTACATACAGCAATAACCAAAAGACAGCCATAATCATTGCTACATTTCCATTGTATCTTTCGCTCAAAAACTGAGGCATTGTATAAATCTTATTCTTTAGATATACTGGAATAAAAAATACGGCTACTATAATTAAAGTTAATGCCGCCATCCATTCATAAGTAGCAATCGCCAATCCCATCTTGAATCCATTTCCAGACATCGCAATAAATTGTTCAGACGAAATATTGGAAGCTATTAAAGAGGTTCCAATAGCCCACCAGGTCAGTGACCCTTCTGCCAAAAAGTAATCATGTGAAGCTGATATCGACTGTGTTTTTTTGCGTATATAAACGGAATAGCCATATCCTGCGACTATAAAGAAATAGACCAGAAAAACTAAGTAATCTGCTAATTGTAATGTGTTCATAAAATTTGTGGTTTAGTTAGTTAATTAATTTTTTAAATGTTCACTATTTTAAAGTTCAGTTAGTTTTTTGCTCCCAATAATTTTAAATTTTCCCTTTATTACTTCGGTTGATGCTGCATGTGTATTTTTTTCATAATCAGGCTGTTCACCACCAACAAATACATTAAAATCACCCGCTTCAATTACTCTTTCAACTTTGTCATTTATTAAAGATAATTGTCTTTCATTTAATGTAAATTTTACTACTTTGCTTTCGCCGGCTTTTAGATTAATCCTTTCGAATCCTTCTAATTGCCTGATGGGTCTTGGAGTAGAAGCTTTTTTATCCGTTAAGTACAATTGCACTACTTCGTCACCGCCGATTTTTCCTGTATTAGTCACTGTAGCACTAATTTCAATACTTTCTCCTGCTTTTATTTGCTTAGGCAGTATTAAATTGGAATATTTAAATTGCGTATAGCTTAATCCATATCCAAAAGAATACAAAGGCACTCCAGAATAGTAACGGTATGTTCTTTCTTTCATATTATAATCTTCAAAAGGAGGCAATTCCTTCATCGAAGTATAATAAGTAACAGGTAATCTTCCTGCTGGATTGTAATCTCCAAAAAGAACATCTGCCAAAGCATTTCCTCCTTCTTCACCAGGATAGCCTACATTAACAATAGCGTCAATATTTTCTTTCGCCCAGTTAATAGCCAATGCACTTCCTGCGTTGATAATTAAAATGACAGGTTTTCCTGTTGCTTTTACAGCTCTTAGCAATTTGTTTTGCTGTTCTGGCAATTCAATGTCTTTTTTATCCCCGCCTTCAGCCTCCAATCGCTGAGAAAGTCCTAAAACCACAACAGCTATATCGGCTTCATTGGTAATTTTTACTGCATCATCAATGAGATTCTTTTCCGGCATTGCCCATAACAATTGCGCTAACGCATCCGAATCATCACTGAAAAAAACAGCTTCCAGCGCGTATTTTTGTCCAGCCTGAAGCGTCATCGTTTTTACAGCATATTTCCCTTCGTGTATAGAACCTTTGCCATTGGAAATTTCTTTGCCATTGATGTTGATTTTCATTCCCCTTTTCGAAAAAACTGCCAACTGGTATTTTCCAGTAACGGCAGGAACCAAAAACCCTTTCCATTGAACAGAAAAATTATCAGCTAAGTCTTTTGAAATCGGTTTATGTTCCCATGAAAAGTCAATATTATCATTGATACGTTCCAATACAGGTTTTCCTTTGCATTCCACATTATTGAAATAGAAAGCTTTTAGTCCTTGCTTTCCGTCTTCGGTTTCAAAATAAACAGGTGCGATTGGCTTTAAATTAAGAATACTGTCAGCCAAATGCGAACCTTCAGCATATAAAATTTCTATTTTAGGCTCTACCTTATTTTTAATTCCTTTCAAAAAAGTAATTGGATTTCTTGGAGTACCATGATAATTCCCTACCAAGGATTCCCAATTGTCGGCATTTGGACCAATAACAGCAATCTTTTTAATTTTATTTTTCGATAGAGGCAATGTCTGATTCTGATTTTTCAATAGAATAATACTTTCCTGAGCTGCTTTTCTTGCCAAAGTAGTATTGGCATCTGAACACACAATATCAATTGGAATTTTAGAAAAAGGCACTAATTCCTCAGGATCAAACATTCCTAATTTAAAGCGGGCCAGAAAAACTCTTTTGACAGCAACATCAATATCTTTTTCACTCACTAAGCCGTCTTTTACCCCAGTGATTAAATTTTCATAATAGCTGCCGCATTCCAAATCGCAGCCACCTTTTATACCTACTGCAGCCGCTTCTGCTGTTGAATTGGCAATTTTGTGATTAAGATGAATATCCCGGATAGCACCACAATCAGAAACTACATAGCCTTGAAAACCCCATTGGTCTCTAAGCACTTTGTTCAATAAGAAATCACTACCCGAACAAGATGCTCCTCTAAAACGGTTATAAGCCCCCATTATAGAGTACACTTTAGCGTCTTTTACCGTTTTTCTAAACGCAGGAAAATAGGTTTCATATAAATCCCTGTCGCTGACATCAACATCAAAAGAATGGCGCAATTTTTCAGGTCCGGAATGCACAGCAAAATGTTTTGCAGTTGCAATAGACTTAAAGTATTTAGGGTCATTTCCCTGCAGTCCAACAATAAATTCTGAAGCTAATTCTCCTGTCAAATAAGGATCTTCTCCATATGTTTCATGTCCGCGCCCCCATCTTGGATCTCGAAAAATATTGATATTTGGAGACCAAAAATCAAGACCTGTGTAAATACCTCTTTTATTATTTCTTAAAGCTTCATGATGCTTGGCACGGCCTTCATCAGAAATAACTGTTCCAATTTCTTCCAGAAGGCTTCTGTTAAAAGACGCTGCTACCGTTATCGATTGTGGAAAAACAGTTGCGTAGCCATTTCTCGCCACACCGTGAAGGCTTTCGTTCCACCAGTTGTATTTTGGAACTTTCAATCGGGGAATCTCTTTGGAATCATTCACCAACTGACTTACTTTTTCTTCTAAAGTCATTTGGCTAACAAGAATATCTACTCTTTTTTCAAAAGGAAGTTTATAATCCAAATAAGAATAATCGATTTTATTTTCTTGTGCTTTTGCTGAATCTGGCACAAAAAACAACACAGAAAGTATACTTATAACGATACTGATTTTTGACATAAAACAATTTGGTTATTAGCTGGTTAATTTAGAATTAGGCAAAAAAAGTCCGAGAAATAAGTATTCCCCGGACTATAATATTAAATATACTGATTAATGATATTTTCGAATAATTCTTGTTTCCCGCTTTGAAGCGAAAGTTCCCCGTTTTCCTGAGCAATTTTGTATAAAGCTTGTAAATCCAGTTTTCCTTCTTCAAAAGCTTTTCCGTTACCAGAATCGAAAGAACTGTATCTTTCTTGTCGCAATTTTTCATAAGGAGAAGAAGTGATGATTTTATCAGCAGTCAATAAAGCTCTAGCAAAAGTATCTGCTCCACCTATGTGTGCTAAGAATACATCTTCCATATCGGTAGAGTTTCTTCTGATTTTAGCATCAAAATTAATTCCACCACCTTGCAAACCTCCAGCTTTCAGGAATACCAACATTGCTTCAGTAGTTTCCTGAATGTTGTTTGGAAATTGATCTGTATCCCATCCGTTTTGGTAATCTCCTCTGTTCGCATCCAAACTTCCCAACATACCTGCTTTGGCAGCCACTTCAATTTCGTGCTGAAAAGTGTGTTGTGCCAATGTAGCGTGGTTTACCTCGATGTTCATTTTGAAATCTTTCTCTAAACCGTATTGACGTAAGAATCCGATAGCAGTAGCACAATCAAAATCGTATTGGTGTTTTGATGGTTCCATTGGTTTTGGCTCAATGAAGAAATTTCCTTTGAAACCTTGTGCTCTTGCATAATCTCTGGCCTGTATTAAAAATTGTCCCATGTGATCCAGTTCTCTTCCCATATCTGTATTTAGCAAAGTCATATATCCCTCACGACCTCCCCAAAACACATAATTTTCACCTCCTAATGCAATCGTAGCATCCAAAGCCAATTTTACCTGTCCTCCGGCTCTTGCCAATACATTAAAATCCGGATTGGTAGCCGCTCCGTTCATATAACGAGGATTAGAAAAACAGTTTGCCGTTCCCCAAAGTAATTTTACTCCGGAAGCTGCTTGTTTTTCTTTCAAATATTCGGTGATAGTGGCCAGTCTGCTTTCTGATTCTGCGAAAGTTGCTCCTTCTCTAACCAAGTCATAATCGTGGAAACAATAGTGACCAAAACCCATTTTGGTAATGAATTCAAATGCTGCATCTGCTTTTTCTTTAGCTGCTTCAATCGCATCTGCCGGTTGATCCCAAGCAAAATGCTGTGTTCCTGGTCCGAATGGATCTGAACCCTGACCACAGAATGTATGCCAATAAGCAATTGCAAATTTGAAATGCTCGCGCATTGTTTTTCCTGCAACCACTTGGTCTGGGTTGTAGTATTTAAACGCCAATGGATTGTCTGAATCCTTTCCTTCGAATTGAATTTGACCAATTCCTTTGTAATACTCTTTGTTCCCTAAAACTATCATTCTCTTATTTATTTATGTGTTATTATTTGTTCTAATGCTGCCTTCCAGTTTTGATATGCTTCAATATATGGTTTGCTGTTTTCTAATGGGGCATAAGTCATAACATGATCATTATTCATAATGTTCTGACCGAATTTTTCATAATCACCATCCACTAATCCAACGGCTCTTGCTGCCCCAACAGAACCAGTAGTATTGTAAATTTCTATTTCGTGACCTATAAGTGTCGCAACAGTATTCGAAAATATTTCAGAGCGAAACAAATTATCGTTTCCGGCACGAATCACATTAATTTGGGCATTGTCACCTTTTAAAATTTCCATTCCATAAACAAATGAAAAGGCAATTCCTTCTAATGCTGCTCTGTACAAATGACCCTGACTGTGTTTGTTGAAATTAAGATTCAGAATATGACTGTCAATATTTTTATTATTCAGCATACGTTCAGCCCCATTTCCAAAAGGAATAACCACTACACCATCCGAACCTACTGGGATTTCTAATGCTTTGTTATTCATATTTTCGTATGAATCCGAACCAGCAATATTTCGCAGCCATCGGTATTGAATTCCCGATCCGTTAATGCACAATAACTTTCCAACTGTTGGATTTTCATTGGTATAATTGACGTGTACAAAACTGTTTATTCTTGATGTCTCTTTAGATTTTAATTGGTCGGTAACGGCATAAATAACTCCTGATGTTCCACCAGTTGCAGCTACTTCTCCCGGTTTTAAAATATTTAATGACAAGGCATTATTAGGCTGATCTCCGGCTCTGTAAACTACTGGAATTCCAACAGCAAGTCCTGCTTCTTGAGCGCCTTTATCGTTTACTTCACCCTGATTGGTAAAATTTTCAACGATTGTAGGTGTCAATGACTGATTAATTCCATAATAATCCAATAACGAATTGGCGACTTTGTTTTCTTTATAATCCCAAAGCATGCCTTCGGACAAACCGTTTTTGGTAGTAGCAATGACACCTGTTAGTTTGTAGGCAATAAAATCTCCCGGCAACATGTATTTATGAATTTTTTTATAAATCTCAGGTTCATTTTCTTTTACCCATTTTAATTTGGAAGCTGTGAAATTCCCCGGAGAATTCAATAAATGTTCCGAGCATTTTTGTTCTCCAATTTCTGCGAAAGCTTTATTACCAATCTCTACTGCTCTGCTATCACACCAAATGATAGAATTGCGCAAGGAGTTCCCTGCCGCATCCACTACAACCAATCCGTGCATTTGATATGAAATACCAATACCAGTTATTTTTGATTTATCAATATTAGATTCTTTAATCGCTCTTTTCGTGCCAATGCAAATGAGTTCCCACCAAATTTCAGGATCCTGCTCTGCCCAGTCTTTGTGATGAGCAATTATTTCCATTTCATCTTGTGGCTCATGAAGTGCAACGATTTTCTCACCTGTAGCCGCTTCGACTATGGCTACTTTAACTGAAGAACTTCCGATATCATATCCTATATAATACATAACTTATAATGATTCTCTTACTACTAATTTTGTTGGCACATAACACTGCATCGGTCCATCTTTTGTTACAAATTCAGCCCCTTTGGTTCCTAACTCACTGAAGTCAGTTGTGATTACCGAAATCCCTTTGTAAATGAATTTTTTCATTGGAGTTTCGTTATAAGACAAGAAACCAACATCTACTCCTGGTTCGAAATCTTTTTCCCGGCATTGTTCTAAGAATTGCCCAAGAATTCTATCACTTACACTGATATAAGCGATGTCTTTTTCAATAACAAATTCTTTGGAATTGGTGATGATTTTATATTCAAAATCGAAATTTTTACAAAACTTCTTAAAAAAGGTAATCGTCTCTAAGGGATGATTCGTATAACTTGGATATACAAAATTGATTTCTTTGTATTTTCTAAATAAATCAACAGCACCTTCCAAAGACTCATAAAAAGCTTTTCCGAAATCCTGAAAAACATGATTGTTCTTTGGTTTGGAATGAATGTTCCAGTCAATCAATAATAATTTGTCATTCGAAATATTAGTCAGTACAGAAGCTACATCTTTATGATCAAAATTCATGACGATGTATTTGTAATACTTACCAATACTATTGTTAATGATGGTTTTAAAATTGTCAATATTATAGTGATGGAATTGCACATCCGTAATAATATTATCGGGTAAATTATTCACGAATGAATGGTATAATACCTCTTTATACGCTTTGAAAGTATCCAAAACCAACAGCACTTTTCTGGTTTCTCCCGCAACATAATAGCCTTTATTAGGCACAGAATCTATAACATTCTGATCTTTTAAAATCGAATACGCTTTAAAAACCGTATCTCTTGAAAGCCTGTTATCTTTACAAATACTATTCACAGAAGGCAGTGTATCTCCCTTTTCTAATAGATGCTCAGCAATAGCATTATTAATAGTGTTTACCAGTTGCTGGTACTTTGGAATATCACTATCGTGATTAATATTAAAAGCAAAATTCTTTTCATTCATAATTATTATACTGTTCTGTTCCGGTATGCTAAAGTAATTGTTTTTTCGATAAAAAAAAATTTAAAGTAAAAATTTTGAAATTTGTTTTTCGGAAATACAGTCTATTATAAAATGAATCCAGACGACTTCAACCCTATACCTTTTTTAAATCACAAACTATATTTAGTGGGAATATATGTATATTTTTTGTAAAAAATCATCTATTTATAAAAAAATTCCTTAGTTTTGAATAAATAAGATTAACCCCACATTAGAAAAATTATGAAACCAACCATTAATTAAATAGTAAATATGAAATGAAAAAAACAAAATTATTGTTTAGCATTTTATTAGCCATAGGCCTAACAAGTGCAAAAGCTCAACAAGCAACAGTTACTTCAGGAGGAGTAGCATCGGGTATAAATGGAAATACAAGTTATTCCATTGGACAAATAGTTTATTCTACAAATTCAGGTTCGACAGGTACAATCTCACAAGGAATTCAACAGCCTTATGAAATTTATATTTTGGGTACAGATAATTTTCCAAACATCAGTTTACAAATGATTATATATCCCAATCCTACCACAGCTTCAATTAATCTAAAAATTGAGAATTTGACTTCAGGCAATTTAGAATATCAACTTTTTGACTTATTGGGTAGACAAATTGCCAGCCAGAAGATAAGTCAAAACGAAACACAAATTTCACTGGAAAATTTTCCATCAGCCACCTATTTTATCAATGTTTTTGATAATAACAAAACAATCAAATCATTCAAAATAATTAAAAATAATTTATGAAAGCAATTATACTCAAAGTAACTAAAATTGCATTAGCCTTTTTGTTGTTAATTCTAACTCAAAATGCCAATGCACAAGCTCCTCAAAAAATGAGCTATCAGGCTGTTATTCGTAATAACAGCAATACATTAGTAACATCAACACCTGTTGGAATAAAAATCAGCATATTACAAGGTTCTGCATCTGGAACGGTAGTATATGCAGAAACAAATACAACAAATACGAACTCTAATGGATTAGTAAGTTTAGAAATAGGAACTGGCTCCGTTGTTACTGGAACTTTTTCAGGTATTATTTGGGCAAATGGTCCTTATTTTATAAAAACTGAAACTGATCCTACTGGAGGATCTAATTATACTATTGCAGGAACAAGTGAATTGCTAAGTGTTCCTTATGCTTTATTTTCAGCTAATAACACTCCTGGACCTGCTGGACCTACAGGTGCGACGGGAGCTATTGGATTAACAGGACCTGCCGGACCTACAGGATTGACTGGTGCAACTGGTTTAACTGGACCTGCTGGACCTACAGGTGCAACGGGATTGACTGGACCTATTGGACCTATTGGACCTATTGGACTTACAGGAGCAACAGGGTTGACTGGTGCAACTGGTTTAACAGGACCTGCCGGACCTACGGGTGCAACGGGATTGACGGGACCTATTGGACTTACAGGAGCAACGGGATTGACTGGTTTAACTGGACCTACAGGGGCAACTGGGGCTGTTGGCGCAACGGGACCTACGGGACCTACGGGTGCAACGGGATTGACTGGTGCAACTGGTTTAACAGGACCTGCTGGACCTACAGGTGTAACAGGATTAACAGGAGCAACCGGTTTAACTGGACCTACAGGGGCAACTGGGGCTGTTGGTGCAACGGGACCTACGGGTGCAACGGGATTGACTGGCGCAACTGGTTTAACAGGACCTGCTGGACCTACAGGTGCAACAGGATTAACAGGAGCAACCGGTTTAACTGGACCTACAGGGGCAACTGGGGCTGTTGGTGCAACTGGACCTGCTGGACCTGCTGGACCTACGGGTGCAACAGGATTGACTGGAGCAACTGGTTTAACAGGACCTGCTGGACCTACGGGTGCTGCTGGGGCTGCTGGGGCAACTGGGGCAACTGGTCCTGCAAATACAACTGTTAAAACCATTTTGAAAGGGCATGTTTTCAGTTTAACTACAGCTGGTTCATTTGTTGGACCAGGTTCAACTGGTACAGTAGTAACTGCTTTAAATATTGCAACTTCGGGAAGAGTAATACTAACTGCACCTTATAGCGGAAAAGTTATTAAAATACTAGCATCTGCTGCAACCATAGCACCAGGAAGTACTTCAATTCAAGTTTATAAAAATGGAGCTTCAGTTGAAACTAAGACCGTAAATATGTCTGCCACAGGAACTTCATATAGCTTTGATTTTTCTACGAATACTTTTGCTACTGGAGATCAAATTTCTTTTTTCATAACTCCAACAACTAACGTAGGTAGTGCTGATATAAGTCTTACATATGTACTTGAAATCACACCTTAATTAAAAATAATGTAAAAAATAATGTAAAGCAGCCTCTTTTAAATCACTTTAAAAGGGGTTGCTTTTTTTAATCCTTTCGTGTAATACAGACAAAGTAGAATTCTTTTGATTTAATAAAGAAAATCTGTTGGAATTTTATTTTACTCTAAGAGATTTAAAAAGAACACATCTCCTCGCTCTTTAGTACTGAAAAAAGCTAAATATTATAAATTCTAAAATGGGAAGAAAATAAAAAAGTGCGAAACCAAACGAATCCAGTTTCACACTTTGAAAAAAACACAAATTACTATTTTGATTTTTACCAGAACTTAGCGTACAAGGCAAAAATTATTAACAATGTAATTACAATCATTACTGTTGTTTGAGGCTTAATCTTGAACATTTCTGTATCCAGTTCGAATGCTTTTGGATTCACTTTTGGTCCAGCAAAACTCACTGCAATCATCAACAACATTGTAAACGCGAATGATAATCCCATACAGATATGAAATGGTATTTCGAAACCTCCTTTTCCGTTAGGCCAGGCTGTGTATAACAAGGTTTCATTTCCAAATAAAGCAGGTGCAAATTCATTGAACAAAACTGATAGCACAAAACCCGCTATTACTCCAACTATAGCTGCTGTTCCTGTTGTTCGCTTCCAGAACATACCTAGGATAAACATCGCAAATACTCCCGGACTAATAAAACCAGTATATTTTTGGATATACGTAAATCCACCAACACCACCAATTCCAAGAACGTCATTCCAGGTAAACAAAACAGCCAGAAGCATTGCAGCAAAAACAGCATATCGTCCTATGTTTACCTGACTTCTGTCTGAAGCATTTTTTTGAATGTATTTTTTATGAACATCCAAAGTATAAATCGTAGAAATACTATTTACTTTACCCGCCAATGAAGCTACAATCGCTGCTGTTAATGCTGCAACTGAAAGCCCTTTTAAACCTGTTGGCAAGAATGTTAATACAGCTGAATAAGCTCCGTCTTTTCCGCCAACTAATTGAGGTAAATGTCCGTTTTCATATAAAACAAAAGCGGCAATTCCAGGCAACATCACGATAAGTGGCATTAATAATTTTAGAAATCCTGCAAACAAAATACCGGTTCTGGCTGTTTGCAAATCGGCCCCTAAAGCTCTTTGCGTAATGTATTGGTTGCATCCCCAATAATTTAGATTGATAATCCAGATCCCCGCCAAATAAGACATCATTCCCGGAAAAGTAAGATACTTATTGATGTCATTTTGAGATGAAGTAGCCGTTGGTTCCGGAATAATCATTTTGAAATGTTCTGGTGCTTCACGCATCAAAACCTTAAAACCGGCAATGGCATCTTCTCCAACTCCAAAATATTGTCCAACGGTAGTTAACGCAATGTAAGTCGTAACCAAACCACCAATGATCAAAACCGCCACCTGAATTACATCAGTATAGGCAACTACTTTCATGCCTCCTAAAGAAATCAGCAAGGCAAAAACTGCCAGACCAATCATAATAACGTGAAGGTATTCGCCACCTGCCAAACCATTAATAGCAACTGCACCCAAGTATAAAATAGAAGTCAGGTTTACAAAAACATATAAAAACAACCAAAAAACCGCCATGATCAAAGCCGTAGATTCGTTGTATCTCGTCTTTAAAAACTGAGGCATGGTGTAAATTTTGTTTTTCAGATAAACAGGAATAAACCAAATGGCAATAATAATCAAAGCAATAGCAGCAATCCATTCATAAGCGGCAACTGCTATTCCTAAAAAGAACCCTTCTCCACTCATTCCGATAAACTGTTCTGCCGAAATATTAGAAGCAATCAAAGATGCTCCAATGGCCCACCAGGTTAGTGTTCCTTCTGCCAAAAAATACGCTTTAGCATCGTGTTCGTTTTTTTCGCGTTTACGATAAACGGTATATCCATAAACAGATACCACTATAAAATAGATGATAAATACTGCATAATCTGCAAAAGCAAGACTCTGATTCATAGGTAATTTGGTTTTTTACAGTTAATAGTTAAAGTTGTCAATTTTGTCATTTTATAAAAATGAAAATCAAATATAAACTAAAAAATGTTAGCTACATCATTTATAAATGTATTTTTTACATTTGTAATGTTTTTCGAAATTTGACAACAGAAAAACAGCTATTTACTACTTTATTTTATAATGGGTATTGGATTGTTCTCTTAAAACTTCTGCGCTTTTTTCTGGTGTGATATCTCTTTGGGATTCGCCCATCATTTCATAACCAACCATAAATTTTTTTACAGTTGCCGAACGCAGTAAAGGAGGGTAAAAATGCATGTGAAAATGCCATTCGGGATGTGATTCTCCATCTGTTGGAGATTGATGTATTCCTGATGAATATGGGAATGAAGTTTCAAAAACGTTGTCGTATTTAGTGGTCAATTGTTTTAAAGTCAAAGCAAAATCGGTAACCTCATCTGAAGTAAAATCAGTTATTTTATTTATATTTCGTTTGCTTACAATCATCGTTTCGTATGGCCAAATTGCCCAAAAGGGTACCAATGCTACAAAATGATCGTTTTCAATAACTATTCGTTCTCCAACTTTTAATTCTTCTTTTATATAATCCTGAAAAAGCGTTTTGTCATACTTGTCAAAATAAGATTTCAGATTTCTTTGTGTCTTCTCCACCTGAGTTGGTAAAGAAGATTGTGCCCAAATTTGTCCGTGAGGATGTGGATTACTACAGCCCATAACACTTCCTTTATTTTCGAAAATCTGAACGTGATTGATGTAATCTATTTTACCTAAATCAGCATATTCTTTTTGCCAGGTATGAAAAATATTCTCAATAGTATCCACTGACATTTCAGGTAAAGTCAAATTATGTTCTGGCGAAAAGCAAACCACTCTGGAAATTCCTCTCTCTGGTCTTGCTTTGAAAAAAGTATCGTTAATCTCCTCTTCAAAACGAATTTCGTTCCGTTTCAAAGCAGCAAAATCATTTTCAAAGACAAAAGCATTTTCGTAAGACGGATTTTCTTCGCCATTGGCACGAACATTTCCTGGACATAAATAGCAATTTGGGTCATGTTTTGGCAAAACATTAGAAGTTACTGTTTCATTCTGCCCTTGCCAGGGACGTTTTGAACGATGTGGCGAGACCAAAACCCATTCATTAATTAATGGATTAAAACGTCTGTGGGGATCTTCGTTAATGTCAAAATTTTTCATCTATTGAAGGGTATAAAGTGATGTTCCGTTTCCGATTTTAACATCATAAATTTTTAATTCTATTCCAAAAGCATCAAAATAAAGGGTTGCAAGCTGCTTCTGGATTCGTGCTTCTTCTCCTTTTTTAATCAGGGTAATGGCGCAACCACCAAAACCTCCACCCATTTGCCTTGAGCCAATTACGGCTGCTTCTTTTTGAAGCGTATCGACAATCATGTCCAATTCGGCACAACTCACCTCATAATCTACTGATAATCCGCGGTGTGTTTCAAACATTAATTTACCTAAAGTTAGAATATCACCTCTGTCTAAAGCTTCACAAGCTAAAGCGACGCGATTAATTTCTTTTACCACAAAAAGACTGCGTTTGAATACATTTTCAGACATTTTATCTTTCAGGCTGAGGATTTGATTTTCAGTGCAATCTCTAAAACTGTTTATCTCTGGAAAATTATTTTTTATAATAGTGATTCCTTCTTCACACTGTTGTCTTCTTTCATTATACGCAGAAGTCATCAAGGAATGTTTGACATTCGAATCGAATAAAACCAAGGAATAATCATTAAAATCAGCATCGTGATATTCATATTCCAAAGTCCGGCAATCAATTTTTATTACTTTATTTTCCTTCCCCATCACACTCGAAAACTGATCCATAATTCCGCAGTTCATCCCTACCCAATGCTCCGCACTTTGTCCCATGACAGCAATATCCACTAGTTTTATTTTTAAACCAAAAAGTTGATTGATACCAAACAAAAACCCACATTCTAAAGCTGCCGAAGAAGACAAACCAGAACCAGTCGGAATATTACTACTGAAAACACAGTTGAAACCTTCTAATGAAAAACCCTTAGTTTTTAACTGATGGATAACGCCCCGAAGGTAATTCGTCCAAACCTTATAGTTTAGTTCAACAGTATCATTCAAATCAATTTCGAATGCATCATTTAAATCAATAGCAATTATTTTCGAAGTATTGGTATTATTTTTTTCGAAAGCAAAACAAATGATTTTATCAATCGCAGCTGGCAAAACATAACCATCATTGTAATCAATATGTTCTCCAATAATGTTAATTCTTCCTGGAGAGAGTACTACTTTGTCAGGTGCTGAACCAAAGCTCTTTTCAAAGAAAGCAATTGTTTTATTGATTAAAATATCATTCATTATTTATGTTTTTAAATAGCTTTCGCTAAATCTTCCGAAGAAAGAATACCAAAATTAAAGTAATTGTTCCTATATACATACCTGTACCTACCCGCTTTTGAACAAAAACATATAATAAAATACGTTTTTTAATAAAAATCATACGTATTCAAAATAATTATCTCGATCAAAAACAAAAACAAATAGAAAACAAAAGCAACTTCATTATTCGCAACTCATTATGAAAAAAATATACATTAATTTAAATTGCAATAAAGCAGGAAACTAAATTATTTGTTTTGAAAAAAATTGTCTAATTTTGCGCTGTTTTTTGAAGCCTTGTATTGTTTTAGGAATACTTAAAATAAGACATATCATAAAGAATCTAACTACAACACACTAAGCATACTTAATTTACATCCTTAAAAATGAACAAAAAAATTGACAATTTAGCTGCAGACAATATAAGAGCATTAGCCATTTCGATGGTAGAGAAAGCAAATTCAGGACATCCTGGAGGAGCAATGGGAGGCGCTGATTTCTTACACATTCTATATACTGAATATTTGAAATTTGACCCAACAGAAATGGACTGGGCATTTAGAGATCGTTTCTTTATGGACGCAGGGCATTTGTCAGCTTTAATGTATGCACAATACCATTTATTAGGAAATTATAAAAAAGAAGATCTTCAAAGTTTCAGGCAATGGGGATCAATCACTCCAGGACACCCTGAAGTTGATGTTCTTAGAGGAATCGAAAACACTTCCGGACCATTAGGTCAAGGTCACGCAATGGGAGTTGGAGCTGCAATTGCTGCTAAATTCTTAGACGCCAGATTCAAAGGTCTTTTCGAACACAAAATATACGGTTTCATTACTGACGGTGGGGTTCAGGAAGAAATCTCTCAGGGAGTTGGTAGAATTGCTGGGCATTTAGGTCTGAACAATTTTATCATGTTTTATGACTCGAATGATGTACAGCTTTCTTCTATGACTGACGAAGTTACATCTGAAGACACAGCTATGAAATATATCGCTTGGGGATGGAAAGTAGTTACTATTGACGGTCATGACCACGAACAAATCAGAAAAGCTTTAGATGATGCTAATGCTGAAACAGAAAAACCAACCTTAATTATTGGTAAAACAATTATGGGTAAAGGTTGTGTTTTGGAGAATGGCGATATGTATGAAGGAGAATGTGAATTACATGGAAAACCAATTGGTGACACCAAAGCTGATTTCATAAAAACATTAATCAATCTTGGTGCAAACCACGAAAGTTCTTTTGATACTTATCCTGAAGTACAAGCACATTATGCTTCAGTTTTGGCTCAAAAAACAGAAGCTGCTGCTCAACAAAAAGCAAAAGTTGCAGCATGGAAAACAGCTAATCCAGCTTTAGCTCAAAAAATGGATTCATTCTTATCAGGTGTGCTTCCTGATTTAGATTTAAGCCAGGTAGTTCAAAAAGCAAATGTTGCAACAAGAGAAGCTTCTTCTGCGGTATTAGGTTATTTAGCAGATAACTTAGAAAACGTAATTGTTTCTTCTGCCGATTTATCAAACAGTGATAAAACAGATGGTTTCCTGAAAAAATCTTCTGTGCTTCAAAAAAATGATTTCAGCGGTGCATTCTTGCAGGCTGGAGTTGCTGAATTAACAATGACAGCTATTGCCAACGGAATAGCTCTTCACGGAGGTGTTGTTGCAGTTGTAGCGACTTTCTTTGTGTTTTCAGATTATATGAAACCAGCTATTCGTTTGGCTGCTATTCAGGAATTACCTGTAAAATATGTCTTGACTCATGATTCATTTAGAGTTGGTGAAGACGGACCAACCCATCAGCCAATTGAGCAGGAAGCTCAAATGCGTTTGATGGAAAAAGTAAAAAATCATTCTGGAGATCCAAGTTTATTGGCACTTCGTCCTGCTGATGCAATCGAAACTTCTGTGGCTTGGGATTTGGCGTTAAAAAACACTAAAACTCCAACAGCTTTGATTCTTTCAAGACAAAACATTAAAGACATTCCTGCTGTTTCTTCAAGATATCAGGAAGCATCAGAAGCTAAAAAGGGGGGGTATTTAGTAAAATCTACACCAAATGCTGATATTACTTTATTCGCAAATGGTTCAGAAGTTTCTACACTTTTGGGTGCTGCTGAAATTTTAGAAAAAGAAAACAATCTAAAAATCAACGTAGCTTCAATCATCTCTGAAGGATTATTCAAATTACAATCAAAAGAATACCAGGCAAGCATTATTCCTAAAGGAAAATTAGTTTTCGGATTAACTGCCGGGCTTCCTGTAAACTTAGAAGGATTAATTGGTGATAGCGGAAAAGTAGTTGGATTGGATCATTTTGGATATTCTGCTCCAGCTAGCGTTTTGGATCAAAAATTTGGATTCAACAGCGAAAGCGTTTCTAAAGAAATCTTAAAATATATTGAAGAAAGCAAATAATAGCTTTTTCTAATAAAATTAAAAAGCCGTAGTAACAATTGTTACTGCGGCTTTTTTTATTTTGCCTAATCAAATTTTATAAATTCAAAATAAAGTCATTCAACGATTTAGCATCGTATTTTTCTTTGTCAAACTTGTACAAATAAGATCCTTTTCTCGAAGACAACATATCCTTTTCTTCTAATTTTACAAGAATGTCTAACGAATTTATTTTACTGATAAAATTTCTCTTATCCAGTTCTTTATTTAAGACAGCTTCATACAATTCCAACAATTGACGCATTGTAAATTTCTCTGGTAAAAGCTCAAATCCAACAGGTCTGGTAGAAGTTCTATAACGTAATCTTCTGATGGCATGTGCCAACATACTATCATGGTCAAAAATCAATTTTGGTGCATCTGCAAAACTATACCATTGTGCATCATAATTCTGAATCAGTTCGGCATTGTGATTTTCAATATTAATTAAAGCATAATAGGCTACTGATATGGTTCTTTCCACCGGGTCACGGTCAACTTCACTATAAGCATAGAATTGCTCCATATAAATATCCTGAAGACCAGTATAAGTTTCCAGAATTCTGGTTGCAGCCGCATCTAAGACTTCGTCTTTTTTAAGAAAACCACCAATTAGTGACAACTTCCCCTTTTCAGGTTCTAAATCCCTTTTGATTAAAAGTATTTTTAATCCTTCGTGGTCAAAGCCAAAAATAATACAATCTACAGCCAATAAAACTTTATCAGCAGTACTATAACTATTTAACATCTTTTGAGTTATTTTTTCGGGGTAAATATAACAACTTCTTTATAGGTTTCATAATTATTAATGTCACTATTACACTTAAAAATAAAAAATAAAAAAATGACACTACATTGGATGAAAAATAGCGCTTCAAAACCGATACATTTTCTAATAAAACTAAATTATTGAATAAATAACACAATACTTAAATGATGAAAAATCTATTTTATCTGCAAGAAAACAAACAAATAGAATAAATTTGACCTCAAATAGTGTTCCAGACCACTGTTTATATGAGATTTCAATAAAAATTAAAAAGTTAAATTAACTTAAGTGTTTTTTGTACACTTATAAATTATTTATACTATATTTGTCATTGCAATTATAAAGATTCCGAATGAAAAATTACGTTATAGGATTAGACTATGGAACAGATTCTGTTCGTGCCGTTTTGATAGATACTGAAAACGGTCATGAATTAGCTTCGGAAGTAAGTCATTATAAAAGATGGGCAAACAAAGACTATTGTAACGCATCCATAAATCAGTTTCGTCAACATCCTTTAGATCATATTGAAGGATTGGAATCTACTATAAAAGCAGTTGTTAATCGTGCCAATGTTTCGCCTTCGCAAATAAAAAGCATCTGTATTGACACTACAGGTTCATCACCAATTCCAGTTACAGCAGACGGAACACCACTTGCTCTAACAAAAGGGTTTGAAAACAATCCAAATGCCATGATGGTCTTATGGAAAGATCATACTGCCATAAATGAAGCTAATGAAATTAATCAACTAGCTAATATTTGGGGGGGAGAAAATTTCACCAAATACGAAGGCGGAATTTATTCATCTGAATGGTTTTGGGCAAAAATATTACACATTGCCCGTGAAGACGAATCTGTCAAAAATGCAGCGTATACCTGGATGGAACATTGTGATTTAATGACCTATTTATTAATTGAGAATAAAGATTTAAAAACATTCAAAAGAAGCCGTTGTGCAGCAGGACATAAAGCTATGTGGCACGAAGACTGGAACGGTTTGCCTCCTGAAGAATTCTTAGGGAAATTACATCCGTATTTGGCTCAGCTTCGAGGGAAATTATATAACGAAACGTATACTTCTGAAGTCGTTGCCGGCAATCTGAATCAGGAATGGGCAACTAAACTTGAATTAACAACAGATACAGTAATTGCAGTTGGAACTTTCGACGCACATTCAGGAGCCGTTGGAGCCAAAATTGACGAAAATACCTTGGTACGTGTAATGGGAACTTCTACCTGCGATATTTTGGTTTCTCCCAAAGAGGTAATTGGAACAAAAACTGTTAAAGGAATTTGCGGACAAGTAGATGGTTCGGTTATTCCGGGTTATATCGGTTTAGAAGCTGGACAATCTGCTTTTGGAGATGTATTGGCATGGTTCAAGGAAACACTTTCGTGGCCACTAGACAATTTAGTCTACACTTCTGCCCTATTATCTGCAGAACAAAAAGCACAGTTAAAAGAAGAAGTAGATGCTAATTTCATCAAAACCTTAACTCAGCAAGCAGAAGCAATTCCTTTATCAGAAAGCATTCCTACTGCCTTGGATTGGGTAAACGGAAGAAGAACTCCAGATGCGAATCAGGGATTAAAAAGTGCTTTTTCAAATATTTCATTAGGAACAAAAGCACCTCATCTTTTCAAAGCATTAATCAATTCAATTTGTTTTGGTTCTAAAAAAATTGTGGATCGTTTTGAAGGAGAAGGTGTTCGAATTGACAGCGTAATCGGTATTGGAGGCGTGGCTAGAAAATCACCATTTATTATGCAGACACTGGCAAATGTTTTGAACAAACCTATCAAAGTAGCCGCTTCTGATCAGGCACCGGCATTGGGAGCTGCCATCTACGCAGCGGTTGCAGCAGGAATTTACCCTAATGTAATTGAAGCCAGCAAAAAAATGGGAAGTGATTTCGAAAGTGAATATTTCCCGGAATCAGACAAAGTAGAAACCTATCAGGCATTGATGGATTCGTATTCTGAATTGAGTCAATTTATTGAAAGTATAACAAAGTAAAAAATCCAGAATGTCAAAATATACAGCTTTAAAACAAGAATGCTACGAGGCCAATATGCAATTGAATGCTTTGAAACTGGTTGTGTACACTTTTGGAAATGTAAGCGCAGTGGACAGAGAAAATGGCGTTTTTGCCATTAAGCCCAGCGGTGTTGCTTACGAAGAATTAAAACCGGAAGATATTGTTATTGTAGATTTCGACAACAACATTATCGAAGGAACTATGCGTCCTTCATCTGATACAAAGACGCATGCTTATCTATACAAAAACTGGCCAAACATTGGCGGAGTAGCTCATACTCATGCTACATATTCGGTAGCTTGGGCACAGGCACAAAGAGATATTCCGATTTTTGGAACGACTCATGCCGATCATTTAACAAAAGATATTCCTTGTGCCGCTCCAATGGACGACTCGCTTATTGAAGGAAATTACGAACACAATACCGGAATCCAGATTTTGAATTGTTTCGAAGAAAAAAACCTTTCTTACGAAGAAGTGGAAATGGTTCTTATTGGAAATCACGGCCCTTTTGCCTGGGGGGCAACTGCTGCAAAAGCAGTCTATAACAGTAAGGTTTTGGAAGTTGTGGCCGAAATGGCGCATCTGACCTTACTAATAAATCCAAATGCACCAAGATTAAAAGATTCATTAATTAAAAAACATTACGAACGTAAACACGGAAAAGATTCTTATTACGGTCAATAAATTAAAACGAGTAAACCCCAAAATATGAAGATAGATATAACTCAAAAGGAAATTTGGTTTGTAGTAGGAAGCCAGGAATTATACGGAGAAGAAACCTTAAGACAAGTTGCAAAACACTCACAGGAAATTGCAAAAGGAATCGATGCTTCCTCACATATTCCTGTAAAAGTAATATATAAAGACGTAGTAAAATCGCCTAGCGAAATTACCGATGTGTGTTTACAGGCCAATGCTAACAAAAACTGTATTGGTATTATTGCCTGGATGCATACTTTTTCTCCTGCCAAAATGTGGATTAATGGCTTGAGTATTCTTAAAAAACCATTATGTCATTTACATACACAATTCAACGCTGAAATTCCTTGGAGCACTATCGATATGGATTTCATGAACCTGACTCAATCGGCTCACGGAGATAGAGAATTTGGATTTATGATGTCCAGAATGCGTAAAAAACGTAAAATCGTTGTAGGTCACTGGGAAGACGAACGCGTTCAGAAAAAATTAGGCGTTTGGTCAAGAGTTGTTTTAGGATGGAATGAATTCCAAAACCTAAAAGTAGCCAGATTAGGTGATAATATGCGTGAAGTTGCCGTGACTGACGGTGATAAAGTGGAAGCTCAGATCCGTTTTGGCTTCTCTGTAAACGGATATGATTCTTCTGATGTTATCAAGCACATGGATAAAGTTACCGATGCTCAAATTGATGCATTAGTAGCTGTTTACGAAGATACTTATATATTAGCACCAAAACTACAAAAAGGCGGAGAGCAAAGAGCTTCCTTAGTAGAAGCTGCAAAAATAGAATTAGGATTGAGAGCTTTCCTTGAAGAAGGAGGATTTGGCGCTTTTACAGATACTTTTGAAAACTTAGGTTCATTAAAACAATTGCCAGGAATTGCTGTACAGCGTTTGATGGCAGATGGATATGGTTTTGGTGGCGAAGGAGATTGGAAAACAGCTGCTTTATTGCGTGCCATGAAAGTAATGAATATTGGTCTGGAAGGCGGTACTTCATTTATGGAAGATTACACTTATCATTTTACACCTCAAAAATCCTATGTTTTAGGATCTCATATGCTGGAAATTTGTTCTTCTATTGCTGATGGAAAAGCATCTTGCGAAATACACCCATTAGGAATTGGAGGAAAAGAAGACCCTGTTCGTTTGGTATTTAATGTAGCAGCAGGAAATGCCATCAATGCTTCATTAGTAGATATGGGCAACCGCTTCCGCTTAATCGTTAACGAAGTGGAAGCTATAAAACCAATGGCCGACTTGCCTAAATTGCCTGTTGCCCGTGTTTTATGGGATTGCAAACCAAATCTTGACATCGCTGCGACTTCATGGATATTGGCTGGAGGAGCGCATCACACGGTGTATAGCCAAGTTATTACAACAGAATACATGGAAGATTTTGCCGATATTGCAGGCATAGAACTATTGGTTATTGATGAAAAAACGACCATCAGGGAGTTTAAAGATAAAATTAATGCCAACGAAGCGTACTATCATTTATTTCAGCACGGTCTATAAATAACTAAAAATCTAAAATATGAATGTATTAAAACGTTGCCTTTATGGAATTTCCATAATTGGTTTGGCTAGTATGAATATTCAATGTAAAGGAGATAAAAAAGTGGAACAAACTACATTAGAAGCTAAAGCTGCAGATTCAGTATCTATAGAAAAAAAGGAATATGGCAAAACTGCCAAAGGAGAGCAAGTAGACAGCTACACCTTAAAAAACCAAAAAGGGATGGAAGTAAATATCATCACTTATGGTGGTATTATTACTTCTCTAAAAGTCCCTAACAAAGCCGGAGTTTCGGAAGAAGTCGTTATTGGTTTTAATAATTTGGAACAATACACTAAAGACAATCCTTATTTTGGAGCACTTATCGGACGATACGGAAACCGAATTGCAAAAGGCAAATTTACCCTTGACGGAAAAGAATATAAATTAGCGGCGAACAATGATGGAAATTCTTTACACGGAGGACCGGAAGGTTTTCACAGAGTAATCTGGACTGCTGAAGAAGCAAAAAGTGGCGACACGGCTTCTTTAAAACTAAAATATGTGAGCAAACATTTGGAAGAAGGTTTCCCTGGAAATCTTACTGTTATTGTAACTTACACTTTGAATAATAATAATTCTTTAGAAGTTTTATACGAAGCTACAACCGACAAGAAAACGATTGTAAATTTAACGCAGCATTCTTATTTTAACTTATCTGCTGATTTCACAAAACCAATTTTGGATCAGGAAATCACTATTGATGCGGATAAATTAATTCCAGTAGATGCAACCTTGATTCCAACTGGAAAACTAACAGATGTAACCAATACTCCTTTCGATTTTAGAAAATCAAAAACAATTGGAAAAGACATCGAAGTAAAAGACGATCAATTAAAAAAAGGATTAGGCTACGACCATTGCTGGGTTCTAAATAATCAGAACAAAGGAGAGCGATTTGCAGCATCGGCTTATGATGCAAAAAGCGGAAGAGTATTGGAAGTTTATACTGATCAGCCAGGAATCCAATTGTACACAGGAAACTTTCTGGACGGAACATTGCCAATGAGAAACGGTGGAACTTATGCTCACAGAACTGGTTTTTGCTTAGAAACACAGCATTATCCTGATTCGCCAAATCAAAAAGATTTTCCATCAACGACTTTAAGTCCTGGAGAAAAATACAAAACAAAAACAATTTTCAAGTTTTCAACGAAATAAAAACATGAACACTAGAGCCTTATAATCTTCTGATTATATGGTTACAAAGTAATTTAAGATGGTTTGGTTTTTTAAATTATATTTGTTGTTCAGGAAAGCCCAGAAGTGATACTTCTGGGTTTTTTATTTTTTAATAATACCATCTAATAAATCATTCAATCTATTTTTATAACATTGAAAATCAATTATTACAAAAACGAAACAAAAAATTTATTCTAAAAATCAAGTAGGTTTAATATATTTGTAACTATGTTCAATTTAGAATGTAATTTTACTAAAAAAAGAACCCCAAACTCATACTAAAAAACAATCTTATCTCTTTACTATTTATGGAACAAATTATCAAAGATACTACAGCTAACCCAGCACCTTTGGGACTTTTTGGATTTGGAATGACAACTATTTTATTGAACATACATAATGCAGGATTCTTCGAATTGAATGCCATGATTATGGGAATGGGAATCTTTTTTGGAGGAACACAGCAAGTCATTGCCGGAATTATGGAATGGAAAAAAGGAAATGGATTTGCTATGGCAGCTTTTACTTCTTATGGTTTCTTTTGGTTGTCACTTGTAGCTTTATGGCTTCTTCCTTTAGTAGGAGTTACAAAACCTGATGGGGCTTCAATGGGATGTTATTTGGGAATCTGGGGATTATTTACATTGGCTTTCTTCATAGGAACATTAAACGGAAACACCATTGGAAAACTTATTTTTGGTTCACTGGTAATTCTGTTTGCACTATTATCTGCAGCGAGTTTTACAGGAAGCGAACAAATTCATACTATAGCAGGTTATGAAGGGATTTTATGCGGATCTTTTGCTTTTTATGAAGCAGCAGCCATCATAATAAATGAGAAATTAGGGAGACAAGTATTGCCATTATAAAAAACAGACCTGTTATCTTTGCAAAACAATCTATTCTATTATTTCAATAGACACTTTTATAAATAGAAAAAACACGATATGAGTTATTATAAAGTAGACAATTTAGAACAATACTTCAAACACTACAACAAATCCATTCGGGAACCAAGGAAATTTTGGGGTAAAATTGCTTCAGAGAACTTTACATGGTATCAGGAAAGTGAAAGAATAATGGAGTTTGATATGGCAGAAGCCAAAATTCAATGGTTTGTAGATGCAAAAGTAAATATTGTTAAAAACTGTATCGACAGACATCTTGCAAAAAGAGGTGAAAAAACAGCCATTATTTTCGAGCCTAATAACCCTGATGAAGAAGCCCAGCATATTTCTTATAACGAATTGTATGTAAGAGTTTCAAAAATGGCCAATGTACTCCGTGAACAAGGAATTAAAAAAGGGGATAGAGTTTGTATCTATTTGCCAATGATTCCGGAATTAGCAATTTCAGTTTTGGCCTGTGCCAGAATTGGTGCAATTCACTCAGTTGTATTTGCAGGATTTTCAGCATCAGCTGTTGCAGCAAGAATCAATGACAGCGAATGTAAAATGGTGATTACATCTGATGGTGGATTTAGAGGTGAAAAAACGATTGATTTAAAAGGAATTATAGATGATGCTTTAAACAATTGCCCTTGTGTAGAAAAAGTTTTGGTTGCCAAAAGAACCAATGCTTCAATCAACATGAAAGAAGGCCGTGACCAATGGTTACAACCACTTTTAGACGGAGCTTTGGATAATAATGTTGCCGAAATTATGGATGCCGAAGATCCATTGTTTATACTTTACACATCAGGTTCAACAGGAAAACCAAAAGGAATGGTGCACACAACTGCCGGATATATGGTTTACACGGCTTATTCATTCAAAAATGTTTTCAGCTATGAAGAAAATGATGTTTTCTGGTGTACAGCCGATATTGGTTGGATTACCGGGCATTCTTATATTTTATACGGACCATTATTAAATGGTGCTACTACCGTAATTTTTGAAGGTGTTCCTACATACCCTGATTACAGTCGTTTTTGGCAAACAATCGAAAAGCACAAAGTAACTCAATTTTATACGGCACCAACAGCTATCCGTTCATTGGCAAAAGAAAACTTGTCATACATACAAAAGTATCCTTTAAAATCATTGAAAGTTATTGGATCTGTAGGAGAACCTATCAACGAAGAAGCATGGCACTGGTACAACGACCATGTTGGCGGAAAACGTTGTCCATTAGTAGACACCTGGTGGCAAACGGAAACAGGAGGAATATTAATTTCGGCTCTTGCTTTTATAACTCCAACAAAACCAACTTATGCTTCTTTACCATTACCTGGAATTCAGGCAGTTTTGATGGATGAAAAACGCAATGAAATTGAAGGTAATCAAATCGCTGGAAGTCTTTGCATCAAATTCCCATGGCCTGGAATTGCCAGAACTATCTGGGGTGATCACCAACGTTACAAAGACACTTATTTTAGTGCTTTCCCAGGAAAATACTTTACAGGAGACGGTGCTCTGCGCGATGAAGTAGGGTATTACAGAATAACAGGACGCGTTGATGATGTAGTGATAGTTTCAGGGCATAATCTGGGAACTGCCCCTATCGAAGATGCTATAAACGAACACCCGGCAGTTGCTGAAAGTGCCATTGTAGGATTTCCTCATGACATCAAAGGAAATGCACTATATGGTTTTGTAATCCTGAAAGAATCAGGACAAAACCGTGATAAAGAAAACTTAATAAAAGAAATTAACCGACACGTTTCAGATCATATTGGCCCAATTGCTAAGCTGGATAAAATTCAATTTGTTTCCGGTTTACCAAAAACCCGTTCAGGTAAAATTATGCGTCGCATTCTTCGCAAAATAGCTGAAGGTGATTTCTCTAATTTTGGAGACACAACCACTTTATTGAATCCGGAAATTGTGGATGAAATAAAAGAAGGAAAATTGTAACTATTTAAGTTAATATATCAGAGGCTGTCCGTAAAATGACAGCCTTTTTGTTTTTGTAAAAACACAAAAACATTCTCATTTATAAAATGAAAAAGATAAATTTACCATTCACATACCAACTCTGCCTATGTTTACCCAAATAGAAAAAACAGAACCGCCATTTTGGTACGCTGGAATGTACAATCCCGAATTGCAAATTATGTTTTATGGCAAAAACATAGCCAAATACCAAGTTGCTGTTTCTAATAACATTCCAATTACAAAAGTAAATAGAGCCGAAAATCCAAATTACGTTTTCGTTACCATTGATACTGAAAATAGTCCTGCGATAGACTTTTATTTCATTTTTAAAGAAAACGACAAAGTAATCTTTACACAAAAATATTCGCTAAAACAACGAAGAGAAAATTCAGCAAAACGTAAAAGTTTTGATGCTTCCGATGTGATTTATTTGTTGATGCCTGACCGATTCTCTAATGGAAATCCGAACAACAAAAACGATACTTCTACAACCGAAAAATACAATCGAAAATTACCTGAAGGAAGACATGGCGGCGATATTCAGGGAATTATCAATCATCTCGATTATATTCAGGAGCTAGGAGCAACAACCGTTTGGAGCACCCCTCTTTGTGAAGACAACGACCCCATTTGTTCCTATCATACCTATGCTCAATCTGATGTGTACAAAATTGATCCTCGTTATGGAACCAATGAAGATTATGTACAATTGGCTTCGGAAATGCACAAAAGAAAAATGAAGCTCGTAATGGATTATGTTACAAACCATTGGGGCTTAGAACATTGGATGATAAAAGACTTACCCACTCATGACTGGATTAATCAATTTGAAAATTACACTCAAACCAATCATAAAAGAACACTAATTCACGACATTCACGCTTCGGAAATTGATACTAAAAATTGTTTCGATGGTTGGTTTGTCCCTACTATGCCCGATTTAAATCAACGAAATCCATTGGTTTTGACCTATCTAATTCAAAATGCTATTTGGTGGATTGAATATGCAAACCTTGATGGTTTCAGAGTTGACACTTATAATTATTCCGAACCCGATGCAATCGCAAAATGGACCAAATCCATAACCGATGAATATCCAAATTTCAATATCGTAGGTGAAATCTCGATGCGTCAGCAAGCCCAACTTTCCTATTGGCAAAAGGACAGTGTTATTGGCAAAATTCAAAATTTCAATTCCTATTTACCCAGTGTAATGGATTTTATTTTATCCGATAAACTGCTGTCAGTCTTTAACGAAGATGATGACAGCTGGAGTCGGGGAATAACCAGAGTATATGATACTTTTTCAAACGATTTTCTTTATCCAAATCCGAACAATTTATTGATTTTTGCTGAAAATCATGACACCCACCGCTTGAATCATATTTACCATAATGATATTCGAAAATACAAAATGGCAATGGCAATAATAGCCACGGTTCGGGGAATTCCTCAAATCTATTACGGCAGCGAAATAGGAATGGATGGCAATAAAGATAGAGGCGATGCCGATATTCGTTATGATTTTCCTGGCGGATGGAATGGTGATGCCAATAATGCCTTTGTCAAAACAGGAAGAACTCCAATACAAAATGAATACTTTGATTTCACTTCTAAATTATTCAATTGGAGAAAAACAAAACCGGTAATTCATTTCGGAAAAATGACACATTACATTCCCGAAGACAATATTTACGTTTATTTTAGATATGATGATATCGAAACTATTCTAATTATCTTAAACAACAGAATTGAAACCAAAGTTCTAAATCTAAGTCGATTTAAGGAAAATATTGGCATTTACAAAATAGGCAAAGACGTTATTGAAGAAATTGATATTGATCTAACCAAAGAAATTACTTTGGAGCCAAAATCGGTTTTGATATTAGAATTAAAATAAAGACAATATTCATAAATGCAATTACCTTTGCAGAAAATTCAATCCAAATGAACAAAATTTTCAAAATTGGACATCGCGGTGCAGCTGGCCATGAACCTGAAAACACTTTAATTGCCTTCAAAAAAGCAATTGAATTAGGTGTTGATGGTATTGAACTCGATGTGCATTTGAGTTCCGATGGAGAATTAATTGTAATTCATGATGAAACTATTGACAGAACAGCTAACGGAAAAGGCTTTGTAAATGAATTATCTTTGAAAGAACTGAAAGTATTTAAAATTGAAACCACACAAGAAATTCCGACTTTGATCGAAGTTTTTGACTTAGTTAATCGAAGATGTTTTATCAATATTGAACTAAAAGGCACTAGAACAGCTCGCCCTGTAACGGAATTAATCAATCATTATATTTCAGAAAAAAACTGGAATTATAATGATTTTCTGGTTTCCAGTTTTGATTGGAACATGCTCGAAGAAACTCATATATTAGATTCAAAAATCAGAATTGGAGTTTTAACCGAAGAATCAATCAATGAAACTCTAGCTTTCGCCAAAAAAATAAAAGCTTTTGCCATTCATCCCGATTATGAATTATTAACTAACGAAAATGTAGTTTTGATGCAGGAAGATAACTTCGAAGTGTACCCTTGGACAGCGAATTCTAAAGCAGCCATTCAAAAAATAAAAACATTCAATGTAAACGGAATCATTTCCGATTTTCCAGATAGAATATAAAACAATCTCATTACAACTTTGTCAAAGTTTTGAACTTTGACAAAGTTTGTTTCAAACTAAAATATGAACCAGAATTTTGACATTATAATTGTAGGTGGCGGTGCAGCAGGATTTTTTACGGCAATCAATATTGTAGAAAAGCATCCTAAACTGAAAATAGCCATTCTCGAACGCGGAAAAGAAGTATTGTCTAAAGTTCGTGTTTCCGGAGGTGGAAGATGCAACGTGACTCACGCCTGTTTTGAACCCAACGAATTAGTGAAATTTTATCCTCGTGGCGAAAAAGAATTGCGCGGACCTTTTCATCAATTTTGTTCGGGCGACACTATAGAATGGTTCAGCAATCACGGTGTTGAACTCAAAATTGAAGATGACGGACGTATGTTTCCAGTTTCAAATTCGTCACAAACCATTATCGATTGTTTTCTCCAAACTACCCAAAAACTAGGAATTACAGTCATAACGGGACAAAGCGTACAATCCATTTTTAAAAAAGAAAATTGTTGGAAAATTGAAACGCAAAACGAAAATTATCTCGCAGAAAAACTAATTCTTGCTACTGGAAGCAATCCTAAAATTTGGGAAATGCTGCAAACTTATGGTCATGCAATCGTTAATCCAGTACCTTCCTTATTTACTTTCAACATCAAAGATGCCAGAATAAAAGAGTTACCAGGTGTTTCTGCACAAGTTTCTGTAAAAGTAAAGGATACTAAATTAACTTCAACCGGACCTTTGTTAATCACACATTGGGGAATGAGCGGCCCAGCTATTTTGAAATTATCGGCTTGGGGCGCACGAATTCTATTCGAAAAAAATTACCAATTTACCATTTTCGTCAATTGGCTGAATGATCTTGACACTGAAGATACGGAAAAAATCCTTAAAGATTTAAAACAGGAACACGCAAAAAAAGCGGTTTCTAAAAAATCACCTTTCGACTTTCCAAACCGATTATGGGAAAGCTTAGTCTTTGCTTCAAACATTTCAGAAGAAACCAAATGGGCAGATTTATCCAAAATTCAACTTCAAAATTTAGTCATTCAACTAACTAATTCCAGTTTTCAGGTAAACGGAAAAAGTACTTTTAAAGAAGAATTTGTAACTGCCGGGGGAATTGATTTAAAGGGAATTAATTTCAAAACCATGGAAAGTAAACTACATTCAAGCCTATACTTCGCGGGTGAAATAGTAAACATAGATGCCATAACTGGAGGATTTAACTTTCAAAATGCATGGACAACTGGCTTTGTTTTAGCAAATTCATTGTGATTTTTTGTAAAAAATTGTAATCTTTGCAAAAATTATATATATTGTCAGACATTATTGCACAAATAATTGCCAAATAACTATTTAAGTTATTTCTTTACACCATCAAACTAACCAAACAAATTCGAGGTCAATGAAAAAAAATTACCTATTAGTCGTTATATTATTAAGTTTTTTTCCTTTCTATTCATCTGCAATTACCAACAGCCTCAAAGCTAATCCAAAAGCAGTACCACTTAGTTCAATTATCGATAATTCAAGTCTTATATTTTTAGCTCCAACATCAACTCCAACTGTATCTTTGACTTCTCTTTGTGAAGATGAAAGCTTAACCCTATTTGCTAATCTAAGCGAAGCTCTAGTTGCTCCATATACTTTGGAATGGACAGGTCCTAATGGATTTACCTCAACAACAGAAAATCCAATTATTAGTAATATTACAACAGCAGCATCTGGTTCTTATACTTTAACCATTTATGATTCTAGTAATGGTAATGCTATCGTAGATGTTCAAAGTACAGTCGCCGTAACCGTAAATGCAAAAATAGACCCAACATTTGATGCTACATTACCTGCTATTTGTAGAAATGCTCCGGCTCCAATCTTGTCTACAACATCAACTAATGGTATTACAGGTACCTGGAATCCGGCAACAGTAAGTAATACTACAACAGGAAATTATCTTTTTACACCAAATACTGGACAATGTGCTAAGACGTATCTGTTTACTGTTTTTATTGTAAATAATGTAACTCCAGTATTCACTATCCCTTCTACAATCTGTCAGGGAGATGCACCTCCTGTATTACCAACAACTTCCAATAATGGAATTCAGGGAACTTGGAGTCCTTCAACAATAAGTAATACTACGTCTGGAAGTTATACTTTTACTCCAAACGCTGGACAATGTACAAATCCTATCCCTCCTATTTCAGTAACAGTAAGACCATACGCTACCCCAACTTTTACGATTGCTTCTTCGGTTTGCGAGAATGCAACCGCACCAATACTACCCGGAACTTCTAATAATGGAATCACTGGAACTTGGAATCCCGCAACAGTAACAACAACCCCTCCTGGAGATTACATATATACTTTTACACCTACTCCTGGACAATGTACTAATCCTCCAGCATCTATCACAATAAGAGTTAATCCATACGTTACTCCAACTTTTACTCCTATTGCTCCAATATGTGAAAATGCTACTGCACCTATATTACCAACAACTTCTAATGAAGGAATCACTGGAACTTGGAGTCCTGCAACGGTAAGTAATACCACTTCTGGAAACTATACATTTACAGCTAATCTTGGACAATGTGTAACAACACCAACGGCTAATATGTCAATTGTAGTTATTCCAATTACTGCAATTTTTACTCAGGTACAGCCCATTTGTGAAGGAGACGCTTTAGCTCCTTTACCAACAACTTCTAATAATGGAATTACAGGAACTTGGGCACCAGCAATGAACAATACTCAAACTACAACTTATACTTTTACTCCAGATACTCCACAATGTGCTACAGCAACAGTAAGTATGACTATTGTAGTGAATCCACTTATCGCTGTTTTCACTCAGGTACCACCTATTTGCGGAGGAGATCCTTTAACTCCCTTGCCAACCACTTCTAACAATGGAATCACAGGAACCTGGGCTCCTGCATTAGACAATACTACAACCACAACTTATACATTTACGCCAACAGCAGGACAATGTGCTACGGCAACAGTTACTATGACGATTGTAGTGAATCCGCTTATCGCTGTTTTCACTCAGATACCACCTATTTGTGAAGGAGATGCTTTAGTGCCTTTGCCGACAACTTCTAACAATGCAATTACAGGAACCTGGGCTCCTGCATTGAACAATACTCAAACTACAACTTATACATTTACACCAGATACTGCACAATGTGCTACGGCAACTGTTACTATGACGATTGTAGTAAATCCGCTTATTGCTGTTTTCACTCAGGCACCGCCTATTTGTGAAGGAGATGCTTTAGCGCCTTTGCCAACAACTTCTAACAATGGAATTACAGGAACCTGGGCTCCTGCATTAAACAATACTCAAACTACAACTTATACCTTTACACCAAATGCTCCACAGTGTGCTACTGCAACTGTTACAATGACGATTGTAGTAAATCCGCTTATTGCTGTTTTCACTCAGATACCACCTATTTGTGAAGGAGATGCTTTAGCACCTTTGCCAACAACTTCTAACAATGGAATTACAGGAACCTGGACTCCTGCATTGAACAATACTCAAACTACAACTTATACATTTACACCAGATACTGCACAATGTGCTACGGCAACTGTTACTATGACAATTGTAGTAAATCCACTTATAGCTGTTTTCACTCAGGTACCACCTATTTGTGAAGGAGATGCTTTAGCGCCTTTGCCAACAACTTCTAACAATGCAATTACAGGAACCTGGGCTCCTGCATTGAACAATACTCAAACTACAACTTATACGTTTACACCAGATGTAGCGCAATGTGCTTCGGCAACAGTTAATATGACAATTGTAGTAAATCCGATTACTGCTATTTTCACTCAGGTACCACCTATTTGTTCTGGGGATGCTTTAGCCAATTTACCTACAACTTCTAATAATGGAGTAACGGGAACCTGGGCTCCTGCAATTGATAATACTACAACAACAACTTATACATTTACACCAACTGCTGGACAATGCACTACCAATCCAACTACAATGACCATTGTTGTGAATCCGATTGCTGCTATTTTCACACAGGTACCACCTATTTGTGAAGGGGGTGCTTTAGCCAATTTACCTACAACTTCTAATAATGGAGTGACTGGAATCTGGACTCCTGCAATTGATAATACTACAACCACAACTTATACATTTACTCCGGATGCTGCACAATGTACCATCAATCCAACAACTATGACCATTGTTGTAAATCCGATTGCTGCTATTTTTACTCAGGTACCACCTATTTGTTCTGGAGATGCTTTAGCCAATTTACCTACAACTTCTAATAACGGAGTGATTGGAATCTGGGCTCCTGCAATTGATAATACAACAACCACAACTTATACATTTACTCCTACAGCAGGACAATGTACTACCAATCCTGCTACAATGACTATTGTCGTAAATCCGATTGCTGCTATTTTTACGCAAGTGCCGCCTATTTGTTCTGGGGATGCTTTAGCCAATTTACCTACAACTTCTAATAACGGAGTGACGGGAACATGGGCTCCTGCAATTGATAATACTACAACCACAACTTATACATTTACACCGGATGCTGCACAATGTACCACCAATCCAACAACTATGACCATTGTTGTAAATCCGATTGCTGCTATTTTTACTCAGGTACCACCTATTTGTTCTGGAGATGCTTTAGCCAATTTACCTACAACTTCTAATAACGGAGTGATTGGAATCTGGGCTCCTGCAATTGATAATACAACAACCACAACTTATACATTTACTCCTACAGCAGGACAATGTACTACCAATCCTGCTACAATGACTATTGTCGTAAATCCGATTGCTGCTATTTTTACGCAAGTGCCGCCTATTTGTTCTGGGGATGCTTTAGCCAATTTACCTACAACTTCTAATAACGGAGTGACGGGAACATGGGCTCCTGCAATTGATAATACTACAACAACTCTTTATACATTTACTCCTACAGCTGGACAATGTGCTACTGCAACTGTTAACATGACCATTGTCGTAAATCCAACTACAGCAATTTTCACACAGGTACCACCTATTTGTGAAGGGAATGCTTTAGCCAATTTACCTACAACTTCTAACAATGGAGTAACAGGTACATGGGCACCAGCAATGAACAACATTACAACTACTCTTTATACTTTTACACCAACGGCTGGACAATGTACTATCAATCCAACTACAATGACCATTGTTGTAAATCCAACTACAGCTATTTTTACGCAAATGCCGCCTATTTGTTCTGGGGATGCTTTAGCCAATTTACCTACAACTTCTAACAATGGAGTAACAGGTACATGGGCACCAGCAATGAATAACACTACAACAACACTTTATACATTTACGCCTACAGCTGGACAATGTGCTACTGCAACTGCTAATATGACAATTTCAGTAAATCAAAAAATTACTCCAACATTTAATCCAATCGCTGATGTTTGTTATAGTTCCGCTACAATCCCAACTTTACCAGCCACATCTATTAATGGAATTACTGGAACATGGAATCCTGCAACAGTAAGTAATACTACTTCTGGAACTTATACATTTACACCAAATAATGGTTTTTGTGCAAATCAAACAACACTAGCTATTAATGTAAATATAATTACACCAGTATTTAATCCTATTACCCCAATTTGTCAAGGAGCCCCTGCACCAACACTTCCATTAACTTCTACTAACGGAATCACAGGTAATTGGAATGCAACTATAAACACTTCAATTCCTGGTACAGTTACCTATACATTTACTCCAAATGTAGAACAATGTGCTATAAGTGCTAGTCTACCCATAACTATTAATCCTACAGCTGCTACTTTTAATCCAATTGGACCAATATGTAATGGTGATATTTTAGTTTTACCTACAGTTTCAAATAATAATGTTAATGGCTCATGGTCACCTACATTTGATAATACTCAAACTCAAACTTATACATTTACACCAACAGCTGGGCAATGTGCTACAGGAACTGTTACAATGCAAATTGTTGTAAATCAAAAAACCACACCAACTTTTACAGCAATTGCTCCAATATGTTCAGGAGAAACAAGTCCAATTTTATCTTTAACTTCTAATAATGGAATTACTGGAACATGGAATCCTGCAACAGTTAGCAATACTGCTTCTAACATATACACATTTACGCCAACTTCTGGCCTATGCGCTTCAACAACTACCTTGTCTGTTATGGTATATCAATCGCCAACAGACATCGCATTCACTTCTACTGATGTTGTTAATGACAAAGCTGAAGGAACAATTACAATCAGTGGTGTAACAAGTGGTCTAGCTCCATTTGAATACAGTATTAATAATAGTTCATTTACTACTAATACTAGTTATTCTAATCTAGCTCCAGGTGATTATACCATTACAGTTAAGGATTCGAATGGTTGTGAATTTAGTAATGTAGCAAGTGTAAACTCTCTTTGTGTATTTCCAAATGCTATTTCTCCAAATGATGATGGATTCAACGACACCTTAAATCTTAATGGATGTAATGTCGGCAAACTAATCTTATATAACAGATATGGTAGAGAAATAAATAAAATTGATAATTATACCAATCAGTGGGCTGGTACCAATGAAAAAGGAGAACATATCCCTGATGGAACTTATTTTTATGTCGCAGAAATAAAAGATGGAACATCAAAATCAGGCTGGATATACGTAGCCAGATAAATTAAAAAAAAAGCTCCCTAGGGAGCTTTTTTTTATTACTAAAATTACAAATTAACGATTCAGCCACCAAATACTAACATTAAGCACAGTAGCAAAACTTACCCAGAGCAAATAAGGAATAAATAAATAACCCGCAATTGTATTGATTTTTGAAAACTTAAGATAGGTTTCATAAATCATCAGCCAAAGTATAACAATTTCCAATCCTGCTAACATTGGATTCTTTAAGCCAAAAAACAAAAAAGACCACAAAGCATTCAAGGCTAATTGAACAGCAAAGAAAATCAAAGCATTTTTAACTGCTTCTTTTTCTTGTTCCATTTTGTCCCAAACCAAACCTGCTGCAACACCCATCATAATGTAAAGCATACTCCATACGGGTGCAAAAATCCAATTCGGTGGATTAAAACTTGGTTTTATCAATGTAGGATACCAGGTTGTAATGGCTGAGCGGGTAACTATTCCGGAGAAATACCCAACTACCAAACAGGTTACAACTACTACTAGAATTTTAGAAATCTTATTCATCTTTGATTTTTTTTCAAAATTAATCAAAACTTTCAACGATTCAACAAATAACAAATCAAGGTATAAATCAAAAAAAGTATCTTTGCGCAAATTTTTAATTGATGTTTACAGCAAACGATTTTATTCCGTCTCCTTACACAAATGCTATAGATGCTGGAAAATTCCAATGGAGTTCTCCCAGCAATATTGCTTTAGTGAAATATTGGGGCAAAAAAGACAGCCAAATTCCAGCCAATCCTTCGGTAAGTTTTACTTTGAATAATTGCAAAACGGTTACCAAATTGACTTTTGATAAAAAAGAAAATCAAGATACTTTTTCTTTCGACTTGCTTTTTGAAGGAAAACCTAAACCAGATTTCAAACCAAAAATCAAACAATTTTTCGAAAGAGTTTTGGTTTATTTACCTTTTCTAAAAGATTATCATTTTACAATTGATACTGAAAACACTTTTCCGCACAGTTCAGGAATTGCTTCTTCAGCTTCAGGAATGGCTGCATTGGCAATGAACTTAATGAGTTTGGAGAAAAAGTTAAATCCTAAAATGACTGAAGATTACTTTTTTCACAAAGCTTCATTCTTGGCGCGTTTGGGTTCAGGAAGTGCCTGCCGAAGTGTAAAAGGAAAAGTGGTTGTTTGGGGAAATCACAACAATATTAAAGGAAGTTCTGACTTGTTTGGCGTAGAATTCCCAAATGCCATTCATGAAAATTTCAAAAATTTTCAAGACACCATATTATTGGTTGACAAAGGCGAAAAACAAGTTTCGAGTTCTCTTGGTCATAATTTAATGAACGGACATCCATTTGCCGAAAAGCGATTTGAACAAGCTCACGAAAACCTGGATAAATTAATTAACGTTTTCGAAAGCGGAAATCTAAACGAATTCATTACAATAGTTGAAAGCGAAGCCTTAACATTGCACTCGATGATGATGACTTCAATACCCTATTTTATTTTAATGAAACCCAACACGCTGCAAATTATTAATGCAATTTGGAAGTACAGAAATGAAACTAAAACACCAGTTTCTTTTACACTAGATGCGGGTGCTAACGTACACGTTTTATATCCAGAAAATGTAAAAGAAAATGTTTTGCAATTTATTAAGAACGAATTAGTTGGCTATTGTCAAAATGGTCAGTACATTTGTGATGTAATTGGAATTGGAAGTCAATTATTAATTCATAATTAAAATATGAAAGGACCTTTATTTTACTCAAAAATATTACTCTTTGGAGAATACGGAATCATTCGTGACTCTAAAGGGTTATCTATTCCTTATAATTTTTATAATGGCGCTTTGAAGAGGGAGGAAAATCCTTCAGCAGAAGCCATAAAATCAAACGGAAATCTGAAACGTTATGTTTCATATTTAGAAAGTTTACAAAATGAACAACCGGAATTAGTTACTTTTGACTTAACTGCATTAAAAAGCGATGTTGAAACAGGAATGTTCTTTGATTCCAGTATTCCTCAAGGTTATGGTGTAGGAAGCAGCGGCGCATTAGTTGCAGCTATCTACGACAAATATGCCCAAAACAAAATTACTGTTCTCGAGAATCTAACTCGTGAAAAATTATTACAACTAAAAACTATTTTCGGACAAATGGAATCTTTTTTCCACGGAAAAAGTTCAGGATTAGATCCTTTGAATAGTTACTTAAGCATTCCTATTTTAATCAATTCTAAAGACCATATCGAAGCAACCGGAATTCCGACTCAAAGCCTGGAAGGAACTGGGGCTGTATTTTTGTTAGATTCAGGAATCGTTGGCGAGACAGCTCCAATGGTCAATATCTTCATGGAAAACCTAAAAGATCAAGGCTTCAGAAAAATGTTGAAATCCCAATTTATCAAACATACCGATGCTTGTGTGGAAAGTTTTCTGGGTGGTGATATGAAATCTTTGTTTGCCAACACCAAAAAATTATCAAAAGTAGTTTTGAATAATTTTAAACCTATGATTCCGGAACAATTTCACGGCATTTGGCAAGAAGGAATCGACTCCAATGATTATTACCTGAAACTTTGCGGTTCTGGAGGTGGCGGATATATCCTGGGGTTTACCGAAAACTTGGAAAAAGCCAAATTAGCCCTGAAAGATTATAAATTAGAAGTCGTTTACCAATTCTAAAAAATGCTTAACCGAAAGAATAAACTTTTAGCCCTGAAATTCATCAGTTTGTTCTCTGTGGTTAGAGGTTACAACATTCCGATTATCGTTTTGGCTCAATACCTTTCGGCAATATTCATATTGGCTCCCGAAAAAAGAGCACTCACTATCCTACTCGATTTCGATTTGTTCATCATTGTTTTTGCATCATCATTAACGATTGCATCAGGCTATATCATCAACAATTTTTACGACAGCAAAAAGGATTTAATCAATCGCCCTAACAAATCAATGCTAGACAGATTGGTCAGCCAAAAAACAAAACTTCAAGTCTATTTTACACTGAATTTCATAGTAGCATTATTAGCCATTATCGTTTCCTGGCGTGCTTTTTTATACTTTTCAGTTTACATTTTCCTGATTTGGTATTATTCACACCGAATCAAAAAATACCCAATAATTGGGAATTTGACAGCCGCATTTTTAGCCATTTTACCATTTTTCGCCATTCTTTTGTATTACAAAAACCTGTACGAAGTCATTTTTGGACACGCAGTTTTCTTGTTTTTACTCCTATTAATTCGTGAAATGATTAAAGATTTAGAAAACATAAAAGGTGATTTAGCAAGCGATTACAACACCATCCCTATTATTTATGGCGAAATAATTTCAAAGAAAATAATTACAATTCTAACTATTTCAACAATATTTCCAGTCTATGTTTTAATCGAAATTTTCGACGTGGGTTATATGGACATCTATTTTTACAGCTGTTTCATTGTTTTGATTTTCTTCGTGCTCTATTTATGGAAATCCGAAACCAAAGAGCACTATTTATTGCTTCATAATGTATTGAAATTCCTAATCGTGGCAGGCGTTTTTTGCATTGTTCTCATCAATCCAAGTGTATTGTGGCACGGTGAAAAATTATTACGATCCATTTAATTTTCCAAGAGCGATTTCCTGCTGTACACTATATCTCTTGTGGCGAATACCGCCACAAGAGGATGCCGTTTCCATCAGGGCTAGGAAACCCTAATCCAAAAACAATCAACTAGTAAGCAATAAAAAACTATCTTTGCACAAATTATAGAATATTATGAACAACAAGGAAGGCAATAATAAAAAAAGCGGCGGTAGAGCAAACAGTTCTAGACCAAGCTCTAATAAGCCAAAACCTGCGATGCAAAAAAGGGCACAAGGTCCTAAAAAAGTAAAACCAACTACTAAAGTTGCCGAAGCAGCTGCTACTGATAAAGTAGAGAAAAAACAAAATCAGGCACCAAAAAGACCTAAAGTAAAAGACGAAATTCGTTTGAATAAATACATTTCCAATTCTGGAGTATGTTCACGTCGTGATGCAGATATTTACATCCAATCGGGAAATGTTAAAGTAAACGGAATTCCTGTGACCGAAATGGGATATATGGTAAAACCGGGAGATGTTGTTAATTTTGACGGAGCTACTTTGACTCCGGAGAAAAAAGTATACATCTTGCTAAACAAACCAAAAAACTTTACTACAGCACTAGACGAAGGTCAGGAATACCGTAATGTTTTGGAATTAGTAAAAGGTTCCACTACAGCAAAAATTGGAGCTGTGGGAAGAATGGACAAAAACACAACTGGTCTTTTATTGTTTACAAACGACACGGATATGATTCGTAAGTTTACTTTACCAACTAACAAATCATCAAAAATCTATCAGGTTTCATTGGACAAAAATCTAAAGTTTGAGGATTTAGAAAAAATAAGCAAAGGATTAGTTCTTGACGGACACCGTGTTTTTGTAGAAGAAGTAAGTTATGTTGAAGGCGAAGCAAAAAGCGAAATTGGCCTGAAATTAAGATCTTCTAACGTTAAGGTTGTTCGTTCTATTTTCGAACATTTCAGTTATGATGTTTTGAGAATTGACAGAGTTGCTTTTGCAGGTTTAACTAAAAAGAATCTTCCAAGAGGAAACTGGAGATTACTTACTGAACAAGAAATTATCAATTTGAAAAACGTATAAATTTTCAGATTATCAAACAAAAAATCCCAAAGTACTTTGGGATTTTTTTTGTTTATAAAACTTTGCAGAATTACTTCCACTTCAACGTTTCCATCAAACGCTGCATATCATTTTTGATATAACTGGCAGCAGGCATAATAGAATCGTAATTAGGTTTTGCGTAAAAATAAACAGAGCCGGTAACAAAATGTTTTGTGCTGTCCGTCACATAAAACTGTGAATTCGTAGCAGCATTTCCGTCAACCTGATAAAACATCCCATAAACTTTTTTGTCAGGATTCAAATACGGTTGCTCTAATATATCATCCGCTTTTATCACGTGTTCATAAGTCAGCTTTTGAGCATCTCGCAATAATTTGTCTATATTTTGATTTACTGGTTTATACGTCAAATAAATCGTAGCTTTCATTTTTGGATAGGTAATCGTAAATCCACAATTATCCTCGCCTTTGATGATTGCATCCGAATTCATCTCGAATGTGAACGGACATTTATTCTCAAAATTAGCATACTTTGCCACAGGATAATCCAATCTCAAATAGCTGGATGGCTTTGGCAAAACTTCGTCTTTACAGCTAAAGACAGAAAATAGTACAGCTAAAAGAGCAAAAATAATAAGTTGTTTTTTTGGCATTTTATATTTATTCAATGGTGACTTTTATTTGTTTTACGCGTTTTTTATCAACGGATTCAATAGTAAAGGTGCAGTTTTCAAATCCAATTTTCTGATCTTTTTTTGGAAAATTTCCTAAAACTTCCAGAATAAATCCTGCCAGTGTTTCGGCTTCCCCTTTTGTGGATTCGAATAATTCTTCATCTACATCTACAACCCTATAGAAATCCTTGAGATTTATTTTACCTTCAAAAAGATAATTTTTATCGTCAAGTTTAGAAAAATTGACATTATCTCCATCAAATTCATCACTAATATCTCCTACAATTTCTTCGATAATATCTTCTAAAGAAACCAAGCCCGATGTTCCTCCGTACTCATCTACCACAATTGCTAAATGACTTTTCATGTTTTGAAAATCCTTTAGCAAATTGTCTATTTTTTTATTTTCAGGAATGAAAAACGGCTCTCGTATCAAGATTTTCCAATCAAAATCGTCTTTATCAATATGTCGAAGCAAATCTTTCACAAACAAAACGCCCTCTATCTGATCGATATTGTCCCTATACACTGGAATTCTTGAAAAACCATTTTCAATTATTTTTGCATAAATCGATTGAAAAGATTCTTCAATTTCCAATGCAAAAATATCCATTCTCGGACTCATGACCTGCTTGGCATCGGTATTTCCGAAAGTCACAATTCCTTCCAGTATTTTTTGCTCATCTGACGAAGTTTCATCCGTATCCGTCAGTTCCAATGCTTGCGATAATTGATCCACTGAAAAATTCGTTTTCTGTTTCCCTAATTTATTATGCAAATATATAGTTACTTTACGCATTGGCAAACTTATTGGCGAAAGCAATTTATCCAATACCGCAACCGGAAAAGCTACTCGCCTTGCAAAACGACTACTGTTCCTGCTGGCATAGACTTTTGGCAAAACTTCACCAAAAAGCAAGATAAAAAAAGTAACAACTATTATTTCAATAGTAAATTTTAAAACAGGTAAAGTAATGCTTGAAAATAAATTTTGACCTATGAAAGTAAACAAAATTACTACTCCAATATTGGCAAAATTATTAGCGACAAGAAGTGTAGCCAGTAATTTTTTAGGTTTTTCCAGTAATTTAGAAATAATTTTCCCTTTTGAAGGATGCTCTTGCAAAGTATCCTCTATATCTTTTTGCGACAATGAAAAGAACGCTACTTCAGCACCTGAAACCAATGCGGAACAAAACAGCAACACAAAAATGGCTAGAAAACCGAATATTAAATCATTGTCTAAAGTAGTTGCAAAAAGAAAACTGGGCTCCGGGTCCAAATTAAAATAGATTAGTTAAACAATCAAAACGGCAGGTCATTAATAGGTAAGTCGTTATTTTGTGAGTCAAAGTTAGTGTTTTTTTCAATCTCGGGAGTTTGAATTGATTTATGATCTTCATTTCCTTTTTTGGTAGACAAAAAAGTAAATTCTGTCACCTGAATCTCGACAGTGTGCTTTGTAGAACCGTCTTCAGACTGCCACTGTCGTGATTTTATTCGTCCTTCAACATAAATTTTATCTCCTTTTGACAAATATTTTTCGCAAATTTCAGCGGCTTTATTACGCACAACTAAATTATGCCATTCGGTAGACGTTATTTTTTCGTTTGTGGTTTTATTGATGTAAACTTCGTTTGTTGCCAAAGAAAATCTTCCAATACAATTTCCTCCATCAAAATAATGCATTTTAACATCATCGCCAAGATGACCAATCAGCATAACCTTATTTAAAGTTCCGTTCATCATACTATTTTGGGGTTAAACCAAAGATACGTTATTTTTAGAATACTTTAATTTGTTTCGATAAAATTATAAATCACTATTGGGAAAGGAAAAGTTTTCAAAGTTTCGGCATTTATTCCGTTTTCAATAGTACCATCAACTTTTACTTTCCAAAACTTAATATGCAGATGTTGATGCGATAATTTATGAATAATTGTTTTATCAATATAATCTTCAATACTTATTAAACGGTTATTTTTGAAAAAATCATCCTGAATCCTTTTGGAAATAAAATCAAAATCTTCTGGCGCATCTGTTTCAATCAGTGGAAATTCGTAGAGATTGTGCCAAATGCCTTTTGCAGTACGTTTCTGGATAATTGTATTTTCATTATCATCAGAAACTACCAAATAATTAAAAAATCGATTTCTAATTTTCAACTTCTTAGATTTTACAGGCAATTGATCGACTTTGTTTTTTTGCAAAGCAGCACAACTTGTGTTGAAAATACAAATATCACAATTAGGGCTTTTAGGAACACATTGCAAAGCACCAAATTCCATAATCGCCTGATTGAAAATCGCAGGATTGTCTTTCGGCATTAGCTCATAAGCCAAAGCAGCAAACTCTTTTTTGGCGGAAGCTGCAGCAATATCGGTTTCTACATCAAAATAACGGGACAATACCCTAAAAACATTTCCATCAACAACCGGAACGTTTTCATTATAGGAAAAAGAAGCGATAGCTGCTGCTGTATATTCACCAATACCTTTTAATTTTAATAACTCATTATAGTTATCCGGAAATTTACCTGATAATTCATTGGCAACATATTGTGCGGTTTTATGCAAATTTCGTGCACGGGAATAATAGCCCAAACCCTGCCAAAGTTTCAAGACTTGTTCTTCATCAGCATTAGCCAAATCAAAAACAGTCGGAAAAGCCGTTGTAAAAGATAAAAAATAAGGTGTTCCTTGCGCTACTCGGGTCTGTTGAAGCATTATTTCCGACAGCCAAATTGGGTATGGATCTACCGTTTTTCGCCAAGGCAAATCTCTTTTATTTTGTAAATACCATTTTATCAAGGAATTGGAGAAATCCATCGTGAAATTTTAGTCAACAAAAGTAAAAGTTTATATGATTAAAATTTAATGAATTAGCTTGAATAATTGTTTTTTTAATTCATATATTTGCAACCTCAAAAATTAGTATATCATTTATAAATACGAAAGAAAATGACGAAAGCAGATATCGTTGCAAAGATTGCAGATAAATTAGGTCTTGAAAAAGGAGATGTTCAAGCAACAGTGGAGACCTTTATGACTGAAGTTAAAACTTCTTTAGAAGAAGGAGACAATGTTTACTTAAGAGGATTTGGAAGCTTCATTGTGAAAACAAGAGCTGAAAAAACCGGAAGAAACATTTCTAAAAATACAACTATCAAAATTCCTGCACACAACATCCCAGCATTTAAACCTGCTAAAGTTTTCGTTGAAGGAGTAAAAGTAAATAACGAAGCGAAATAAAAATATTTATTAATCATAAAATCACCCTACTATGCCAAGTGGTAAAAAAAGAAAGAGACATAAGGTAGCAACGCACAAACGCAAGAAAAGAGCGAGAGCTAACCGTCACAAAAAGAAAAAGTAGTTTATAACTACTTTTTTCTTTTTAAACGTTCATTGAAATTGAGAAAAAGACGAAAAGATGAAAGACAAATAGATAAGAGACCAAATCATCTATTATCTTTAAGTCTATTATCTAAAACTTCTTCTCCCCGGGTTCAATACCTGTTAAAATTATTGTTTAATCCATCCTTACAGCCAGTTTTGAGTTATAAGTTATGAGTTATGAGTTGCAATACTTTTGACTTTAGACTTTTGACTTTAGACTTAAAGTCAGGATAAAAATTTACAGAGTGAATAAAGAATTAATCATCAGATCAAGTTCCGAAGCCGTAGATTTTGCCTTATTAAAAGATGGAAAACTAATTGAATTACACAAAGAAGAAGAAAAAAGCAACTTCCAGGTTGGTGATATTTTTATTGCCAAAATCAGGAAACCAGTTGCCGGATTGAACGCTGCTTTTGTAAATGTAGGCTTCGAAAAAGATGCCTTTTTACATTATCACGATTTAGGACCTAACTTAGCTTCCCAACTGAAATTCATAAAACTTGTAAGCGCAGGTAAAATAAAAGATTTCTCCCTAAAAAACTTTCAGTTTGAAAAAGAGATAGACAAAGATGGCTCGATTACAGAAATCATAAATGCCAATCAATCTATCTTAGTACAAGTCGTCAAAGAACCAATATCTACCAAAGGACCAAGAATTAGCGCAGAGCTTTCACTTGCCGGAAGATTTATTGTTTTGGTTCCGTTTTCTGACCGTGTTTCTATTTCTCAAAAAATAGAAGACAAAAAGGAAAAAGAACGTTTGAAACGACTCGTACAATCCATCAAACCAAAAGGATTTGGTGTTATTGTTCGCACAGTAGCCGAAGGCAAAAGTACAGTAGAATTAGAAAAAGATTTGCAGAACCTCATAGAGAGATGGACTGCAATGTGTAAAAAATTACCAACCGCTCATCATCCGTCCAAGGTATTAGGAGAGCTCAATAGAGCTTCATCAATATTAAGAGACGTCTTCAACGATACCTTTAGCGGTATCCAAATAGATGATGAAGAGTTGTACAACCAAACCAAGGATTATCTGCAAGAAATTGCACCATCCAAACAATCGATTGTTAAGTTCTATCAATCAAAAGACACTCCAATTTTCGAGAAATACAATATAGAGAGACAAATCAAGACCTCCTTTGGAAAAACAGTTTCCATGAGTAAAGGTGCTTATCTTATTATTGAACACACTGAAGCTTTGCACGTTATAGACGTCAACAGCGGAAACCGTTCTAATAAAGCATCTAACCAGGAAGATACTGCCATGGAAGTCAATATGATTGCTGCCGCTGAAATCGCAAGACAATTGCGTCTTCGTGATATGGGCGGAATAATCGTAATTGATTTTATCGATTTGGCGAATCCCGAAAATCGTAAAGTCCTGTTCGACTTCCTGAGGGAAGAAATGAGCGATGATAAAGCGAAGCACAAAATCTTACCTCCGAGTAAATTTGGATTAGTCCAGATTACCAGACAAAGAGTAAGACCGGAAGTCAACATCAAAACCAGAGAAGAAGATCCAAACAATGGCAACGGCGAAATTGAAGCGCCAATTCAAATCATTGATAAAATCGCTCTGGATTTAGAAAGCATTTTAAAAACCCACAAAGACGTTGTGCTTAATGTACACCCATTTGTGGCCGCATACCTTACCAAAGGTTTTCCATCAATACGTTCAAAATGGTTTTTTGAACATAAAAAATGGGTAAAAATCATACCACGTGACGCTTACACGTATTTAGAATACCATTTCTACGACAAAACGAAGAATGTTATTATTGAATAAAAACAAAAACCGCCTTTCGTGAGATTGGCGGTTTTTTTATATCTTTTTTTCAGGAGCTATTTCCAGCTATTCGTTGCAATCTTTTCTTTTTTAAAGAAAAAAAAGAAAAGGATTTCCACTGCAAACGAAGTTCACTGAACTCCTATGAAAATAAATATTAAGTGAAGTAATCAGGGCTAGGGTATTAGTTTTCAAAGCACTATTTTATTCCTTTACAATCTCGATTTTTCTTCTAATTTCATTTCCAAATTCATCCACAACTGTAATGTAATGAAATCCTGTCGTGGTTGAAATTGGCATTTCGTGAAAAGTTTTCGTACTGCCTTTATACACATTATCCACATACCAAAACAATTTACTTTCCCGTTGCGAATGAGCCACTTTTAAAATCACTGGCTGTACTTCACTATTGAAATTTTTGGTGAGATAGATTTTACTGTTTGTTTTTGGATAAATAAAATCCATTGTCGCAGTCTGAGTTCCCATACAATCATTTCGAAATGGAGGCAATGGCAAATACTCAATATGCTGGCTTTTGTAGTACCAAGCCATTACTGGAGGCAAAACAAACCAGTTTTTAGTCACTATGCTTTCTATATTTTCACAACTGCTGTTCACTTGAAATTGCTGTAATTTATCCAAATGCACCGTTTTATGATACGGACAAATAGAAGTATTCTTTCCTTTCTTCGGCACCCATTGTTTTATGGTTGGGCAACCCTCTTTGGCTAAATGACCGCTTAAACTGCAAACATCAACTTCTTCCAAATCTTTATACGGAGTATCAAACCATCTTTGTCTTGGTAACAAATTAAAAACATCAAATAAAATTGGTGCCGCACTGGTAACTCCAGTCAATGTAGGCCTTCCCTCGCCTGTCGCATTTCCTACCCACACGCCTACTACATATCTGGCGTTCGTCCCTATCGCCCAGGCATCACGGTTTCCGAAACTTGTTCCGGTTTTCCAGGCAATTTTCAGCGAACTATCATAAAACTTCCAGGCTTCATCTCCTTCAGGACGATTGACCTGTTCCATTGCATTATACGTTTGCCAAATAGAACCTGCTCCCAAAATGTTTTTTTGCTTCGTTTCCTCTCCAAAATCAATTTGAAAATTATCGTCGTAATTCAATTCGGCAAATTCATTAGTTCTGTATTGTCCTTGATTTCTATTGAAATAATTCAAAGTAGAAGACAATCCGGCGTAGCTTCGGCACAAATCCCATAAATTACTTTCTGCTCCACCTAAAATAAGTGATAAACCATAATGATCCGGCGGTTTTGAAATATCCCTCAATTTGAATCGTTGTAATTCTTCATAAAATTTATTTACACCATAATCCTGCAACATCAATACGGCCGGAATATTCAACGAACGTGATAATGCCCGATGTGCCGGAACTGCTCCGTCAAAAGTTAAGTTGAAATTTTGAGGTGTATAACCCGAAATCTGCGTTGGAATATCTGATACTAAAGTGTTAGGCAACAATTCTCCATCATCAAGCATTGCTCCATATAAAAGCGGTTTCAGAATACTTCCTGTACTTCTTGGCGCATCAATAATATCCACATCTTTTTGATGGTTGCCATCCGTAGGTGAATTACCCACATAACTCATCACTTTTCTATTGGAAACATCAATAACCAAAATAGCCAGATTATGAACTTCATTTTGCTTGTACTGATTGTAATAATACCTGGCAATTTGATTGACTCTGTTTTGCAAACCAATTTCAACTGTTGTTTTTACCCGGATTCCTCGTTGGTTCTTTGCAACACGCTCTAATAAATGAGGTGCAATTTGTGGTAAATCATAAGGTTTTTGAGGTAATGGTTCGTCGATAGAAAGTTCATACGTTTCCTTGTCGATTATTCCTTCCTGATTTAATTTCAACAAAAGCCGGTTGCGTTTACTCAATAATTTAATTTGGTTTTTTCCTGGATAAATCAAACTGGGAGCATTAGGCAAAACAGCCAGAGTAGCGCTTTCCGCCCAGGACAATTGATGAGACTGCACACCAAAATACCGCCAGGAAGCCATCTCCAAACCCACCACATTTCCGCCGAAAGGAGCATGTGAAGCATATAATTCCAAAATTTCATTTTTAGAATATCCAACCTCTAGTCGGGTAGCGAGAATGAGTTCGATTATTTTTTCAAAATAAGTTCGACCTTTGCTATTTCTGGACAACCTAATCACTTGTTGCGTTAACGTACTTCCTCCTCGGACAACTTTGCCTGCTTTTCTATTTTGCTGAACAGCATTCACCATCGCCACAGGATTGAATCCGGGATGTTTATAGAAATACTCGTCTTCAAAATAGACAATGCATTTCTTGAATTTATCTGGAACGCTGTCTTGTGCAGGAAATCGCCATTGCCCATCAAGGGCAATTTTGGCTCCAAGTAATTCTCCTTCCTTACTTTCAATGACCGTGGAATAAGGTTCGTGAAACAAAGTTCGTGGCAACGAAAAATAATAAACCACCAATAGCAAAAAGGCTATTGATGATTTAATTTTATTCCGTTTTATCCAATTGATTATGCGTTGTAGGAACGCAATTAGTTTGTTTTTCAAAGTGAATTTTATTGTTTTCCCTATTTCACTACCTGAACCCAAAACCCTTTTGTTCTTGCCAAAAATGTATTGTCATACATTGCTTCGCATTGCAATCCCGGTAAATAGTACGTTCCTAAATAAGAAGCGTTCAGTAATATTCTAAACGTTTTTGCTTCTCCAGCTTTCAATCCAAAATAGAAATTCGTTCTGTCGTCACGAATATCAATATAATCTGCAATATTATTGGTAGCATCACCATAATCTGTGAAACGGGTATTTACAATTTCAAAACCGGAAGGCAGAATTTGAGATAAGGCTACATTTTCTACACGTTCATTTTTCTGGTTTCTAACCGTTACCTCTGCAACAAACTCTGTTCCTTGATTAATTGTAGACACATTGATAACGCCTCCTTTTCTGTTTTTGAAAATAATAGAAGCTGAAACATTACTCTGAATCGCTTTCTCCTGACCAATAGGAAGAATTCCTGTATTTAGTACACGGACAAACAATCGGTTCTTTCTATTGTTTTTTAAAGTTAAACTATTCGAACCAATTTTAGCAGTCAAATTGCTGTCGGTAATTGTTTTCATCGTTTTCATAGCTTGAGTTTTTCCGTCTTTGGTAAACTGAACATCAATTCCTTTCGGTCCGTTATTCGCTGAAAATTTAGCCAGTGCATACAAACAATAAGCTGTAGTCTGCGTACTCATCCATTGGTCACTTGACATATTTTTAGCCAGTTTTACTGCCATTGCAAATGCTTTTTGCTTTTGCCCAAGCAATAATAAAGTTTCTAAAGCCATCGCTCGATTTCTATCGGCAGAACCGTAATAGTAATAATTGTAATTCGAATTATCATCAATTGTAGTTTTTAGCAACAAGTTCAAACCGGCTGATTTTTGCCCTGCCAATACATAAGCTGAAGCCAAACGCAATTTACTTTCGTTCGAAATCCCTTTAGTTTCACGCAATCTGTTCATTGAAGATAAATCTGGTGCTCCTGCCAATGCCAAAGTATATAAGCGATACGCTTGCGCTAAATCATTTCCATATCTGGTTTCAAATCGCCATTGTTTGGCTTCTTTTTGTTGATAGGAAATCCATTTTGACTTGAAATTAATTGGTAAAAAGTATCCTTTTTTCTCCGCTTCAATCATAAAATGTCCTGCGTATGAAGAACCCCAATCGTCGGATTCTGTTCCGCCTTGCCAATACGATAATCCTCCATTTGATAATTGAAAACCTCCTAATCGATTGATTCCTGCCGTGATATTTTTTTGAGTTAATTGCTGACGAGTAGCATCCAAATCCATAATATCACTCAGATACAATTGTGGAAAAACGGAAGATGTCGTTTGCTCAACACAACCGTGAGGATATTGAATCAAATACTGTAATCGCCCATTCAAATTGATGGTTGGCATTGATGAAATCTCCAATTTCGCCTTATTACTTCCAGAAACACCAAATGTTTTCCAAGAAATAGTTTTAGAACTGTTGGGTTCCAAAATTACATCGGTAAACGTATTCGTAACCGGATTCGGATTCGTCATATCAATCTCAACATCATAAACCGATTTTTCTTTGCCCGAAGTCGCCACAATCTGAACTTTTCCAATTCCTGTAACAGAACCAACTGCCAAATTAAAGTAAGCCATTTTCTCATCAGGCTGTGCGAATGTTATTTTTTGAACAGCACTTCCAATAACTTTCAATCCGTTATTTGTCTTAATCTGAACTGTCACATTTTTGATATTTTTTTCCATTGCAAAAACAGTAACTGGAATCGTCACTTTTTCAGATGGAGAAATTTTTCTCGGCAAGGAAGCCAAAACCATCAACGGACTGCGGACAGGAGTTGCTTTTTCGACACTTCCATAAGCGCTCGTTGTCGCATCGCCAGCCACAATCATCGTTTTTACAGAACCAATATATTTTGGTAATTTCACCTGATGGGTTTTCGTTTGTCCTTTTTCTAATTTAAAAGGGCCTAAATAAATCACAACCGGTTTGAAACGATTCGCTTTTTTAGCTTTTCCGCCACCCAAATCCTGATCTCCTCCAATGCTGAAAATCTGATTCACTTTTCCGCCATACGCCCCAATTACATCATCATAAATATCCCAGGTTTTTACACCCAAAGCTTCACGAACATAAAAACTGTCCCAGGCATTTGGCGCTTTAAAACGGGTTAAATCCAGCAACCCTTCATCAACAATAGCGATAGTGTACGTCATTGCTTTTCCGGATTGTTCACTCACTTTTACAGCAAAGGATTGTTCTGGTCGCAATACATCAGGCATCACTAATTTAGGTGTCAGAATCGTGTTTTTATCAATCACTTCAATTGGCACAATTCCATACATTCTTATTGGTAAATCGTTCTTGGTTGAAGCATGTGGCTGTAAAAGCGTAATATTAAAATACACATTCGGCGCCATAGAAGCCGTAATCGGAATGGTCACTTTTGTTTCTCCTTTTTTGGTTTTTGCCCAAAGTGTTTGTACAACTTTCGATCCATTTTCAATAGAAATAAAAGCACGACCTCCTTCACTTGACGGGAAAGAAACCTGAGCATTTTCGCCCACAGCATAATTTTCTTTGTCAGTTGAAAAAACCAGCATATTTGCTGTTGAAGCATCTGTATTTTTGGTTTTTCCAGACCACATTGGCCAATCGATATTTACCGTTAATGCCGTTGCATGCCCACCAACAATATCAGAAACCCGAATCATATAGCGTCCCCATTCTTCATCAGTTAAAGCAAATCGCACATTTCCTTTTCCATTCGCATCAGTGTTTATGGTAAACGTTTTATACGAAGTCGTCGCATCATCCGAATTATAATTCGATAAATTATCGCTTGAAGCATCCCACCACCATCGCCATTCTACTTTATACACTTTTACTTCCAGATTTCTAACTGACTTTGGTCTGCCATTTTCATCAACCGTAACAATATCAAACTGGTTCACTTTACGAGTTTCCAGCATTCCATATTTGTTGGGTTCTGGTGATTTTACACCCACATAAGTGTTATACGGAGAATAAGTAGTCGCCATAACATCGGTACTGAAATCGCCTCCTTCTTCATATACTTTAGTAATAAAAGAAGCTTTTAGCATTCCTGGAGCTTCGCCTTGTATCTTTGGATCTATCGTTGTGTTCGCTCTTCCATTCGTATCCAATTTTCCTGAGAAAACAGTAACTTCTTCGGTGCTGAATTGTCGCACCAAATCATCAAAAGCAAATTTTTCATACTTCTTGAAAGTAGTTGTTTGCTGTGAAAATTTAGCCTGCATCTCGACATTCAAATTCTTAGCCACAGCTCCGTGAAGCCAGGTTACTTCAAGATTACTCGTATTTGGATACACAGCCGAAAGTACTGCTCGTTTGAAGCTGTTTTTGATTTTTAAACGATTCGGTTTAATGGTTTCGATTTTGATACTTTTATAAAATTTCGCTCCGCCAACACTCACCATTGCTTCCCAATTTCCTGTTGGCGCGTCACTTTCTGTTGGAACAGTGAACGCATAATGATTCCATTCATTCGATTTTTGAACAGTTTGATAGGTAACTTTCCCATTAGGATTACTCAATCTGAATTTTATGGGATGTCCCAAAGGGATTTTATTCGAAGCATCATTCAAAATGAAAGACAAATACAAATTATCTCCAGGACGCCAAACGCCACGTTCTCCATATATAAATCCTTTGAGTCCTTTTTGCAAAGTTTCTCCAGCCACATTAAAGTTACTGACCGACAATGAATTTCCATCGTCAAGACGTACATAAGTCGATTGCGTTCCAGAAGTGACAATCGCAAAATAAGCAAAGGTATTCAGCTGAAAACTGGCAATTCCTTCACTGCTTGTTGCTCCTGTAGCTAATTTTTGCTGTTGAAAACTATACAAATCAACTCTTGCATTCGAAATTGGTTCGGTCGTAATGATATTGTTTACAGCAAATAAATACGATTTATTCTCACCTCTTTTGGCAATTACTCCAACATCCGATGCTAAAATATTTGTTCCAATCTTGGCATTATAATAATACGAACTGGTACAAGGATCCTGGCTTTCTCTCCATTCATAATCGTCGTAATAGTAATCATCATAAGAGTTCTCACTATAATTCACATCATTCTCATCGACTTCTTCATCTTCATTTTCGTTTTCGTTTTCATCCGCTTCCGGATTTTCGCATTTGTATAAGGAATACCCTTTCTTATACGAGAACTCTACTCGATAAATTGCTCCCGGTTCCGGCGTTATAATTTTGGATAAATCCAATGCAAACGTGTTCCATTTACTTGTATTGACTAGCTTATTTTCATTCAGATAAAGCGTTGATTTCGCAACAGGCTGTCCAACTCTTTTTAGGTTTCGGGTACCATTCAATTCATTATCCTGTAAAAACTGAAGGATGTTATTTTTGTAAATTTTATACACTTTTACATCAACAGCACTTAGATTTACGGCTTCAAAATTGAGTTTTAAATTACTGGAACTTGGCAGAATCGTTCCGTTTTTGATAAAACGAACATTGGGTTTTATTTCATCAAATGAAATTTTTTCGGAATAATTTCTATCTAACTTTTTGCCATATTCACTTTCTATCCCTTGAAAAACTTCTAATAGCAATTCTCCCATCAGTTTTTGTGAAAAAACCACAACTTCGGGCTCATCAACTTCTTCAGGCTCCTCAACCGAAGCCGTATCGACAGCCACTGCAACAGAATCAACAGCGATTTCTTCTGAAACTACTGCTTCTACAACTACCTCAGGCGCTACTTCAACTGGTTTTTCAACAGCTTTGTCATTATTAAAATAAACTTTCAACACATTTCCTTGGGTAGAAAACTTTAAGTTACTGGTGTTTTGAATCGCCACCAAACCTTTAAAATCCTGTCCTTTCTCCAATGGTTCAGAAAAATTGATCGATAACGACTGATTGTTCCCTTCCTGCATTTCAGTTTTGATGACTTTGAATTCATTCAATGCTGTGATTGGAAAATCAATAGTTCCTTTTTGATCGATATCATAATCGCTTCCATCGTATGAAATCTCAAGATTACTCTTCGAATCCAGTCGCTGAATACTGTCAATTCTAAATTTGAACTCTTTCGCAACTGTATTCGATTTCTCGAAAATTAGATGCAAATCATTTCCGTTATGTTCTGCTTCCACCATTTTTTTAGCAGTTTCAAAATCTATATTGTCGGCTGTTTTCAGCACACAATTCAAATATTGATACTCTTTACTATAGGATTGAACATCTAATGTGTTGACAACAAAATCCTGTTTGATGGTTTTTACCGTAAAATTGAAATTGGAAAGTTCCTTGTCTTTTTCGGCAACCTTTGGATTTAGTTTATCCAAATGCAAGGTCACCTGATATTCTGTACCAGATTCTAACTTTTTTTCGGGAATAAAAGCAATTGTATTACTGGAAAGCGCAACCACTTTTCCATCGACACTTGGAGAAATATCGAACAAATCATCGTCCAAAACCTCATTTACTTTCCAATTATTGGTATCGAAAGCCAAAACCACACGAATGTCAGATTGTGCCGAGACAATTCCTCCCGTAAAACTGACTATATACTCTTTAAATAATGAAAAATCGGAATTAAAATCGGCGGCTGATTTTCTGCCACAGGCCTGAAACAAAACACACACAAAAAACACGAAAATTAATCCTTTTGTTTTCACTTTTATTTAGAGTTAAGGGGTTACAAATTAAAATTATAAGAACATTTCACAATTAAGTCCATAACTGCAAAATCATACATTATATTGTAGTAAATGTATAGGAATATTTTAATATTTTAAGAAGAAAATTCTCTGCGGGTAAAATATTTTTTGGAAGTAAAAAAACGATAAAAATAAAACCTTAATTCAATAGATTTATTTTCTTTTTTTAGCAAAAAATCGCTTCATCAGGTCGGAAGCTTCATTTGCCATAATTCCGGAAACAACAGTCGTTTTAGGGTGTAATTTTGTTCCCATTGTAATAAAACCACGATGTTCATCGCTGGCACCAAAAACAATTTTAGAAATCTGGCTCCAGTATAAAGCGCCAGCACACATTTGGCAAGGTTCCAATGTTACATATAGCGTACAGCCCACTAAATATTTTCCGCCTAAGAAATTGGCAGCTGCAGTTATCGCCTGCATTTCGGCATGAGCAGTAACATCATTTAGCATTTCGGTAAGGTTATGACCTCTTGCAATGACTTTATTATCGATTACAATTAAAGCACCAACAGGAATTTCATCCTTTTCAAAAGCCATCTCTGCCTCCTGCAAGGCTTTCTTCATAAAATATTCGTCGGTGAAAGGGTTTTCCATAAAGCAAAAGTACGATTTTGAAATAATTTTCGTTAGTTTTAAAATCAGAAACACATTTGTATGGAAACAAAATTTAAAGTTAGCATCCCACAACCTTGTCATGAAGATTGGAACAAAATGACTCCAGATGAAACTGGAAGATTTTGCAGTGTGTGTACTAAAGGTGTTGTCGATTTCACTCATAAAAATTCAACTGAAATTCAGGAATACCTAATTCAAAATAAAGGACAAAAAGTTTGTGGAAGATTTAGAAATGAACAAATAAATAAATTTGATATTCAAATCCCTCAAAGTGTTTTGACACAAAGAAGATCTTTTCATAAAGCTTTTTTACTGGCACTTTTTGTTGTTATGGGTAGTACACTCTTCAGCTGTAAAAATCATAATAATGGATTTTTAGGTGAAGTTATTATAGACACTACTGAAATAAATCATACAACTGGTGTTATTTTACCTCCTAAAGACTCTATTCCAAAGGAAAAAGATATGACAGTGGGTAAAATAAACATAGAAAGATATGATTCTTTAGTAAAAGCAGGTGTCAAAATGCCACCATTACCGCCGCCACCAAAAGTTAATCAAGTTAAATTTACAAAAACAGAAAACAAATAGATTTCAATTTAAAACCGTAAATTTGCTTTTTGAATCCTAATGAAAAGCAACTTACTTCACGACATTAACAATCCCACAGATTTACGCCAGCTTGGTGAGGCTCAACTTCCTCAGGTTGCTCAGGAATTGCGTGATTTTATCATTGGAATTGTTGCTGTAAAAGAAGGACATTTAGGCGCCAGTCTTGGCGTTATAGAACTTACCATTGCTTTACATTATGTTTTCAATACTCCCGAAGATTTACTAATTTGGGATGTGGGTCATCAGGCTTATGGACATAAAATACTGACCGAAAGAAGAGAAAATTTTCATACGAATCGACAGCTTAATGGCATTTCCGGATTTCCAAAAAGAAGTGAAAGTGTTTATGATGCTTTTGGAGTAGGTCATTCTTCTACTTCTATTTCCGCCGCTTTAGGAATGGCAATTGCATCCAATTTAAAAGGTGATTTCGAAAAACAGCACATAGCCGTTATTGGAGATGCTTCCATCGCATCTGGAATGGCATTTGAAGGTTTGAATCACGCTGGTGTTACCGATGCCAATTTATTGGTAATACTCAACGATAATGCTATTGGAATTGACCCAAGTGTTGGTGCTTTGAAGAAATACCTTACTGCCGTGAAAGAGGGAAAAAACCCAAAGCAAAACAATATGATCAAATCCCTGAATTTTGATTATTCAGGTCCTATTGACGGCAACGATATTTTTGCAGTGCTGAAAGAATTAAAACGACTGAAGGAAATAAAAGGTCCTAAATTCCTGCACCTCATCACGACCAAAGGAAAAGGTTTGCAACAAGCTGAAGAAGACCAGGTAAAATACCACGCTCCAGGAAAATTTGATGCCAATACTGGAGAAATTCACCCAAAATCAGAAGAAAATCTTCCGCCAAAATACCAAGATGTTTTTGGTTTAACGGTATTAGATTTAGCCAGAAAAAATGAAAAAATTGTGGGAATCACACCTGCAATGCCATCAGGAAGTTCACTAAAATTTATGATGGACGCTTTTCCAAATCGTGCTTTTGATGTTGGTATTGCCGAGCAGCACGCAGTAACATTATCTGCAGGAATGGCAACACAGGGAATGGTGGTTTTTTGTAATATTTATTCCACTTTTTTACAGCGCGCTTATGATCAGGTTATTCACGATGTGGCTTTACAGAATTTACCCGTAATCTTTTGTTTGGACAGGGCAGGATTAGTTGGAGAAGATGGATCGACACATCATGGTGTTTTCGACTTGGCTTATCTGAGTTGTATTCCGAATATAATTGTATATTCTCCTTTGAATGAAATTGCATTAAGAAACATTTTATACACTGCACAATTAGGCTTGAATCATCCTATTGCGATTCGTTATCCGAGAGGTCGTGGTCAAATTCCAAATTGGGAACAACCATATCAGGAAATTGAAACCGGCAAAGCAAATTGCCTCAAAGAAGGAACGAAAGTGGCTGTTCTTTCCAACGGAACTATTGGTAACAATGTAACTTTTGCTCTAACTAAAATAAATAATCCTGAAACCATTGCTCATTATGATTTTGCTTTTGTAAAACCACTTGATGAAGAATTATTACACACTATTTTTACAACATTTGAAAACATAATTACTATTGAAGATGGCGTTATTAAAGGAGGTTTTGGCACAACTATTGTAGAGTTTGCTTCGAAAAATAATTACAAATCAAAAATAAAAATTCTTGGAATTCCTGACGAATTCATTGAACAAGGAACCATTGAAGAATTACAACAATATTGCGAATTAGACGTTAATAGTTTAGCCTATATTTTTTCAAGTTATTGAAATAAATTATTTTCGCATTTATAAAATTCCCAGACAATAATGAAATTATCTTATTTGCTCTTAATCTTATTCTCTTTAACAATTTCTACAAACAGTTATTCTCAAAAGAAAAAACCGATCATTCCTATAATAGTAGCTCTTAAGCCTGTAACAACGACGGTCATAACACCAAAATATACAGTGCGAGCAGCCTATTTTCGATTATCCAATTGGGAAAATAAAAACATTATTGGTTTTGATTTGAACGAAATTGCATTCATGAATTGGAGCGCTGGGGGAACAAGCTCTATTTCAGGTTTATTAAAAGGAGATTTTACCAGAATACGTACTACCGAAAACACTAAATGGGTTAATGAGTTAATTGTTCGATACGGAATTAATAAACAAGATGGTTTCGCCATCAGAAAATCAGATGATGAATTGCGATTTAATTCAACATTAGGTTATCGAAAAAATGAATCATCAAATTGGTATCATTCAGCAAAATTTAATTTTAATACTCAATTCACCAACGGTTATAAATACCCAGATACCGACCATCCAATTTCCAAACCTTTTGCACCAGCTTATACATTCCTGGGCGCAGGAGCCGATTATTATGATAAAGCAAAAAAGTTAGATATATATATATCACCGTTGACATTTAAAAATACTTTGGTTTTAGATCAGACTTTAGCCAATAAAGGTTCATTTGGAGTTACTAAAGCGACGTATGATTCGGAAGGTAATTTGATTTCAAAAGGAAAACTATCCAAAACTGAGATGGGTTTTTTAATAACCAATTATTACAAAAAAGAAGTTTGGAAAAACATTACGATGGAAAACAGATTGAGTCTGTATTCCGATTATTTAAATAATTTTGGAAACATCGATGTGGATTGGAAATTGCAATTTGATTTGGTGGTAAATAAATATGTAAGTGCCAACATTGGCACTCATATCCTTTATGATGACGACGTAAAAACCACTGAAGAAATAAATGGTGAAACAGTAATTAAGGGTCCGAAATTACAGCTAAAACAATCACTTGGAATTGGAATGGTATATGCTTTTTAAATCCTAATTCGTTTTTTTACCATTAATAGTATCAAATAATTCCAGAGCATTTCCATCAGTCAAAAGAGAAACGTAATGACAAATATGCAACAGCCTTTTATACAAATCTTCTTTTTCTTCCAGAAACTTTTCGGGTAACATCTTCAATAATAATTTGTCATAATTAGATGAATTACCATTAAATTTATTATTGAAAGCAGTAATGAATTTATCCAATAAGGTTTGGATAATCTGGTAACCCACAATTTCTTTTTCTATTACTTCACGACTTTGATAAATATTTTTGACACTCAATTTGATGATGTCATCCATTTGCACTTTATACTTGCTTTTATCAGTTAAAGCAAAAGGAAATTTCCCTTGTAAAATCAATTCTTCATTTTCGATAAAAACTTTCACAGCATCATTTATTAAGCTGCCTATTGCCAAAGCTCTCAAATAACTGATTCTATCCTCTTTGGTGGTTAGGCTGTTGTATTTAGAGGAATCAATGCTGTCTTTGACTAATTTTATCAAATATTCCAAGGCAAAATCTTCTGAAACTAAACCTAGATTTATTCCGTCTTCAAAGTCGATAATAGTATAACAGATATCATCAGCAGCTTCAACCAAATAAGCTAACGGATGTCTTTCGAAACCAATATCATTTCCTGATTTATTTGCAATCATTCCCAATTCTGAAGCTACGTCTTCAAAAAATGCTGCGTCCGATTGAAAGAAACCGTATTTCTTATCGGCAATATTTGAGGTTGGCTTTTTAGGTAAACTTTCCTTTGGGTATTTCATATAAGCACCAAGAGTAGCATAGGAAATTCTCAAACCGCCTTCAATTCCGGGACGACTTGCAGTAAGCACTGAAAACCCATTGGCATTTCCTTCAAAATCTACTAAATCCTGCCATTCTTTAGGTGAAAGTTGATCTTTATATTGTTTCCCTTTTCCAATAGAAAAATATTCTCCAATAGCTTTTTCTCCAGAATGTCCAAAAGGCGGATTTCCGATATCGTGTGCCAAAGAAGCTGCTGCCACAATAGCTCCAAAATCATTAGCCTGAAAACCGTGAACAGCTTTTAAATGCGGATATTTTTCAATGATTTTTTTTCCAACCAATCTACCTATTGAACGACCTACAACTGAAACTTCCAGACTGTGCGTCAATCGGGTATGTACAAAATCAGTTTTGGAAAGTGGAATAACCTGAGTTTTGTCTTGTAAACTACGAAATGCTGATGAGAATATAATTCGATCATAATCAACTTCAAACCCCAACCGGGTGTCATCCTGCTCAATTCGTAATCGTTTGCTCGTGTCACCCTGACGTTTTAAAGACAATAGTTGTTCCCAGTTCATTTTGATTTTTTTGATATTATCTTCAAAGATAAAAGAAACATTCTTGTTTTATAAAAAAGATATCTTTAAAATTATTTCATCAAATTAAGTAAAAGTTGCTGCCCTACAATATTCGCTTTGTTTTTTGCCGATACATTAAAAGTTTTCATAGACGCATTTTCACCGTCACCTTCTGCTTTTTTGACTAGTTCATTTTCTTTTATACAACTGAAAATATCCAGCGCACAAAAAATGATTTTTCCTCGTCCGTGAGACACGACGCTCAACGCTGAATAAACTTCCTGTTTATGATCGGAAACGCATCCAACGATAGTTTCTCCATTAAATACACGGAGTCCGATTCTATTTTTGTTGTAGGTTGCAAAACATTGGTATTCCCAATTGAATACACAAGATTGCGGCAATCCCTCGAACCATTTGGTGTCTTTGACAAAATAATTTCCTCCATACCATGAAGTTCCCAGTGTCTTGAATCCTCTGTAATCAACGACTTCTTTTTTGGCAAAATAGGTTGACCAAATATCTATGTCATTGACCACTACGATGGTGTTTCCGTTATTTACCCATTCTAAAAGATCTGTAACCAATGGATTTCCTGTTTGCTGTGGTTTGAAAGCTCCAATTACCAAACAATTTCCAGATGGCGTTCCTTTTTTATAGTCTTTGTATTCTATCTTTTCAGAATCAAAATATTTAGCAATAACTCCCAAAGTATCAGCAACCATGATATTGGAAGCAATTTTTTCTTTATTCAGTTTTACGGCAAACAATTCGTCACTTCCAGTTGCAATTAAAGCATTATCTTTCGATACCAATTCGGCAGTAATATTTGTATACCCTTCTGATTGTGGAATAAAAGTATTTTTAGATGAGAGTAATTCTCCATATTTAATTCCTCCTGTTACGTTTACAGGGATTGTTTTATTCCAGACAGTTTGTTGCTTTTCGTTTGTTGCTTTAACTTTTAAGGCAAATGAACCTTTGATATCTTTTTCGTTCACAATGAAAAAATCCACAATTGTTGAATCGTTTACTGACAAAACTTTATGATTCAATTTTACAGCCACATACAAAGGTTTATTGTAACGGGCAATTACATCGGCATCGCCTTTAAGATTTCGGTAATTATCTACAATACCCGAATGGTTCTCCAATTTCATACTCTCCCAGCCATTTACTGCATAACCATCAATAGTATTATTGATTCGTATGTTTTCAATTGTTCGTCCTTGGTAATAAAAAGATACATTCCCCATTTGTCTCGTCAAACTATCAACATTAGGAAATGACTTTTGGAAATCATTTTTCTTCAGGAAATTATCATAAGCATCGTACCATTTTAGATAATCGTCAGTTTCCCATCCGATGTTCTTTCCTCTTTTAAGAATTTCATCTCTAATTAATTGTAATCTTGGTGGCGTACCTATTGCTCCTTCTTCTCCGTAATAAATTATTTCGTCACTATGATCTGCAAATAACTTTGCATAGCTTTTAGGATTTTTATACAAATTATCGTGATACACTCCCGGACCGCCGGCATGATGCTGGTCAAACCAGCCATAATTATAAAACTGATTATTATATGGTAAAAGATGTAACTTAAAACGTGGATCAACTCCCATTTTTATAGGACCATTACTTGAATTGTAAGTCATTATTCTGGTTGGATCCAATTTATGACCTGCCAGCATTTGTAAACTGTCTTTCAGCTGTGGCTCGGCTCCTCTTTCATTATGCATATTGTAAATTACTAATGAAGGATGGCTTCTGTCACGTTTGATCATTCTAAAGAACTTTTCATCGCGGGCTGCAAAATAAAAATCAGCTTGTTTCTTTTCTAAGTCATTTTTAGGGTTAAATTGATTGGCCGGATATTGATTTCCTCCAGGTTCCTGATAATAAAGTAAACCCATTTCATCGGCATAATCCAGAACATTGGTTTGTCCAATAGTACGGTGGAAATTAAGCATGTTCAAACCAATAGCTTTGGCATCTGCAATTTGTTTTTTAGCTAATTCATCACTTGGAGCAATTCCGTTTACCGGCCAAAAACCCCAGGATATTGCGGTTCTTACTACAATACGCTTGTTGTTCAGATAAAACTGTTTGTCTCCATCAATGTCTTTGACTTCGAACCAACGGAAACCAAACTTTTTCTCCACTATATCTTTTACAGCATTATCATCTTTAACAGAAACTTTCAGCACATATAAATTAGGATTATCAACATCCCAAAGCTTTGCATTATCAACTTTAATCGTGAAAGATTGTGGTGTGTTTTCGCCAGTTACTGCTTCAATTGGATAGCGTTGTTTCCAAACAGATTTACCCGATTTTCTTTCGCTTACTTCTAATACAACATTTCCTTTAAAAGATGCAGAACTATTATTTGTCAACGAAATTTCGGTCTCAATTTCGTTAAGAGTGGGTTTGTTTTTGATAAAAATATCATTCACAAAAACATTCTCAGTTGCTACAAGGCTAACTTTTCCAGTTATACCACCAAAACCATGAGTTGGATTCGTACGGTAATCTCCCCACATATAATTGGAACTGTCTCTCCAATCGAAATTTCCGTTTGGATCTGTAATTCGAACAGCTATAGCATTCGATTTTCCAATTGTTACAAAATCGGTAACATCAATATCAAAAGGAGTTCCGTTAATTAAATCATAACCTGCTAATTTTTTATTTACAAATACCTCAGCCCTGAAACGAATGCTTTCAAAATGCAAAACAATTCGCTTGCCTTTCATTGATGATGGAACTTTTACTTCAGTTGTAAACCATGAAATTCCTAAATAATTCCCCGCAACTCCAAAAGGATTTTTATTGATTCCCCAATGAAATTCTTCTACCGTTGCCGGAAGATGCACTGTTTTGGTTTCTCCTTTTTCCAATGCCTGCCATCCACCAGTTGGTAAATTAATGGGTAAAATTCTAACGTCAACCGGAGGAGTGAATAATATATCGCTTTGCCATTTTGCTATTGGATCTAGCCAAAGTCGCCAGTCATTATTTGATATATCTTGTACAATACGTTGCTTTTGAGCAAATGATGATGTTGCTAGAATAATTAGCAAAATTGCAGATAGGAATCTTAATTTTTTAAGTAACATTTTTTATAGATTTTGACTTTTAGTTTTTAATTTTCTACTATGAAGAACATTCTGTTCTGTTACGTATTCTGTTACGTAAAATACAGTAAATCAGATAAATATGTTTTCAAAAGTATAAAACGGAATGTTCTAAAAAAAATTACAAACACAAAAAATTGAAGTAATTTATTTAATAAAAGTCCAAACAACTGAATACGTGTGTATTTCACACTAAATTATTTTTCAAATTGCCAATGCTGTACTATGCTTAATTTCTCCCATAACAAAAATACTCTGTGTATTTCCAATATTCTCAATAGTGGATAATTTATTCATTACAAAATCCTGATAACTCGACATATCTTCAACCAAAATTTTCAGCATAAAATCATAATCGCCGGCAATATTGTAGCATTCGATAATTTCCGGAAGGGCAACGATATCTTTTACAAAATTACTTCCCACGTTTTTAGCATGTTCTTTCAATCGAACATTACAAAAGACAGTCATTCCTAGATTGAGTTTTTTCTTGTCTAATAAAGCAACATACTTCATAATATAACCATCGCGTTCCAATCTTTTGATGCGCTCATAAACGGGCGTAACAGTCAGGAATAATTTACTGGCTAGCTCTTTTGTATTGATATTCGAGTTCTCTTGGAGGTGTTTTAAGATCTGTAAATCGATGTTGTCTAAATTTTCCATAGTTTTTTTTACTGTTAAAAGGCAATCAGAAATTTTTATTCCATACAAATTACTGTAAAATTTATAAAATACAAACCATTTTACTTAAATAACACACAAATTAAAGTATAATTTACTAATACAATAACTTTGCTCAGTAATAAATACCAAAATAAACATGAAAACAAATAACTTAGGTTACCCAAGAATTGGCAGTAACAGAGAACTTAAAAAAGCGAGTGAATTATATTGGGCAGGAAAAATTTCTGCTGATGAACTTTTGACTGTTGGAAAAAACATCCGTGCAACAAACTGGCAACTACAATCTAAAGCAGGAATTGATTTAATTCCATCCAATGATTTTTCTTTCTACGATCAGGTTTTGGATTTAACACTTACTTTGGGAGCAATTCCAAAACGTTACAGCGAAATTGCTAAAACCAACTCTACTTTGGATTTATATTTTGCAATGGCAAGAGGTTCGCAAAAAGAAGGACAAGACGTAGTGGCAATGGAAATGACCAAATGGTTTGATACCAACTACCATTACATCGTTCCTGAATTCACCAAAAATCAAAAATTCGAATTGTTTTCTACCAAAATAATCAACGAGTTTGTAGAATCCAAAAAATTAGGAATCACTACAAAACCAGTTCTGATAGGACCTGTATCCTATTTACTACTCGGAAAAGAAAAAGAAGAAGGCTTCCATAGAATTAATCTTATTGAAGAATTACTACCCGTATATTTTGAAATTCTAAACGCCTTACAAAACGAAGGAGCAGAATACATTCAGATGGACGAACCATTTTTAGCATTGAATTTATCTGATAGAGAACGTCTTGCCATTACTTACGTTTACAATGAAATCAATAAAAATTTTCCTTCGTTAAAAATAATTTTGACCAATTATTTTGACTGTTTTGGAGAAAATTTAGAAACTGTTTTGGCTTTACCAGTTCATACTTTGCATTTGGATTTGGTACGTTGTTCTTCTCAATTGGATGATATTTTGGAATCAGGGAAATTGGCTGAAAACGTAAATCTTTCTCTTGGTGTTGTTGATGGAAGAAACATCTGGAAAAACGATTTCAAAAAATCTTTGGCAACCATTAAAAAAGCAACTGATGCTTTAGGTAAAGACCGTATTTTAATTGCTCCGTCTTGTTCGCTTATTCACAGTCCGTGCGATTTAGATTTAGAAACAAATGACGCTACATTGACACCTGAAATTAAGCAATGGCTGGCTTTTGCCAAACAAAAAATCGAAGAAATCGTATTGCTTCAAAATTTTGCTTTAGAGGAAGTAAGTTTGGTAGATTCTGTTTCATTTCAACAAAATACTATTGCAAACGAAAACCGAAAAACTTCAAAATTAATCCATAACGAGAAGGTTAAAAATCGTGTAGCGAGTATTACGAAAGGCGACGATCAAAGACAAAGCACTTTTTCTAACAGAAGAAAAAGTCAAATTGACGCCTTGAATCTTCCTTTGTTTCCAACGACAACAATTGGTTCTTTTCCGCAAACGACAGAAGTTCGCAGCTGGAGAGCCAAATTCAAAAAAGGAGAATTGAGTCAGCAACAATATGATGAATTATTGCAAAAAGAAACCGAAGAAACGATTCGTTTTCAGGAAGAAACCGGAATCGATGTTTTGGTTCACGGAGAATTTGAACGTAATGATATGGTGGAATATTTCGGAGAACAATTGGACGGATTTACCTTTACCAAAAACGGCTGGGTTCAAAGTTATGGCAGCCGTTGTGTGAAACCTCCGGTTATTTACGGTGATGTTTCCCGTCCAAATCCAATGACTGTAAAATGGTCGTCTTTTGCACAATCGCTTACACCAAAATGGGTAAAAGGAATGTTGACTGGTCCTGTCACTATCTTGCAATGGTCATTTGTCCGTAATGATCAGCCACGCTCTGAAACCTGTACGCAAATTGCTTTGGCGATACGTGATGAAGTAGTGGATTTGGAAAAAGCCGGAATCAAAATCATTCAGATTGACGAGCCGGCCATTCGTGAAGGACTGCCTTTGCGTAAAGAAGAATGGAGAAACTATTTGGATTGGGCGATAAAAGCATTTAGAATTTCAGCTTCGGGAGTAAAAGACGATACGCAAATTCATACACACATGTGCTACAGCGAATTCAATGATATTATTCAAAATATTGCCGATATGGATGCCGATGTAATAACGATAGAATGTTCACGTTCGCAAATGGAATTATTGGATGTTTTTGCTGATTTTAAATACCCGAATGAAATTGGCCCCGGAGTTTATGACATTCACTCGCCACGTGTTCCTTCGCGAAATGAAATGGTACAATTATTAGAAAAAGCATCGTCTGTTGTCCCTGTGGATCAACTTTGGGTGAATCCGGATTGTGGTTTAAAAACAAGACATTGGGAAGAAACCAAAAAAGCGCTAATCGAAATGGTCGCTGCTGCACAACAAATGCGAGTGGCTGTTGAGAATATTGCAACGGTTTAAAGCCAATAATTTATAATTAGAAAACCCTGGTAAATTTAGTTTTGCTAGGGTTTTGTTTTATATACAAATTACCTCTCGATCGATTATAATCCGTTGATATAATCCGCATAAGCTGTACAAACTGCTTTGTTAATTACAAATTTCAGGTTACGCCCTTCTTTATCTGCAATCAATAATTCAGCTTCAATTAGTTGCTTTATATGATGTGACATCGTAGATTGAGCCAGATTAAACTCAGCTGAAACATCACTACACTGCACACAGCTTTCGCTATTGCTGACAATCTTCATAATTTTCAAACGATAAGGATCGCCCAAAGCCTTTGAGATTTTTTCGACTTGCTGGATGTTTAAACTCATAATCATAAGGCAAAGTTAAAAATATGTTTTTCAATATATCGAAACATTTCGATATATATTTTCTAAATTTGCACCAACAATATTTCGACCTCTATTTTGGCCTGAATTATTCTCTTTAAACAACTCTCTATGAAAATTCTATACACCTACATCAAAACCCATAAAAAACTTTTATATATAGCGTTGCTTTTAGCCACAATCAATCAGTGTTTTTCCTTATATGATTCGATAATTATTGGGAAACTGCTTAACGAATGTGGTGTGGGTGTAGCCAACTTCAATCACAATCAGCTCAGTTTTACCAAAGCCGTTTTGGGTTGGTTGGCAATCTCTTTGGGTGCAGCAATGGTTTCAAGAATTGCCAAAAACTTTCAGGATTATTTTACCAATATCATTATTCAACGAACAGGTGCGCAAATGTACACTGATGGAATTCAAAAAGCTTTGCAGTTGCCTTTTCAGGATTTTGAAGACCAGCGAAGTGGAGAAACTCTAGGGAAACTTCAGAAAGTGAAAATTGACTGCGAAAGATTCATTACCCTATCTATTTCATTAATTTTTCAATCGATAGTCGGCATTGTATTTGTCGTGGTTTATGCGATAAGTATTCATTGGTTATTAGGTCCCATATTTTTGGCAACCGTTCCTGTAATCGCTTTTATCAGTTCGTTTTTAGGCAAAAGAATTAAGAAAGTTTCCAGAGAAATTTTAGGTGAAACCACCGCTTTAGCAGGAGCCACAACCGAATCCTTACGAAATATTGAACTCGTAAAAAGTCTGGGATTAACCGAACAGGAAGTCAACCGTCTGAATGCTACAACCATCAGAATCCTTGGATTAGAACTCAAAAAAGTACGTTTCATTCGTTCGCTGAGTTTCATTCAAGGCACAACGGTTCATTTTATGCGAACAACTTTGGTTTTTGCGCTTTATATGTTCATTTTTAATGACATCATCAAACCTGGAGATTTGATTACTTTAATGTTCTTTTCTTTCTTTTTGTTTAATCCATTACAAGAGCTTGGAAATGTAATTGCGACCTATAACGAAACGAAAGCTTCAATGGATAATTTTGCTGATTTAATGAATTCCAAAAGCGAAGCAACACCTGTAAATCCTAAAACGATTGGTGCTATCAATCATCTGCGTTTTGAGAATATTTCATTCAAACACCAAACTGCCAGTTCCTATGCCGTAAAAAACATTTCTTTTGATGCAAAATCCGGCGAAACTATCGCTTTCGTAGGGCCATCGGGAAGCGGTAAAACGACTTTGGTAAAAATGCTTGTCGGATTGTACAATCCTGCAGAAGGATCTATTTTTTACAATGAAAAAAATGCCAAAGACATTGACCTAACCGAATTAAGACAGCAACTAGGTTTTGTAACCCAGGATGCACAATTGTTTTCGGGAACGATAAAAGACAATTTATTGTTCGTAAAACCAGATGCGACCGATGAAGAAATCAATGATGTTTTACAAAAATCAGCCTGTCAGAATTTATTAAAACGTGCCGAAAAAGGAATAAATACCACTATTGGTGAAGGTGGAATAAAAGTGTCGGGAGGAGAAAAACAGCGTTTGTCTATTGCCAGAGCTTTGCTTAGAAATCCGCATTTACTGCTTTTTGATGAAGCAACTTCAGCATTGGACTCCATTACCGAAGAAGAAATTACCAAAACCATTCGAAGCATTTCGTCCAAACAAGACCAAATTACAGTATTGATTGCGCATCGTTTATCGACCATTATGCATGCTGATAAAATATTTGTTTTAGAACAGGGACAAATCATCGAACAAGGCAAACATCAGGATTTATTAGATGAAAAAGGCCTGTATTATGCAATGTGGAGACAACAAATTGGGGAAAGAAAGTAATATAATTGTAATTGTCAATTTAGCTTTCAAATACTTGAGCAGCAAATGGATTGTCCACTAGCCATAACCAAATCCCATTTTCATTTTTTTTCATCATACAAGTTGTTGCGCCATTCATTTCAATAGGATTTCCATCAGGCATAACTGCTTTTAAAGTCCAGGCATCTACCCAAACAGCTAGGTTACCAACAATTGTGACTTTTTGTTTACTTCCTTTTATGTCCGGTTTCCAAGTACAAAGGTGTTCCATTGATTTCTTAATATTATCCAGCCCTTTTATTTCTTGCCCGTCTCGTTCAATATAAGTGGCATCTTTATCAAAGCAACTTAATGCTCCAGTTAAGTCACCTGCAAGGATGCAGTTTCTAAAATATTTTACGGCATCTGATGGATTTGTTCTGTCTAAATTTTCAGTCATTGATTTTTAATATGAGTTTAATAACTTATAAATACAAAATATTTAAAATGTTATTTTTTAATTGTTTTAGGAAGCAATACAAAATAAACCAAAAATATTAGTCCTGATACCATCTAAAAAAAACAGCTGCCAAAATTGACAGCTATTTCTCTTTATACTATTTTCTAAAATTAAGACCCACACATTTCGCAATCTTCCGGACCGGCATTTTTAGCCAGTTCTATCATTGCTCTGTACTCTTCCGGAGTCATTTCAACAGATTCATTTAAAACTGCAATCGGCTGTAATTTTTGTTCTGCAACTTGTTCAGCCACTTCAATTGGTTCCGATTTCTTATCGTTGTTCAACGTAAATTTGATGGCATCAACAGCTGCTTTTGTTCTCAAGTAATACATTCCTGTTTTCAATCCGGATTGCCAAGCGTAGAAGTGCATGGATGTCAATTTAGAGTAATTGGCATTTTGCATAAACAAATTCAACGATTGTGACTGATCTACAAAATAACCACGTTGACGAGACATGTCAATAATATCTTTCATCGACATTTCCCAAACGGTTTTGTATAATTCTTTCAAGTCTTGCGGAATATTCAAGTCCTGAACAGAACCATTATTACGCATTAATTCTTGTTTCAACGTTTCGTTCCAAAGTCCGCGTTCTACTAAATCATTCAGTAAATGCTTGTTTACCACGATAAATTCTCCTGAAAGCACACGTCTGGTGTAAATATTAGAAGTATATGGCTCGAATGCTTCGTTGTTACCTAAAATCTGTGAAGTAGAAGCCGTTGGCATTGGCGCTACCAACAATGAGTTTCTTACTCCGTGTTCCATCACTTCTTTTCTCAATGAAGCCCAGTCCCAGCGTCCTGAAAGCTCTTCGTCTTTCATTCCCCAAAGATTGTGTTGGAATTCTCCTTGTGAAATTGGCGATCCTTTAAAAGTAGAATAAGGTCCTTCTTCTTTTGCCATTTCCATCGAAGCGGTTACGGCTGCAAAGTATAAAGTTTCGAAAATTTCCTGATTTAATTTTTTAGCTTCGTCGCTGGTAAAAGGCAAACGCAACATAATAAAAGCATCAGCAAGACCTTGAACTCCAAGACCAATTGGACGGTGACGCATATTCGAATTCTCGGCTTCAATTACAGGATAGTAATTTCTGTCGATAACTTTATTCAGATTTCTCGTTACTCGTTTGGTAACTGTAAACAGCAATTCGTGATTGAATTTTTTGTTTTCAACAAACATTGGTAACGAAAGTGAAGCCAAATTACAAACTGCAATTTCGTCACTTGAAGTATATTCCATAATCTCAGTACACAAATTCGATGAACGAATGGTTCCAAGATTTTTTTGATTTGATTTACGGTTTGCTGCATCTTTGTACAACATATATGGTGTTCCGGTTTCGATTTGAGATTCCAGAATTTTCTCCCACAATTCGTGTGCTTTGATGGTTTTTCTACCTTTTCCGGCTTTTTCGTAATCGGTGTACATTTTTTCGAATTCCTCACCGTGAACGTCATATAAACCTGGACATTCGTTTGGACACATCAATGTCCAAGTACCATCTTCCTGCACACGTTTCATAAACAAATCCGAAGTCCACATCGCAAAGAATAAATCTCTAGCGCGCATTTCTTCTTTACCTGTATTCTTTTTCAAATCCAAAAATTCAAAAATATCAGCATGCCAGGTTTCGATATAAATCGCAAAACTTCCTTTACGTTTTCCTCCACCCTGATCCACATAACGAGCGGTATCGTTAAAAACTCTCAACATCGGAACAATTCCGTTGGATGTTCCGTTTGTACCACGGATATAAGAACCTGTTGCACGAACATTGTGAATAGAAAGTCCTACTCCACCTGCTGATTGCGAGATTTTTGCTGTGTTTTTTAAAGTATCATAAATACCATCAATACTATCATCTTTCATTGCCAAAAGGAAACAAGAAGACATTTGAGGTTTTGGAGTTCCTGCGTTGAATAATGTTGGCGTAGCATGGGTAAAGAATTTTTTCGACATCAAGTCGTAAGTTTCTATTACAGATTTCAAATCATCTAAGTGAATTCCAACAGAAACACGCATCAGCATATGCTGTGGACGCTCTACAATTTTTCCGTTTATTTTCAACAAATACGAACGTTCCAAAGTTTTGAAACCAAAATAATCGTAGTTGAAATCTCTGTTATATATAATATGTGAATCCAAAAATTCTGAATTCTCCATAATCACTTTATGCACTTCTTCCGAAAGCAATGGCGCTTCCTGATTCGTTCTCGGATTCACATAATGATACATTTCGTTCATTGTTTCCGAGAATGATTTTTTGGTATTGGAATGCAAATTCGAAATTGCAATTCTAGCTGCCAATTGTGCATAATCCGGGTGCGCAATGGTCATAGAAGCTGCAGTTTCAGCAGCAAGATTATCTAGTTCTGATGTTGTAACTCCATCATAAAGTCCTTCAATTACACGCATTGCCACTTTCACGGCATCTACTAAATCATTCAAACCATAGCAAAGTTTTTTAATCCTTTCTGTGATTTTGTCGAACATTACCGGCTCTTTGTGCCCGTCTCTTTTAATTACATACATAATCTTGTCTGTTTTTTAAAATAGAAAATCCCTTCCCTATTTTGGTGAATTTGTATTCTTTTTTGGGAAACTAATCCCGTATATTCAATCCGCATTAAAGAATGTGAACCCATATCCTATCCCGAGAGTAATCGAAATAGAATAACTTTTTTTATCAGACCGAAGTCTTCAGTAAACTTTATTATTTATTAAAAATCAGCGTCGAAACTAATTTTTTGAGCATCAGAATCGTTATTCATAACTCCTGCTTTTTGGTATTCAGCCACTTTCTTTTCAAAGAAATTAGTTTTTCCCTGAAGCGAAATCATATCCATAAAATCAAATGGATTTGGTGTATTGTATTCTCTGTCACACTCTAGCTCTACTAACAATCTATCAGTAACAAACTCTAAATATTGCGTCATTAAGGTAGCGTTCATTCCAATTAAACTCACTGGAATTGACTCTGTAATAAATTCTCTTTCGATATTCAATGCGTCAACAATAATTTCTCTAATACGGGCTTTTGGCACTTTCTTTACCAAATGATGATTGTGCAAATGCACTGCAAAATCACAGTGAACTCCTTCGTCACGAGAAATTAATTCATTCGAAAATGTCAATCCTGGCATCAATCCACGTTTTTTCAACCAGAAAATAGAACAAAAACTTCCTGAAAAGAAAATTCCTTCTACGGCCGCAAAAGCAATTAATCTTTCGGCAAAAGAATCTGATTCTATCCATTTCAAAGCCCATTCTGCTTTTTTCTTAATTGCAGGAAAAACATCTATTGCAGTAAACAATTGTGTTTTTTCAGCTTCGTCTTTTACGTAAGTATCAATCAATAGCGAATAGGTTTCGCTATGAATGTTTTCCATCATAATCTGGAAACCATAGAAAAATTTTGCTTCGGCATATTGCACTTCATTCACAAAATTTTCAGCCAGATTTTCATTAACAATTCCGTCAGAAGCTGCAAAAAATGCCAAAATATGTTTTACAAAATATTTTTCGTCTTCACTTAATTTATTGTTCCAATCATTCAAATCCTGAGATAAATCTATTTCCTCAGCAGTCCAAAAACTCGCCTCCATACTTTTATAAAACTCCCAAATATCCTGATGCTTGATAGGGAATATTACGAATCGATTCTTGTTTTCCTGTAGGATTGGTTCTATTTGTGACATTGCGATTTTGTTTTTTGTGGTTTTTGACGAATTATTATGTTTTCGTCGATTACAAAGATTGTGAATTATCGCGGTTATTAAAAGCCAAACTTATTCACAATCGGATAGAGTTTTTAACAATTAGAATGGTTTTCATACAAATAATAAATATCTGTATATCAAACATTTAAAAACAATAAAATCTAGAAAAACCCTTGAAACACAGGGCTTCAAGAAAGTCAATTAAGAAAGATTCTAAATTGTTTTAGCGTTCTTTCTTAAGGTCTTCGGCAACTTTTTCGAGTTCCAAATACCAGTCTTCTCCAAATCTTCGAACGAGTGCTTCTTTGACAAATTTATATACTGGAACTTCTAATTCTTTACCTAAAGAACAGGCATCGTCACATATTTCCCATTTGTCATAATTAACAGCGGCAAATTCCGTGAAATCTTTGACACGAATGGGATACAAATGGCAGGAAACAGGTTTTTTCCAATCCACTATTCCCTGATTGTAGGCTTGTTCTATTCCGCACAAAGCAGTTTTTTTATCAAAAATGACGTAAGCACAATCCTTGTTGTCAATTAAAGGGGTTTCCAAATCGCCATCAGTGCCTTTTGTCCAGATTCCCTGTGCTTCAATCGCAGCAATTCCTTCTTTGCGGAGAAAGGGTTTTACTTTTGGATAAATGGCTTCCATAATTTTGGTTTCGGCTTCACTTAATGGAGCACCTGCGTCTCCATCGACACAGCACGCGCCTTTGCAAGCCGATAAATTACAAACAAATTCTTTTTCAAGAATATCTTCCGATACGATGGTTTTTCCTAGTTGAAACATTTTGCAAAGATACTTCGCAATTCTGAATTTTGATTGTTAAATTTTAGATTTTATTACAGCTTTAACACTACTATTTATTTTGGCTTTCATAGAATCACAAAAATAATTAAGCTGATTTTCAACAGTTTAAATTTTAAAATAACAATAAGAAATTACCTAAAATACACTTTTATCTATATGAAATTCAATACTTTTGTTAGACCAAAAACAAGAAATCATGGAACTGGATTTTAAAGAAATCGCTACTGTGGGAATGGTGCTTTTTGCAGTAATTGACATTGTGGGAACGATACCTATTATAGTTGATTTGAGAACCAAACACGGTCACATCGACTCAGGAAAAGCTTCATTAACGGCCGGTTTGATTATGATTATTTTTCTTTTCATTGGAGAACAATTCCTGAATCTTATTGGCATTGATGTTCATTCTTTTGCAGTAGCAGGTTCTTTTGTATTGTTCTTTTTGGCTTTGGAAATGATTTTAGGCATCCGGTTGTATCGTGATGAAGAAGCCAGTTCAGCTTCCATTGTGCCTATTGCTTTTCCGTTAATTGCCGGTGCAGGTACGATGACCACTTTATTATCATTAAAAGCACAATATCAAACTTTAAACATTATCATTGCTATTATATTGAATATCATCGTGGTCTATATTGTTTTGAAATCGTCAGCGAAAATCGAAAAAATATTGGGAAAAAATGGTTTAGGCATCGTTAGAAAGGCTTTTGGAGTCGTTCTACTTGCAATTGCTGTTAAATTATTCGCTGCGAATGTTAAAGGTTTGTTCGTCTAAAATAAATTTCCCTATTTTTACCCCATCATTTTTTTTACAAAAAATATTTTATGAAAGTGTTTACTAACATATTAGTGGTTTTGGCATTGGGATTAATTGTTTTTAACATCTGTCTTTTGGATTTTAAAAACCCTTTCGAAGGAAATAGCATGGTGGCTTTCATTGGAATTGCTGCGTCAATTTGTGCAGTTTTGATTCTTTTGATTTTTAAAATGTCAAAAAACATCGAAGAAAAAATGAATGACAAACTATAATATGTTTGACGTTCTAATCATTGGCGGTGGCGTTTCCGGAATGTCGTGTGCTCTTGTTTTGGGTTCTGCCAAAAAGAAAGCCTTTGTTACCGACAAAAAAATCGGTATTATTGCCCATCAAAAAACTTCTGCTCTTCAGGAAGCTCTGATCAACAATGCCTATGGAATTCCTGCCGGGAAATTAGGTGCTGAATTGTTATCTGAAAGTATTCAGCACTTATCTGAAACTTATCCTCATGTCTCCCAAATTTTTGATGAAAAAGTATTAAAAATCGAAGGGGAATTTCTTAATTTTTCAGTGATTACCAATAAGAATACTTATAAAACTAAATCAATTGTAGTTGGAATTGGTTCTGCCAATACTTTTGCGATTGAAGGTTTAACGCAGTTTATAGAACCACATCAAAAAGCTCTTCCTGAGAAACAGAGAATTCAGTTAAAAAACAACGATCATAAAGTCGCAGAAGGTATTTATGTAATAGGAGTATTAGCAGGCTGGAGAAGCCAGGTTGCTATTGCTGCAGGAAGTGGTGCTGCTGTCGCCACTGACATTCTCACTTTGTGGAACGGAGGCATTCAGACTCACGCTCACGACAGTACTCGATAAACATTTATTTTATTTAACCGAAATAATCTCTTTTACTTTGATGTGATTTTCGGTTTCTGTTTTCCAGATTTCACCTTTTAACGAAACTTCTTCTCCTACTTTAAGCTGTTTGTAATTTTGAGGCCCACCCACATTTACAATACTGATGGTTGCAAAATAAACTTCATTTTTATCCGTATTGATTTTTGCTGTGTATCCATCTTTTCCAGATTCAACCGATTCTACTTTTCCTGAAATTGTATTTTTATCTTTCATACAGGCACAGGAAATCACAAAAGTCAAAAGCATTAAACCCGCCGAAATTCTAAGTATATTTTTCATATTTTGTTTTTTATTAGTGGTTCAAAACCTTCTTAATCATTGTATCTTCTTTTAATACAATTTCATAATATCTGTCTTCATTGTACAACTGTCGGGCAAATTCAGCTGTTAAATAGCGTTTAACCAAAGGCTTATTCCCTTCTAAATTGAAAGAAATTCCGTTCGTGAATAAATATTTTTGGAACAAAGCAAAATACAAATCATTAGAATTCATCTTATCCACTAACTCATCAAAAGACAAATCTTTAAAAATAGCTCTGTAGCCGTCTAATTGTTCAAAAACAAAATGACTCATAAAACCTGATTGCAATAAATAAGCAGTGTTTTCATCGCCGTACTCCATCTCCATCGGAACAAAAACATCAGGGACAATTCCGCCCCCGCCGTAAACAATTCTGCCTTTTGGAGTCTTAAATTGATCCGTTTTAGGTGTTTTTATACTGTCTTTATTGTATAGTTCGCCACTTTTAAAACGAGATTCAAATTCTTTAGCATATCCTTTAGTTCCTTTGGTATAAGGCTTTTGTATAGAACGTCCCGTAGGCGTATAATATCTCGCAATGGTCAATCTTACTGCGGATCCATCAGGAAAATTCATTTCGCGTTGTACTAATCCTTTCCCAAAAGAACGACGACCCACAATGGTTCCTCGATCATTATCCTGAATGGCACCAGCTAATATTTCGCTGGCGGATGCACTATTTTCGTTAATCAAAACAAATACTCTTCCGGTTTCAAAAGCTCCACCTGATGTAGCGAATGTTTTCTCTGTGGTCCCTTTTTTATTTTTGGTAAAGACAATTAACTGCCTGTCTTTCAACAATTCATCAGCTACAGCAATGGCTTCCTCCATGTAACCGCCTCCATTATCCCGAAGATCTATTACAAGTGATTTGATTTTCTTTTTTCTTAAATCATCCAAGCCTTCTTTAAATTCATCATATGTTGTTTCCGCAAATCGGTTAATTTTTATATAGCCTGTCGTTTTGTCCAAAAGCATAGCTACATCAACACTTTTTATTGGAACAACCCCCCTTTTAATTTTAATGTTGAGTTTTTTATTTTCGGGTTTTCTATAAACTGTAAGCAAAATTTCAGAACCTTCTTCTCCTTTTAGTTTCGCAAACAAACTGTCATTAGGTAATTTTCGCCCAAACATTTTTGTTTTATCAACATATAAAATCCGGTCCCCCGCTTTTATTCCTGCTTTTTCAGAAGGACCGTTTTCGATTGTTTTTATAACTGCTACCGAATCATTGTACATATAAAAATTTACACCAATTCCCACGAAACCGCCTTTCATACTTTCAGCAACTTCAGTTTGTTCACTTGCTGGAGTATAAGCCGAATGCGGGTCGAGCTGGCTCAAAATATTATCCATAGCGATATCCAGAATCGAATCCGATTTTACATCATCTACATATTCGTTATCAATAAAATCAAGAAGCCTATTGAGTTTTCCTTTTGAATTTTTAACCAAAAAATAATTCTGCTGAGGAAAATTAAGCCCCCCGCCAAGAATAATTCCAAAGGCAATAGCAGCAGCAATAAGTATTGGCAAATAATTCGGATTGATTTTCATTTTATTATTTATTCTAAAACTTCAATTTGTTCAACGATTACGCCTGCTTTAGCAAGGAAATCTATTCCCGAAGTATCTTTATATCCCATTTGGTATACTACTCTTTTAATTCCGGATTGATGAATCAATTTACTGCATTCTTTGCAAGGAGAAAGTGTAATATATAATGTGGCGCCTTCGCAACTTTGCGTAGATTTCGCTACTTTTAGAATCGCATTTGCTTCGGCATGAAGCACATACCAATTAGTCAGGCCATTTTCATCTTCACAGCAATTTTCAAAACCGGATGGTGTTCCATTGTAACCATCGGAAATAATCATTTTGTCGCGAACGATTATAGCTCCCACCTGTTTGCGTTTGCAATAAGACAAAAGCCCCCATTCTTTGGCAATCCTAAGATAGGCCCGATCGTATTTATTTAATTTTTTCTTTTCCATTAAAATTTTATCTAATCCAGATTTTACTTTGGATAATCAATGGCAAAACTACGCCAATTATAAAAGATGACATCACTAATGTCCAATCTCTTTTTGAAAATCTAAAAAATGTCTGAACAATGTAGGAGAGTATCAAAACTACTAAAATAACAATTATCTGAGCCGTTTCTATTCCTAATGCAAACTCTGAAATTGGCAATAATTTGGATTGTGGCGAACCTCTGTGAATCGCGTTAAAAGAATCAGCAAAACCTAATCCGTGTATGATTCCAAAAAATAAAGTCACAAAAAGAATAACGCTAATACTTTCATTTTTGGATGATTTCCCAGCAGTAAAAAGATTAAAAAAGGCCACAATGAGAATTGTAATCGGAATTAAAAAATCGACTAAATTGCCTTTGATAATAATCACACCAAAAACAGACAATAGTAATGCCAGTGTATGTGCGACCGTAAAAACAGTAACCAAAAGTAATAACCTTTTCCAATCCTTAAATGCATACGGAACTGTCAACGCAATCAAAAATAAGATATGGTCATACCCATAAGGATCAAGAATATGCCTCAAGCCTTTTTCGAAATAAATCCAAAATTCTGACATTGTAAATTGTTTTAAAGATTAGGGCTTGTCAAACATACAATTTATTTTGAAATTAGTTTAAAACAGTAGTGTTAAAAGCACTTTCTTGTCATTTTTTTTCTTAAAATTATGAAAAAATTAGAAATGGATATTCGTTAAAACGCAAAATTAAAATTACCTTTGTACAAATCATTTAATTCAACAAAATTATGTCATACTCCGATTTATTCGATAGCGAATTCAAACAAAGAAACAAAGGTCATTTTTCGGCTATTGTTCGTGTCGCACTCGCCGATGGAAGAGTTAGTCCAGAAGAAAAATTGTTTTTAGAAAAACTATCTAGAAACCTAGAAATTTCAGAATCAGAATTTGAGGAAATTTTAGAAAATCCTTTAAAATACCCTATCAATCCTCCACATTTACGTGCACAAAGATTGGAACGTTTGTATGACCTTGCCAGAATGGTACATGTGGATCATCAATTAGGCGACCAACAAGATCTTTTGCTAAGAAAGATTGGTTTAGCATTAGGTTTCAATCCGGAAAACGTAAATTACATTATCGATAAAGCGCTTTCGTTGGTAGATCAAAAAGTAGACTCGGATACTTTTGTTTACGAAATGGAACACATGAATAAATAAACCGAATTGGTTTTATTTAAAACTAAAAACACCCCTATATAGAAAAGCTATTAGGGGTGTTTTTTATTTAGATAAATAGTTTTTTAGTATTTACTCAATTTTGCCAATCGTAAAAAATCCTCTGCTTTTTCAACCATATTATAGCTACCGCAAAAGAATGGCGCTCTTTCGTGTAATGCTGTGGGTTGAATTTCCATTATTCGATTAAATCCATCCGACGCTTTTCCTCCTGCCTGTTCTACGATAAATGCCATGGGATTACATTCATAAAGCAAACGTAATTTACCTTTTGGGGCTTTGGTACTCGTTGGATAAATATAAATACCTCCTTTGATCATATTTCGGTGAATGTCAGAAACCAAACTTCCGATATAACGTGATGTATAAGGTCTTTCCTCCTCTTCCAGCTGGCAATATTTGATATAATCTTTTACTCCTTGCGGAAAGTGAACATAATTCCCTTCGTTGATTGAATATATATTCCCGTCTTTCGGGAATTGCATATTCGGATGTGACAAGTAAAATGTTCCAATAGCCGGATTCAATGTAAATCCATTTACGCCGTGACCAGTAGTATAAACCAACATCGTGGAAGTCCCGTAAATTACATATCCTGCCGCTACCTGATTGATTCCAGGCTGAAGAAAATCCTCTATTGTTACCGGAGTTCCAATGGGAGTAACTCTCCTGAAAACCGAAAAAATAGTTCCTACAGAAACGTTTACATCAATATTTGACGAGCCGTCCAGCGGATCCATTAATACTACATATTTGTTACTATGGCTGTTATCATTTCCTGCAACTGTAATAAAATCATCGTTTTCTTCAGAAGCAATACCACATACAATTTCTCGATTGATTAAAGTCTGAATAAAAACCTCGTTGGCATAAACATCGAGTTTTTGCTGGTCTTCACCCTGAATATTTTGCTCCCCAACTGCACCAACAATATCAACCAAACCTGCCTTGTTTACCTTGTAGTTTACCACTTTTGCAGCCAATCGGATGGAGTTGATTATTCTGGACAACTCGCCTGACGAATACTGAAAGGCATTTTGGTTTTCGATTATGAATTCTCCCAGGGTTGTGTGACGTTCTTTCATTCTAAATCGTTGTAACTGTTTTGAAGTCACAAATATCGGATTTTTTGTGAAAATGACTCTATTTTCTTCAAGCAGTTTGTCAGAATTGTATATTTGCCAATCATTTTATAACTTTTTGTTGTAAAATCATTTTTTACAGCAAAAAATAACGTCAAATACGAATTTATGAACATTCGAAAAGGCAATTCGGAAGATATGAAAGCGGTTCTGGGACTTATTCAGGATTTAGCCCATTTTGAAAAAGAACCTGATGCTGTTGTGGTAACAGTAGATGATTTGATTCGTGATGGTTTTGGACCCGTTCCTTTATTTCATGTTTTTGTTGCTGAAGTAGAATCGAAGATTGTTGGCATCGCTTTGTATTATTACCGCTATTCTACCTGGAAAGGAAAAACGATTCATTTAGAAGATTTGATAGTGAAAGACGAAATGCGTGGCAAAGGAATAGGTTATGCTTTGTATTCTGAAATTATGAAACAAGGAAAAAAAGACGGAGTTCGAAGAATAGACTGGCACGTTTTGGATTGGAATACCCCTGCTATTGAATTTTACGGAAAATCAGGAGCAAAAGTTCATGATGATTGGAGAGTAGCACAAATGAACGAAGAAGGAATCAACTATTTTGTTGAGAATAAATTAAAATAAATTACATTTTTATATAAAATTAATATGAGAGTATTCAAATTTGGAGGTGCTTCTGTGAAGGATGCCGCAGGAATTAAAAACGTATACAGCGTTTTACAAACAGCAGGTTACGAAGACGTATTATTGGTAGTTTCTGCAATGGGAAAAACTACAAATGCTCTGGAATTAGTAATCAAAAACTATTTCGATAAATCGGCAGCCTTGCAATCATCTGTTCAGGAAATTAAAAAATACCACAATGAAATTTTGCTGGATTTATTCGAGGATGAAACAAACGAAGTTTTTAGTGCCGTAAACACACAGTTTGCAGATTTGGAATATTTTCTGGCACACAACAAATCACCAAATTACAATTTTGTTTACGACCAAATCGTGAGCTATGGTGAATTGATTTCGACTACTGTTTTAAGTCATTTTATGAACCACATGGGAATCAAAACACAATGGCTTGACGTTAGAAATTTTGTGAAAACAGATTCCAATTACAGAGATGCGGAAGTGGATTGGGAGTTAACCCAAAAAAATATTTCAAAAAATGTAAAAAGAAAAATATTGAATGTTACTCAGGGATTCCTGGGTTCTGACGAAAATAATTTCACTACAACTTTAGGCCGTGAAGGTTCGGATTATACTGCTGCAATTTTTGCTTATTGCCTGAATGCAGAAAGCGTTACGATTTGGAAAGACGTTCCGGGAGTGATGAATGCTGATCCAAGATATTTTGAAAATGCAAGTTTGCTGAATCAAATCTCTTATCGTGAAGCTATCGAATTAGCATTTTACGGAGCTACTGTTATTCACCCAAAAACATTACAACCGCTACAGAAAAAGGAAATTCCTTTGTATGTAAAATCGTTTATAAATCCATTATTGCCAGGAACCAGCGTTTCTAAAGGTGCTACTTTGGAACCTTACATGCCTTGTTTTATTGTAAAAAGAAATCAATTATTGCTTTCACTTTCTTCAATAGACTTCTCTTTTATAATGGAAGAACATATCAGTGAAATTTTCGGTTTGTTCCACGAATACAAATTAAAAGTAAACCTGATTCAGAATTCTGCTATTAGTTTTTCTGTTTGTATCGAAGATAAATTCGAGAAATTTAAAGATGTGAATGCTATACTTTCTAAGAGATTTAAAGTTGAATTTACCGAAAACGTAACTTTATATACCATTCGCCATTTTGATGAAAAAGCAGCGCAGATGGTGGAAGAAAACAAAACGGTTATCCTAAAACAAGTGAGCACGGAAACGATGCAAATCATAACCAAAGAAAGTTAATTACAACTCTCTAAATGATTTTACCGCAGATTCAACCATTTTAAAATTGATGAATCTGCGGTTTTTTTGTGATTACAATTTACCAATTATAAATACTACTTTTGATACTTTGGAGTTAAAGTATTTATGTTAAAGAATATCTTGCTTTTGTTGGCAATAATTTGTTTTTCCGGACTTCAGGCTCAGGAAGGGAATTCGCTGTACAAAATCAAAAAAATCTCTGTTTCCAGAGATACCATCCATCTTGAAAACACCAGTATTAATTCTAGTAATTTTAAATTACTTGACATTAATAACCAAACCATTGACAGTAGTTTTTACAAAATAAATTTCGAAAAAGGAACACTAATTTTAAACAAAAATTTTCCTGTAAGTTCTGATTCGTTAACAGTGAATTATCTCAAACTTCCCGAGATTTTAACCAAAGAATACCACATTTATGATGATAGCAAAGTCGTAAGCAACGAAGCATCATCCGGAAGTTTATATAAAATTGAAGGAGAAAGTCTGCAGAAAAAAACCATGCCTTTTGAAGGTCTAAATACTTCAGGAAGCATAACGCGTGGTGTTACTATTGGTAACAATCAAAATTCGGTTTTAAACTCTAATCTCGACTTGCAAATCACAGGCAAACTTTCTGACAAAGTCAGTTTGAGAGCTTCTTTGCAAGACAATAACATTCCATTGCAAGATGGTGGTTATTCTCAAAAACTGGATCAGTTCGACAATGTTTTTATGGAACTTTTTAGTGAAAAATGGAATATTCGGGCAGGAGATGTTTTCCTTGAAAACCATAAAACCCAATTCCTGAATTTCAACAAAAAAGCACAGGGAATCACAGCCAGTTTTGACTTTGGAGAAGATGACAACAAGACTAATATTTTCGCATCGGCGGCATTGGTAAGAGGGCAATATGCCAAAAGTAATTTTATAGGTCAGGAAGGAAATCAGGGTCCTTATAAATTAATTGGTCAAAATGGAGAATTGTATGTATTGGTTATTTCAGGATCAGAAAGGGTTTATGTAAACGGAATCCTTTTGGAACGGGGAGAAAACAATGATTATACAATTGATTACAATGCCGGCGAAATTATCTTTACACCGCTTTTTACAATAACTTCTGAAATGCGAATTACTGTAGAATATCAATACACCAATCAAAACTACACCCGGTTTATTACTTATGTAGGTGGTGCTCACGAAAGCAAAAAATGGAGTTTCGGCAGTTATTTGTATTCCGAAAATGATTTAAAAAACCAGCCTTTACAACAAAGTCTTTCTACAGAACAAGCACAAATTTTAGTAGATGCAGGTGATGACACTAACTTGATGGTTGCGTCATCTGCTTATGTAGATTCTTATTCTGACAACAAAATATTGTATAAAAAAATAATCCTAAACACTGTTGAAGTTTTTGAATATTCGAATAATCCAGAGGATGTTTTATACAATGTCAGGTTCAGTCAGGTAGCTGTCAACAAAGGAAACTATGTACTGAAAAATAGTGCTGCTATTGGCCGAATTTATGAATATGCCGAACCTGTAAATGGAATTCCACAAGGAAATTACGAGCCTGTAATTCAATTGGTTGCTCCTGTAAAAATTCAAGTGGCTACTTTTTTAGGTAAATACACTCCCAGCGAAAAAACAGCTGTCAATTTTGAAATTGGTGTTAGTAATAATGATAAAAACCTGTTTTCATCCCAAAACGATTCTAATAATGAAGGTGTGGCAACCAAAATCAATGCAAGACAACGTCTTTTTTCTACGAAATGGAATGTCGATGCGTTTGCAAATTATCAATTTATAGCCAAAGACTTTAGCTCTGTAGAACGACTTTATAGCATAGAGTTTGGAAGAGATTGGAATCTTGGAACAACGGTAATTGGCAATCAAAGTTATTTGGTTTCAGGATTGCAAATGACTTTACCCGAAAAAGGAAGTTTGATTTATCAATTTGAAAAACTGGACTTCTCTGAAAATTTTGATGGAAACAGACATCTTTTAAATGCTTCATTTAATTTGAAAAACTGGAAAATTCAAAGCTTAGGAAGTTTTCTGAATAGCGATGCTGAAACATCCACATCTAAATTTTTACGAAATCAAACTCAGGTCAAATACCATTTCAAGAAAAACTGGGTTGGCAGCAGCTTAAGATTAGAAGATAATCAGGAAAAAAATAAATCTACCAATCAATTTTCGGCTTTAAGTCAACGTTTTTTAGAATATGGATTTTTTGCCGGTCGTGGTGACAGCACCAAAGTTTTTGTAGAATTGGGTTATTTTAAAAGAGCCAATGATAGTGTGCAAAACGGAATGATTCAACGGGTTAATAATTCACAAACCTTTGCTTTACGTTCCAAATTAATTCAGACTAACAAAAGTGATTTGTCTGTTTTTATGAATTATAGGGTTTTGGATTTTGTAGATTCAAATAAGAAAAATGAACCTTCATTGAATTCCAGAATGATTTACAACGATCGTTTTTTTAATCAATTAATTCAGACTACAACAGTTTTCGAAACCAATTCAGGATCTATTCCTCAACAGGAATTTACTTATCTTGAAGTTCCAGTCGGGCAGGGAGTTTACACTTGGAACGATTACAACATTGACGGAATCCAACAATTAGAAGAATTTGAAGTAGCCCCTTTTGTAGATCAGGCAAAATACATCAGAGTCTATTTACCTAACCGAATTTACATTAAAACCCATCAGAATAAATTCTCGCAGTCAATTACTTTAAATCCAAACCAATGGCAAAACGAAACAGGATTTAAAAAAATACTTTCTTATTTTTACAATCAAACCTCCTATCTCATTGATCGAAAAATAGAAAATAAAGGCGATAATTTTGACTTAAATCCTTTCAGCAAATCCGACGAAAATGTATTGGGACTGAACTCAAGTTTTAGAAACAGCTTTTTCTTTAATCGTGGAAAACAATACCATTCAGTTACTTATACTTATGTTCAAAATGATGCCAAAAACCTGCTTTCGGTAGGTTCACAAGACGCCAAAAACAGTTCGAACCAATTTCAATACAATCATTTAGTCCAAAAAAGCTGGCTGTTTGGAATGTTTGCAAAAACTATTGAAACCAGCTTGGAATCACAAAATTATCCTGAAAAAAATTATGAAATAAAAGGGTATCAACTGGCTCCAAAAATCAGCTATTTGTTTTCTAAAAGTACCAGCTGGGATATATTTTATGAATTACAAAATAAAGAAAATCAAATTGGCGCTTTAGAAACCTTACTGCAAAGTCGCTTTGGAACTTCTTTCACTTATGCAGGTGAGAAAAAAATTACTATGAATGGAGAGATTTCTTTTTACCAAAATAAATATGTTGGAAATGAATTTTCATCTGTAGGATTTCAAATGCTGGAAGGATTGCAAACAGGAGAAAACCTGACCTGGCGATTGCTTGTGCAAAAAAACCTAACCAGCTTTTTAGATATTAACCTAAATTATCAAGGAAGAAAAAGTGAAACGAGTCAGGCCATTCATACCGGGAGTGTACAATTAAGAGCTTATTTTTAAAGAAAATTATTATTCCTCTAAAAATATTTTATAATAGAAAATTCATTATTTTTAATCATTCAAACTTAAAAATCAGTGTATTATGAAAAAATTAATTTTATTAGGGCTACTTTTTACGTATTCAATAACTTTTAATGCCCAGGAAACAAAGGCTAAAACAACGACTACTACAGCAAAGAAAACAACTAAAAAATCCGGGTATGATTACAACAAAGATGTAACTGTTAAAGCGCCTGTGAAAAAAGATGCTATTAAGACTGAAACGAAAGCAAAAACTACTCAAACAAAAGTAACTGCTAAAAAAGAAGTCGTTACAAAAACTACTAAAAAGAAAACTCCTATATTAAAAGAATCAACCGAAAAAGCTCCAAAAAAAGCCGATAAGGTTACTGGAGAATACAATGGTAAAAAAGTATATACTGGTTCAAAAGGAGGTAAATATTACATCAATAAAAACGGTAATAAAACCTATATTCAGGATTAATACCGATTCATAAATAAATTTTAAAGAGGCTGTTCTTTTTGAACAGCCTCTTTTTTTGTTTTAATATTCCTATAAATTCTCGTCGTATTTTTTTACAAACAGACCACTTTATTTGTTAACAACTTTTACTGTTAAATAAAAAAAAACTCACAAATAAAACTCAAATACATCAATTATCATATTTAAAAAAAAGCATTTTAAAACTTATAGCTGAGTACGTTTTTTAGTCATTTATTCTTGTTTTTGAGGTAATTATAAGTTTTGTTTTTCTCTCCATTTATGTTAATCCTCTAATTATTCATCAATATTTTATTCTCCGAATTAACAAAAAAGGTACTTTATCGTGTATCCATGTCATTCGTCGACAATTGTTGATAAGTTAGGCATCATCTTTATATTTTCGCCTCAAATGATTTATTTGCCAACGTCCTAAATCTATTAATTTTGAAAACAAGCACCTACGCAATTCAGAAAAATTTACTTCAAAAAAACTGTATAGGTTTTTATACTCTCTGCAAATTTTATTTTTTACAGCGATTATCATATACACAGTTTACTAATTGGTATAACACTAACTCATTTATGGTTATACCTCTTTCGTCTAATTAAAAAACTCAGATTATTTTCAAAGAGTGATGACATTATTTTTCATGTATAAGTCCTTTACTTCTTTTCACAAAAAATAATACAACTCAATAATTTTAAAATTTATCTAAGCTATAAAAATTGTTTAAAAAATTAAAACACTATATATGTTGACCAAAAAGAACCTTATTCCAAATTTATTTTTAGTTATCAATATTCTGGGGCTTTTGTTTTTATCCTTTAGCTCTATTGCTCAAACTAATTCTCATACAGATAATAAAAAGCAGTTTTACAAAGTGATTTCTTTTGGAGAAAAGATAGATTTTGGAAATGTTGAAAATACGGCAACTTTTACTATAACTAATACTAAGGAAAATATAGTTGCGAACTTAAGAGGGACTCAAATCAATAATTACATTTTTGAAAAACCAGGAATTTATGAAATACATTTTTTTGAAAACAAAGTACATAAAACTGACGAATGTCATCATGAAATGTTTAACGAAAATATGAGTGTCAAAGTTAATTCTTTTAAAATGGAATTTAATTTTTCAAAAATTCAATTTTCAGAAAAAATTCAAAAAGGAAAACATTATGACAACTTAGTTATTACTGTACCGGTAAATATCAGCACAAAAGAAAATACTCCAACAAAAGAAAATGCTCCAAATATGGAAATTGCAGGTGTTGGATCAGAATTAATTGCCAAACCACTCAATAATGAAATTATTATAGAAAACGGGGTTCAATTATTAAAGTACCAATTGTCAGGTACTGTAAATAGCGAAACTTATTTGATGTTTGACTTCTTTGATTTAAATAATGAAGTTCAAACGTACAATCTTCTTGAAAAAATAAATTAAAATATATAGTTATGTTGCAAAACTACTTTAGTCCTTCTGATAAATTTAATTGTATCCGGTTTTTTTCTATAATTTTAATATTCTTATTTTTTGGTGAGTATACTTATTCTCAGTGTGCTACACCAATTGTTGGTTGTTCAGGTACCGATTTGACCAATTTTGGTGTAGATTCGAACAATACCGCTTCAACCATAGAATATGACAACTATGTTTCAAGTTTTCATACAACTGCTGTTAGAACTTCGGATGGAACTTTTCAAACCTGGGGAGAACAAATCGCAAATGATGGTGCCACAAGTCAATTAGTACCAATAACAATTAATGCTACTAATTACCCTGCATTAGGAACTGCTACTCCACTAAAAGTAGGCTTAGCGAGTGATTTTTCTCTTACAGCTCAAGGAGTACTCCTAGCTACTGATGGATTATATGCATGGGGTTTCGAAGGAACAATATTAGATGGCGCAATTACCACTGGTACAATATTCCAAAAAGTAACTATTGGAGCAAATACTAACGGTCTACCAACAGGAGTAGCACCAGCAGATGTAAAGATGTTCTTTGCTACGTATCGCACATTAGCTATTACTACCTGTAGTGGTGATGTATGGGTAATATCCCAAAATGCAAATGTTAGAGGAAATAATGCAACTGGAGACAACCTTACATGGTATAGAGTAAATGATACAGGTGGAAATCCTTTAACTGGTATTGTAGCCTGTAGAGGAAGTTCACAGTCTTTAATGGCATTAAAATCTGATGGTACTGTTTATGTATGGGGGGATAATGTTTACAGAGGAAATGCCTCAGCCCTTATTGCTACTCAATCGAGAGCACTTCTAATGACATTACCTGCTGGAACACCTAAAATGATTGGGTCAACTACAAATCTCGCTACATTAAACCATTCTTATTATGTGTTAATGACTAATGGTAATTTATATAGCCTTGGTGAAAATAGTGACAGACAATTAGGTGACAGAACAAATAACGACAGAACAGGTTGGGTACAGCCTAGATATCCTAGTGCAGGAAACCCTGTTATGAGTGACATAAAATGGTTTAGTCCCCAAGAGCATGATAGAAATTTTGCTTTTGTTAATGTTATTAATACTGCTAAAAATATTTATGCTTTTGGTTCAAACCCAAGATATGCAATTGGTGCCACTACCAATACAGTTGGGTCTGATCCAGTAATCCCAAATGGTTTAAGTACCGCTGATTTAATACTAACAGTTGAAACTGGAGGACATACTAGTATGGTTGTACGAAGTTGTTCACCAAATTTTGGTTATGTTGGTCATCGATTTGCTGGGAGTATGGGAAATAATTCTGCAGCAGATGTAGAAGAACAAACTTATACTTTTGCTACTGCACCAGTACAAATTTGTGGTGCTGAATCTCTACCTATTATACAACCAATCACATCTGCAAATGCCACGGGAGGAAAATATTGTGCCGGATCTTCCGTTACACTGGATCCTACTCCTGCCGGAGGTACCTTATCATTAGTAAGCGGCCCAGCAACCTTAACAGGGAATTTATTGGAATTTACTGGTGTAGGTTCAGTAGTTGTCAGATATGTAATTGGCGTTGCCTGTGGAGGTACTTCTCAAGTAGACAAAACCTTCACAACTGAATACTGCGCTGCAGATCTTCAAGTTACTAAAGTAGTCAATAATGCGACTCCAAGTGTTGGAGACAATGTAACTTTTACCATTACTGCAAGGAATAATGGTCCTTATAAAACTTATGGAGCTATTGTTAATGATGTACTCCCTTCAGGATATACTCTTGTAAGTGCTACACCTTCTGCAGGAACAACCTGGCTAGCACCAAACTGGACCATAGGGACTTTTGCTAATGGAGCAACTGCAACATTAACTATTGTGGCTACCGTAACAGCAATAAGTAATTATGCCAATACTGCAACAATTTCAGGTGATGAGCCAGATACAATACCAGGGAATAACAGTGCAACAGCAACTCCATGTATTGCAAATACAATAACCTTATCTGGAACACAAACTATTTGCATAGGTAGTACTACAACATTCACTACTTCCCTAGCAGGAGGAACCTGGAGTAGTGGGACTCCAGCAAGAGCTACTGTTGATCCTTCTACAGGAGTAGTGACAGGAGTTTCTGGAGGAACAGCAACCATAACTTATACAATAACAGGAGTTGGAGGCTGTCCAAATAAAACAGCTAACAGAATAGTTACCGTACAGACTGTACCTACAGCGGGAGCTATTGCTACAGCCCAAACCATCTGTAATTCAGGTAATCCAGCAGCATTTACAAGTACAACTGCTGGAACAGGGGATGGAACAATTACTTACAGATGGGAAAGTGCTGTAAGTCCTTTTACTACCTGGAACAACATTGGTGGGGCTACTGCAGTAACTTATGACGCGCCAACTGGACTAACCGCTACAACGCAATACCGAAGAATTACCATATCAACAGTGAGTGGTGTGTCTTGTGAGTCGCCTGCTACTACTCCGGTAACAGTAACGGTACAAGCTGTACCTGCTGCTGGAGCAATTGCTGCTGACCAGACAATCTGTAATTCAGGTAATCCTGCAGCATTTACAAGTACAACGCCTGGAACTGGTGACGGAACAATTACATACAGATGGGAAAGTGCTGTAAGCCCTTTCAGTACGTGGGGTGCCATTGGTGGAGCTACTGCTGCAACTTATGATGCTCCAACTGGATTGACTGCTACAACACAATACCGAAGAATTACTATATCTACTTTAAATACTATAGCTTGTGAGTCTGCTCCAACTACTCCGGTAACAGTAACGGTACAAGCTGTACCTGCTGCTGGAGCAATTGCTG
>JAZKED010000016.1:0-76816 GCA_040387175.1 Bacteroidota bacterium | reverse complement strand
ATAATTCATAATTCATAATTCATAATTCATAATTCATAATTCATAATTCATAATTAATTATAATGCCAATAGATCCTAATTTTAGTTCCATTTTAAGCCTTGATTACGAAATCAATTTTACCCAATGTTTACCATCGGGAGGTTTAAAATATACCGAACTCTGTAATCTTTTACAGCTTTCGGCGGCTACACACGCAGAAATGGGAGGTATTAGTTTTACGGATATGCAATCCTTCAATCAGGCTTGGGTATTGAGCAGAATTCGAGTTGAAATTAAAGAATTGCCACAATGGAAAGATACTGTTACCGTAAAAACATGGATTAATACATTAGAAAATTCCCGCTCAGTAAGAGCTTTAGAAATTTATCGTAACGGCGAGAAAATAATTGGTGCCGAAACTTTTTGGGCCGTATTTAATACCGTAAAACGCCGACCTGAAAATTTGATGTTGGAACACAAACATTTTGAATTGTTTCCTGAAATGAAGGCTACCAATCTAGGTTTTTCAAAAATTGAAATTCATCCTGAAAAAGAGGAACTTTTCGAAAAAACAGTAATTCTATCTGATTTAGATATTGTCAACCACGTGAATCACGTGAAATACCTAGAATGGTGTATGGATGTAGTGGATGAAAACATTATCCTTCAAGAAAAAGTCAGAAGTTTTGAAATGAATTTTATGAGAGAACTTTCGATTCGAGACAAAGTAATGATACACGAAAACCTTTCTGAAGAAATCATTGTTTTTAGTATTACCAAAGAAAATAAAAACTGCTTTGCATTACAATTGAATTTAAAATAATCATTTGATTTGCACTAAAAAACAAAAAGGCTTCGATTTCTCGAAGCCTTTTTAATATATTCTAAAAATAATTTATTTCTTAACTACTAATCTAAATCCTTCTCCGTGAATGTTCAAAATTTCCACATTTGGATCTAATTTTAGATACTTTCTTAATTTAGCAATATAAACGTCCATACTTCTGGAAGTAAAGTAGTTGTCATCTCTCCATATTTTTGTTAATGCTAATTCTCTTGGCATTAAATCATTTTCATGAAGAATCAACATTTTTATTAGTTCATTCTCTTTTGGAGATAGTTTTACTGGTTCTTCGTTTTCAAAAGTTAAAAAACGAAGTTTAGAATTCAAATGAAATTTACCAACGTTAAACTCAAACTGAACTGGTTCAGCTTGTGTAGCTGATGATTTTCTTTGAATAATAGCTTTAATTTTCATCAGTAAAACTTCTGAATCAAAGGGCTTATTCAAATAATCATCCGCACCAGCTTTATATCCTTTTAACACATCCTCTTTCATTGATTTTGCTGTTAAAAATATAATGGGCACTTCTGCATTTTTTTCTCTGATTTCTTTTGCCAAGGTATATCCATCCTTATATGGCATCATCACGTCTAAAATACACAAGTCGTAATTATCTTTTTTGAATTTTTCAAAACCTTCCATTCCGTTTTTTGCCAAAGTAACATCAAAATCATTCAGCATTAAATAATCTTTTAGAACAGCTCCAAAATTAAGGTCGTCTTCTACTAAAAGTATTCTTTTATTTACATTTTCCATATCTTAATTTATTAATGGTATTTTAATTATGAAGGTACTTCCTTTCCCTTTCTCACTTTCTACATAAATTTGACCGTTGTGGTCGTCTATAATCTTTTTTACATAAGCTAAGCCTAAACCGTGACCTTTCACATCATGTAAGTCTCCTGTATGCTCTCTATAAAACTTTTCGAAAACTCTTTTCTGGGCTACTTTACTCATTCCAATTCCATTATCCTTCACTTTGATAACTAAAAATTCTTTTACGTTTTCAGTAAAAATTTCAATTTTAGGAACATTGGGTGAATATTTAATGGCATTCTCTAATATATTTACAATTACATTTATAAAATGAACTTCGTTTAGCAAAACAGTAGTTCGGACTGCATTAAAATGCTTTGAAATAACTCCTTGCCTGTCTTCCAATATTAAGCTTACGTGTTCTATTGCATCATCTATAACTTCCTGAATATTTACAGGTTCTTTTGCAATATCTAATTCTTTTTTCTCTAGTTTAGAAATACGCAACACATTTTCTACCTGAGCATGCATTCGCTTATTTTCGTCTTTAATCATTTGAAGATATTTGAATACCTTTTCTTTATCTTCAATAATCTTTGGATTCTTTATAGCATCCAAAGCTAAATTTATGGTTGCAATAGGTGTTTTAAACTCATGTGTCATATTATTAATAAAATCTGATTTTATTTCAGAAATATGACGTTGACGAATCAATTGGTTCAATGCACTTGTATAAGCAATAATAATAATTAGTGTAAAAATGATGGATAACAGCGTTATTCCCATCAAATCTGTAAGTAAAAATTTCTTCTTATGAGGAAATGATACTAATAATTGATACTTATGATTTCCTTCATTATCGGAAAATATTGGAATAGAATACGTACTGTTTTCATCATAAGTAAATCCATCTGATTTTACTTTTGTTGCCAATCCATTACTATAAATTCCAAACTCAAATCCAGTATTCACGCCATATTCCTCTAATTCCGTTTTCAATAACTTTTGTAAAGTTTCTTTAGAAACTCTTTCTTGTAAAGGCATTGTTGAAGCAATATCCTTGAAGAAAATTTCAAACTGGGCATTATCCAAAACATCCAGACTTCCTGATTTTTCAATTTTCACATCCGGAACTAAGTTTTGTTGAATACTAGAATTATCGATTTTATTCGTATTATAAACTTCGGTAATCCGTTTGGAATTAAAACTTTTAAATTTTACACTATCTAATTTTTTATCAAAGAACGTAGAAGATATATCATAATCTTCAGTCATTATACTGTTCGAATAAACAATTGTTTCATTGGTTCTATGGTTCTTTTGAACATAATAAAACTCTAGTAAATCAATCTTTTTAGGAACTTTACCTGTACTGTCTTTATACTTGTTGTATTTATCAATAAAAGTGAATGCTTCCTGCTCCTGGAGCTTATCTGCAACAATTCCTATAACCTGTTTTACATGATATTTGAACTGCTCGTCATTATTTTTAAATGAGGTATTAAACCAATAAACCTGAACCAAAATTATCCCTATTAAGGATAAACTCATCAGCAACACCAGTATTCTAAAAAACAATTTATTCATCAAAACAAAATTAGTATTTTAACAATATAAATAATAATAATTTAACCCAACATTAACAAAATAGATTTCAACTATCAATTATTCAAAATTTTAAGAATTCTATCCACTTCTTCTTTAGTAATTTTAGCACTAATATTTTCAATAACAAAATCACTTTTAGCGATACGTTGCTCGTCATTCCATTGTACATTCATTCTTTTCAAAACATGTTCACGTGTAGTTTTGTCACGCTCCATAACTCTTTGAATTCTAGATTCAATTGGTGCAGTAACTGTTATTATTTGATCGCAATTTTTATAATTACCACTTTCAAATAAAATGGCAGCTTCGTAAATAACAAAGGGGACATTGTTGTAGTTTAAAATCCAGTCTTGAAAATGCTTTTTCACAGCAGGATGAATAATAGCATTTAGTAATTTTAATTGATGAGGATTATTAAATACTATTTCGGCTAGTTTTTGTCTGTTTAAAATATCATTTTCAAAAATAGCAGTTCCAAAAGTTTGTTTGATTTCTTCAATAATTCCCGGCGACTCCATTAGTTGCCTTGCTTCATCATCAGCAATATAAACAGGGACTGCAGAAGCCATAAAATGATTGGCAATAGTAGTTTTTCCACTACCAATGCCTCCTGTTAATCCGATTATTTTTGTCATATTATTTTTTGAAAAACAATTCCGGGAATGCCTCTTGCGGTTTTTGATTCAGAATGATGATTTTGATAAATGATTCCAAAAATCCCGTTCCGTAACCAAAAAATTGTTTCCAAACCGCTTTGATAGACAACACTCCAATTTTAAAACTTTTGTTCTGATAAGTTGATACCAAAAAAAGTGCCAAAAAGTATATAAAATACAATTGAAGTAATAAATCAAAAGTAAAAATCAACAAAATTACCGCAAACACTAGTCCAATAATAAAAACTGTAGGAAAGAAAAAGGTAAGTTTGTTGTATTGAGGATACCAACTATTCAATATTGGTCTGGCTTTTCCAAATTTATTGACCTGAATGGTAAATTTATCCCAGTCAATTCTTCTTTTATGGTAAACAAATGCTTTTGGAAAAAGTCTGGTTTCAAAACCCAAATTCCATAATCGAATGGATAAATCCGGATCTTCTCCGGGATGAATATTTCCAAAACCATTGGATGCTTCAAAGGCTTTTTGGGATAGCCCCATATTAAAACTTCGAGGTTGAAATTTATCTATTTTTTCTGAACCACCTCTAATTCCACCCGTAGTAAGAAAAGAAGTCATTGCAAAATTGATGGCTTTCTGAATATCTGAAAAACTATCCAGAGCTTTGTCTGGTCCTCCAAAACAATCTACATAATTCTCTTTTAGTGCTTTAGAAACTTCCGTTAAATAGTTTTTTGGAATAATACAATCAGAGTCAAAAATGATAAAATAATCTCCACTAGCGTTTCTCATTCCATAATTTCTGGAATCCCCAGGTCCTGAATTTTCTTTGTAACGATAAGATAAATGCAATTTACCCGCGTATTTACGCACTACATCATCACAACGCACTGAAGAACCATCTTCGATTATTACAACTTCAAAATTCTCATTATAATCTTGCTGTGATAAACTTTCTAATAGTTCATCTACTTCATCAGGACGATTGTAAACAGGGATAATTAAAGAAAATAACATAATGTATATTAAGGGGTAATACTTTTACTTAAAAATTTCTGCAAAGATAATCTTTATCCATAAAAAAACCACCACGCAAAACGTGATGGTTTTCAATATTCACATAAATTTAAAACTATTCTCTTTTCAAAAATAAATTAACCAATACTGGAAACATTTACTACTTCTTCTGCTTCAGCTTTATAATCTACACCTTCAAATCCAAATCCAAATAGATTATTAAAATCATTCTTGTATCCTGCTAAATCTCCGATTGCCGGTAATGTTTCTGTTGTTGCTTCTAACCAAAGTTTAGCCACTTTAGCCTGAACATCTTCACGCATTTCCCAATCGTCAATTCTGATTCTTCCTTTATCATCTGTAGGAACTGCTGAACCTGAATACAATCTGTCCTGATATAAACGTTGGATTTGTTCGATACAACCTTCGTGAATTCCTTCTTCTTTCATTATTTTATACAATAATGAAATATACAATGGAATAACCGGAATCGCAGAACTTGCTTGTGTTACCAAAGCTTTGTTTACTGAAACATAAGCTTTACCTCCTACTGATTTCAAACTATCAGTAATTGTGAATGCTGTAGCCTCCAAATCATCTTTGGCACGACCAATTGTTCCTTTACGGTAAACGGCTTCTGTCAATGATGGTCCAATGTAAGAATAAGCAACTGTTGTAGCACCTTCTGCTAGTAAATTTTCTTTTTTAAGAGCATCCATCCACATTGCCCAGTCTTCACCGCCCATTACTGCAACTGTATTAGCAATATCTTCGTCTACAGCTGGAGCTATAGAAACTTCAGAAACATTTCCTGTATGGAAATCTACTGTTTTATTCGTAAACGTTTGTCCAATTGGTTTCAAAACCGAACGGTGTGTAACTCCTGTATTTGGATTGGTACGCACTGGAGAAGCCAGACTGTAAATCACCAAATCCACCTGACCTAAATCAGCTTTTATTAAGTCTAAAGTTTGTCTTTTTATTTCATTAGAAAAAGCATCTCCATTGATACTTTTTGCATATAATCCTGCTTTATGTGCTTCGTTTTCAAAAGCTGCTGAATTGTACCAACCTGGTGAAGCTGTTTTTCCTGGAGCGGCTGGTTTTTCAAAAAACACTCCAATAGTAGCAGCATTAGAACCAAAAGCACTTGTAATTCTTGAAGCCAATCCAAAACCTGTTGAAGCACCAATAACTAATACTTTTTTAGCTCCTTCAATTGCTCCTTTTGATTTTATATATTCTATTTGATTTTTAACATTTTGCTCGCATCCTTTTGGGTGAGATGTCAAACAAATAAATCCTCTCATTCTAGGTTCTATAATCATAATTCTATATTGTTATTCAATTATTCTGTATTTTTAAGATGACAAATATAAGTCATTTCTATTTAGTTCAGCAAAGCTTTAGCATGGTTTAATGCGGAATCCGAAATCACAGTTCCAGATAACATTTGAGCAATTTCAACTACTCTTTCTTCCTGAGATAAAAGTTTTAATTCGGATTGGGTATCCTCATCAACTGTTGATTTAAATACTTTGAAATGTGAATCTCCTTTCGCCGCAATCTGAGGCAAATGGGTAATAGCAAATATCTGCATTTTCTGACTCATTTCTTTCATAATCTCCCCCATTCTATTGGCAATTTCTCCAGAAACTCCAGTATCAATTTCATCAAAAATTAATGTTGGCAATTTTGAATATTGTGCTAAAATTGCTTTTACCGCGAGCATAATTCGGGACATTTCTCCTCCAGAAGCTACTTTTTTAAGCAATCCAAAATCGGTTCCTTTATTAGCAGAAAATAAAAATTGCAATTCGTCTTTTCCATTTTGAAAATAGGTTTCTGAAGGAATCAATTCCATTTTAAAACGAACATTTGGCATTCCCAAAGTTTCCAAAATTGAAATCAATTGGTTTGATAAAACCGGAATGGCATTAGCCCTATTTTGATAGATTGTTTCCGAAACCGTATCTAATTCTTGTGTTTTTTGCTCAATTGATTTTGATAAAACAGCAATTTCCTCTTCAATATTTCCTAATTCTAAAACTGTATTTTCAAGATTAAGCTGAATTTGCAATAATTCATCAACCGATGTTACCTGATGCTTCTTTTGTAAATTATAAATCAATTGCAGTTTTTGACTAATTAATTCTAATTGAGCAGGATCGTTTAATAATTTTTCAGAACAATTTTGCAATTCTTTCGAAACATCGTCAAACTCAATGGTTAAACTTGTAATTCTTTCAAATAAACTTTGATATTCTGGAGAAAAAAGAGCAATTTTTTGCAAAGAAGTTTTTATTTCATTCAAATTATGAAAAACACCAAACTGTTCTTCATTAGCAATTACTAACGATTTATCAATTGATTCCTTGATAATCTCAACATTGTTTAGCTTTTCAAAATCAACTTCTAATTCTTTCTGTTCACCTGATTTTAATTTGGCTATAATCAATTCTTCCAGTAAAAAAGTATTGTATTCTTGTTCTTTCCCTGCATCACTTTGTTTTTTAAGCAATGCATTTAATTTTGATTTATCTGATTTATAGGATTTTAAAAGCTTTTGATAAAAAGTAATATTTTCAAAATTATTGGCAATGGCATCAATAATTTGAAATTGTACATTTTCATCCGACAATTCCTGAGTTTGCTGTTGTGAATGAATATCAATCAAAAACAAACTCAAATCCTGCAATTCCTGAAGATTTACAGGACTATCATTGATAAAAGCACGTGATTTCCCTGAAGGCAAAATTTCACGTCTTATGATAGTTTCATCTTCATAATCCAAATCATTGGCTTCAAAAAAATCTTTTAAATTGTATTTCGATATTTCAAATTGTGCTTCAATGACACATTTCTCTTCTTTATTTTTTAAGGAAGTTAAATCAGCTCTTTTACCTAAAACTAACCCTAAAGCACCTAATATTATTGATTTACCAGCTCCAGTTTCGCCTGTTATAATCGAAAAACCTTTTGAAAAATCAATCGCCAATTTTTCTATTAAAGCATAGTTTTTTATCGACAGGGTAGTTATCATTTATAATAGTTTTTTTTGTGGAAATAAACAGAATTAAGTTATTATTAGCTGAAAAATCAATTAATTCTTAAGTGTTGCCCATTTACTGGAATTTAAAGGAGAAGTTTTATTCAACACATCGGCCAAATCAGTTATGGTTATACTTGGTCCTCCTGAAAAAATAGAGGCTATTTCATCTGATTTAGCATCAAAATATACTCGAGTCAAAAAAGCATTTTGTCTTAATGAATTCAATTTTCCAAGATTAAGCAATGAAGTTTTTACTCTTTCTTTAGCTGCTTTCAAATCACTACTCATCAAATCTAAACCTGAATGATACATAAACATAGATTGGCGTATTTCACTATAGGTTGGTGAAACTAAATCATTAATCAAAAAATATCTGTTTTGATTTCCATCAGACTGACTCCAACCTTTATAACCGGATTGTTGAGCAACATTTGCTATATTTTGGGCAGTTTCAAAATAAGAATCTCCTGCCATTGGCACAAAACTATCAGCATCCATACCTAATATTATATAACTATAGAAAGAAACTACTGAAACTAAATTGGATTCAAATTCTGCAGGATTGAAAATCAAACTTTCAAATTCAGTATATCTAAAATTAAAATCTTTATCATTAAAATTAAATACCGGAGATGAATAAGTAGAATTATAAATTAGTCGTGAAGACTGAACCTGAATTGTAGCTGAAAATTGATCCGAATCATTAGAAGAGATAGTGATATACATCGAACAATTGATCTTTTCATTTTGTTTGAACACTTGATTAGTCCAGCTTGTTTTATTTATAAACTCACTTAACGACGTTTCTAATGTTTTAAAAACCTGCTGATTTGCATTTGACAATTTTTGCGTATTTACAGTCACAACACAATTTAACTCCTGTGAATGAGTAAATCCGAATGTTAGTAATATGAAAAAAGTAATTATTCTGGTCATAAAAAATGTGCTATTACTTTGTTTAAAATATCATCTGCAACGGCTTCTTTTGATTTTAATTCCATAGGCTCAACCTTTAAATTATTATCAATAAAAGTAATTTTATTGGTTGGTTTTCCAAAACCAGCCCCTTCATCCTGCAAAGAATTAAGAACTATCAAATCTAGGTTTTTTTTCTGAATTTTCAACTTCGCATTTTCAATTTCATTTTCAGTTTCTAATGCAAAACCAATTAAAAACTGATTCTTCTTAATTTCACCCAAAGAAGCCAGAATATCTTTTGTTTTTTCTAGTTCGATTGTGAAATCATCTGCAGCTTTTTTAATTTTATTCAGTGCAACATTCTTTGGTTTGTAATCAGCAACTGCCGCTGCTGCAATCGCCACATCAACATCATTATAATATTGATGACAAACCTCATACATCTCTTGTGCAGAAATCACAGGAATAACTTTTACTAAATTACTCTCAATTTTAAAATGAGTAGGCCCAGAGACCAAAATTACTGAAGCTCCAAGATTAGCTGCACTTTTTGCTATATCAAATCCCATTTTTCCAGAAGAATGATTTCCTATAAAACGTACAGGATCTATTGCTTCGTATGTTGGACCCGCAGTAATTAGTATTTTTTTTCCTTTTAGAGGTAATTTACTTTCTAAATCGGCTTCTAGGAAGGCTACAATATTTTCAGGCTCAGCCATTCTGCCTTCTCCTGACAAACCGCTGGCTAATTCTCCACTTTCTGCAGGAATTATAGTGTTTCCGAATTGTTCTAATTTGTTAAAACTCCCTAATGTAGATGGATGAATGTACATATCCAAATCCATTGCAGGAGCAAAATAAACAGGACATTTCGCCGATAAATAGGTAGCTATTAAAAGGTTGTCGCAAGTACCATTTGCCATTTTAGACAAAGTATTTGCAGTTGCAGGTGCAATAATCATCAAATCAGCCCAAAGTCCAAATTCGACATGGTTATTCCATTTCTCATTGCCCTCACTTTGATCGTAAAAACTTGAATATACAGGATTCTTTGATAAAGTAGATAAGGTAAGCGGAGTTATAAAATCCTTAGAAGCAGGTGTCATTATCACTTGGACATGTGCACCTGCTTTTATGAATAATCTAACTAATGTAGCTGTTTTATAAGCTGCAATTCCACCGGAAATACCCAGTAAAATTTTTTTTCCGCTTAAAACTGACATTGATAAATATTATTTGTTTCCTTCTCTGTGGTAGATTTTACCATCAAGCCATTCCTGAACTGCCAAAGCGTGTGGTTTAGGTAATTTTTCGTAAAATTTAGAAACCTCAATTTGTTCTTTATTTTCGAAAACTTCTTCCAGGCTGTCATTATAAGTAGCAAACTCTTCAAGCTTTTCTGTCAATTCTTTTTTAATCTCAGAATTGATTTGATTTGCTCTTTTAGCCATAATTGTTATAGCTTCGTATACGTTACCTGTAGGTTCTTCAATAACAGTTTTATTGTATGTTATTGTATTTACAGGAGCATTCGTCTTTCTTAAATCCATGACTTTATTTTATTTAGTAATTTTTTTTAAATCTGTTTCAATTCGGACTAACATTTCATCCGCAATTTTTTTATATTTAGTATCAGGTTTGAATTTAATCAAACTATTATATGCAGTTTTTGCAACATTCAATCGTTCTTCCATTTTTGAAGGAATACTATTTATTCCCAATTGGTAAGCTGAATCGTATTTGTAAAAAAGAGCGTCTTCTTTTAAAGGTGTTCCTGGATAATCAGCAATAAAATTATCTAAAGCCACCATTGAAGCTTTATACTCCATAATGGTATTGTATTGCTTTGCATTTTCATAAACTTTTTTCTCTATTTTTTCATTCAGCGTTTTTAATGTTTTATTTGCTTCAGGCAAATAAGTTGAATTTGGATAGGAGTCTATAAAACCTTGTAATTTATCAATAGCTTTTAGAGTATCTGTTTGGTCTAAACTATATATTGGAGACAGCATCGAATAAGATTTTGCACTTAGATAAGCCGCTTCTTCTACTTTTTCACTTTTGGGATAACCCGAAACAAAACTTTCAAATTGATAGGCAGCTAAATAATACTGTTCTGTTTTATAATACGATTGCGAAAACATATAAAACAACTTTTCCGCTTGAGGTTTTCCTCTATATGATGGTGCAATTTGCTCCATAAGTCTAATTGCTTTATCATATTTTCCTGCATCATATAATTTAGTAGCCATTTCAAATTTAACCCCAACATCTTCGGTTTTTAAAGCTTTTTGATATTCACTACAAGAACCCAAAAGGATAACAAGAAGAAATAACGATACTAATTTTTTACTTACCATTATGATATTACTTTTTGGGAATTTGCAAATCTTCGATTTCATTTTTTTATTTACTTATTTTTCTGATATAACAGACAGCCTAAACTTTCCAAAATCATACCGAAGTTTCGATGGCAAATTTAGGTATTAATTTAGCCACTACAAAATATATTTTTTTATTAAAAAATAGCAGTTTTTCTATGCTATTTTATTAATTTTTTCTACAAATTCATCTATTCTGTTTGCTAATGATTCGTCTGCACTTACCAATGGTAATCTAACCGTGTTATCCGCTATACCTAATGATTGAAACACTTGTTTAATTCCGGCGGGATTTCCTTGTTCGAAAATCATATCAATACAATCTGAAAATTGGTAATGTAATTTATAAGCATCATCCACTTTTCTGTTTAATCCTAAACGAATCATTTCTGAAAATTCTTTTGGAAAACCCTGAGCAATAACTGATATTACGCCAGAACCTCCTGCTAAAACCATTGGCAATGCAATCATATCATCACCAGAAAGTACTAGGAAGTCTTTTGGCTTATCTTTTAACAATTGCATAGCGTGAACCATATCTCCGTTTGCTTCTTTAATAGCTACAATATTTTTGAAATCATTTGCTAATCTTAAAACTGTCGATGGCAACATATTACTTCCTGTCCTGCTAGGAACATTGTATAAAATAACAGGAATTGGAGAAGCTTCAGAAACAGCTTTAAAATGTTGATAAATTCCTTCTTGAGTTGGTTTGCTATAATAAGGCGACACAGATAGAATTGCAGCAAACTGAGACAAATCTCTAGTTTTTAATTCTTCAACAATTTCCGCTGTGTTGTTACCTCCTACTCCAATTACGAGTGGCAATCTTGCGTTATTAGTTTCTACTACGGTTCGGATTACAAATTCTTTTTCGGCTTGGGTCATCGTTGCATTTTCAGCAGTTGTCCCCAATATTACAAGGTATTCCACACCACCATCAATGGAAAAATTTACTATTTTTATTAATGCTTCTGTATCAATTGATAAATCTTTTCTAAAAGGAGTTACAAGCGCAACACCAGTTCCTATTAATGATTGCATAATCTATTTTAAATTTTATTTAATATTTTTAAATACCTGAATAATTCATGAATAAAAACCTTGTAATTACCAGTATTCGTATTAATCATCAAATGATTTAATCTCTTATCAATCGATGAAAAGCCAGCCTTAAACAAAGCCTTCGAATTATTAGTAACGTTAAGTAAAATTGCTTTTTCTACATCGTAATAACTTATTAATAAATCAAACTTATAATTAATAAAATCATTTACGACAGGATTAACAATTTCAGCTTTCCAATTAAGATCTTTGATGCTAAATGTTGGCTGTGAGAATACATCGTTTTTCTTTATAACATCTCGGTAAACGATTATTTTAATATTTTTTTCGGAAATTCCGTTGAGAATCAATTCCTTTATCAAGGTATCTTTACTTAAAAAATAAGTTTCATCTATAAGAACACCAATCGTTTGTATTGAACCCTCTGAAGAAATACTTTTTACATTTTGTAAACTATTTTTTAAAAATCTTTTTAAGAAATAATCCTTTATATAATTTAAAAACATATCACCTTTACCTACCTACAAAATTAATTAATTTAAGTCGCATAACAGGTGGTAAAACTAAAAAACTATAACGATGTTTTGAAACTTTTTGTTATATTCTTAACACTTTTAATTAATTATTGATTATGATATATAAACAAAATACTAACAAGGAAAAGAAAAAATAAGGTAAATTTATAGAAGGTCTAATAAAAAAAAGTTTTTTTTATAATGAATATACTAACAGAAAATTAATTGATTATTTAAATCTTCTATGATTATATTTATCATTCTCAATAAAATAAGTAACCATAAAAAAATAAGCAAAGACCTGAGTAATTACACTTATGAAACTAAAAGCAAATAGTTTAAAATAAAAGTTATTTATTACATAAAAAACATCTGATACCATAAAACAAACACACATAACAACCAAATTAAAAAAAGTATGATTTCCTTTTTTTATATAATTTGAAATAGAAATAAAACACAAAAAACTTAAAACGATACCATAACTTAGATATAAAGAAAAATCTAATATCATTTTTTCAAATTTCAGACTCAATATAGAAGTACAAATTGTAACAATAAAAAGAAATAGAATAAGCATTGGTCCACTATCGTTTCTTTCATATCTCAAATATCTAAAATTATCTATTGTAAGCATCAACAAAAGGATATAAACTATTAAAAAGCACAACAAAGCTCCTAATCCGGAATCGTTGAAATCCAATAAGTTAAAAAGATCTCCAACAAAACAAAATAAAAAAATCAGGGATTTAATCCATGATATTTTATAATTATTTGTAATTAAATAATAAATAAATATAAATGGAACAATAATGGATTTCACATAAAGCATAATAGAATCATATTCCATTATTTTAAAGAAAACAACCAATATACAAGCCGTAAAATATAAAATAAGTGAAGGTCTATTCGCTTTCATGCAGCATTTTTATAAATTCATTTTCCGAAATTATGGAAACATTTAGTTTGACAGCTTTCTCCAATTTTGCTGGTCCCATATTAGCTCCGGCTACCACATAATCGGTTTTTGCAGAAATAGAACTCCCTACTTTTCCACCATTATCTTCAATAGCTTTCTTTAAATCATCTCTCGAAAATTCTTCAAAAACTCCAGAAACCACAAAAGTTTTTCCTGCCAATTTATCTGTAGCATCTGGGTTTACAATTTCAATAGCCTCAAATTGAACTCCATAATTTTTCAACCTATCAATGATATTTCTATTCTCTTCATTTTCAAAAAATTCAAGAACACTTTGTGCAATTCGTTCACCAATTTCATCTACCAAAACCAAATCCATCAAACTAGCCTGACTCAAAGCATCAATACTTTTATAATGCTTAGCCAATTTTTTCGCCACCGTTTCCCCTACAAATCGAATTCCAAGAGCATATAAAACACGTTCAAAAGAGATACTTTTAGAATTCAAAACTCCTCGTACCAGATTTTCTGCAGATTTTTGGGCCATTCGTTCCAATGGTAAAATTTGTTCCACTGTTAACTCATACAAATCAGCATAATTATGAACCAATCCGTTATTGTAAAGTAAAGCCACCGTTTCACCTCCAAGCCCTTCAATATCCATTGCTTTTCTGGAAATATAATGTTGAATTCTTCCAATAATCTGTGGAGGACAGCCATAAAAATTTGGACAATAATGATTGGCTTCTCCCGCTACCCGAACCAATTGAGTTTGGCATTCAGGACAATGGGTGATGTATTTTGTACTTTCTGAATTCTCTGGTCGTTTACTTAAATCCACCGCAATAATTTTCGGAATGATTTCTCCTCCTTTTTCAACAAAAACGGTATCACCAATACGAATATCTAATTTTTCAATTTGATCCGCATTGTGCAAAGATGCTCGTTTCACAATAGTTCCCGCCAATTGCACGGCTTGTAAATTAGCTACCGGAGTTATAGATCCTGTTCTTCCTACTTGATATGAAATGGATTTTAATTCTGTTGCAACCTGCTCCGATTTGAATTTATACGCCATGGCCCAACGAGGAGACTTTGCTGTATAACCCAATTCTTCCTGATGTTGAATACTATTAACTTTTATCACAACACCATCCGTTTCATAAGGTAAATTATGACGATGTACATCCCAATAATCAATAAAATCGAAAACTTCTTGTAGATTATTGACCAACTTCGCTTCTTTCGGCACTTTAAATCCCCAATTTCTAGCGGTTTCTAATCCTTCAAATTGGGATGAAAAAGGTAAATTATTACCAGTTACAAAATACAACAAACATTCTAACGGACGTTTGGCTACTTCTGTACTGTCTTGTAGTTTTAAACTTCCGGATGCTGTATTTCTAGGATTTGAATAAGGCGTTTCTCCAATTTCTATTAATTCCTGATTCATTTTTTCGAAACCAGCAAAAGGCAGAATAATTTCACCACGAATATCAAATTTATCAGGATAATTCCCTTTTAATTTCAACGGAATTGATTTTATAGTTTTGATATTATTTGTCACTTCATCCCCTTGAAAACCATCTCCACGCGTTAAAGCCTGGACTAATTTTCCATTCTCGTAAGTAATACTTATCGATGCTCCGTCGTATTTTAATTCGCAGGTGTATTGTAAATCAACATTCCCAAGCTGTTTTTGAATGCGTTTTTCCCAATCCAACAAATCATCTTTGGAATAGGAATTATCTAGCGAATACATTCGGTATTGATGCGCAATAGTTTTAAAATTTTTCGTTACTGTTCCTCCAACTCGCTGTGTTGGAGAATTTTCATCAAAAAATTCAGGATATTTATTTTCTAATTCTTGAAGTTCTTTTAGTTTACTATCAAAATCATAATCTGAAATAGTGGCATTATCCAACACATAATAATTGTAGTTGTGCTGATTTAACTCCTCTCGCAATGCTTGAATGGTACTTTGAATATCCATAGAAAAAATGACTATTAATTTTGAAAAAGTAAGGTACTAAAATAACTTATTTAATAGAAAAATGGTATAATTAAGATTCAATAATTGAATTTATTTGTTTGTACAATTGTCCATCGCTCAAAAATGCTCCTTGTTGTATCAATTGAAAAATTGAACTATTGCGTTCTTCAGTAAATACTTTTTTACCTGTTTTCATTTCAATAGTATCAGTAAACATATTATCACTTAACCATTGTAATCCATCTTTAGTCAAAAAATCAGTTTCTGGAACCAATGATTTCAACACAATAGACTGAACATAAGTATCAAAGCACTGGAAAAGAAAAATATGATTTTTAGAAAAATGTTCTAAATATTCTGCTCTGCTTAAAACTCCTTCCCAAACCAAATCAGAAAAAACATCCAATTCCTGTTCGGCAACTTCTGGTTTTTCTGCTTTTAAAGTATCCCATTCTGCTTTGTCAATAGTTTGCGTAGCAAGAAAAGTGCTAAATTCCTGATTCAATTCTTCGAATTGTTCTTTAGTCAATCTGGTGTATTTCATCTCAAATTAAATTTAGTAGTATTCAATTAAACAAAAAAATCCCGACTTTCATCGGGATTTTAATCTATTCTATTTAGAAATTATGCTTTTTCAGCAACGATTTCATAAGGCAATTCAACTATTACATCTCTGTGTAAACGGATGCTTGCAGCATATTTACCAGTACGTTTTACGATACCGCTAGTGATGAATTTTCTGTCGATAGCATTTCCTGATTTCTCTAAAGCTTCAGCAATATCAATGTTAGTGATAGAACCAAAAAGTTTCTCTCCACCTGCTTTTGCAGAAATTTTAATTTCTAATGCTTTCAAAGTTTCAGCTAATGATTTTGCATCTGCAACTACTTTAGCTTCTTTGTGTGCTCTTTGTTTTAGGTTTTCAGCCAATACTTTCTTTGCAGAAGGCGTAGCCAATTGAGCGAATCCCTGTGGAATTAAAAAGTTACGACCGTAACCGTTTTTCACAGAAACCACATCATCTTTAAATCCTAAATTTTGAACGTCTTTTTTTAATATAAGTTCCATGTTGTTGTCCTTATTATAGAAGTTAGGTTCCCTTTCATGAGAAACCAACAACTGTTGATTTTAAATTATTTTAATAAATCGGCCACGTATGGCATTAAAGCTAAATGACGAGCTCTTTTTACAGCTACAGACACTTTTCTTTGGTATTTTAATGAAGTTCCTGTTAAACGACGCGGAAGAATTTTCCCTTGCTCGTTAACGAATTTCAATAAGAAATCAGCATCTTTATAATCAATATATTTGATACCTGATTTTTTGAAACGACAATACTTTTTAGTTTTGTTAGTTTCTATGTTCAAAGGCGTAAGATATCTGATATCCCCGTCTTTTTTTCCTGAAGCAGATTGTTGTAATGTTGCCATGATAATTAAGCTTTTTGAGATTTAAGTTTTGCTCTTCTTCTTTCAGCCCAAGAGATAGCATGTTTGTCAAGACTTACAGTTAAGAAACGCATAACTCTTTCGTCACGTCTAAATTCAGTTTCAAAAGCAATAAGAACTTCTCCTGGAACATTAAATTCAAACAAATGGTAAAAACCAGATTTTTTGTTTTGGATTTCGTAGGCCATTTTTTTAAGACCCCAATCCTCTTTTGATACCATTGTAGCTCCACGACTAGTAAGAAAATCTTCAAATTTGCTTACTGTTTCCTTTACCTGAACTTCAGATAAAACGGGATTTAAAATGAAAACAGTTTCATAATGATTCATAAATATAAATTTATTTGTTAATTTGGGTGCAAAAGTAATTATTTTTATTCAATAAACAAATCTATTTGAGTTTAATTCGTTGTAATACAAAAAAAGCCGACTAAGATTTGGTTTTGCGAAAAATACACATTACTTTTACTTACATTGATTTCAAAATAGAAGATTTATGAAACTAAATTGTGTCGTTGTAGATGATAGTTCTATTCAAAGAATGATCATTACAAAGTTAGTAAATAATCACCCGAATTTACATTTAGTGGGTGATTTTTCCAATGCAATTGAAGCAAAGGGCTGTATGACCATAAATAATGTGGACTTAATTTTTTTAGACATTGAGATGCCTGTTATAAATGGATTTGATTTCTTAGACGGTCTAAAAACAAAACCACAAATCATTTTCATCACTTCTAAAGCGGAATATGCAATGAAAGCATTTGATTATGACGCTACCGATTATCTTCAAAAACCAATTGCAATAGACAGATTTAACGCTTCTGTAAAAAGAGCCCTTGATTTATACACACTGAAATCCGAGCCTCATGAAGAAGATGGTGATTATATTTTCATCAAAAGCAACCTCAAAAAACTAAAAATATATACTGCAAAAATCAAATGGATTGAAGCTTTTGGAGATTATGTAAAAGTAGTGACCGAAGACGACAGTAATCTTGTTCTTTCTACGATGAAATCTTTCGAAAAAGATTTATCCAAAGAAAAATTTGTCAGAGTACATAAATCATACATTATAAACATTGATAAAGTAGAACGTTTCAATAGTAGATTTGCCGAAATTGGGATTACCAAAATTCCGCTTAGCAGACATAAAAAAGAAGATTTGGTAAAAGCCCTGGCTACAAACTAATAAAAATCAACATTTACTGCCACTTTTATAGCTCTATATTGTGCAACAGCTTCAAAACTATTCAGCATTTTCTGAATAGTTTTTTTTGTACCTTTCAGAGAATAGTCAGTTGGAATTTTTACCATAATTGTTCTGATATATTCATTTCTAATTCTGGAAATAGGCGGCTCTTCTGGTCCCAAAACTGGAATAGTCAGATTTTGTTTCATTACCTGATACAACCACATCGAACCTTCTTTTAGCTTATCAAAATCCCTATGTTTCAAAGTCAATTTTATAAGTTTATAATAAGGAGGATAATGATAAATCTGCCTGTCATATAATTGTTCTTTATACATTCCCTCGTAATCATTACGAACCACCTGCTGAATTGTATTATGATCCGGATTATAGGTTTGAATGACTACTTTCCCTTGTTTTTCAGAACGACCAGAACGACCAGAAACCTGCATCATCATTTGATAACTTCTTTCAAAAGCTCTGAAATCGGGATGATACAACATATTATCAGCATTCATGATACCTACCAAACTTACATTATCAAAATCCAAACCTTTGGCAAGCATCTGTGTTCCTACTAAAATTTCTACTTCCCGATTTTTGAAACTATCAATAATTTTTTCAAATCCAAACTTACCCCTAGTTGTGTCCTGATCCATTCGACCAATTTTAGCATTCGGAAATAATTCAACCAATTCCTGCTGAATTTGTTCCGTTCCAAAGCCCTTTGTAATCAAATCAAGACTTGAACAAACATGACAATTAGTTGGTTTCGCCATTGAATAACCACAATAATGACAACGCAACTGATTTTTATGTTTATGATAGGTCAAGCTCACATCACATTGCGGACATTGCGGAACGTGACCACAGGTCAGACATTCTATAATAGGAGAAAAACCTCTGCGATTTTGAAACAAAATAATTTGTTCTCCCAAAGACAAAGCTGTAGTAATATTATCAATTAACGTGTCACTAAAATGACCTGACATTTTTTTGCGGAAATATTTATCCTTCAAATCTACCAATTCAATTTCAGGCATTCTCACATTACCATATCTTTCGGTAATTTCTACAAAACCATATTTTCCGGATTGCGCATTAAAATAAGTTTCAATACTTGGGGTGGCTGAACCCAACAAAACTTTTGCTTTATGACTGTTAGCCAAAACTATAGAAGCATCTCGGGCATGATAACGAGGAGCAGGATCTACTTGCTTGAAAGTTTGCTCATGCTCTTCATCAACAATAACCAATCCTAAATTAGAAAAAGGCAAAAACAAAGCCGATCTGGCTCCGATAACAATTTGTGCTTTCGGCGAATCTGACAGCACTTGTTGCCAGACTTCTACCCTTTCGTTATTATTATATTTCGAATGAAAGACAGCTACTTTATTACCAAAATAATCTCGCAATCTTCCCACTAATTGGGTTGTTAAGGCAATTTCAGGCAATAAATACAGTACTTGTTTTCCTGTTTCGATATATTCTTCAATTAGTTTGGTGTAGATTTCTGTTTTACCGCTGGAAGTAACTCCATGCAAAAGACAGACTTCTTTCTTAGCAAAACTTTCTTTTATTTTTTCGAAAGCGATTTGTTGCGCTTTACTTAATTTTAGTCGCTCTTCTTTGGTTTTCCCTGAGAAGTTGATGCGATCTACCTGAAGATGGTATTCTTCAAAAATCTCTTTCTCAATTAATGTCTTTATAATTGTCAAAGTAGAATTAGCAGCTTCAATAAGTTTTTTTACAGTAATTGGCTTTTTCTCCGAAGCACTTAACTGAAAATAACTCAAAACAATTTCCTTTTGCTTATTAGCACTTTTTAGGGTTTCAAGCAATTCATTTAAACCTACATTAGAATCGTATTTAGAATGCAATTTTACATATCGAACGAGTTTTGGCGTATAACTTTCCTGAACTTCTTCCTGAAGTACCAAAATATTTTTGTCCACCAATTTTTGAATAACGGGAAAAATATTCTTCTTGTTCAGAATATTCATTATATCTTGCACCTTCAAAGAACTTTGTTGTTGTAAAGCTTCATAAACCAAAAATTCTTCGTCCGAAAGCAGACTTTCATCAACAAAACTATCTTGCTTTTGAGAGATAATTGTTTCACTTTCCAATAAAAGTCCTGATGGCATTGCTCCCCGATACACATCACCAATAGCACACATATAATAGGTTGCAATCCACTGCCAATGGGAGATTTGAATTTCGGTCACTATAGGTTTATCATCAAGAATCTGATGTATTTCTTTAGCATCATATAAAGTGGGTTGGTTTTCATGGATTTCGATAACCAAAGCTGTGTAGATTTTACTTTTGCCGAAAGGTACTGAAACCCGCATTCCTTTTTTAATGTAATTATACTCAGCTTCCGAAACGCTGTAAGTAAACGTTTTAGCTAGAGAAAGCGGTAAAATTACTTCAACAAAATACATTATGAATTTTGGATTTCTTTATTCAAAAATTAATTCTTTACTCTATACCAATATTGTGTTCTACCCAACAATGAAATTCCTATATAACCACGAACTTTAAGTTTGTCCTTTGTTTCCAATGTTATAAAACATTTATATAATTTGCCATTCTGCGGATCTAGGATTTTACCATCTGTATATTCTGAACCTTCTTTTGAAAGTCCTTTTATAATTATCATTCCAAGAATCGGTTTGCCTTTATCATTATCAGAGCAATTACTACAAACTCTTTTCTTATTTTCTGGCTCCAAAATATCAATAACTTTCCCGTAGATTTTTCCAGATTTCTCATAGATTTCTACAATAGATCTGGCTTTTCCTGTTTCATCGTCGATTGTTTTCCATTTTCCAATAACAGTTTGGCTTTGAGCAAAAAAAGTTACTAAAAAGAATAATACGATACTATATATGGTCTTTTTATCCATAAATTATTTTTCTATAAATCCAGCTAATATTGAAATTATATTACTGCTCTTTTTTTCTTCTTAATTTATTTACAGAAGCATTCAATTCAAAACCAAGAAGCAAAATAGCACAGTTAATCCAGATATAAAACATCATAATCAATAAGGTACCAATAGACCCATACAATTCGTTGTACTTTGAAAATCGCAGTACCCAAATTCCAAAAACATAAGAATCTAAAATTACCAAAACGGTTGTAAATACAGAACCTATAGAAATAAAAACACTGTTTTTATCGTGCACTGTACCAAACTTAAAAAGTATAGATATAGTAATCAAAATCATCAAAATTACGAAGGCATACCGACTTAAACTAATTAGTGGGATCCGGTCGCTTAGTACATCCTGAATAATAGTCATTTGAATAAAAACTTCAAAAACAACAATAATAGCCACAGTTACCAATAATAAAAGTGACAATACTAAAGACATTCCCAATGCTACCAAATATTGATTAAAAAATCCTCGTTTGATAAGCACATGCTTTGAGGATTCAAATCCTCCTAAAATCCCATTCAGTCCATTTGCCATCAAGAAAATAGACAAAAAGAATCCAGTAGACAATAATCCAGAATGACTGTTATTAAGGATGTCATTAATAATATTAGCAATAGCATCATACGTATTCGGAGGTACTCCATCTTTTACAAACTGAAGAAAATCTGCCTGAAAACCCTCGATAGGAATATAAGGAATGAGATTTAATATAAACAACGCAAAAGGAAACAAAGCCATAAAAAAGCTAAATGCAATCGCACTGGCATGATAAGAAAAAGCACTTTCTGCAATTCCAAGCCCATATAATTCTAATAAATCATATAGAGAGATTCCTTGCAATCGAGGTAATTTTATCCTTTTCAATGGACGGGCTAAATTACGCAGTACAGGGATTTTTTCTATTCTTTCTTCTATTTCCTTACTCATAGTTATTCGAATTTAAAACGCTTTCAAACTCAAATCCATATTATAAACCGAATGTGTTAAAGCTCCTGATGAAATGTAATCCACTCCACATTCTGCATAACTTCGAATTGTATTTTCGTTGATATTTCCAGAAGACTCCGTTTGACATTTATTACCAATTAACTTAACTGCTTTTATAGTATCTTCAAAATTAAGATTATCTATCAAGATTCTATAAATTCCGTCACTTTCTAAAATTTCTTTGACTTCGTCCAGATTTCTGGCTTCAACTATAATTTTAAGATCTAAATTTTTCTCTTTCAGATACGCTTTTATTTTGGCTATAGCCAAAGTAATTCCTCCCGAAAAATCGTTGTGATTATCTTTAAGCATAATCATATCATAAAGTGCAAAACGATGATTTTCTCCTCCACCTATTTTTACCGCCCATTTTTCACAACCCCTAAATCCGGGAGTTGTTTTTCGGGTATCAAGAATTTTTGTATTTGTTCCTTCGAGCAAATCCACATATTTTTTTGTTTTTGTAGCAATTGCACTCATTCGCTGCATCGAATTCAATAACAAACGCTCGGCTTTCAGTATAGATTGCGAACTTCCGGAAATATGAAAAACCACATCTCCTTTTTTTACAGGAGTTCCGTCAACAATAAAGGTTTCCATTTCTAAAGTTGGATCAACATATTCCAAAATCATTTTAGCAAAAGCCACACCTGCAATAATACCATCTTCCTTAACCAATAATTTTGCCTTTCCTTTTGCAGATAATGGAATACAAGCCAATGAACTATGATCGCCTTCACCTATATCTTCACGTATTCCGTTTTGTATTATGAGTTGTAATTCGTTTTCGAATTGTTCTTTACTAATCATTTTATGAGTAAAATTTAGAGGATGCTAAAATAGGATTTATTTTTGTCTATTTAAAAATTTGTTGTTTGGTTGTTTGGAAAAAATAAGACCTTATTATATAAAAATCTTATATTTGAAACTACAAACAAAAAACTATGTTTATGAAATCTTTTTTTAGCCTTCTTTTGACAAGTTCATTATTATTTATTTCTTGTAAAAAAGAACTCGAACCACAAGACAACCCAATCCCATCAAAAATAGTTCCGTTTACTGAGGCAGCAAATATACAGCAAAATCAAACTTTGCAAAATCAAAGTATTGTTAATCAAAATACCACTACTCAAACTACTACAACGACTCCAATTCCTGTTGCTAAAGGTATGAATCCTGCTCATGGTCAGCCCGGACATCGTTGCGATATTGCAGTTGGAGCTCCTTTAAACTCCCCTGTAGCAAAACCAAAGACAACCACAGTTGTTCCACAGCAAAGTAATGTAGTTTCTACAACTGTTACACCTTCAGTTCCTGCAACATTAGCCGCACCTGCAACTCCCGCAGTTACTACACCAGAAGGAATGAATCCACCACATGGACAAGCAGGTCATCGTTGTGATATTGCAGTTGGAGCAGCATTGCCTAAAGAGTAATGTTGATTATAAAATCAAAATACAATTCAACGAAATTAACTACAAACTAACTTACCAATAAATTTAAAGACAATTAGTTATCATATCAGCAAAAAAGAAATGTTTTATCACATAAATGAGCAAAAATTGAATTAAAAATTATTGTTTATTAAGATTTAAAAATTACTTTTGCGTAATCGATTACATTATACCTTAATTATATGACAAAGTACAGTTCTAGATACGCATCTAGCCCACAAGCAGTAAAACAATATGACACAGCACAGCTACGGTCAGAATTCTTAATTGACAACTTAATGATAGAGGGAGAAATCACCCTAACCTACTCTCATTATGATAGATACATTGCTGGTTCAGCAACTCCTACAACTCCTTTAAAACTTGAAACTATCGACCCTCTTAAGTCTGAATATTTTTTAGAAAGAAGAGAAATGGGAATCATCAATGTTGGTGGAAATGGAACTGTAGTTGTTGAAGGAACTACTTATGAATTAGGATTTAAAGATGCACTTTATATCGGAAGTGGAAACAAAGAAGTTATCTTCAAAAGTGATGATGCTAAAAATCCGGCTAAATTTTATATCAATTCAGCACCTGCACACACTAACTATCCTACAAAAAAAGTAAGTTTGGCTGAAGCCAATAAATTACAATTAGGAACAATGGAAACTGCTAACAACCGTACGGTAAGTCAAATGATTATCGGAGGAATTGTTACTACTTGTCAACTACAAATGGGTATGACTGAATTGAAACCAGGAAGTGTTTGGAACACAATGCCAGCACACGTTCACGATCGCAGAATGGAAGTATACCTTTATTTAGAAATTCCTGAAGGTCAATCTGTTTGTCACTTTATGGGAGAACCACAAGAAACAAGACACATTTGGATGAACAACCTTCAAGCAGTTATTTCTCCGCCTTGGTCTATCCACTCAGGAGCCGGAACTAGCAATTACACTTTTATTTGGGGTATGGCTGGAGAAAATCTGGACTACGGAGATATGGATGTTTGTAAAACAACTGATTTAAGATAATATAAATAACTATTTAAATAAAAAATTATGTCAATTAACCTTTTTGATTTAACGGGAAAAACTGCATTAGTAACAGGAGCTGTACATGGACTTGGAATGGCTATGGCCAAAGGACTTGGACATGCAGGAGCAAAAGTTGTAGTTAACGACCGTTCATCACACGAAACAGTAGAAGCAGCCGTTGCAGAATACAAATCAGTAGGAATAGATGCTTACGGTTATGTATTTGACGTTACTGACGAAGCTGCTGTAATTGAAAATATAGCTAAAATAGAAGCAGAAGTTGGTCCTATTGATATTCTGATTAACAATGCAGGAATTATCAAAAGAACTCCAATCGTAGAAATGGAAGTTGCTGATTTTGCTCAAGTAATCAATGTAGATTTAATTAGTCCTTTTATCATGTCTAAAGCAGTTGCTAAAGGAATGATTGCTCGTGGAAATGGTGGAAAAATCATCAACATTTGTTCTATGATGAGTGAACTAGGTAGAGATACTGTAAGTGCTTATGCTGCTGCAAAAGGTGGTTTGAAAATGCTTACTAAAAGTATGGCTACAGAATGGGGTAAATTCAACATCCAGGCTAATGGAATTGGACCTGGTTATTTTGCAACTACTCAAACAGCTCCAATCAGAGTTGACGGGCATCCTTTTAATGATTTCATCATCGGAAGAACTCCTGCAGCAAGATGGGGAGAACCAGAAGATTTACAAGGTGCTGCGGTATTCTTATCTTCAAAAGCAAGTGATTTCGTAAACGGTCACATCCTTTATGTAGATGGTGGAATTTTGGCTACTATCGGAAAACCGTCAAACGAATAATACTATTTTAAAAATTTTATAATGAGCACTTTCATACACGATAATTTTTTATTAGAAAATAAATTTGCTGAAGAATTGTATCACAATTATTCTAAAAATCAGCCAATTATAGATTACCACAATCACTTAAATCCTCAGTTCATTGCTGAAGATAAAATCTTTGACAACATTACTCAAGTTTGGATCAACGGAGATCACTACAAATGGCGTGCAATGCGTACTTTGGGAGTGAACGAAAAATTCATTACAGGTGACGGTTCTGATAAAGATAAATTCCTAAACTGGGCTAAAACAGTTCCATATACAATGCGTAATCCTTTGTACCACTGGACGCATTTAGAATTAGCTCGTTATTTTGGCATCACCGAATTATTAAACGAAAAATCAGCAGAAAGAATTTACGAAGAAGCTTCTGCAAAAGTAAATTCTGCGGAATACAGCACAAGAAACTTACTAGGTAAAGTAAATGCTGAATTCGTTTGTACTACTGAAGATCCAATTGATACTTTAGAATGGCACCAAAAATTAGCCGTTAGCGATTGCAAAACTCAAGTAAGCACTGCTTTCAGACCTGACAGATCTATCTTGATAGCAGCTGATGGTTACAACGAATACATCGACACTTTAGGACAAAAAGCCGGAATTACTATCAATACTTATTCTGATTTACGTGACGCTTTAAGAAACCGAATCGAGTTCTTTACTCAAAACGGTTCAAAACTTTCTGATCATGGTTTAGAGCAAATCTATTTCGAAAGCTACACTGAAAGCGAAGTTAGTGCTATCTTCTTAAAGAAAAGAGAAAACAAAGAATTAACTAACGAAGAAGCTTTGAAATTTCAAAGTGCTGTTTTGTTTTACTTATGTGAAACGTACCACGAATTTGGATGGGTTCAACAATTTCACTTAGGAGCATTAAGAAACAACAATGCCCGTATGCACAGAATCTTAGGACCTGACACAGGATGGGATTCTATCGGAGATTATTCTCAAGCTCAAAAACTTTCCGGTTTCCTGAATGCTTTGGACAGCAAAGATAAATTGACAAAAACAATCATTTATAACTTGAATCCTGCTGACAACGAAGTGATGGCTACCATGATTGGTAACTTCAACGACGGAAGTGTTAAAGGAAAAGTTCAGTTTGGTTCAGGATGGTGGTTCTTAGATCAAAAAGACGGTATGACTAAACAATTAAATGCTCTTTCTAATATGAGTTTGATTAGCTGTTTTATCGGAATGCTGACTGATTCAAGAAGTTTCTTATCTTTCCCAAGACACGAATATTTCAGACGTTTGCTTTGTAACCTTTTAGGAGATGAAATCAAAAGAGGTGAATTGCCAAATGATATAGAGTGGATTGGTAAAATGGTTTCAGATATCAGTTATCATAATGCTAAGGAATATTTCAATTTCCCTGCAAAAGGAATAATTAAGTAATAATACGATAAAAATCAACAACCTATAAAGTTGTTGATTTTATCTTTTTTAAAATAATACCCAAAAAAGACAAAATGGAAAAATTAAATAGAAAAAGCCAAGGATTAGAAAAGAAATTCCCAATTAAAGTAGTACAATTTGGTGAAGGTAATTTCTTAAGAGCTTTCGTTGATTACGCTTTTCACAGACTAAATACAGAACTTGATTTCAATGCTGGAATTGCAATGGTTCAGCCATTGAAAGATGGTATGGTAAACATGATTAATGATCAGGATGGTCTTTATACATTGTTTATGAATGGAATCAAAAAAGGAGAAAAAATACAAGACATTCAGTTAATTACTAATATCGTAAAAGGTATTAATCCTTATACTGAATTTGCTGATTACCTAGCTTTAGCTAAAGAAGAAGAACTTCAATTTATTGTTTCAAATACTACTGAAGCTGGAATTGAATTCATTGGAACTGATACTCCAGATATGCAGCCACCTGCTTCATTTCCAGCAAAATTAACTGTTTTATTATACGAAAGATTCAAATATTTCAATGGAGATGCTTCTAAAGGATTGACTATCATTCCTTGTGAATTGATTGATTACAACTCAGAAACTCTGAAAAAAATTATCTTACAATATGTTGACCTATGGAAATTAGAAGATGCATTTAAAACTTGGGTTTCTGATGCTTGTTCTTATCACAGCACTTTGGTTGACAGAATTGTTCCTGGATATCCAAGAGCTGAAATTGAAGACTACAACAACAAATTAAGCTATCAAGATAATTTAATTGTTGCTGCTGAACCATTCTTCCTTTGGGCTATTGAAGGTGGAGATGATTTAAAAGCAAAACTACCTTTCCATAAAACGGATTTGAATGTGAAAATTGTTGACGATATTCGTCCTTTCAAAATGATTAAAGTTCGTATTTTGAACGGTGCGCATACAGCAATGGTTCCTTTTTCTCTTTTATACGGTAATAAATTAGTAATGGAAACTGTTAACGGAGATTTTACTGGACCATTCGTAAATAACGTTATCAGTGAAATTAGCGAAACCCTTGCTATGGACAAAAATGAAATCACTGCCTATGCTGAAGAGGTAATGGATCGTTTTAAAAATCCATTTATCAAACACGCATTGGCTGATATTGCATTAAATTCTATCTCAAAATTCAAAGTAAGAGTTTTACCAAGTTTATTAGGATATTATAATGCAAAAGCAAAACTTCCAACTAATTTAACTTTTTCACTAGCTTCTTTGATTCAATTCTACAAAGGAACCTGGAATAACGAAGTATTACCAGTAAAAGATACACCTGAGTTAGTGGAAGCATTTAAAAATGCCTGGCAATTAGGATCTTTAGATTTAGTTGTTGCTAAAGTTTTAGCCAACACAGAATTCTGGGGTGAAGATTTAACAAAAATTAAAGGTTTATCTGAAGCTTTAGTAGTAGCTTTAACTGAAATTGAAGCTAATGGAATTGAAAAAGGCTATGCTAATTTCAGTGCTAAATACTAATTAAAATCTTTTTAAAAATTATATCATGCAAAAAAAATTAATAAAAGTAAATCCAGCAGATAACGTAATTGTCGCTTTAACCGATTTGGTACAAAACGAACAAATTGCGTTTGAAGGAACTACAGTCATACCAACAACTGATGTTAAAGCAAAACATAAAATCACAGAGAAAGATTTTGCAGTTGGTGATGAGATTATAATGTATGGCGTTTTGGTAGGAAAAGCTGTAGAACCTATAAAAAAAGGAGAAGTAATTACCACAGAAAATGTAAAACATCAAAGTGAAAAAGTTTTTGGTAAAACGGGAAATTTAGGCTGGACTCCACCAAATGTAGATCGTTGGAAAGACAAAACTTTCAACGGATACCACCGTACTGATGGACAAGTTGGAACCAAAAATGTTTGGTTATTTATTCCATTGGTTTTTTGTGAAAACAAAAATATCGAAAAACTGAAAGATATTTTTGAAAACGAATTACTGCCAAAAAAAGAAGTTTCTTATAAAAATTTATTACGATCTTTAATTGAAGAAAAAAGCATAGAAGAAGTTTCTGAGAAACAATCAAATGAAAATCTTTTAGATAATATCGAAGTAAAATTCATCAACCATCAAGGTGGCTGTGGTGGAATTCGACAAGATTCGGAATTGTTGGCCAAACTGCTTGCAGGATATGTGAACAATCCAAATGTTGCTGGTGCAACTATTTTAAGTTTGGGCTGCCAAAATTTGCAAGTAAACATTTTTAAAGATGCATTGAAGGCAATTAGTCCGAATAATGATAAAGAAATTTTGATCTATGAGCAGCAACAAATTGGAACTACAGACAAAATGTTCCAAATGGTGATTAAAGATTCTTATGAAGCTATTAAAAGAGCCAATAAAATCCAACGTAAACCTGCTCCTATTTCAAAACTAAGTATTGGTCTCGAATGTGGTGGATCTGACGGGTTTTCAGGAATTTCTGCTAATCCAGCATTAGGAGTTGTTTCAGATATTTTTGCAGCTTTGGGAGCAAAATCCATTTTGGCAGAGTTCCCGGAATTATGCGGCGTTGAGCAAGAATTGATGAACCGATGTGTGGATGAAGAAAAAGCAGACAAGTTTTTATCCTTGATGAAAGCTTTTGAAAAATCAGTTGTAGATGCAGGTTCAGGTTTTGATATGAACCCTTCTCCAGGAAATATTAAAGACGGATTGATTACTGATGCCATGAAATCTGCTGGGGCTTCTAAAAAAGGTGGAACTGCACCTATCGTAGACGTTTTGGATTATGGCGAATACATTTCAAAACCAGGTCTAAATCTCCTAAATACACCAGGAAATGACGCCGAATGTACCACAGGATTAGTTGGATCAGGAGCAACAGTTGTTTTATTTACCACAGGTTTAGGGAATCCAATGGGGAATCCAGTTGCACCTGTTGTGAAAATTGCTTCAAACACGGCATTAACTAATAGAATGTCGGATATTATCGATTTCAATGCTGGAACTGTGATTACTGGTGAAAAAAACATAACCGAAGTTGGAGCAGAACTCGTAGATTACATTATAGAATTGGCAAGCGGAAACGTAGAAACAAAAGCAGATCAGCTAAAACAAGATGTATTTATTCCTTGGAAAAGAGGAGTATCTTTGTAAAAAAAATTGATGTTTTGAATATAAAAAGGTGTGAAGTTTAATTCACACCTTTTTTTGTGGTAAATTTTTATTGAAGGGATTAAAAAATTGACATCCCCGTTTTAGTTGTTAGTTGCTCAAGAGCAAACATACCTAATTCCGAATTTCCATTTGTGTTTAGCCTTGGGCTCCAGGTAGAAACGATAAATTCTTTAGGAAACAAAGCAACAATACCTCCACCTACTCCACTTTTACCAGGCAATCCAACACGGTAAGTGAACTCTCCTGATTCATCATAAAATCCACAGGTTTGCATTAATGCATTTACCCTTTTTACCTGGCTTTTATTTAAAACTTGTTTTCCTGATAAAGAAACTCCCTCATTAGCCAAAAAATAAAAAGCTTTAGTTAATTCGTGGCAAGACATTGAAACCGAACATTGATGAAAATAAAAATCCAATACTTCCTCAACATCATTCTTTAAATTTCCGAAAGATTTTATATAATTAGCCAAAGCAATATTTCTATACCCATTATTCTTTTCTGATTGGGCTACTTTTAAATCGAATTCTATATCTGAAATACCAGAAATATTTCGAATAAAATATAAAAATTCTTTTTTAGGATTTTTAAAATTCGAGACCAACATATCCGCTATAACCAGAGCTCCCGCATTGATAAAAGGATTTCGGGGTATTCCTTTTTCATATTCTAATTGCAATAATGAATTAAACGGAGTACCCGAAGGCTCGACACCTACTCTTTCCCATATACTTTCACCAAGAACTGAAAATGCTAAGGCTAACGATAATGCTTTAGAAACCGATTGAATAGAAAAACGTACTTCTGAATCCCCGACACCAAAATTTTGTCCATCAATAGTAGTTAAACTTATTCCAAACATATCTGGATCAACATTCGCTAATTCAGGTATATAAGTTGCAATAGAACCTATTTTAGTTTTTAATAGTGATTCCTGATAAATTTCCAGTAGCGTAAGATCAATATTTTTCATATTAAAACTAAATGTGAATAAAGATATCTAATTTATTGAAGCTATTATAGTACTCTTGAAGAAGATTTCCTAATATTTAACTCTGGAGTAAGCACTACTTTCTTTTCAATTTTTACATTTCCAATATTATCAATATGTTCCAGAAATACTTTGGCAGTCATTTTACCCATCTCCAAAGGAAATTGATCTACAGTCGACATTGGAAGTTCCATAAAATCTGTAAAAGGTTCATTTCCAAAACCTACTATACAAAAATCTTCCGGAATTTGTATTCCTTTTACTTTTAATTGTTGTATAGCGCCTAAAGCAGCAAAATCACTCGAAGAAAATATGGCATCTGGTGGATTTTGCAATTTCATAAGAATATCAACAGCCTGCGCTCCTGCTTTTACATTACTTTTGGTTTGAATGACATAATCCTCGTCAAATTCCATCCCATTATCAAGTAATGCCTGTTTGTATCCTTTTAGACGATTTTCGAATATTTCTAAGCATTGATTGCCTTTAAAATGAGCAATACGCGAACAACCTTGTGCTATTAAATGTTTAGTTGCCAAATACGAAATATCATAATCGTTTATAGTAACAGAACTAACTCCATCAATATTTTTCTTTCTATCAAAAAAGATTAAAGGAACATTTTTTTCGATAACTTTTTCTATTATCCAATCACTTTCTGATCCGACATTTGAAACAGACATTAAAATCCCATCTACCTGAGCATTTAATAATGTATTAATATTCTCAAACTCCCTATTCTCATCTTCGTGAGTTTGGCAAATAATAACATTATACTTGTGAGCATATAATTCCTCTTCTATTCCTCTAATTATGGAAGCAAAAAAATTACTGTCAATACGAGGAACAATAACACCTACATTATAGCTTTTTCCACTACGAAGTGCTAAGGCAAGCTTATTCTGTTTATAATTCATTTTAGCTGCAGTCTCCAAAACTAATTTACGAGTACTTTCACTAATTTTAGGATTATTATTTAATGCTCTTGATACCGAAGCGGCGGTAATATCAAGCACTTTTGCAATATCATAAATCGTTGTTTTTTTACTCATTAGAGACTCATTTTATTTTGAATAGTGTAAAATTAACTCTTTTTTTACTATTTAGCGTAATCGATTGCGTAAAACAATATTCTAATCTTTTTTAAGTCTGGTTTATTGAATAAAAAAAACAAAAACACCTATATAATCCTCTATTTTTACACTAAATGAATAAAAAAAGAACTTATTTTATATTTAATCTTATTTTTTTAAAGATTTTATACTTGCTAAAATGAAAATAAATATCTAGGTTTGTGTAAATTCTACATTTATAATTTTAAATAAATAAATAAAAATTAATACCATAATTCTTATAAATAAAATGAATAAAAAAACACATTTAACACATAGCTTTATACTACTATCTTTTTTATCCCTCCTACTTATTTCGTGTGGAGTTAGTAATACAAAAACTATTGTGAATAATGACCCCTGGCAATCTATGCAAAACATCATTGATGGTATTAAAGTTCCTTCATTTATAGACAAAAAATATATAGCAACAAATTATGGAGCTAAAGCTGATGGTGTCTTTGACAATACAAATGCTTTCAAAGAAGCAATTCAGGATTGTTCAAAAAATGGTGGAGGTATGGTTATCATTTCTTCTGGTAAATATTATACAGGACCTATACACTTAGAAGATAATGTAAACCTTCATTTAGAAGAAGGAGCTGAAATTTTATTTAGTACAAAACCATCTGATTATCCGATAGTACATACTTCATTTGAAGGAACTGAATTGATGAATTATTCCCCTTTAATATATGCTTACAAAAAACATAATGTTGCCGTAACCGGAAAAGGAACACTTAACGGTCAGGCGACTAATGACAACTGGTGGCCTTGGTGTGGAAGTTCTTCTTATGGATGGAAAAAAGGAATTCCAAGTCAGTCTGACCCACTTAATCGACCTCGTCTGGTAGATATGGCAGAAGAAGGCCTACCAGTTACTGAGCGTATTTTCGGAGAAGGTCATTATATCAGACCTAATTTTATAGAATTTTTTGAATGTACTGATGCTCTTTTAAAAGATGTAACAATTGTAAATGCTCCATTTTGGGTAATTCATCCTATAAAGTCTACCAATGTAACTGTAGATGGAGTAACTGTAAGGAGCCATGGCCCTAATAATGATGGTTGCGATCCGGAATATTCAAAAAACGTAATTATAAAAAATTGCACTTTTGATACTGGAGATGATTGTATCGCCATAAAAGCAGGAAGAGATGCAGATGGAAGACGTGTTGCTATAAAAAGTGAAAATATCATTGTACAAAACTGTACAATGTTTGACGGACATGGAGGTGTAACTATTGGTAGCGAAATATCTGCTGGCGTTAGTAACGTCTATGTAGAAGGTTGCATTATGAATAGTCCTAATCTTGATGTTGCAATACGTTTGAAAACAAATTCAAGAAGAGGAGCATTAATTGAAAACTTCTTTGTTAGAAATATAGAAATTGGACAAGTCAGAGAGGCTGTTCTAAAGATTGATATGTTTTATAATGTCCACGGAAACCAAACAGGCAATTTCATTCCCCGTATCGAAAATATCTATCTGGAAAATGTAACAGTAAAAAATGGTGGAAAGTATGGTATCCTAGCCAAAGGATATGCAAAATCACCTATAAAGAAAATAACATTCAAAAATGTTACTATTGATAAAGTAGAAAAACCATTTTCTATTGAAAATGTATCAAACTTAAATTTTATTAACACCCGAATAAACGATGAAATTATGAAAAATTCCAAATAATTAAAAATTCCAAATACCCCCAACCCAAACAAATTTAACTTAACCTAACCTAATTTTATGAAAATGAAAAAAATCTTTAAAAATGGCATAAAATATTTTTATGCCCTAACACTCTTTCTGGGTTTGCTCATGACCAATGAGATGAAAGCTCAAAAAAGTACAATAATAACCGGTACTGTACAAGATGAAGCCGGAATAAGCCTACCTGGAGTAAATATTCTTGAAAAAGGTACTAAAAACTCAGCTAGTACTGATTTTGATGGCAAGTTTAACATGAAGTTAACTACGGATAATGCTATATTGATAGTTACCTTTATAGGTTACCAAACAAAAACTATTAGTGTAGATGGTAAAAGAACTGTAGATATTAATATCAGTCTACAACCTGAAGAACAAGCCTTAAAAGAAGTAGTGGTAGTTGGATATGGCACTACTAAAAAAACCGATGTTACAGGCGCTGTAAATACTGTGAATGCTGCAAAAATAACTGAAAGAAATGTTACTAATCCTATGGATGCTATTCAGGGAAGTATCGCGGGAGTACAAGTTACTTCTAGCTCAGGACGTATTGGCGATGGTTTCAATGTTGTTATTAGAGGAAATAACTCTATCAATAAAGATGGATCTAATCCTCTTTTTGTTGTTGATGGTGTACCCACAGATAATATTGACTTTTTGAATCCACAGGATATTGCTAGAATGGACGTCTTAAAAGACGCTTCTTCAGCTGCAATTTATGGATCAAGAGGAGGTAGTGGAGTTATTATAGTTACTACTAAAAGCGGTTCAAGTGCTAAATCTGGATTGACAATTTCTTATGATAGCTCTTATGGAAATAAAGAAGCAGTAAGATTGCCTAAATTCATGAGTCCAGAAAAATGGTGGTATTACCATCAATCTGCATTTTTAGCTTCTACTATCAACACAACAACTAATCCTACCTATATGGATATAGATGCTACGGAATTAAAAAATGCTGTTGGTCAAACTAATACAAATAATCTCTTATTTGACAGAGTAGCAAGAAATCAATCTTATAATTGGGTAGATAATGTATTAAAAAGTGGAATGACACAAAATAATTATTTGAACGTTTCAGGACGTTCTGATAATGGATTATCATACAATATCGGTTTAGGATCACAAAAAGAAACTGGAGTAATAGAAAATGAAAGTATTGAAAAATATAGTTTCAAAGCAGGATTAAATCATAAAGTAAATGATAAAATTTCATTTGGAGTAAATCTTACACTTTCTAAAAGCGTAGATCAATTAGGAAGTGCTACTGCTATGCAGGAAGCTTTCAGACAAAACCCATACACTTCTCCTTGGGCAATTGATGCCGCAGGTAATGAAATGATAGGTATTTATGCATCGCAGCCTGGTACATTAAGATACGGGAATGTTTCCTCTGGTGCTCTTGCAATTAACAAAACAGGATCGTACAATCCGTTCCTTGAAATTGCTAATTCTAGTGATGAGATAAGCAGATGGACCTCTATAACTAGTGCTTTTGCAGAATATAATGCTACAAAATGGCTTTCGTTCAAGTCAACTTTATCTGCAGGTTATACAAGTGCCAGAGAAGGTAGGTCTTTAGGTGCTCGAACTGACTTCGGAAGTAGAAATAGTAATTTATCGTCTGGTGATGTAACCAATATGACCAACTTTAATTATACTTGGGATAATCAATTTAATATCAATTATACCTTAAAAGAAGATCATACATTTAGCTTTTTAGGATTGATGAGTTTGTATTCTAATACCACTGAAACTTATTTCTCAGCATCAAGACTAAATCCTTTTAATAGCGAATTTTATAATCTTGGTTTAGGTATCCCATCAACCTATACGTTAACCCCTGTAAGTGGAAATTATCCTTCAATAATTCCTACAGGATTGTTTATTCCGTATACTAAAAACACTTTAGAATCATATGCAGCACGTTTTAACTACGGATACAAAGGACGTTATTTATTAACCGCTTCTGTAAGAACTGATGGATCTTCTGTTTTAGCGGAAGGAAACAAATGGACATCTTTCCCTTCTGTAGCTTTAGGATGGAATATTCATAAAGAAGGATTTATGACAAATCTAACTGCTGTTTCTAATCTTAAATTAAGAGCAAGTATTGGTTATACAGGAAATGATAATGTCAGCCCATATTCAAGTTCAGCTCTTTTATCAACACTAACTTATTATGATTTTAATGGAACTACAGCAAATGGATATACTTCTCAAAACCTAGGAAATAAAAATTTAGGTTGGGAAAAAACCAGAGAGGTAAATTTTGGATTGGATTATGGATTTATCAACAACAGAATCTCAGGTAGTGTTGATGTATATGATAGATTATCTGAAGATTTATTGTTTCAAAAAGCATTGGCGCTAGAAAATGGAACTCCAACAATGAGTTCTAATGTTGGTTCGGTTAGTAATAAAGGAATTGAAGCATCATTGACTACTAAAAACATTCAAACTAAAAATGTTACCTGGGAAACGAGCTTTACCTTCACTAAAAATGTGAATGAATTAGTTTCAATTTACGGTCAGGACAAAGTAGATGATATTGGAAACAATTTATTTATTGGTGAAAACATTAATTCTTATTACAACTACGTTTTTGATGGAGTATGGCAAGAAAGTGAAGCTGCTTTAGCTGCTTCTTATGGAGAAAAACCAGGAGCAATGAAAGTAAAAGATTTAAATGGTGATGGAGCAATTGATGCTAACAATGACCGACGAGTTATTGGAAACTTTGATCCTAAGTGGACTGGAGGTTTTTCTACTTCATTAAAAGTAAAACAATTTGACTTATCACTTTCATTAATTACCAATCAGGGAATGACAGTACTTAGTAGCTTCCATGATAATTTTGCTGATATGGCCGATAGAGGCCGTCAAAAATTAGATGTTGATGATTTCTATGTTCCTGCTAATGGAGCTGGTATCCCTGCGCAATATTCAAATACAAATCCATTGGGAGGAGCTCTTGGAGTAGGAACTCTCTATACTACTAACGCCAGTTTCTACAAAGATGCTTCTTTTGTTAAAATTCAAAATATCGCAATAGGCTATAGTTTAGATGATGACTTGCTTGAAAAACTAAAAATTAAAAGCTTACGTTTCTATGTAAATGTTTTAAATCCATTTGTTTTTACAGATTATGAAGGATATGACCCAGAATGGGCTACTGCTGCTTTTGGAATTAATCGTGTGGCAACAATGACAATACAAATGGGATTGAGTTTAAAATTATAAAAAATGAAAAAAATGAAAAAAATAATTCTAATTATAGCGATACTGGTAACGACACTAAATTCTTGTTCAAATTTTATTGAAGAAGATAATCGTTCCTATGGTACACCAGAAGAATATTATCTGACCGCACCTGGTTTTGAATCTTTAGTAAATGTAAATTATGCCGCTCTTAAAGAAATATATGGGGGTGAACCATGGTTATTTGCAGCAGGCACAGATATGTATTCTGAAGGAAGAAATATAGAACCAACAGATGGATTAAGCAAATACAGAAATCTTACTTCTGGATCTTTAGGGGTTGACCAATTATATAGAACTTGTTTTGCAGCAATTCAACAAGCGAATAAAGGGATTTATTATTCAACAATTACTGAAAATGCAACTACTATACCAACAAGAGTTGGAGAACTTAAATTTTTGAGAGCTAATGCTTATTTCTTATTAGTACAAACTTACGGAGGTGTTCCTCTTGTATTAGATAACATTAATGTAGAAAAAGTTGCTTTTGATAGAAATACAGCTGAAGAAATATATATACAAATAATAAAAGATCTTAATGAAGCACTTCCAGCAGTAAGTACTGCGGCATATAACGGAAGAGTAAACAAAAGAGCAGTTCAGAATTTATTAGCAAAAGTACATTTAACAAGAGGTTATGAAACTTTTGGTACTCCTGCTGACTTTACTACAGCAGCCACTTTAGCAGATTCAGTAATTGCTGGTCAGGCATTAAGCGTAAGTTTTGAAGATGTAGTAAAACCTGGAAATGAAATGAATACTGAAACCATATTTTCAGTTCAATTTTCAGCTGCCTCTAACGCCACAGGTGTACTTGCGTTAGGAAACTCACAAAACTACTGGTTTGGCGCATATTTAGGGCCTTCTAACACAGGTAATTATCCTAATAGAAGTTATACTCTTTGCCCGACTCCTTATGCGCTGTCTTTATTTGAAAAAGGAGACAAACGCTGGGAGGGTACTTTTATGACTGAAATTTATAGTAACTATTATCAGTATTATACTGTAGCTAATAAAACGGCATTAAAAATTACCGATTTTTATGAACCAAGTTGGTTTACATTAACAGACAGAACAAATTGGAATACAGCTAATGCATCAAGAAAAGCAACTGGATTTAGATACCACAACTGGGGATCTTACTCTTCTGCCGTTACAGCAACTGCTGATTTTCAGCTTATTTGTGTTCGTAAATTTGATGACCCAACTTCTCCTTACAGTGGTACTACAGCTGCAAATTACAACACAACTCCTATAACACCAGCTACTAACAGAGGTAGCACTCGTGATTTTATTATATCACGTCTAGGAGAAACCTATTTAATTGCTGCTGAAGCTTATTTTAAAGCAGGTAATACAATAACAGCATTAGATCGATTAAATGAAGTGAGAAGAAGAGCTGGAGGAGGAACAGCCGGAATAATCCCTGTATTAACTTCAATTGATATTGATGTTATCTTAGATGAAAGAGGAAGGGAATTACTAGGTGAATACCATCGTTGGTTTGACTTAAAACGTACAGGAACATTGATAACAAGAACGGTTTTACATAACCCAAAAATAACCGATGCAACTGTTTTTGATGGTAAAGGTGGTAATAAGAAAATTCTAAGACCAATTCCTCAATCTGCTTTAGATTTAAACAGAAACAAAAATTTCCCACAAAATCCTGCATATTAATTATATCTAGATTTTAAAAATAAATAATTAAATTAGGGGCTTGTAAAACTACAAGCCCTTTTTTTTTACTTTTACAAGCTGTTTTATATTTTTAAGCATACAATGAAAAAAACAATTGCTTTTCTATTATTCTCTACAATGGCTTTTACACAAAGCCACTACCCTATTGACACAACCTACAACGAAAAAAGTGTTTATCGTAAAGTAAAAAAAGAATACCCTAATATCAGTCTTGTACAATCGAGAAAATATAAAAATGTAAATCAGAAAAAGGAAATCATTTATAAAAAAATTAATGATCGAAAACTTCATCTTGATGCATATTACAATAAAGACCATAAATTAAATCCCGCAATAGTTATCATTCACGGTGGAGGCTGGAGATCTGGCAACAAATCTCAAATGGAAACATTTGCAATAGAAATGTCTTCAAAAGGATATTCCTGTTTCAATATAGAATTTCGATTATCATTAGAAGCACAATATCCCGCAGCCATTTTTGATGTTAAAAGTGCCATAGAATTCATTAAAAAAAATGCCAACAAATATAATGTTGACACCACTAAAGTTGCCGTTCTAGGATGCTCATCTGGTGGACAAATGGCTGCTTTAATAGGAACTACAAATGGAAATCCTAATTTTGAAGAGTATGATAAAAATGTTAAAAATTCCTCAAAAGTTAATGCCATAATTGATATAGATGGTACTTTAGCATTTAAACATCCTGAATCAAAAGAAAGTACAGCTGCAGCTTTATGGCTAGGAGGAACTTATGAAGAAAAACCATTAGTTTGGGAACAAGCAGCACCACTAAACCATACTGATGCCAATACACCTCCTATTTTATTTATAAACAGCAGCATTCCAAGATTTCACGCAGGTAGAGATGATATGATTGCTATTTTGAATAAAAACAACACATATAATGAAGTTCAAACAATTAAAAATTCACCTCATTCTTTTTGGTTTCTCAATCCTTGGTTTGATGATACAATATTATTTACCACACAATTTTTAGATAAATTATTCAAATAAAACTTTAATTTTTTTTATACATTGCAAAAATGAAAACAACCACAATATTTACAGGATTAGTGACATTACCTAAGAAGATTTATAAAATTTAGATAAAAAGTTAGCAATACTGAATAAAAAAGAACTAGTCTATGATTTTAGATTGAAAAATGTTACCTTCTACTAACTGAATTAAATTAAAAATTGGCATAGTTTTAGCTACCAACGAAAAGTTCTATTAATAAAAAATTAAGACTGAAATTAAAACTCTAAAATTAAAATTTATATTAAACTAAATACTAAATCATGTTAAACAATAAACTAAAAACTTTTAAAGCTGCCACACTTTTTATATCGTTAGCATTTTTAAGTTGTAAAAGTACAGCTCAGGAGCCAACAAAAAACACTCCGCAACAAAGCCAAATAACAACAATTTCTAAAGACTTAAAATGGTCTGATAAAATGGCTTTGACATTAATGAAACGTCACCCTGATAGCTATACAATTGACGATGCCAAAGCTCCAAAATGGGATTATGTGCATGGTTTAGTATTGTATTCGTTTGAAGAGTTGTACAAAAAAAATCCAGATGTTAGATATACTAATTATATCCAAGCCTATTTGGATAATTTTATCGAAAATGATGGTAATATTAAAACGTATGAAATAGAAAAATACAATATCGACATGGTTGTTGCTGGTCGTTTATTATTCAATGTTTATGATAAAACAAAGGATGAAAAATACTTAAAAGCATTACAATTATTACGCAAACAGCTAGAGGAACACCCAAGAACTACTGAGGGCAGCTTTTGGCATAAAAAAATCTATCCAAATCAAGTGTGGTTAGATGGTCTATACATGGGACAGCCTTTCTATGCTCAATATACCGTTACCTTTGAAAATGGAAAAAATCTTAATGATGTAGCCAAGCAGTTTGAAAAAATTCAGTTACATGCTACAGATTCAAAAACCGGATTATTATACCACGGATGGGATGAAAGCAAACAAATGGATTGGGCTAATAAAACAACTGGAACTTCACCAAATTACTGGTCTAGAGCACTAGGATGGTACGTAATGGCACTTGTTGATGCTTTAGACTATTTCCCTAAAGATCATCCAAAACATAAAGAATTAGTAGGTTATTTGAATAGTGTTTCTGCAAGTTTAGCCAAATACCAAGACAAAAAAACTGGTTTATGGTTTCAGGTAACAGACAAAGGCGGTGAAAAAGGAAATTATTTAGAAGCCTCAGGATCTTCCATGTTTGCTTATGCTTTTGCAAAAGGTGTTAACAAAGGATACTTACCTTCTAAATACAAAAAATTAGCCAACAAAGCATTTGATGGTTTAACTACAAAATTAATAAAAGTAGATGCTGAAGGAGCAATTACTTTAACTGAAGCCTGTGCTGTTGCTGGACTTGGAGGAACTCCTTACAGAGATGGTTCTTATGAGTATTATGTAAATGAAAGAAAAAAGGACAATGACCCAAAAGCTACTGGTCCTTTCATATTAGCAGCTTTAGAATTAAATAGATAATATTTCAAATGAAGTTTATAAAAATTACGTCACTCTTAATCTTTATTTCTATCCAAACTCTAAGTGGACAAGAAAATAAAAATAATATTTCTCAATCTTGGGTAGCCGATAATGGAGACGGAACATACAAAAATCCTATCCTGTACGCTGACTATTCAGATCCAGATGCTATTCGGGTTGGCGATGATTATTATATGACAGCGTCCTCTTTTAATTGTATTCCTGGCTTACCAATTCTTCATTCAAAAGATTTGGTAAACTGGAAGTTAATCGGATATGCTCTTTCAAAACAAAAACCTTTAGAAGTATATAACAAAGCCCAGCACGGAAATGGTGTATGGGCTCCTTGTATCAGATATCATAACAATGAATTTTATATTTATTATCCAGATCCTGATTACGGAATATATGTTATTAAAGCTAAGAAAGCTGAAGGTCCTTGGTCTGAACCGGTTATGGTAAAAGAAGGAAAGGGATTGATTGACCCTACTCCATTATGGGATGATGATGGAAAAGTATATTTAGGATATGCGTTTGCAGGAAGTAGAGCAGGAATAAAAAGTCTTTTAGCTGTATGTACAATGAATGCAGATGGTTCATCAGCAAATAATGATGACGTTATGATTATTGATGGTCATACAGATGAAGCAACTATTGAAGGTCCTAAATTTTACAAACGTAACGGATATTATTACATATTTGCTCCAGCAGGTGGAGTTGCTACCGGATGGCAAACCGTTATGAGATCTAAGAATGTATTTGGTCCTTATGAAAAAAGAAAAGTTATGGATCAGGGTAAATCTACTGTAAATGGACCACATCAAGGTGCCTGGGTTCAGACTCAAACAGGAGAAGACTGGTTCATTCATTTTCAAGACCAATTTGCTTATGGTAGAGTTGTTCATTTACAACCTATGAAATGGGAAAAGGATTGGCCGATTATTGGAATTGATGAAGATAAAAATGGCACAGGTGAACCTGTCATGACTTATAAAAAACCAAATGTTGGAAAAAAATCATTTCCGATTGAAACACCTCCAGAAAGTGATGAATTTAATATTCCAAAACTAGGCCTACAGTGGCAATGGCATGCAAATCCACAAATTACATGGGGGCTTCCTACATCAATGGGATTTTATAATTTGAATTGTATTCCAGTACCTAAAGATGCAACAAACCTATTTGATATTCCAAATTTACTGTTACAAAAATTCCCTTCAAATGAATTTACTGCTACTACAAAAATAACTTTTAATTCACGATTTGATGGAGAATATACTGGATTAGTAGTTATGGGGTTAGATTATAGCTATTTATGTTTGAAACAAGATGGCGGTAAATTATATCTTTCTCAAAAAATAGCTCTAAAAAGTGATAAAAAAGGTGTAGAATCTGAGAGCAAAATTATTCCAATACAAAATAAAACACTTTATTTGCAGGTGAAAATAAAAGCTGGTGGAATTTGTGATTTTTTCTATAGTGAAGACGGTCAAAAATTCAATTCAATTGGAGAAAGTTTTACAGCTAGAGAAGGCAAATGGATTGGGGCTAAAGTAGGACTTTTAGCTCTTAGACAAGGAGTTATTAACGATGCTGGAAGTGCATCTATCGACTGGTTTAGAATAACTAAATAAATATACATATTTAAAAAATGAACAAACTAAAAACAACAATTGTACTTACATTACTATTTGCAGTAAATACAGGAATTTATGCCCAACTTAGTGTAAAATGGGAGAAATTAATTACTACCAAAGAGCCTGCATGGTTTGCTACAAGAGAAGCATATGAGATTGCTGAAAATGTAATGTTATACCAACGTAATATTGGAGGGTGGCCAAAAAATACCCAAATGCAAAATCCATTAACAGAAGCAGAAAAACAAAAATTACTTGCTCTTAAATCGGATACAAAAGAACTAACAACAGATAATAAAGCTACTACTCAGGAAATGTTGTTTTTATCTAAAATGTATGCACAAATACATGATCAGAGATATGTAAATTCATTTCTATTAGGTTTAGACTATATATTGGAGGCGCAATATCCAAATGGAGGCTGGCCACAATTTTATCCAATTAAAAAAGGATACTATACCCATATTACATATAATGATGATTCAATGGTTAACATATTAAATGTATTAAAAGAGTTAATTGAAAATCCTGATTATTATTCTATAAAACCACCACAAGTAACCATTGAAAAGTGTAAAATAGCCTTCAATAAAGGAATTGAATGTATTTTAAAAACACAATACAAACAAAACGGTGTGCTTACAGCCTGGTGTCAGCAGCATGATGAAGTTACTTTGCTTCCAGCAAAAGCAAGAGCTTATGAATTACCATCCTTAAGCGGAAAAGAATCAGCAAAAATCACATTACTTTTAATGTCTATTAAAAACCCTTCCCCAGAAGTTATAAATGCTGTAAATAGTGCCTATAAATGGTTTGAAAAAACAAAAATCAGTTCTCTTAAAGAAATACGTATTACTGGAGAGGATGGAAAAGTTATTGATAAAGTTATGATAGATGATCCTGAAAATGGACTACCAATATGGGCTAGATTTATGGATCTTGAAACTAACAAACCATTTTTCTGCGATCGGGATGGTGTTAAAAAAGACAAATTAGCCGATATAGGACAAGAGAGAAGAGCTGGTTACAGTTGGTATTCTAATCAACCTAAAGAAGTTTTGAAAAAATATTCTAAATGGAGTAAAAAATTTAATAAATAATAAATTTTACAATTTATTAAATTCATACTTAAAAAAATATAAATCGTCGTAACCATCCGGAAACGGCGATTTTTTAGTATATAACAAACCTTAAATACTAGAAAATGAAATACAAATTCTTACTCTGCTTATTAATTTCCTTTCATTGTTTTTCACAGAACAATTATTTCCCATCAGACAAAGTTGATGAAATTATTAAGCGTATTCAATTACCTGTAATTCCTTCCTATAAAATTGAAGTAACAAAATTGGGTGCTAAAGGAGATTCCATTAGTAATGCCAAACCTGCATTTGATAAAGCAATGGCACTTTGCAAAAAAAAGAACGGAGGTACAATCATTGTACCTAAAGGAGTTTATACCTTAAATGGACCTATTCATTTTGTCAGTAATGTTAAATTACATCTTGAAGATGGAGCGAAAATTAGATTTGGTTCCAATCCGAAGGATTATCCTTTGGTTTTAACAAGTTGGGAAGGCACAATGCTGTATAATCATAGCCCCTTAATCTATGGCAATAATGTTGAAAACATTGCTATTACCGGAAATGGTATTATCGATGGAGAAGCTAAAAATACCTGGATAAAATGGAAGCCTCTGGAAGGAAAAGACAAGGAGTTAAGTAGAGAGATGAATCATAAAAACACACCATTCAAAGAGCGTATTTTTGGAGAAGGACATTATTTAAGACCTCAGTTAATTCAGTTTATCAATTCAAAAAACATTCTTGTTGAGAACGTTCAAATAGAAGATTCTCCATTTTGGTGTGTTCATTTACTAAAAAGCAAGAGCATAACTATACGCGGCGTAAAGTACAATGCCCACAACAATAATAATGACGGGATAGATCCTGAATATTCCAGCGATATACTAATTGAAAATGTTCTTTTTGACAATGCCGATGACAACGTTGCCATCAAAGCAGGAAGAGATGATGAAGGACGCAATAATTCAGACACACCTTCAGAAAATATTGTTATTAGAAATTGTCAATTCAAAGGCTTGCACGCTATTGTCATTGGAAGTGAAATGTCGGCTGGAGTTCGAAATGTATATGTTGAAAACAGCAAATTTAGGGGCTATTTGAAAAGAGGAATTTTTATCAAAACGAATTCTGATCGTGGTGGCTATATTAAAGACATTTATTTCAACAATTTAGCATTTGGAAAAGTGGAAGACTGCCTGTATATCACAGCTAATTATCACGGAGAAGGAAGTGGATTAAACCCTTCTAAAGTTTCCGATATTTCTTTTTCCAATATTAGCTGTGTTGAAGCTACGAATACTGGAATTGTAATTGAGGGATTTCCTGATAAAAAAGTATCCAACATTAAACTGGATAACATAAACATTCAATCTGCCAAAAACGGAATGACAATTACTAATTCTGAAAATGTAACTACTAATGAAGTTGTAATTGGACAAAAAGCTATAACTCCTACAGCAGTAAAATAAATTTATCAAAACTAAAAACGAATAATTATGAAATGGATTTCTGCATTTTTTATGCTAATAACCCTTAATTGTTTAGCTCAAAAACCAACTATTTACGGTATTGGCGATTCTACAATGGCTAATAAAGTAAAACCAGATGAGAATCCCGAACGTGGTTGGGGACAAATGTTTCCAATGTTTTTAAATGACAAAGTAACATTTGACAATAGAGCCGTAAATGGTAGAAGTACCCGAAGTTTTATCGCTGAAAAACGTTGGGATTCTATTTATAAAACATTAAAAAAAGGTGATTATGTTTTCATTCAATTTGGACATAATGATGCCAAAGACAAAGATTCTTTGCGTTACACCAATCCACATACTGCCTATCGTCATAATTTGATTCGTTTTGTAACTGAAACCAGAGAAAAAGGCGCTACCCCTATCCTATTTTCTTCAATCTCCCGAAGAAACTTTAACGATAAAGGAGTTTTAATTCCTACTCACGGTGATTACACTTTGGAAGCACGTTTAGTTGCACAGGAATACAATGTTCCATTTATAGATTTGGAATATTATTCTGAATTATTGGAACAATCGTACGGTCCAGAAAAATCAAAACAACTACATTTGCATTATAAGGCGGGCGAAATCCCTTATTATAAAGAAGATAAGGCAGACGACACCCATCTTGGTATAAAAGGTGCTACAGAAATTGCTAAAATTGTTGTAGCTGAATTGAAAAAAACTAAACTCGATTTAGTAAAATATATCAAAAACTAAGATCAAACTAAAAACCAAAACCAGTTTAATATGAAGGAGAGAAATATAACTTTGGGAGAATTTATTATTGAAAATCAGAAAGAGTTTCAATATTCATCAGGAGAGTTATCTCGTATTTTCAACTCTATCAGACTGGCAGCAAAAGTAGTTAGTTATAAAGTAAACAAAGCTGGACTAGTTGATATTATTGGTGGTGTTGGTGAGAAAAATGTACAAGGAGAAGATCAGCAAAAATTAGATGTTTACGCCAATGAAGTTTTTATCAAAACTTTAAGCAACAGAGAAATCGTTTGTGGGATTGTTTCTGAAGAAAATGACGATTTCATTACAGTACACGGTAACGATGAAGGTAATAACAATAAATATGTAATATTAATGGATCCGTTAGACGGTTCTTCCAATATTGATGTAAATGCTTCTGTAGGAACAATATTTTCTGTTTACAGAAGAATATCAGAAGTAGGAACTCCAGTTACCTTAGAAGATTTTTTACAACCAGGAACAGCTCAGGTAGCTGCAGGTTATGTACTTTACGGAACCTCAACGATGCTGGTTTATACAACAGGTCATGGTGTAAATGGTTTTACATTAAACCCAGCTATTGGAACCTTTTATTTATCACATCCAAAAATGAAATTTCCTGTGGATGGTAACGTTTATTCGGTTAACGAAGGAAACTATGTTCATTTCCCCCAAGGAGTTAAAAACTACATCAAGTACTGTCAATTAGAAGAAGGTGACAGACCTTATACATCGAGATACATTGGAAGTTTAGCTCCTGATATTCATAGAAATTTAATCAAAGGCGGAGTTTATTTGTATCCAACAAGTACCAAATCGCCAAAAGGAAAATTGCGTCTTTTATACGAATGCAATCCAATGGCGTTTATCGCTGAACAAGCTGGAGGAAAAGCCTCAAATGGATTTTCCAGAATAATGGAAATAGTTCCAACAGAATTGCATGAAAGATGTCCTTTCTTCTGTGGAAGTGCCAATATGGTAGATAAAATAGAAGAGTTTATGCTTAATGCTAAATTGAGTAAATACTAAATAATTAAATTATAATAAACTAAAAAAGCTCCTTTCGGAGCTTTTTTTATTCTAAACTTAAAGTAATCTGACCGTCATCATCTAGCTGAATATCACCTTCCTCAATTTCAGTATTACCCTCTACTTCTAATTCTTCAGGAATGACTTCTTCGGGTTCTTCATAAGGTAAGGATTCCAATAAATTAACTTGTTTTAACTTCTCGGTTGTCAATTGGTTTCCGAGTGCTTTCAAGCCTTTTACAGCAATAAAACTCTCTATATCTACCGTTTGGTTTTCTTTTTGAACACCTTTTACTTTCGTAAAAACCAATTCCGCCACAGGACGGTAATCAGTTGAAACAATTTCCATTTGAGAATTAGGATGTTCAGTAATAAAAATCTCCTCTTTGTTTTCACTTTCAATCAGGAATCGCTTGATATAATAACGCTCTTTTTCACCATCATAATAAATAGCTGAAACTGGCTTTTTAGGATGCCATTTTTCTAAAACCACCATATCTTCATCAAAATGAGTAGATAATTCCGGAGTAATCACTTTTAATTTACCAGCTTGAGAAATCACAAGAATCTTATCATTAGGTCTAAATTCTCCTAGTAATTCTCCTCTGGCATCCACATTCAATTTTTGAACGGTGTCATCAAACCAAATCTTTCTTGGTTTCAAAGTTGAGATTCCTTTTTCTTTGATTTCAATTTTCTTGATTGGATATTTACTAACCAGATTTCCTTTCGAAGCACGACCTTTTATGGCAATATTAGCAAAATCTACGTCCCATTTCAGTTTTTTAATACTTCCTATTTGGCGCAAAAGAATTGTAATTACCTCAGCTTCTCCGTTTGGATTATGTGTAAAATACAAGATTTGAGAACCTTTGGTTTCATTGGTCAAATCGTATAATTTATCACGAGTCACTCCCGAAACATTGAATCGTTTGATATAAGCCGGGCCTGATTTTCCGTCACGGTAAATCATATTGTAAATCGTGCGTTTGTCGCTTTTGTCAAAAATGGCAACGTGAATTATATCTTTTCCAACAAATTTTTTCTCATCGACTTTGCAAATCATCATACTTCCATCACGTAGAAAAGCAATCACATCATCAATATCCGAACAATCCGTAACGTATTCGTCTTTCTTTAATCCGGTTCCAATGAAGCCTTCTTCCCTATTTACATACAGTTTAGTATTTCTCAAAGCTACTTTTGTTGCCTCAATATTATCGAAACTACGTAATTCGGTTTGGCGTTCTCTGCCTTTTCCGTATTTCTCTTTTAACTTGGTAAAATAAGCAATAGCAAAATCTACAAGGTTTGCTAAATGATGCTCGACTTCCTTCATTTCTTCTTCCAGCTTGGCGATTAAATCATCAGCCTTGTCAGAGTCAAAACGGGTAATACGAATCATCGGAATTTGTGTCAATCGTTGTAAATCATCATCATTAATCTCACGAACAAATGATTTTTTGAAAGGCTCAAATCGGTCATACATATATTTATTCAAAGATTCTCTGTCGGAATACAATTTGAAATCAATGTACATTTCTTCACGAATGAAGATTTTTTCCAAAGTAGAAAAATGCCATTTATTTTTTAATTCCTCTAATTGAATCTCCAATTCCTGGCGCAATAAATCCACAGTTCGCTCTGTGGAAATTTTCAGCATATCCGAAACTCCAACAAACAATGGTTTATTATCTTCAATGACACAACCTAATGGTGCCACAGAAGTTTCACAAGCCGTAAAAGCAAACAAAGCATCAATGGTTTTATCTGGAGAAACTCCCGGGAAAAGATGAATTAATATCTCAACATCCGCAGCCGTATTGTCTTCAATTTTCTTGATTTTGATTTTCCCTTTTTCATTGGCTTTCAAAATACTGTCAATCAAAGTCGTCGTATTAGTCGAAAACGGAATTTGTGTAATTACCAACGTATTTTTATCCAACTGAGCAATTTTGGCACGAACACGAACACGTCCGCCACGCATTCCATCATTGTAATTGGAAACATCCGCAATTCCCGCTGTCATAAAATCGGGGAAAATTGTAAATGATTTTCCTTTTAGAATTTTAATCGAAGCATCTATTAATTCATTGAAGTTATGAGGCAAAACTTTAGTCGATAAACCAACCGCAATCCCTTCTGCTCCTTGTGCCAAAAGCAAAGGAAACTTTACCGGAAGATTATTCGGTTCGGCACGACGACCATCATAAGAAACACCCCAATCGGTAATTTTTGGAGAATACAAAACTTCCAAAGCAAATTTTGACAAACGTGCTTCAATGTAACGAGAAGCCGCAGCGCCATCTCCCGTGAGGATATTTCCCCAGTTTCCCTGGCAATCTATCAGTAACTCTTTTTGTCCAATCTGCACCATCGCATCACCAATACTCTGATCTCCGTGCGGATGGTATTGCATCGTGTGACCAACAACGTTCGCAACTTTATTATAACGACCGTCATCCAACTCTTTAAGCGAATGCATAATTCGACGCTGAACAGGTTTGAAACCATCCTCAATTGCTGGAACAGCACGCTCCAGAATTACATACGAAGCATAATCCAAAAACCAGTCTTTGTACATTCCGGTAACTTTGGTAATGGTATCCTCACTGTTTTCGTTGTTTTCGTAGAAATGATTTCCTCCCGAAGTGATTATGTCTTCGAATCCTTCTTCACCCGTGGACTCATTTAACTCTTCGTTATTTTCGTCTTCGTTTGGAACAATGTTATCTTCTTCTTCGTCTTTCATTTATTGTTTTAAATCTTTCTTAGAATTTAATTTGCTTCAATTGTATCCAATTCCACTTTCAAATTATTGATAATGAATTCTTGTCGGTCTGGTGTGTTTTTTCCCATATAGAAAGATAACAATTGCTCTACCGAAGTATTTTTATCCATCATAATTGGATCCAATCTTATTGTTTCTCCAATGAAGTTCTTGAATTCGTCTGGTGATATTTCTCCTAAACCCTTAAATCGTGTGATTTCTGGTTTTGGTTTTAATTTTTCTATCGCAGCTTTACGTTCGTCGTCGGAATAGCAGTAAATTGTTTCTTTCTTATTTCGAACCCTGAAAAGTGGCGTTTGCAAGATATACAAATGTCCTTCTTTTATTAATTCCGGGAAAAATTGTAAAAAGAATGTAATCAATAACAAACGAATATGCATTCCATCGACATCGGCATCGGTAGCTATTACAATGTTGTTGTAACGCAGGTTTTCCATATCATCTTCGATATCTAAAGCGGCTTGCAACAAATTGAATTCTTCGTTTTCATACACAATCTTCTTGCTCATTCCGTAGGAATTCAAAGGTTTTCCTCGCAAACTGAAAACTGCTTGTGTATTCACGTCACGCGATTTTGTAATCGATCCTGAAGCCGAATCTCCCTCGGTAATGAAAAGTGTACTTTCTAGGTTTCTTGGGTTTTTGGTATCGGTAAGATGCGCACGGCAATCTCTTAATTTCTTATTGTGCAGATTCGCTTTTTTAGCTCTGTCTTTGGCTAATTTTCGAATGCCTGATAATTCTTTACGTTCTCTTTCGGCTTGCAGAATTTTGCGTAACAAAGCATCAGCCGTTTCGGGATTTTTATGTAAATAACTGTCTAATTTATTTTTTACAAAATCATTTACAAACGTACGAACCGATGGCATTCCTGGTTCTGAACCAATTTCTGTAGAACCTAATTTAGTTTTGGTCTGCGATTCGAAAACAGGTTCCATTACTTTGATACTAATAGCAGTAACAATAGATTTTCGAACATCTGAAGCCTCAAAAGGTTTGTTGTAATATTCGCGAATGGTTTTTACAATAGCTTCGCGATAAGCAGCCAAATGCGTTCCTCCCTGAGTGGTGTTTTGACCATTTACAAAAGAGTGGTATTCTTCGGAGTATTGCGTTTTACTATGTGTTAAGGCAATTTCAATATCGCCTTCTTTTAGATGAATAATTGGATACTCTAAATCTTCGATACTGATGGTTTCTTCCAATAAATCTTTCAATCCATTTTCAGAAAAATACTTTTCACCATTGAAAATGATGGTCAAACCATTGTTCAGATAACAATAATTTTTGACCATTCGGATAACATACTCCATTCGGAATTTGTAATTCTTGAAAATCGTTTCATCAGGTGTAAAAGTAACTTTTGTTCCTTTGCGCTTGGTAGTATCAATAATATCCTCCTCGAGAACCAAATTTCCTGCTGAAAACTCTGCCGCTTTTTGTTTGTCGTCACGAACGGATTCTACACGAAAATAATCCGACAAAGCATTTACCGCTTTTGTTCCGACACCATTCAAACCTACGGATTTCTGAAAAGCTTTAGAATCATACTTCCCACCTGTATTCATTTTGGAAACTACATCGACAACTTTGCCTAGCGGAATTCCACGCCCGTAATCCCGAACCGTAACCGTTTTGTCTTTGATGGTTACTTCGATAGTTTTACCAGCTCCCATTGCAAATTCATCGATACAGTTATCTAGAACTTCTTTGACCAAAATATAAATACCATCGTCTGCTGAAGAACCATCGCCTAATTTTCCAATGTACATTCCGGGACGCATTCGAATGTGTTCTTTCCAGTCGAGTGAGCGTATGTTATCTTCAGTATATTGATTTTGTTCTGACATTTTAAATTGTATCGAATTTAACTGCGTTCAATTCAGTCAAAGCTTTTCGCATTGACCTCGTGCCCGCTAATGTAGTGTAATTTGATAAATTTTGAAAGAGTGTAATGTCAAAGTTATTGACAAAGTAATGAGCGAATAAAAAAAACAATCATTGATAATGACAAAAAATTCCTTTATCAGTTACTGTCCACAAACTTGCCTTTTGATTTGCAATTTTCAATGCATTATTTGCCCAGGTATTACAAGTATAAAACAAATTATAACTTCCTTTAGCTTCATAAAATGCATCACTGTTTCCATAAGAGTTTCCAGAAATCCATTGGACATTTTTAGCAGTATCATAACTGAAACTTTCAGAAATATAACTGACCAATTTTTGATATTCTTCAGCAGAAATTTTGATTTTTTTGCAATCAATACCTTGTTTCATTTTTTTATAAAATGTAGTATGCATAGCAGATGTACTCAAACCAAAAGCTGCATTGAGAGCCGTACTTGCTTTTAAATCTGACCATTCAGGAGTATTGAGATAAAATCCTTTGTCTCCCCATCCAAAAGCGAGATAATTTACCAAACTATCTTTTGATTTAGTTTGTTTGAAAAGAATTTCTTTAGACCAATCTTTGAATTCGTTTTTTATTGGAACTACAATATCAGTATGAACTCCATTCGACAAAATGAATATTTCAATTTCCTTATCATTTTGAGAAACACTCGAGTTGACCGAAATTTTAGAAATTAAAAGTGCACAAACTATATATAAAACTAAGAAACTGATTATTCCTAAAACTGCCCAGCCTATGATTTTTAGGCTCTGTTTAACTGATATCATACTAATGCTTTTTGGTTTTATGGATGAAAACAATTTTCACGCCAAAAAGAATATAATTTTAAAAATTTTTAACAATTTTTTTTAACTGATTATCTAATTCCAGATTTGAAATTTGTCCTTTCTCAACATCAAAATTATCAGTGAAACTAGGCAGTGAAAAAACAGCTTTGATATCAGCAGTAAAGCGAGGAAAATTACTTTTAGCAATCTCTAATACACTAGCTCCACCTCTTGCACCTGGCGAAGTAGCCATCAACAACATGGCTTTTTCTTGAAATATTTTTCCGTTTATTCTAGAGCACCAGTCCACAAGATTTTTAAATGCAGCCGAATAATTCCCATTGTTTTCAGCAAGTGAAACTACAAGAATATCAGCAGATGCAATTTTATCTACGAATGCTTTGGCTAAAGGATGCTGACCAATTACAGCCTCAACATCTACGCTGAATAAAGGCATTTCATAATCGTTTAAATCCAATACTTCTACTTCTACATTTTCGAAAAGACTAGCTGCATAAGTGGCTAATTTTTTATTGATCGATTTTTTACTTGGACTTCCTGCAAAGGCTATGATTTTCATACTGTTTTGTTTTAATAAGATTAATTATTTTGCACTTTTTTATATTCCCTATCTTCTCCAAGTTTTTTCAAATTTAGAATTCGTTTAAATTCGTTTCTTGAAGGTCTGATAATAAAAGAAGATGAATCAATTATTGTTGATTTTACTTTTGTCAATGAATCAATTCTTTTTAGATCTTCTTCTGAATAAATATATTTGATTTTAAGAACATTATTTTCTACATGAATTGATTTTACTTTCCAATAAATTGAATCTTTGTAATTAAGAATCAATTTTCCATCAAATCTTTTGGCTTTTTGAGTATTTGAAAAAACAAAGAACGTATCAACTTGTTTATTTAATAATTCTATTGAGTCTCCAATTATTTTTGAATCATAAACTTTGTTATTCATTTTTGCAAAATACTTTCCATTATAAAATTTGAATTCTTGTTTTAAAGAGTCCATTGTACTTTTATGAAATTTGAATCTATAATAATTTTCGATTAGAATTTCTTTTTCTTTTACATTTATAAAAACAGAATCCGAATTCATATACAACCCTCTAAATTTACTAGGAAATTTTGATAATTCAGAATCATTTATAGGTTGAGTATTTTCATAATAAAAATTAAGTCCATACGGTTCAGCTACTTTTTTGCAAGAAGCAAAAGCAAGCAATCCCATAAGTAAAAAATATTTTTTCATTTTGAATGACTAATAAAATTTAAAGTGAAATTACATATAAAAATCCTAAATTCAATTTAAATTGTACTCATAAAAAAACCTGCAAAATGACTCTTGCAGGTTTCCAATATTTTAATACATGATACTTTAAATCTTAATTATTATTTTACACGTTAAATCTAAAGTGCATTACATCTCCATCTTTTACAATGTATTCTTTTCCTTCAACTTTGAATTTTCCAGCTTCTTTTGCTTTTGCTTCAGAACCGTATTGAACATAATCTTCATACGAAATCACTTCGGCACGAATGAATCCTTTTTCAAAATCAGTATGAATCACTCCAGCTGCTTGTGGCGCAGTTGATCCAATATTGATAGTCCAGGCACGAACTTCTTTTACACCTGCAGTAAAATAAGTTTGTTGTTTCAATAATTTATAAGCTGCACGAATCAAAACTGATGCTCCTGGCTCAGTCAATCCCATATCTTCTAAGAATACCTGACGCTCTTCGTAGCTTTCTAGTTCTGTAATATCAGCTTCTGCTCCTACCGAAAGAATAATCACTTCCGCTTCTTCGTCTTTTACTAATTCACGAACCTGATCTACATATTTATTTCCGTTAACAGCTGAGCTTTCATCCACATTACATACATATAAAACTGGTTTTGCTGTAATCAACTGAAAAGACTCTAATAATATTTCTTCGTCATTGTTTTGAGGAATAATAGTTCTTGCTGATTTTGCTTGTAATAATGCTTCTCTAATACGGTTTAACAACGCTTCTTCAACCTGCGCTTCTTTATTACCTGTTTTCGCAGCACGTTTTACTTTTTCGAGACGTTTATCTACCGTTTCCAAATCTTTCAACTGCAATTCGATATCAATTGTTTCTTTGTCGCGAATCGGGTTTACATTACCATCAACGTGAACAATATTATCATTATCAAAACAACGCAAAACGTGAATTATAGCATTACACTCTCTGATATTTCCCAAAAATTGATTCCCTAAACCTTCTCCTTTACTTGCTCCTTTAACTAGACCCGCAATATCAACGATATCTACAGTCGCCATCTGAACGCGCTCTGGTTTAACAAGTTCCTCCAATTTATTAATTCTTGGATCAGGTACATTTACTACACCTATATTCGGTTCGATAGTACAAAACGGAAAGTTGGCACTTTGCGCTTTTGCATTGGATAAACAATTGAACAATGTTGATTTTCCAACATTTGGTAATCCTACAATTCCTGCTTTCATTATACGGTAATTTATTAAAAGTGTGCAAATATAAGATATAGACATCATAAACACACTATTATATTTCAAGTCTGTTTATTTTAGTTTTTCAAGTTCACTAAGACCTGCAATTCTTAAATAAAAAAGCGACAACAATCCAGATTGTTATCGCTCTTTTTATAATAGTTTTTAAAAACTTACATCTTAAATTCTATTTTTTTTATAATCTCTTTTTCTTCATCGGTAGCCGTAAATCCTGAAATATCCCAGTAATTGGTTAGAATATTATTCTTTTTATTAAAAAGAGATTTCTCTTTAAAAACGTCACTATCCTTATAAGTAAAATTTTGTTTGTTGAAATTTGTAGTTACAAAACTATTACGAACCTGAATATTTTTGATTTTATCTTTTAAAACAATATCAAAACCTATTTCTTCATTCGAACTCAATAAATAATAATTTAAACCATCTAATCTATAATTTACTTTTATAAATGACCTTGTAATATTTTTAGATCCTTTAGTTGTTTTTTCTTCAGCATTAGCAATAGTTCTTGGAGTTACCATAACAGTAAATTCCATAATCATTTTCTTTTCGGAGTCGTAAATAATTTCAAAATTATCTAATACTTTTTTAGTCTTATCTAATGGCGTTACAGACATTACATAATAATTCTTATTAGCCTCATGTGCCTTTATAATAAAATCGTATTCCTTTTTTGCTTTTGGATCTAAAATAGGCTGAAAATATTTGAAACTACAGTAGTTTTCCATGATATTATTCAAATTATAGCCCATCAAATCAGCACTAATATCAGCTTCTATCAAACCATAAGATCGATTTTGCTCTACTAATAATGTTGTGTTTATTTTTTTTTGATTCGCAGTAAACTGGAAATTAATAAGTCCATCATTATAATAGGAATATTTATCATCAAGCATGAAAAACTCTCTTGCATATACTTTTAGTCTGTAGGAAGAAGTGATTTTTTCTATTGAATTAGCTACTACTTTTTGCAATACTTTTTGAGGAGACTCCTTGGACAAAACAATTTCATCTAATTTATTACTCTTGTTTTCCAAATAAGCTACAAATTGATTTTGCTCTAAAGTTACCCAACGGAGTGTCACACTTTTATAATTTGCTTCAGAAACCTGAACATTAGAAACTCCATTTAGTACAAAAGTTACTTTGCCTTCTGAATTACTTAATAATATCTGTTTAGTTTTCAAAATAACAACTGTTGCATTTTCAATTGGCAATTGTGTTTCTATGTCTTTTACAATAATAGAATACTCTTTATTTTGTCCAAAAACACCGAAACTAAAAAGTAAAATAAATAATAGTATTAATCTTTTCATAAGCCCCCACTTAAATGATTAAATATGACTCCAAATTTTGTCACTAAATTAACTAAAATAAAAAACAATTTGCAACTTAAAATACTAAACATTAGTATAATATATTGAAATCGCATAAAATCCTGAAATAAATTATAATAAAAAAAATCCTGAACATTAATTCAGGATTTTTTCATCATTTCTTTAATAAATATTATTCATTGTGCAAAAACGCTTGTCTGTTCAACAAGGTTTCCTCATCTTCTACGTGATTTTCATCAGGAACACAACAGTCAACAGGACAAACTGCAGCGCATTGAGGCTCATCGTGAAATCCTTTACACTCTGTGCATTTCCCTGGAACAATATAATAAATATCATCAGAAATAGGCGTTTGAGCATCATCAGCATCAACCTCTTCTCCTGAAGGCAAAATTACTTTTCCTCTAACACTAGTTCCATCTTTATATCTCCAATCATCAGCACCTTCATATATTGCAGTGTTTGGGCATTCTGGTTCACAAGCGCCACAATTGATACATTCGTCAGTTATTATAATTGCCATTGTTTTTTAGTCTTAAAGTTAAAAGTCTTAAAGTTATAAAGTCAAATAAACAAAAGACATATTATCTTTAAGTTGATGACTTTTGACTTTCGACTTATTTATGCTTATTTTTGTGCAAAATTACAATCAAAACTTTTCATATACAAGTTACTTATGTTAGAAAACAACAAAAAAAGATGTTTTATTGAATTAGGGAAATTTTTAAGCCAGTTTTCAGAGAATCAAACCATTCAAAATCCGTCTGTTTTATATAATAATTTGTTTTTTGAAAATTTTAAAAACTTAATCCAATTATCCCAATCACACAATGGTTGGTACACTCCGGAAAACGTTTACTTTTCCATTCAGTCATGGGCAAATGCTCTAACTGAAAAAAATCTGGAAAAATGGCTTTCTGCTTATAATCTTGAATCAAATAAACCAAAAAATGTTGGTCTCATTCTGGCAGGGAACATACCGTTGGTAGGATTCCATGATTTTCTTTCTGTTTTGATTTCCGGAAATAGTGTATTAATAAAAACCTCATCTAACGATCAACATTTGTTGCCTTTTTTAGCTAAGTATTTAATTACTGTTGAACCTGATTTAAAAGACAAGATTACTTTCGTTGAAGGAAAACTAGAAAATTTTGATGCTGTAATCGCCACAGGAAGCAACAATACTGCGCGTTATTTTGATTATTATTTTAAAGACAAACCGAGTATCATTCGAAAAAACAGAAATTCGATTGCTGTTTTAAACGGAGAAGAAACCAAAGAACAGCTCATAGCTTTGGGTGAAGACATCTTCAGGTATTTTGGTTTGGGATGTCGTAATGTTTCGAAACTTTTTGTTCCAAAAGGCTATTCATTTAATGCATTTTTTGAAGCTATTTTTGAATATCAGGACATTATACACTATGAAAAATATGCTAATAATTACGATTACAACAAAGCGGTTTTCTTAATGAGTAATTTCAAATTGTTAGATAATGGTTTTTTAACGATTAAAGAAGATTCCAGTTATGCTTCGCCAATTTCTAGTGTTTTCTATGAATTTTACGAAAATATAGAGGATTTACAAATCCGACTAGAATCAGAAATCAATCAAATTCAATGTATTACAAGCAATAATCTTGTAAAAAACAGCATTAATTTTGGTGAAACCCAAAAACCAAATCTATGGGATTATGCAGACAATGTTGATACGATTTCGTTTTTGTTAACAACATAATGAAAAAATGTATAAATATTTTGAATTATTTAATGTTTATTCAACTCCTATTCCCGAAATTTGCACTTTTAAATTTTGGACACAATCTATACTATGAAAAAACACAACTACAGCGCAGGACCATCTATCTTACCACAAGAAGTTTTTGAAAAATCAGCACAAGCTATTTTAGATTTCAATAATTCAGGATTGTCAATCTTAGAAATTTCACATAGAAGCAAGGATTTTGTTGCTGTTATGGACGAGGCCCGTGCATTGGCATTGGAACTTTTAGGTCTTGAAGGAAAAGGATATCAGGCTCTTTTTCTTGCTGGTGGAGCAAGTACAGAATTCTTAAGAGCTCCTTATAACTTAATGAAAGAGGGCGGTAAAGCTGCTTATCTTGATTCAGGAACCTGGGCAACTGCAGCTATAAAAGAAGCTAAGTATTTTGGAGAAACAGTAATCGTTGGTTCTTCAAAAGATGATAATTACAATAATATCCCTAAAGGATATACTATTCCTAGTGATGCTGATTATTTTCACTGCACTAGTAACAATACTATTTTTGGTACACAAATGAAAGAATTCCCGTCTACAACTATTCCTGTAGTTTGCGATATGAGTTCTGATATATTTTCAAGAGTTTTAGATTTTTCTAAATTCGATATTATTTATGCTGGTGCTCAAAAAAATATGGGACCTGCAGGAGCTACTTTGGTAGTTATCAAAGAAGAAATTCTTGGTAAAAACGGAAGAGTAATTCCAAGTATGCTGGATTATGCAAAACATATCAAAGCAGAAAGTATGTACAATACTCCACCTGTTTTCCCTGTTTATGTTTCTTTATTGACAATGAAATGGATTAAAGAAAAAGGTGGTGTTGCAGCAGTTGAAAAACTAAACAATGCAAAAGCAGCTTTATTATACGGAGAAATTGATAGAAACCCATTATTCAAAGGAGCTTCTGTAGTAGAAGATCGTTCGAATATGAATGTTACTTTCTTGTTGAACAATGCTGATCATACTGAAACATTTGACAAATTGTGGAAAGAAGCTGGAATTTCTGGTTTGCCAGGACATCGTTCAGTTGGTGGTTACAGAGCTTCTATCTACAACGCAATGCCAATTGAAAGCGTACAAGTTTTAGTTGATGTAATGCAAGCTTTAGACAAAGCAATTTAAATATTAAAAGATTGAATGATTGAATGATTTGAAAAAATTAATTTTATTACTCAATATCTATATTAAAATAATCCAGATTGAATCTTTAAATTTTTAAATCATTCAATCTTTTAATTAAAAAAACAAAAATGAAAGTATTAGCCAATGACGGAATTTCAGAAAGTGGAATTCTAGCCTTACAAAAAGGTGGATTTGAAGTTATAACTACAAAAGTAGCTCAGGAACAAGTAGCTAACTTTGTAAACGAGAACAACGTAAGCGTAGTATTAGTAAGAAGCGCGACTAAAGTTCGTAAAGATATTATTGATGCTTGCCCAGGATTAAAAATTATTGGACGTGGTGGTGTTGGAATGGATAATATTGATGTTGAATATGCAAAAAGCAAAGGTATTCACGTTATTAACACACCTGCATCTTCATCAGAATCTGTAGCTGAATTAGTTTTCGCTCACTTGCTTTCTGGTGTTCGTTTCTTGCATGATTCTAACAGAAATATGCCTCTTGAAGGAGAAACAAACTTTAATGGTTTGAAAAAAGCATATGCTGACGGAGTTGAATTAAGAGGAAAAACTCTTGGAATTGTTGGAATTGGACGTATTGGTCAAGCTACAGCAAAAATGGCTTTAGGTTTAGGAATGAAAGTTATCTCTGCAGACAGCTTCATCCCAAAAGTAGATGTTAAAGTTGAATTTTTCGACGGACAATCTATCACAACAACTATAGTTTCTCAATCATTAGAGTCTTTATTCAAAGAATCTGATTTCATTACATTACACGTTCCTGCTCAGGATGGTTACATCATCGGAGAGAAAGAATTTGCAATCTTAAAAGATGGTGTTGGAATCGTAAACTGTGCTCGTGGTGGTGTTATTGATGAAGTAGCACTTATCAAAGCATTAGATTCAGGAAAAGTATCTTTTGCAGGTTTAGACGTTTTCGAAAGCGAACCAAAACCAGAAATCACTATCTTGATGCACCCAAAAATCTCATTGACTCCGCATATTGGAGCTGCAACTGGAGAAGCACAAGACAGAATTGGAACTGAATTAGCTTCACAAATCATTACTTTGTTGAGCTAATTACTTATAATCAATATTTTAGGGGATTTATTAACGTTGTTAATAAATCCCCTTCTTTTTTTGATTAACTTTGAGTAAACTATCAATCCTAATAAAATGTTTGAGCAATTAACCCAATTAGTACAACAATACGGAGATGAAGCTATTGTAAAAAACAATGCTATTCCTAATGAGCAAAATGAAGCTGTTTTAAATGAAACGAGCAATTCTATTTTTTCCAGTTTACAAAAAATAGCAACAAACGGTAATTTATCTCAATTTGCAGAATTGTTAAAAGGGAATGATCTCAATGATACAAATCCTACAGTACAAGAAATTACCAATACTGTCAATGCCTCCCTTACTGAAAAATTTGGAATGAGCAATTCAGCAGCCTCTGGAGTGACAACTAATATGATTCCGCAAATTTTAAGTTCTTTAATTGAAAAAGCTAAAGATCCAAAAGACGGAAGCTTTAATCTTTCTGATATTATCAGTTCCTTGACTGGAGGTGATACTGCTCAAAATTCAGGAATTATGGAAGCTATTTCTACCTATGGTATACACTTTGGACTTGATGAAAATAAAGATGGCAAGGTCGATTTAGACGATATGGCTGCATTTTCTAAAAAAGGTGGCATCGCAGGTATGTTTCAAAAACTATTTGGTAAATAATTTACTAAAAATTGAATGATAAAATCCGTTTGCAATCATGCAAACGGATTTTGTTAAATAAAAATGTACCTCAGCATTTTTTTGTAAATTTATAGTTCAATTTATCATATGAAAAATTGGTTATACATATTATTCCTATTTGTCTTGATTATTGCTTGTTCTACAGTCAAGAAGGATACTATTGTAGCCTCTTCATCGAAAACATCAAAAACAATAAATGATACTATTCGAATTGCGAACGATTCCTTAGAATATGAAGTTATTATTATTGATCCAGGATTTAGTACCTGGCTCAATGTTCATGCTTTCCCTAGAAATTTTCATTCATTATCATTTTTAGAAAATAAAAACCAAATCTATATAAACGAATGGAACAATCGTGTTTTGCAACCTCAACGATTCAATCCTAATTTGTATGAAATGAGTATTGATTATAACCCTAATATTAAATACGGTTATGAAGTAAATTACTTAATTTATAATTATATGATTTATTTCCAAAACACCTACAAACAAAAGCTGGCCGGTTATGTACCAATAAGATAATCTTACTATATTTGTTACTATCTTAAACGAATATGGAGAAATTGAAGCAACGTTGGGGAATTACTTCTAATTATGATTTAGTAATCATTTTTATAGTTTTTGCTATAAACGGTTCTTTATCTGCAAAAATTTCCAGCTATGCTATGGATTTCTTGGGTATAAATAAAGAAAACACCAATTGGTTTTTCTATTATTTCATTTTACTGGTTTTAGTGTTGCCCTTATACCCTTTCTTATTAATGTTCTTTGGATGGATTTTTGGGCAATCCAAATTCTTCTTTCCTTTTTCAAAAAAAATGCTAAAAAGTATGAAATTGGGATTTTTTTTCAAAGAAGAAAAAAATTAATTTTTTGATTTTTTTATCAAATAAGTATAAATCCATGTTAACGTAAAAGAAGGTATTACATCTGTAAAAGGAATGATTTCTTCTAAAAAAGTAAAAAGTCCTGCTACTTTTCCAACAGATCCTTTATACATCCATGTCATCAAGAATCCTGCTATTGGCGCCCAAACCACATCTGAAAACTCTCCTAAAAAAGGAATAGAAAAAGATAACATTCCAATTCCATCAAACAATAAACCTAAAATAAGATCTCTGTTTTTATTGTCTTCTGTAATTAATGTTTCGTCTTTTTTCATTGCATTTTTGTTTATTTTCTTATAACTGCAAATAACACGCCAAAATTCCCGTCAGTTTGAATCCAATTTTTTGATGGCATATAAGCACGTGATACAAATCCGTCCAAATACAAAGCATTTTTACATCCTAAACTTTTAAAATAAGGTGCAAAATCATAGAAATTAATCTCTTCCTTTGATAACACAAAAACAACTTTACTATCAGGTAAAATACCAATTCCGTTTCTTATATTTAAATTTGCGGATCCTTTTCTAAAATCAGGGTGAATACGACCATCAATAACTAGCATTGGACCAGATTGTGTAGCATATTCTATTTTACCATCGTTATGAAACTTTTCTGCAGTAGAAATTTTAGCTGTATTTTCAGTAGTTAAATAAAATACACCATTAGGTTTTAAATAAAAATTTCCAGTTGATTTTGTTGTATCCAAAGGAGATAATATTTTTTGATTTTCAATATAAAGACCCTGAGGAGAATTATCTTTTTTATACATTCCCCCATTCATAGCAAACTCTAAATTCAAATTTTTTTTCTCTAACCAATGTTTTAAGTTTTCAATACTACCAAAATTCTCATTTTTTTCATTTTTCCAATATAATTTCAAAGTCTGCTTTTTAGTATTTACGGTGTAAGTCAAAAAAGTATTTCCCTGTAACATTTTAGCATTAACAAAAATGATAATGAACGTAATAGATAAGACTAGTAATATTATTTTAAATTTCATATTTTAAACTGTAATTTGTATAAATGTAAAATAAAAAGATCAATCTCTGTTAAATGATTTAGTTCTTAAAATTATACTTGATGACATTTCAATATCGATAAATCTTTGTTTCTTTGTGAAAACTGTTCCAATTCATGATACAAGCAAAAAATATACATAAATATTACGATCAACTTCATGTACTTAAAGGTGTTGATTTACATATTCAAAAAGGCGAAATTGTTTCTATCGTAGGTGCTTCTGGTGCAGGAAAAACGACACTTTTGCAAATTCTTGGAACATTAGACAAACCAACAGTCGAAAATGGAATAGAGTTACTTATCAACGGCCAAAGCATTTTGACAATGAATGATAAAACTTTATCTAAATTTAGAAATCTAAATCTAGGTTTCATTTTTCAGTTTCATCAGTTATTACCTGAATTTACAGCTTTGGAAAATGTTTGTATTCCTGCTTATATTGCTAATAAATCCAAACAGGAAACTGAAACCGAAGCCAAAAGATTACTGGAATACCTTGGTCTTTCACATCGTATCAATCACAAACCTAACGAACTTTCAGGTGGAGAACAACAACGTGTGGCTGTAGCTAGAGCTTTAATCAACAAACCTGCTATTATCTTTGCTGATGAACCTTCGGGAAATCTTGACACGCTTTCTGCCGAAAATTTGCATCAATTATTTTTTAAACTACGGGAAGAATTTGGACAAACTTTCGTGATTGTAACTCATAACGAGGAATTAGCCAATATGGCCGACAGGAAACTAATTATGGTGGATGGTCAAATTAGCAATAACTAAAAATGAATCCTTCCGAACTCAAATCCTTCCTTGACGAAAAAGTCCTTCAATACAATACATTAGATTTTATTGAAAGTGATCCTGTGCAGATTCCGCACTTGTTTACACAAAAAGAAGATATAGAAATCGCCGGTTTTTTGAGTGCAACCATTGCCTGGGGTAATCGTAAAATGATTATCAAAAATTCTCATAAAATGATAGATTTAATGGGAAATTCACCTTACGATTTTGTGATGTCTCATACCGAACATAATCTGGAGCAATTACAATCTTTTGTTCACAGAACTTTCAACGGCCAGGATTTTACCAGTTTTATAAAAGGATTACAGCACATTTATAAAAACCACTGCGGATTGGAAGCTGTTTTCGCCAAAAATCAAGAGTCCTATTCGATGCAAAATAGTATTTCTAAATTCAAGCAAATTTTCTTCGAAATTGAACATCAAAACAGAACTCAAAAACACATCTCTGACCCAATGAATGGTTCTGCTGCCAAACGTATAAACATGTATCTAAGATGGATGTGCCGTCAAGACAATAAAGGTGTTGATTTAGGAATCTGGAAAACTATTTCGCCTTCGCTCCTATCCTGTCCTCTCGATGTTCATTCTGGAAATGTAGCCCGAAAACTAGGTCTGCTTACCAGAAAACAAAATGATGGGAAAGCTTTAAGTGAATTAGATATAAAACTACGTGAACTCGATGCTAATGATCCCGTGAAATATGATTTTGCTTTATTTGGATTAGGAGTTTTTGAAGGATTTTAATTAGACAAATTAGTTTTTTATACTGGTAGACAATAATTTATTTTTTTATTGTACTAAAAAATTTACTAATATTGTTTAAACCTTAAATCAACCTAAAATATGAATAAAACCAAGAAAATACTAAAATGGTTACTCGGCGTAATTATTTTTCTTTATGTATGCCTTTGTGGATTTTATTATTTTTCACAGGATAAATTACTTTTCAACACCTCTGTAAAACTCAAAAAAGAACACCTATTCAAATTTGAAGAACCATTTGAAGAAAGATACATTACCATGTCGGACAATAAGAAACTCAACGGTGTACTTTTTAAAGCAAAAGAATCGAAAGGACTAATTTTATGGTTCCCCGGAGGCAGAGGAATGATCGATAGCATTGGTATAGACTCTCATTTTTATACTGATTTAAAATACGATCTTTTTGTACTCAATTATCGTGGATTTGGAAAGAGTGAAGGAAAAATCAGTAGTGAAAAACAATTCAATCAGGATATGCAATCCGTATATGATAATTTCAAAAAAGAGTATCCAGAGAACAAAATAATACTCTTCGGATATTCATTAGGAACTGGACCAGCAGCTGAATTAGCATCAGCAAATAATCCTAAAATGCTTATCCTAAATGCACCTTATTACAGTATAAAAGAGGAAGCTCGCAGAGGATTTCCTTATTTACCAATTGATTTATTACAACGATACGAATTTTCAACCTATTCTTCTCTAAAAAAAACAGAATGTCCTGTTGTAATTTTCCACGGGGATGCTGATAAACAAATTCCTGTGAAACAATCTTATGAATTGAAAAAAACGTTAAAACCTTCGGATCAGCTAATAATCCTAAAAGGACAAGAACATAATAAATTTGAAAAAAACAACGAGTATTTAAAAGAATTACAACGAATAATCAAATAAGCATTATTCAAAAAATTAAAAGGAGAGCACTATTCCATAGATATTGGAATAGTGCTCTCCTTTTATATTTAGAAAATAATTTAATTATAAACTGCAATTTTAACATCGGATAACAGTAAAAAACTTACTCCCACAGGACTGTGCAGGATAGTTTTACTTAGCGTAATATTCAACTTTACAAAGTTAAAAGCTTAAACCAGCATAATCAAAAAACATACTTCAATGTTAAAAAATTACGTAAAACTATTCCTTACAACTACGATATTCTGCCTTACAACTGCAACAATTGTAGCTCAAAATCAAATAGTAAAAATTGATTTCGACCAATCAGGAAGACAATCCTCAGAAGTAACTGAACCAGATTACACTCCTTGGGTAGTTGCTTCTGGAAATACTGCCAGTAAAACAGAAAATGGAGTTACGTTTAAAATAACCAAAGTAGGCACCAAAGGAACTGAATTAGGAACTAATTGGTACAAAGCTGGATTACAAGCACCAGATTATGCAAAGTTAATCAGCGATGGAATTACTGTAAAAGATGGGACAGCAAACCAAGGAGGACAAATAGAACTTCGCATCAGCGGATTAGCGACTGGAACACATACATTACTTGCCTTTTTAAATGCAGTAGACAGCCCAAATGGCAATACTTTTAGTCCTATTGATATTTCTGTAAATGGCACCCTGATTGTTGATAATTTAATTCCGAGTGTAAGAGCTTTAAAAACAGCTAATGCTAAATCAATTTATTTGAATTTACAGGCTACAGCAGGAACTGACGTGGTAATATTATTTGCTGCGGAAACTTCAGGCTCTGAAAATATAAAAAATGTAATGCTTAATGGATTTGAATTGAATACAGCGAATATTTTATATCAGGCAACAAACCCAATTCCTGCACATAATGATGAGCATGTCGAACTAAATTCTGGAAATACTTTATTACAATGGACTTCTGCCAATGATGCTCTATCGCACAATATTTATTTTGGAACCGATTTAGCAACAGTAGAAGCGGCTGGTACAACATCTTCTGAATACAAAGGCAATCAAATTAAATCAAATACTTCTTATCAGGTAAATGGATTATATACAGGGGCAACTTATTATTGGAGAGTTGATGAAGTCTTAGCAAACAATGTTATTGTAAAAGGAAATATATGGCGTTTTCGTCCTGCTCAGCTTGCTTTTCCTGATGCAGAAGGTTATGGTCGTTTTGCCCGAGGAGGAAGAGGCGGAAAAGTAGTTGCTGTAACCAATTTGAATGATAGCGGCCCGGGAAGTTTACGTGAAGCTGTTACCAATGATATCGGACCTAGAACAATTGTTTTTAATACCTCAGGAATCATCCAACTAAATTCTCGTTTAGTATTAAGCCAGCCTTATGTAACCATTGCAGGTCAAACTGCTCCAGGAAAAGGAATCTGCATTCGCACTGCTCCTCTTGGAATTACAGGTAACGATGCTGTAGTTCAAAATATAAGGGTGAGAATAGGTGGAGGCCCTACTTTTGATGGTATGGGATTAACTGGTGCCAATTATAGTATCATTGATCACTGTTCTATCAGCTGGACTATAGACGAAGCTTTTAGTTCCCGATCAGGTAAAAACTTAACACTACAAAGAACCTTAATTTCAGAAGCTTTAAACGCTGCCGGACATCAAAATTATCCTGCCGGAACTGAACATGGTTATGCAGCAACCATTGGCGGTGATGTTGGAAGTTTTCATCATAATTTATTAGCACATTGCTATGGCCGAAACTGGAGTTTAGGAGGCGGATTAGATGCAAATAATAATTTTGCAGGAAGAATAGATCTTACCAATAATGTAGTTTATAATTGGGGTTCCAGAACAACTGATGGAGGAGCGAAAGAAGTAAACTTTGTTGGTAACTATTACAAGCCCGGACCTGGTATAGAACTAACGCAATATGCATTGAATATGGATCATGAAGATAACTTTGCCGGTATGCAAAGAGCCTATTTTAGTGGTAATGTTATGCCCGGATTTTTTGATGAAACAAGTCAAGAATCAGGGAGAAGATCCAGAGTATCAAATGGTATTACAATTAACTATGAAACATTTGTAAACTCACCATTTTTTCCTTCTTATGTAACAACTCAGTCAGCTGCAAATGCCTATAAAATTGTACTATCAGATGTAGGCTGTACACAACCTGAATTAGATGACCATGACATAAGAATGGTTAATGAAACTTTAACGGGAACTTATTCTGTAACAGGAAGTGTAACCGGTAAAAAAGGCTTTCCAGATTATGAATCTGATGCTGGTGGTTTTGAATCTTATCCAACCATTACCAGAGATGCTAATTGGGATTCTGATCAGGATGGATTACCAAATTGGTGGGAAAGTATTAAAGGGACTAATGTAAATTCTGGTAGTGGAGATTTTTCAGATGGTAATGCCGATGCTGATTTGGATGGCTACACAAATCTTGATGAATATTTACAATGGATGTCTCAACCACATTATGATTCACCAACAGGAAATAAAATAAGTGTTAATATTCAAAAATTGTCGAGAGGATTTACAAGCGACGTTAGCTATTCTGTTTCTAATGTAGTAAATGGAACTACTTCATTAATTTCAAATATAGTAGAGTTTACTCCATCTGCAAATGGTTTATGCTCATTTGATTTTACTGTTACCGACAATACAGGAGGAACAATGACTCGCAAAGTGAATATCGTTAGCGGATATAATTTGAGTTTATCAACAGCAGATAATGCAAAAGTTAACACAGGAGTTGCTGTTTGGCCTGTTCCTAATAATGGTTCATTTTCTGTATTAGTTTCAAATGATGGAGCTGAAACTGAATTTAAAATTTATGATATTTTAGGAAAAGAAGTAAAAAAAGGAACGTTTATTGGAAATCATCAGCAAAACATTAACCTGCAATCAAAAGGTGTCTATATTATAAAAGTTTCTGATTCAAAAACTAAAGAAGCATTACACACGCAAAAAATCATAGTACAATAGATTTTTTCCTTATTTTTGATACAAATGGCAGCTTTTAAAAGTTGCCATTTGCTTTTAAAAACTAAAAAAATATGAAAACTACATTCCAAATATTCAAATTCACTTTTCTTTTTTCCATAGCATTGCTATTGACGGCTTGTTTCGGACAGGAAAAAGTTTCAACAAAAACTTTTGATTCCATTACTTTGGTAAACAAAATTGACTTTTTTGATTCCAAATTGGATCAGGCAAAATTCAGTTGTGGATTCTTATTGCAATACAATAACGAAACGTATGCAATAACAGCAAAGCATTTGCTAAAGCACATCAAACCCGAAAGCATGAAGACGCTATCATTTGAAAACAACATCAAATCCTGGTCTTTATACCCTTTAGAAAACAAATCTGAAATAATTATTTGTGATAAATTATTAAACGAAAATAAATCTGAAAATTTAAAAGACGAATCAATTTACGATAATGATTGGCTTGTTTTTTCAATAAAAGAAAACAGTTCAAAAGTGAAACCATTACAAATAAGAACCAGTCCTTTAATCGCTGGAGAAAAAATATATGTAGTGGGCTGGACAAGAAAAATGGAAACCGGAAAGCAAAGAGTCTATGAATTTGAATATTACAAAACCATTGGCAATAGAATTCTTTTGAAAGATGTTATTGTTCCTGAAAAATTTGGCGGTTTAAGTGGTTCTCCTGTAGTTGATGAAAAAGGATTACTTGTCGGAATTGTATCTGGAGGAACTGATGACCCAGAAACAGACAAAAAGTATTTCTCTCCTTGTTCCATTACGAATTTAGTATCCTTTTTAGATAAAGTTAAAGCGAATAAATAGTTTGAAACTCATTCAGTATTAAGCGTTTCCAAAAAAGTGAACGATTTGATAAATAACAAGATTCGTTACCATTAGCATAAATAACGTACCTTTGCACAAAATTTACGTTTTATGACCACTTTCGAACAATTCAATCTCCCTAAATCAGTACAAAAAGCAATTGATGATTTAGGATTTACTACTCCTACTCCCATTCAGGAAAAAACTTTTTCCGTGATAATGTCAGGACGTGATATGATGGGAATTGCTCAAACCGGAACAGGTAAAACATTCGCTTATTTATTACCTTTATTAAAACTATATAAATTCACACCTGGTCATACTCCTAAAATAGTAATTCTGGTTCCAACGCGTGAACTTGTAGTTCAGGTTGTGGAAGAAGTAGAAAAACTGACTAAATATATGTCCGTCCGTACGGTTGGTATTTTTGGAGGTGTGAACATCAATACTCAAAAAACAGTCGTTTATACTGGTTGTGATATTTTGGTAGGAACTCCAGGACGCGTGATGGATCTAACATTAGACAATGTCATCCGTTTTGAAGAAATGCAAAAACTGGTTATCGATGAGTTTGACGAAATGCTAAATTTAGGTTTCCGTACTCAATTGACTGCTATTTTGGCAATGATGCCTAAAAAACGTCAAAACATTCTATTTTCAGCTACAATGACGGATGAGGTAGATAAAGTTTTGAATGACTATTTCGATTATCCTGAAGAAGTCACACTTTCTGCATCAGGAACTCCACTAGAAAACATTACGCAAATTACATATAACGTTGTCAATTTCAATACCAAAATCAATTTATTGAAACACTTGTTGCAGACGAATGAGGATATGAGTCGTGTTTTGGTTTTTGTGAACAACAAGAAAATTTCGGATATGGTTCACGAACGCATCGAAGAAGATTTTGCAGATCAATTTGGGGTAATTCACTCCAATAAATCACAAAATTATCGTTTGAGTACGATGGCTGAATTTCAGGCAGGAAATCTTCGTGGATTAATCACTACAGATATTATGGCGAGAGGTTTGGATATTTCCAACATTACTCACGTTATCAACTTTGAAATGCCCGAACTTCCTGAATTGTATATGCACCGTATTGGTAGAACCGGTCGTGCCGATGCTACAGGAACAGCTATCAGTTTCATCACTCCACGTGAAGAAGAATCCAAATTTGCCATTGAATTATTAATGGATATGGAATTGCCAATTGAGACTTTCCCTGAAACTGTTGAAGTATCCTCAAAACTAATCGAACCTGAAAAAGACCGTCAACCAATTAAGTTTTTGATGAAAAAGCAAAAATTAGAAGGAGATGGTGCGTTTCACGAGAAAAGCAAAAAGAATAAAAAAGTTAACCTCGGTGGACCTGGTATAACCAAGAAAAAAACACACGGTTCTGTCAATAGAAATATGTTGAAAAACCAAGCGAAAAAGCGCAAGGATAAGAAATAAGTTGGCAATATTCAGTGTTCAGTGAGCACTGAATACTGATTACTTGAAGCTAAATCTTCGTAAAAACCAAACAAACTGGCGAACACAATTGTACTTTTTTTCCAGTTGCTGTAAGACTTCCCGTTTTTTTATCTCTTTTAAAAACCACAATATTATTCGAATTTTGATTGCCAACTAAAAGAAAATTTCCTGTTGGATCAATGGTAAAATTTCGAGGTGTATTTCCTAAAGTGCTTGTTCTACTCACAAATTCCAATTTTCCTTTTTTCAAAATCTTATAAACTGAAATATCATTGGCAGTTCCTCGATTTGACGCATATAAAAACTTTCCGTCAGGAGAAATATGAATATCTGCTGAACTAACGTCTCCTTTAAAATCAGGAGCTATAATTGAGGTTTCATTTACTTTTTTCAAGATTCCATCAGCATAACTAAACGTGGTCAAACTGCCATCAATTTCCTGTATTAAATAAACGTATTTGCCATCTTTGCTAAAGCTAAAATGCCTTGGACCACTTCCTTTTTTAGCTGTAACGGTATCTTTAAAAACAAGAACTTCTTTTTCCGAATTGGGATTGTATTGATAGGAATAAATTCGATCAGCACCCAAATCACTAACTAAGACATATTTTTTATCTGGCGAAAAAGAAGCCATATGTGCATGAGCTTTTTCCTGTCTTTTATCAATTCCTTTTCCAAAATGGGGAACGATTTGCTTAACTTCAGTAACACTTCCGTCACTATTTTTACCAAAAACAGAAATACTTCCACTAAAATAATTGGCAGTTATAACATTTTTATCATTGTTAATAATATAACAAGGCCCATCTTCACTTGTGATTTGCTTGTTTATAAAATCTAGTTTTCCGCCTAGACTATCAAACTTAAAAGCACTAATCCCACTTTCATTGGTTCCGTTCTTATTTTGATTTACAGAATAGACAAATTTATTATCACTCGAAACTGTCAAATAACCCGGATTAAGAACATTTTCGGTATTACTTTTTAGCGCTAAATCTCCTGTATTGGTATCGAATTCGTAAACATAAATTCCTTTGCTTTCACAAGTACGGTTGAAGGTTCCAACGATTAAATTGAGTTTATTTTCCTGAGCATAAATTGCCGTTGAAGCGAAAAGAAAAAGGATAATAAAATATAATTTTTTCATTTTGTCAATTTTTGTTATAATTATAAATTCTATTCTTCAAATATAAGAAAATTTAAAAACTGAATTCTGTAATATAAAATCAAAATACTATCTTTGAAAAATGCAATTCAAACACCCAGAAATTCTCTATTTTCTTTTCTTATTGGTTATACCAATTCTGGTTCATTTGTTTCAATTGCGACGTTTTAAAAAGGAGTATTTCACAAATGTCCGTTTCCTTAAAGAACTTTCCATTCAAACCAGAAAGAGTTCCAAAATCAAAAAATGGTTGCTTTTAGCTACTCGTTTACTTTTGTTAACTTTTATTATCATTGCTTTTGCTCAACCTTTTTTCAAAGCCAAAGACACCAAAAACAGTTCTAATGAAATGTATATCGTTTTGGATAATTCCTTTTCGATGCAAGCCAAAGGTCAAAAAGGAGAATTACTGAAAAGAGCTGTTCAGGAATTACTCCAAAACACTCCCGAAAATCAAACTTTTTCTTTGATTACCAATTCGGAAACTTTTTGGAATACCGATATCAAATCCATTCGAACAGAATTACAAAACCTAAAATACAGTGCTTTACCCTTCCAACTGGAAAGCGCAATGGCAAAAATAAAATCCCGAAAATCAGCTTTTAACAAAGATGTTGTCATCATTACGGATGCTGTTGGATTGGAATCCAAACAAGTAAAAAGCGTTGACAGCGATTTCAATACTTACTTCATTATTCCGGAAGCAGAACAGAAAAACAACGCTTCCATTGACAGTGTTTTTATTCATCAAACTCTAGATGATTTCTATGAAATTGGTTTGAAATTATCTGCTTTTGGCGAAAAAGACAAAGAACTCCCTGTCGCTTTATACAATCAAAACAAACTGATTGCAAAGACTTTGACAAAATTCGAAACCAAAAACAAAACAATCTATTTTACCATTCCGAAAAAAGATTTCCACGGTTACGTTTCTATTACCGACAACGGATTAGAATACGATAATAACTTATATTTCAGCATTTCAAAACCTAAAAAAAACAATATCATCAGCATTGGAACGCCTGAAAAATCTAGCTTTTTGTCTCGAATTTATACCAATGACGAATTTAATTTCAACAATTTTGCAATTGAAACTTTGGATTACAACGCACTCGAAAAACAAAATACTATTGTCTTAAACGAACTGGATGAAATTCCACAAGCCTTACAAACTACTTTGAAATCATTTGTGGAAAAAGGCGGAAATCTGGTTCTTATTCCATCGGCAAAGACTTCATTGACTAACATTAATCCGTTTTTGAAAATCTTTGGAAACATCCAATTTAAATTTTTGGAAAACAAAGAAAAACTGGTCACTAAAATCAACTTCAATCATCCTTTGTTTAGCGGTGTTTTCGAAAATAAAATCAATAATTTTCAATATCCAAAAACAAAAACTTCCTTTGCAATAGCTGGTTCTAATCCTGCCGTTTTGTATTATGAAGATCAAACTGCGTTTTTGACTTCTATCAGCAATCCGATTTCGTCGGTTTATATTTTCACAGCTCCAATTAATGGGGAGAATTCTAATTTTCAACAATCGCCTTTGATTGTTCCTGTTTTTTACAAAATGGGAATAAACAGTCAAAATAATGGTGTGAATGCCTTGACAATTGGCAACAACAATCCTTTTTTCATTGATGCCACTGTATCCAAAGACGAAATTCTGAAAGTTCAAAACGATATTGAAACCTTTATTCCGGTACAACAAATGCTGAACGATAAAGTAAAATTGACCTTTAACGATTATCCGGAACAAGCGGGAAATTTCGGAATTTACAACCAAAAAGAACGTTTGCAAAACATCAGTTTTAACTACAACAGAACCGAAAGTGATTTAGATCAGGCAAATGTAGATGCTCTTTCCGATTATAAAACTATCGATTCCATAGGAACAGTTTTCGACACCCTACAAACCGACCGAACCGACAATCAAATTTGGAAATGGTTTGTTATATTTGCATTGCTTTTTCTACTAACTGAAATGGCAATTATACGATTCGTAAAATAAACGAAATTCAAATAATTCAATATTATTATGAACACAATCATCCGGGAAGCTAAAATCATCGATTCCGAAAGTCCTTTTCACAATCAAACCGTTGACATTTTAATTGTTGATGGGATCATCAAAAAAATAGGAACTTCACTTCCCAATGCAGATAATGCCAACGAAGTAAAACTTGACAATTTACATATTTCCCAAGGTTGGTTTGACAGCAGTGTTTCTCTTGGCGAACCTGGTTTTGAAGATAGAGAAACTATTGCAAACGGTTTGAATGTCGCTTCCAAAAGTGGTTTTACAGCCATTGCATTGCAACCCAACTCCTACCCGATTATTGACAATCAATCGCAAATTAATTTTGTAAAAAGCAAAGCCAATGGTTTTGCTACAGAACTTTTCCCTATTGGTGCTTTAACCAAAGGAAGCGAAGGAAAAGATATGGCGGAATTATTCGATATGAAAAATGCCGGAGCCATAGCTTTTGGAGATTACAACAAAAATTTAGACAATGCGAATTTGCTAAAAATAGCTTTGCAATACGTACAGGATTTTGACGGATTGGTGATTGCTTTCCCTCAGGATTCTAACATCAAAGGAAACGGTGTTGCCAATGAAGGCATCGTTTCTACAAGATTGGGATTAAAAGGAATTCCAAATCTTGCCGAAGAATTGCAAATCTCCAGAAACTTATTTTTACTGGAATATACCGGTGGAAAACTACACATTCCTACCGTTTCAACTGCAAAATCAGTAGCATTAATCAAAGAAGCAAAAGCCAAAGGACTGAATGTAACTTGTAGCGTTTCGGTTCATCATTTGGTTTTAACTGATGAGAAACTGGAAAATTTTGATACCAGATTCAAAGTTTCGCCACCTTTGAGAACTGATGCTGACAGAAAAGCATTGGTTGCCGGAATTCTGGACAATACGATTGATATGATTACAACCGACCATAATCCGATTGACATTGAACATAAAAAAATGGAATTTGATTTGGCTAAAAGCGGAACAATCGGTTTGGAAAGTGCTTTTGGTGCGTTATTGACTGTATTGCCTTTGGAAAAAGTAATCGAAAAACTGATTTCCGGAAAAACTACCTTTGGAATTGAATCACAAAGTATAGCCGAAGGAAATAAAGCCAACATCAGCTTATTCAATCCTGAAGGGAAAAGTATTTTTTCTAAAGAAAATATCTTATCTAAATCTAAAAACTCCGCTTTTCTGGGAACAGAAACCAAAGGAAAAGCATACGGAATTTACAATCAGGAAAAATTAGTTTTGAATTAAAAAAATCTATGAACAACAGCATCGAAAAAGGAAAAACAGCCGCTATAACAAGCTATATTTTAATCATTGGAGTTTTTATTGCCATGTCTATGAATAGCGGAGAAGAAAAGAATTCTTATGCTTCTTTTCACATTCGTCAGGCATTAGGATTGTCACTCACTTTTATTTCATTAGGACTAATTATCAGCAATTTTGACAGCCCAATGATTTCTATTTCTATGTGGGTTTTCCTTTCTGTCTTATGGACTTACGGCATTTTTAGTGCTATCAATGGCGAAACAAAACCAATTCCTTTATTGGGGAATTATTTCCAAAAATGGTTTCAAAGCATTTCTTAAAATTCCCATACTGAATACTACAATTTTACCTTTGTCAAAGTTTAAAACTTTGACAAAAGTTTCCTAAATAAAATGTAAATGAATTTATCTTTAGAATATAAAATAAGAGAACCCAAAATAAAACTCAACAAAAATCCACTTTTAGTATTAATTCACGGTTACGGCAGCAACGAAGAAGATTTATTTTCATTTGCCACTGAACTTCCTGATGAGTATTATATTGTTTCGGCTCGTGCTCCTTATGACATGCAATACGGAAGTTACGCTTGGTACGCCATCAACTTTGATGCGGACCAAAACAAATTTTCCGATAATGATCAGGCCAGAAGTTCAAGAGATGTAATTGCACAATTTATTGATGAATTAGCCGCTAATTACCCAATTGAAACCAATAATGTAACTTTGATTGGTTTTAGCCAAGGCGCCATTTTGAGTTATGCAGTAGCACTTTCACATCCTGAAAAAGTGCAAAAAGTGGTAGCGATGAGTGGTTATGTTAATCCGGAAATTATAGAAGAAAATTATCTGAAAAACACATTTTCAAATCTTAAGATATTCTCTTCTCACGGAACTGTTGACCAGGTAATCCCTGTAGAATGGGGAAGAAAAGCAAAACCTTTCCTGGAAAATTTAGGTATAAATTCTACTTATAAAGAATATCCTATTGGTCACGGAGTTTCTCCACAGAATTTTTATGACTTTAAAAATTGGCTACTTTAAGAAAGTAGTTTAGAAAAAAAGTCAGACTCGCAAGGTGGCAAAATTGTTATTAAAAAAATAACATCATTCTTATGGAAGAACTATGGAAAATACCTCAGGTCAGGGTAAGAACGCTTTAATACCACCAGAAATTACTGGTTGGAATTGGGGTGCGTTTT
>JAZKED010000015.1:0-59520 GCA_040387175.1 Bacteroidota bacterium | reverse complement strand
GGACCCCATCATTAAAAGTGATGTGCTCTACCAACTGAGCTATCGAGTCATATTCGTTTCTTGAATGCGGGTGCAAATATAAGGTCTTATTTTTGATTTTTCAAAGGTATTTTATCATAAATTTGTCTTTTTTTAACAAAATCCTTTAACACCTTAATATATAAGGTTTTATTCAAATGAGAAAAATAATTTTATTAGGTTATATGGGTTGTGGGAAGTCCACAATCGCCAATAGATTGTCAAAAACTACTAATATCCCGTTCGTGGATTTAGATAAAATCATCGAGGAAAATACAAATTTGTCCATAAATCAAATTTTCGAACAGCATGGTGAAATCCATTTTCGAAAATTAGAACACGAAGTTTTTGTTGAATTATTGAATTCTCCTGAAAATTTAATAATAGGTCTGGGAGGAGGAACTCCTTGTTATGCCAATAACCACGAATTATTGCAAGGTGACAATGTTTTTTCCATCTATTTGAAAGCCTCTATTGAAACTTTATTTAACCGATTGGTTGTCAATAAAGACAAACGACCTCTCATTGCCAATAAAAGCGAAGAAGAAATGAAAGAATTTATAGCTATGCATCTTTTTGAGCGAAGCTTCTATTACAATCATGCCCAACACAAAGTAGTGGTGGACGGAAAAACAGTGGAAGAAACAGTTGCTGATATTCTGGAAATCCTAGCTTAAATAAGCGTAGTTATCTCCGTTTTCATCAAAAACAACTTTTACATGCTCTAGTGAAGAGGTAGAAAGTGAAATACCTTTAAAATCTGCTTTTACAGGGTATTTCTTGTGATTTCTATCTACTAGGACCGCTGTCTTGAATTTCGTTAAAGGAACATCAAGAAAATGTCTAACTGCGTAAATTAATACCGTTCCTGAGTTCAATACATCATCAACAAGCACCAAACCTTTATTGGTATATTCTTGTTTAGTCAAAGAAGTAGTTACAGTTAATTCAGGATTTTGTTTGTTGATATGGACTTCGCATAATGAAACCTTTAAGTTTGAAATAGCACCTAAAGCTTTGGCTATTTTTTGAGCAAAAACAAAACCATTAGAAGCAATTCCCGCAATGACAATTTCTTCTTCATCTACAAATGTTTCATAGATTTGATATGCAATTCTTTTTATAGTATGTTCAATTTGCTGATTGGATAGGATAATATTTTTGTTCATTAGTATATTTTTAGAATTCAGATTTTATGTTGAAATTGTCATTGATTATTTTATTCTTCATCTTCATCTTCGATTTCATTACCAAAATCATCAATATCGCGACGGTCTTTTTTGGTTGGTCTTCCTGTTCCGTTTTTTCGATAATGTTCCTTCGATAATTTTAATAATTCCAAATGCTGATAGGCTTCTGCCGGCGTTTCATTTTTTCGATACATATCAACCAATTTAGCCCCTACCCGATTCTCCGGAATATCCAAAACGGTTATAATTTGTGTAATTTGGTCTTTCCGGAATGTGATTTTATCAGTGGCAAAAACTTCTTTTGAAGGCTTGGCTATCTGACCATTTACAGTGACATGATTTTTTTTACAAGCCTCTGTAACCATATTACGTGTCTTGTAATATCTTACGCACCATAAATATTTATCTATTCTCATAAAATTTCCAAAATCGAAGTTAAATTGTACGCAAAAATAAATCAAAATTGTATCTTGCGCACTTAAAAATTCAGCAATAATGAACAAATTTAAGTTTTATTTTATTCTATTAATTACAACAGTCACTATATTTTCGTGTTCAAAAAATGATGATGACGGATTCAAAGCGGAACCAATCAGAGATTATCAAACACAGTACAACACTGATATTGCTATTATTGAAGATTATTTAAACTCTAATTACATCACTGTTACTGACGCTCCGGGGCAAACAACTGATCAGGATGTAATCATAACAAAAATACCTGCCGGAGGAACACAGCCTTCTATAATGTCGTATTTGAACTCACCAACTTTTCCTAAACTTTTAAGCAGAAATATAGAACTAAACAGCGTTACATATAAATTGTATTATTTAGTTTTAAGAGAAGGCACAGGGGATTCCCCTTGTAATGTTGATGGTGTATTCAGTTCTTACAGAGGCGATTATTTATACCGCACTATTGCTAAAGATGCAGTAGTTGGCCCTCCAGCTGAGCCTGCTGTACCTTCAGAACTTAGAGCTGTTAAATTTGAAGAGGTTATCTATCCCTACCAATTTTTAAGTTTATACACCACAGTAATTGGATGGAGTGAAATATTTCCACAATTCAAAACAGGAACTTACATTACAAATCCTGACGGAACAGTTACTTATAATGATTTTGGTGCTGGTGTGATGTTTATTCCTTCCGGATTAGGCTATTATAATTCAATTACAGCTTCAATTCCCGCCTATTCACCATTAGTATTTAGCTTTAAATCATACCAAATTAAAAGATTAGATCAGGATAACGATGGAATCCCCTCTTATCTGGAAGATAACAATAGTGATGGTTATATGAAAGTTTTAAAAGCTGGCGAGACTAATCCTGATGACACAGATGGAGATGGAGTTCTGGATTTTTTAGATGTTGACGATGATGGAGATAAGGTTAATACAAAAGTAGAGATTAAAAACCCCGCAACCGGATTTCCTTATCCGTTTGCTGATATACCAACATGTACACCATTGGGAAAGAAAAATTATTTAGATGCAACTTGTCACCCTTAAATTATTTAAGAAAAAAACAAACATAAAAAAAATCCCGTTTCAAATTTGAAACGGGATTTTTTTATATAGATAATTTGTTCTGCTATGCTTTTTCCTTCACAAACCTATCAATCACTTTTTGGTAATACTCAAAAGTAGTTTTAGCAATAGATTCCCAACTGAATATTTTCAAAACTCTTTCTCTTCCTGCTTTTCCCATTTGTGTTGCCAATGCTTCGTCTTCTAATAAAAGATTCACTTTAGCTGCAAATGCTTTTTGAAAAGCTTCAGGATTAGCAGGATTGAAATTCGTTCTGGAAACACTTTCGAGAGGGACTAAATAACCCGTACTCCCTTCTACAATAATCTCAGGAATCCCACCTACGTGACTTCCCACAACTGGCGTTTCACAAGACATCGCTTCAAGGTTTATAATACCAAAAGGTTCGTACAAAGACGGACAAGCAAATACCCTGGCATGACTGTACAAGACTTTTATTTTTTCACGAGGCAACATTTCCGATATTAATATTACACCAGCTCTTTGTTTACATAAATCAGCAATTAAAGCTTCTGTTTCTTCTGCTATTTCTTTAGTATCCGGAGCTCCGGCACAAAGTACAATTTGACAATCTTTGTTAAAATATTTGGCAGCAGCAATCAATTGAGAAATTCCTTTTTGACGGGTAATACGCCCCACAAAAAGTACAAAAGGAATATTAGGATCAATACCATATTCCAAAAGCAATTTTTCGTCAAATGTGGGCTTGTAAAATTCAGGATCGATTCCGTTATGAATTACCATCACCTTTTCAGGATTGACACCATAAGCTTCAATCACATCTTCTTTCATTTGCTGGCTCACAGCAATGATGCCATCGGCGGTATTATAAGCACTATTTTCTATCCATCGTGAAAGGAAATAACCATTACCTAATTGTTCAACTTTCCACGGACGATGCGTTTCCAAACTATGGGTAGTAAGAATCAAAGGAGATTGCAGCAATTCACGGGTCATAATCCCTGCAAGATGCGTGTACCAGGTATGACAATGAATCACATCTGCTTCCGGTGTAGCTTGTGACATTTCGACATTTCGACTCATATTATGAAACATCTTAATATGTGGATTAGTGTCGTCCACCATTTTAGTCAAAGAAGAATTAATTCCTTCCACATGCATACTTTCAGTATTGACTGATTGGTATCCAAAACAACGTACTTCAACCTGAGCTAATTTAGATAATTCCTGACTTAAAAAATCAATATGCACACCAGCACCACCATAAATATTAGGCGGAAATTCATTTGTAAAAAGAGCTATTTTCATTTTGAAATATTTTTTTAAATATAATAATTCTGCTACTAAAAATAGTCATTTTTAAAATAAAAAAACCGCTTATTTATTGAAAAACAAGCGGTTTTTTGAATTAAACAAAAAAACTATTTCTTTTTTAGCCTATCCTTAAAAACCTTTTCAAATTTTTCAATTTTTGGCTGAATAACCATACTGCAGTAAGGTTCACTTTTATTGTTTTCATAATAATTCTGGTGGTAATCTTCCGCTTTGTAAAATTCCTTTAATGGCTCTAAAGTTGTTACGATTGGATCACCAAATACTTTTTCGGCATTTAATTGATCAATAATAGATTTAGCCGCTTGCTTTTGAACATCATCTTTATAAAAAATAGAAGAACGATATTGGGTTCCTACATCAGCACCTTGACGATTTAAAGTTGTTGGATCATGAACCGTAAAAAACACATGAAAAATTTCATCCAAATTTGTAATGGTTTTATCATAGGTAATCTGAACCACTTCAGCATGACCTGTTGTACCTGTACAAACTGCCGCATAACTAGGATTAGCATTTTTCCCTCCTGTAAATCCGGAAACTACTGACTTCACCCCTTCCAATTTCTCATAAACCGCTTCGACACACCAATAACAGCCGCCACCAAGCGTGATAGTTTCTAAATTATTTTTGTTTCCGTTTTCAACTATAACATTATCAGGAACAAAATCTAATGCAATGGAATTCATACAGTATCTTTTTCCAGTTGGCGCCGGACCATCATCAAAAAGATGACCTAAATGACCGTCACATCTGCCACAAAGCGCTTCAATTCTTTGCATTCCATAGGAGTTATCTTCTTTGTAAACTACACTGTTTTTATTTTCTTGTTCAAAGAAACTTGGCCATCCACAACTGCTGGCAAACTTTTGATCCGATCTGAATAATTTATTCCCACAAGCAGCACAATAGTAAGTCCCTTTGGCATCTGAATTCCAAAGTTTTCCGGTAAAAGCCCTTTCTGTATCAGCATTTCTTGAAACTGCATACAAATCTTCCGGCAAGACCTTTTTCCATTCGGCATCTGCGACCTGAAGTTTTGTAGTGTCAGTATTAGAATAATAAGGATTTCCGGGTTTGCTAATTGTGTTTTCCATAGCTATTGATTTTGGAGTTAATTCTGTTTTTTTAGTCGATTGTCCACAGGCATTTAATACAAATAAAGGTAGTATTATCAAATAATTAATGATGTTTTTCATAGTAATCTGATTTAGATTATAGTGTAAATTTACAATGATATACGCAAGAAATTACCATCTAGATTATAAAAGGATTTGATTTAAGGAAAGTTTAACGATTGTTGCTATTTCAAAAATCGGAGTTGCCAATTCTTTTTTCGTATTTTTGGCAAGCTAAAACAGAATATGGAAGAAGAAAATGTAATATTGGTTAACCAAAATGACGAGCAAATTGGGCTAATGCCTAAAATGGAAGCTCATGAAAAAGCAGTTTTACACCGTGCCTTTTCGGTTTTTGTATTAAATGACAAAAATGAAATTATGCTTCAGCAACGTGCTCAACATAAATATCATTCTCCTTTATTATGGACCAACACTTGTTGTAGCCATCAGCGTGAAAGAGAAACTAATCTTCAGGCTGGAAACCGCAGATTATACGAGGAAATGGGTTTCGGAACTGAATTAAAGGAATTATTTCATTTTATATACAAAGCACCTTTCGATAATGGTTTGACCGAACATGAACTCGATCACGTTATGATAGGTTATTATAATGAGGAACCAAAAATAAATTCTGAAGAAGTAGAAGATTGGAAATGGATGGGTATCGAAGAAATTCAAAAAGATATTCTTTTACACCCGGAAGTTTATACCGTTTGGTTCAAAATAATTTTTGATAAATTTTATCATTTCCTGGAAGAACACAAAATTTAAGATTTCAGATTTCAAAATCCCAAATCAATATGAGAGTAACCATATCCAGAAAAGCACATTTCAACGCAGCACATCGATTGCATCGAAAAGACTGGACTTTTGAGCAAAACGACGCTGTTTTTGGCAAATGCAATAATCCCAATTTTCATGGACACAACTACGAATTAACAGTAAGTGTTACAGGGAAAATTAACCCAGAAACGGGGTACGTAATGGATGTGAAAGATTTAAGCGATTTGATTCTCGAAGAAGTCGAAAAGCCATTTGACCATAAAAACCTTAATCTTGATGTTCCTGAATTTGAGAATTTAAATCCAACTGCCGAAAATATAGTGGTTGTCATTTGGAATAAAATTAAAAAAAGAATCAACCCAGAATTTGATTTAGAAATTGTGCTTTATGAAACACCACGAAATTTTGTAACTTACAGAGGAGAATTATGAAACTCTGTATAAAATAAAATTCCGAAATTTAACCCCAATAAAATATGAACTCATTTAATACATTTTGTTTTCAAAATGTATTAAAACATTCTGAATCAATTTAAAAGATTTAGTATATAGTGAAAATAAAGTTTGATCCACAAATGTAAATAAATGAACACACCAATATATCCTTTACAGTTTATACCTATTTTAAAAGAAAGAATCTGGGGAGGAGAAAAGTTAAAAACAGTCCTAAACAAACCAATTACTTCAGACACAACAGGTGAAAGCTGGGAAATATCAACCGTTGAAGGAGATATAAGTATTGTTGCAAATGGTTCTTTCGCTGGAAAATCCCTTGACAATTTGATTGACAATGATCCCGAAGGTATTTTAGGAACCGAAGTTTACAGACGATTCGGAAAACAATTCCCACTACTTTTTAAATACCTGGATGCTCGTAGAGATTTATCCATACAAGTTCATCCAAACGATGAATTAGCAAAAAAACGTCATAATTCTTTCGGAAAAACCGAGATGTGGTATATCATGCAAGCGGATGAAAACGCAAGAGTTATTGTGGGGTTCAAAGAAAAATCAAATGCTTTATCTTATGTAGAAAATCTAGAAAATAAAACATTACTTGCTATTCTTGATGATGTTGAAGTTGAAGTTGGCGATGTCTTCTTTCTGGAAACAGGAACCGTACATGCTATTGGTGCAGGGATAGTTATTGCTGAAATTCAACAAACATCAGACATCACTTATCGTTTATACGACTTTGACAGAATTGACGCTGAAGGAAACAAAAGAGAATTACATATAGATTTAGCTTTGGATGCTATTAATTATAACAAAGTTGATACTCATAAAAAATACAATACAACACTAAATCAATCAAATTCTGTTGTAGATTGTCCATATTTCACAACAAATTTTCTGCCTTTGGATGGAAAGGTCTCAATTGCTAAAACAGGACAAACGTTTACTGCTTATATGTGTGTTGACGGTAGTTTTGAATTAGAATGTGATGATTTAAAATACCATTATAAAAAAGGTGATACTGTTTTAATCCCTGCTGCTTTGAAAACTTTTATAATCAATGGAAAAGCTTCAATTTTAGAAATTTACATTTCATAGCCCGTAATACAAAGATTATATGTACTTTTGCAATCGCAAATTAAAATTAAAAATAAAATGGCAAACGTTAAGAATTTAAAGAAAGACATCAACTACGTTTTAGGAGATATTATAGAAGCAGTTTACTTGTTCGAGATCACAACTTCTGGGCAACCAACTACAGAAACTAATGCTTTGATTGACGAAGCTATTGCAGCTTTTGATGCTTTGATTACAAAAGTAAACGCTAAGAACGTTGAAAATAAAAAAGCACATTTCAAACAAATAAATATTGAATTGGAACAAACTGCAAATCAATTGATTGCTAAAATCAACGGATTACAGTAAAAAAAAGTAGTAAAAAAGTTTGAATTTATTTTGGAAAAACGAAATTCAGACTTATATTTGCACCCGTAATACGTCGCCAGCGTAGCTCAGTTGGCTAGAGCAGCTGATTTGTAATCAGCAGGTCGTGGGTTCGAGTCCCTCCGCCGGCTCCTTAAAAAAACCATCTAACTTTTGTTAGATGGTTTTTTGTTTACACAACATTTACAAAATAATTCCAAATAATAAAAAAAATACCCCAATTAAATTGGGGCATTTTTTAAAGTAAAGTAAGAAAATATATTTTTATTTTTTCTCTTTCGTTGCATTCTTAAATTCCTCTCCATTAGGAATTTTCATTTTATCAATAAGAATAGTAACTTCATTCAAGGTAAAATCACCTGTCAATAACATTAAAACAGTTTCATATCCCTTGGATCCGTCTTCACTATACATCAAAAGCTCTTTTATCTGATCATTCACCCCAGATTTAATCCACATTTTAACATTTTTACCACTATCATTTGCTCTTACTAATTCTTCCAGACCAGCCGTTAGCTTATACTGGTCAGCAGATAATTTCATGTCGGCTGCAGTTTTTGGATTGAATGTTGTAAAGACCTTAAGGTTATCCAACTTTTTTATTAAACTCAAATATTGTTGAGTTTCTTTATCATTGGCATCGACTTTTACACTTCCCATCATTTGGAACATTTTCTTGCTAACTATAATTGAAGTCACACCATCCTGCCCATTATATTTATCTAAGGCAGACGACTGTGCAAAAAATACTTGTGAAATTAAAGCTAAAATTAGTGTTATTATAAATTTTATCATTTTCTCTCTATTTAATTTATATATCTGAATCTTTATTAAATGATTCAATTTTCAAATCAAATCTAACTTATTTTTATTACAAAAATCTTAAAATAAGACTAAAGTTAGTACTTTTACGTTAGTTATATCAAAACCCAAATATGAAAACTAAATTTAAATTAATAATCTTATTCTTTTCAGCCGTTTTAACTTTATACAGTTGTCAGGATAATGATGATGTAGCTGTTCCTGCTGATTTAGAAATAAATGATTTTATTTGGAAAGGTCTAAATCTTTACTATTTGTGGCAAGCCGATGTCCCTAATTTATCTGACAATAAATTTTCTACACAAACTAAACTGAATAATTTTTTATCTGGTTATCCTGTTCCTGAAAAATTATTTCAAAATTTACTCTATAAACCGGAGAGTCTTTTTCCAGGAAAAGGACAAGCTGTTGATCGATTCAGTTGGATTGTAGATGATTATTTAGAACTTGAAGGCTCACTTCAGGGAACAACTAATAACAATGGGGTAGAATTTGGTTTAAGTTATAAATCATCCAGTTCTTCAGAAATAGTTGGCTGGGTACGTTATATTATTCCAAATTCAGATGCATCAACAAAAAACATTAAACGTGGTGATATTTTTTATGGTGTAAATGGCACTCAATTAACTGTAAATAATTATCAATCATTATTGTTTGGTTCAAATAACGACTATACATTAAATTTCGCTGACATCAATGGAGGAGCATTTACACCAAATGGAAAATCTGTTGCCTTGACAAAAACAGTTTTGGACGAAAATCCAATTTTAATCAATAAAGTGATTACTTCTGGTTCTCATAAAATTGGATATTTAATGTACAATGGTTTTTATGCCAATTACGACACACAACTAAATGATGCTTTTGGAACACTAAAATCACAAGGAATTACGGATTTAGTACTTGATTTACGATACAATGGTGGAGGCTCTATTCAAACTGCTACAAGACTGGCAAGTATGATTACCGGATCTTTTAAGGGACAGGTTTTCTCTAAAGAACAATGGAATGCCAAAATAGAATCCTATTTCCAAGCCAATGATCCTGAATCATTAAAAAACTTATTTACTGATAAAATGGGAAGCACTACAATTAATAGTGTCAATATGAATAAAATTTATATCTTAACTTCAAAAAGCACAGCTTCTGCAAGTGAATTAGTAATTAATGGCTTAAAACCGTACATAGAAGTTATACAAATAGGTGATGTGACTGTTGGGAAAAACGTAGGTTCAGTTACTTTATATGATTCACCAACATTTGGAAAAACAAATAGAAATCCAAAACATCGCTATGCCATGCAGCCACTTGTTTTGAAAATTGTTAATTCAGTAGGTTTTGGTGATTATCAAAGTGGATTAACACCAACTTTTCAACTTGCTGAAAATTTAAGTGCTCTAGACGTTCTTGGAAATACAACGGAACCTTTATTAAGCACTGCTATTAGTAAAATTACCGGATCTAGTAAAATGAAACGACAAAGTCCTGGAATTAATTTTAATTTTTTCAAAGATTCAAAATCTATAAATGGAATGCGAAACCAAATGTATATTGACAAAGCTCCTGAAGGTTTACTTAAAGCTTTGGAATAATAAAAACTTTATAAAATGCAAAAAGGCTTTCATTACTGAAAGCCTTTTTGCATTTTATAAAAAAATTATTCGTTGAAATAAAATCCAGCTGGAATAATTCCCACTGTATAGTCTTTTTCTAAAGTTCCTGTGGAAGAATAAATATAAACCTTTCCGTTAGAGCTGTAATCTCCTGCATCTCCAACATAAATTTTATTATTATTTACCGCAAAACTGTAAACACCATAAACCCCCTGAGCAGTAGTAGTAAACAAAGGAGTTGTTGGCAAAGTTGTTGCAGATAAAGTTGATTTATAAATAGCAGAATCGACAGTGTAAAAAACAGTATTATCTACAATATCTAAATTAGAAGGATGTGTAGCAGCAGGAAAATTTATTGTATTGGTAACTGTATTATTCAATAAATTTATTTTAACAAAACTGCCTGCAGTTTCAGCAGGAGCATAACTTGGTTTTCCACCACAAATAACATACAAATAGTTATTACTTATCTCTAATGAATTGGGAACATCCCCAACATTTATGGTAGTAGATAAAGTATTATTTACAGCATTTATTACAGAAATGGTTTTTCCATATCCCCATCCACCAACATGTGCAACATACAATTTATTATTATTTTCTATAATTCTTTCCGGTCCTTCAGCAACAGGAATATTAGTAGCTACTGCGTACGTTGAAAGATTTAAAACAGCTACATAATCATCAGAAGTACTTCCTCCATCACCCCAATTCGTAACAAATGCTTTTCCATTAGAAAATGCAATGTATCTTGGATTATCTAAACCTGCAGATATTGTTGCAACATGTGCCATTGTATAACGGTTTACCACTTCAATTTTATTAGATACATTTAAAACTATAAAAGCTAAATCCTCATATAAACCAATATCCTGCCCCGTATCACCGAGTGTAATTTCTGGATTTACTAACGAAAAGATATTGTTTTGTTGTGTTACAAGATCACTCGACAAATACGAAACCGAAGCATTTCCTTTACCAAAACCTCCCTGATTTAATATTAAGGCACCATTATCATAACTCCCTAAAGGTTCTTCATTATTATTCTCATCATCGGTACAAGAAACAAAAAAAACAGAGCTCACTAAAGCCACTAATACTAATTTACTGAATTTCATTTTATTAAAAATTAAAGGTTAAATTTATTGTGTAATTCCTTCCTGGCAAAGGCCGCATACTAACATTTTCATAATTTTCACTAAAAACATTAAGTACATCGAAGCCAAGTTGGAAGAATTTATTTTTTCCGAATTGATAATCGACTCCCATATTAGAAACCAAATAATCATCTAGTGAATAAAAATTATCAGATGAAGTAAATACTTCACCATTGTATAAATACTGACAATGTGCAGTGAATTTTTCAAACGAATAGGCTAATGATGCTGTGAACTTATGATAGGGAACATAAATTAATTGCTTCTCTTTTATCTCATCTCTAGAAACAGTGTAAGCATAAATTGTAGTCAGATCAAATTGGTTTTTACCAATTTTTTTAGCATAATTCAATAAAACCTCTGCTCCGTAAGTACTAACTTCACCAACATTATGAGGCTTCCAAATTCCACCAACTCCTGGCGACCAATGCAACAAATCGTGAATTTTTATGTAATAATTGGTAATCGAAAAAGTAGTGTTTTTGAGCTTAAAGGCTTGCCCAATTTCTAATTGATAAGAACTTTCAGGTTTCAAATCAAGGTTACCGCTACCTTGCCAATACAAATCATTAAACGTTGGAATCCTGTAATTTCGTGATCCATTTATCTTTAATTGATAAAAAGAGAATGGGGAATAATTAGTTCCAATAGAAAATAAAACCGGACTATTATAAATATTTGTTATTTCCTTCCTTATTGCGATTTCATAAAGAAAGTCAGAAAAGGGTTTGTGTTTTAAAAGTAAAATTCCAGATCCAATTTTTCTTTTATCTTCCCCAATATCACTACCATTTCCTTGAGTTTGAGTATAATCTAAAACAGAATTTAATTCTAATTTTGAATTTATTTTATACGACAAATCATATTTAGTCGTAATTGTTTTTGCCTCGCCATAACTAAAAATAGATGTTGCTGCATTTTCAAAATACTTATATTTTTCAGATAAAAAAGCCACTTTAAACTTGGATATGAATTGGTTATAAGTCCCAATCCATTCTAATAAATTTCTGGTATTCAAATCAATATATTTGCTTTTTGACGGAGCTGCCAGTGTTCCGGAAAAATGTCTTTCGCCATCAAATAAATAACTATAGAATTTCAACACATTTTTAGGATCTATTTTATAACCTAAATTCACATTCAGACTTGTGTTATAAAACTGGCCGTTTTCATTCTTTTTATTGGTATCTAAATAGGCGTAATCATTGTCAGAACTATTACGGGAAATACTAACTTGAGTACTGAATTTAGTAGTTGCCATTTGCATTTTATAATTTACACCAAGCGTATTAAAACTTCCGTAATTAATTTGCAATTTGTTGTCGAACTTATTTACAAAACTCAAATCATTATTCAAATGAATACTTCCTCCAATGGCGCTGCTCCCATAAACAGCACTTCCACCACCAGCACGAATAGCAATTGAATTAAAATCTTTAGCAGAAAGAGTATTAAAATCAGTCTGTCCGTTAAGTTGTGAATTAATGTTTATTCCATTCCAAATTACAGCCGTTTGTGACGCAGTTGTTCCTCTAAAGGAAGGTGAAGAAACCATTCCGAGTCCATTTTCTTTAAAATAAATAACAGAATTGTAATTGAGTAAAGTAGTTAACGATGTTTTATTGTTAGCAATAACAGAATCACTAAGCTTTAGAACTGACTGTGAATTGGAATATTTATTAAGCTGAACATCAGAAATTAAAATTTCGTCCAATATGATACTAGAATTCTGTTGCGCACAAATACATTGGCACAAAAACAATACTGCAAATAAAAACTGTTTTTTTAAAGTCATCTTTCTGAACCTTTTTTCCCGAAAGTTCGATATTCGTTAAGAAAAAAGGCAGGTCTCCTGGCTTGCGTCTTGTTGTTTACCTTCCCATTCTATTTTTAGACAGAACAGTGGCATTGTAGATAACAACAAGCTTAATAGCTTACAGTTGCGGGAACAGCTTAGGTTTTGAACCTAATTCCCTTTTAATGTGTCTTTATAAAAAAGCACAACCTTAATTCGGGTGCAAAGGTAGGTGTAACATTTGAATAAAAAAATAAAATTGATTTTTAAAAAGTAATAAATATACCTTTGCACTTCTTTTTTAAAAGTATTTTTATGAAATCTATTTTTCTTCGTAATGTTCTATTTCTACTTATTATTAGCTTTATTGGATGCAAACAAAGTAGCGAAAATTCAAAGAATAGAATCGCAAATTCAAAGAATTCAATACAATATGCCAAAGGGTTTGAAATATATAAACATAAGGGGTTTTCAGTTATAAAAATTACGAATCCATGGCCTGAAGCCAAAGAAAATTTCACCTACATTCTTCAGGAAAAGAACGGTATTATTCCAGATAGTTTAAAACAATTTACAGTTATCCCAATTCCTTTAAAATCGATTGTTGTAACTTCAACAACTCATATTCCTGCCTTGGAATTATTAGGTGTAGAAAATACTTTGGTCGGTTTTCCGGATACTAATTATATTTCCTCAAAAAAAACCAGAAAATTGATTGATGCCGGAAAAGTTAGACAAGTAGGTGTTAATGAAAATCTCAATACCGAAGTTTTAATCGATATGAATCCTGACCTGATTGTAAGTTTTGGATTGAATAACAGCAATCCTACTTTGGATAATCTACAAAAAAGCGGATTGAAAGTGATTCTCAATGGTGATTGGACAGAACAATCTCCGTTAGGAAAAGCGGAATGGATTAAGTTTTTCGGGGCATTATACGGATTGGATTCCAAAGCAAATGCTATTTTTTCCGAAATTGAAAAAGAATATAATACTACCCTGGCATTAGCCAAAAAAGCGACAACTAAACCAACCGTTTTAAGTGGGGCAATGTATCAGGAACAATGGTATGTTCCGCAAGGTCAAAGTTGGGCTTCTTTGTTTTTGAGAGATGCCCAATCCAATTATTTATGGGCAGATTCAAAAGGAACTGGAAGTTTGGCAATATCATTTGAAACCATACTGGAAAAAGCACAAAATGCTAATTTCTGGATTGCGCCCGGCGATTTTTCGTCCTTAAAAGAAATGAGCGACAGCAATCCGCATTACAGCCAATTTGCTTCATTTAAAAATAAAAAAGTATATTCGTACAGCTTAAACAAAGGTGCAAAAGGAGGCATCATTTATTTCGAATGGTCTCCTACCCGCCCCGACTGGGTTTTGAAAGATTTAATCAAAATTTTTCATCCCGAATTATTACCAAATCACAAACTTTTTTTCTTTCAGAAATTAGAATAAATTGAACAATACCAGCCGAAATACCATTCTCTTCTCTATTTTGATAGTGTCATTACTACTGCTATTGGTATTGAACATTAGTTTAGGTTCTGTTTCTATTCCAATTAAAGACGTTTTCAACAGCCTGACAGGTGGAAACTCCAGCAAAGAAACATGGAATTACATCATAGTCAATTATCGGTTACCGAAAGCTATTGCTGCAATTCTTGTTGGAATGGGATTAGCCATTAGCGGATTGTTAATGCAAACTTTGTTTAAAAATCCGTTGGCAGGACCTGATGTTTTAGGATTAAGTTCCGGAGCAAGTCTGGGGGTGGCAACAGTTATTCTGGGAGCAGCTTTTTTACCTCCATTTTTAGCCTCTTTTTTACTGTCTTCTTATGGGATTATTTTAGCTTCAAGTCTGGGTAGTTTCTTGGTTTTATTAGCAGTTTTATCTGTCTCGCAAAGCTTACGCAACACAATGGCAATATTAATTGTTGGCTTAATGTTTGGGAGTTTAACCAACGCCATTGTGGGAACACTAACCTATTTTAGTACCGCCGAACAATTGCAAAAATTCACTTTTTGGTCATTAGGGAATTTAGGGAATTTGTCATGGTCTTCGATTGTTATTTTAGCGATTTGTATAGCAATTGGCTTGTTTTTAAGTCTATTGAATATCAAACCCTTGAATGCTTTGTTGCTTGGTGAAAACTATGCTCGAAGTATGGGAATGAATTACGATAAAACCCGATTAGTTATAATCTTTGCTACTAGTATTTTAACGGGAAGTATTACTGCATTTGCAGGTCCAGTTGCTTTTATTGGATTGGCCGTTCCACATATTGCCAAGTTAGTATTTCAAACCAGTAATCATACTATTTTATTCTGGAGTACCTTGCTTTTTGGAGCAGTTATCATGCTTATTTGTGATAGTATTTCTCAACTTCCGGGAAGCGATATTACTTTACCTATTAATGCAGTAACTTCTATGTTTGGTGCACCAATCGTAATTTGGTTGTTACTTCGAAAACGGAAAATGATGAACTAATGGAAAACGAAATCATCTTGCAGGCTTCAAAAATCAGTATTGGTTATTCTTCTAAAAAAGAAAAAACTATTATTGCCGCTAATATTGATTTATCTTTAGAAAAAGGCAAACTAATCGCTTTAATTGGTGCCAATGGTATTGGAAAATCTACTCTTTTAAGAACCATTACAGGAATTCAAAAAACTATATCGGGAACAATTTTGCTAAACAAAAAGAAGATTCACGAACTGAATGCTTTAACCTTGGCTCAAAATTTAAGTGTTGTTTTGACTGAAAAATTACCTCCAAGCAACTTAACAGTTTGGGAACTTATTGCTCTAGGAAGACAGCCTTACACCAATTGGATTGGAACACTAACTGATAACGATATTGCAAAAATCAACGAAGCAATCACACTAACCCAAATCGAACATTTGGCTTCCAAAAAACATTACGAAATTAGTGACGGACAATTACAAATCGTATTAATTGCAAGAGCATTGGCACAAGACACTCCATTAATAATTTTGGATGAGCCTACCACCCACTTGGATTTATTACACAAAGTAGTACTTTTCAAACTCTTAAAAAAACTAACTCAGGAAACAGGAAAGTGTATTTTATTTTCGACTCACGACATTGATATGGCTATACAATTGAGTGACGAAATGATTATTATGACTCCCGAAACTGTGATTCAGGATCAGCCTTGTAATTTGATTGCAAAAGGAAGCTTCAATACTTTATTCCAAGACGAACATATAATATTTGATAGTGAAAGGGGGAAGTTTATGATTAGCTAGGAATTGTTTTTCATACTGTTAAACCTTGCTCTGTGTATTTTTGCAGATAATAATAATTCCTGTGGACTGAGATTAAAATTACTTTCCTCGAATTGCATTGGTCTATGATTATTCGCATCATAAAAAGCAAAGTACTCATAATAGTCCCCATCTGTCTCATTGGATATAACTTGGACGATTCTTTCATTTTCAATTTTATCCCATGGAATTATGAGTTCATTTTTAATTTGAATTCCTTGAGAATTTATTCTCATTTGAACTACCTCCCATTCAGCTACTAACGGCTTAATTTTATTAATAAAAAAACAAGGAAAAGCAAAAGCTATAAGAGCCGAAAAATATTCCTTAATATATAATAAATACAAACTAAATCCAAAAACCAAGACGAGCATCAATATACTAAAATCAATAGTACCTCTTGATATATAAACCCGCGTTTCTTCTGAATGTACTAAATTATTTGGATCTATTATTGGTCTCATTTTATTTTAAATTAATCTGCCTCTTCGCTTCTCCCACCACAAACGCCACCGAATTGGCAATATTAAAACTTCGAATTAATTTTGACATCGGAATGGTCAGATGATTTTCAAATCTAGCTAAAACTTCCTCACTCAAACCAACACTTTCTTTACCAAAAACCAACCAGTCTCCATCCTGAAAATTATTTTCATAAATCGATGTTGAAGCATGGGAACTCATCAGAAAAACTCTGGATTTATCGGGAATTTGAGCAATCCATTCTTCTACATTTTGATATTCAGTTACATCTAAATGCACCCAATAATCGAGTCCGGAACGTTTGAGGTTTTTATCATTTATAACAAATCCAAAAGGATGAATCAGATGTAATCGGCTTTCGGTTCCAACGCACAAACGACCAATATTTCCAGTATTATTAGGGATTTCAGGTTCTACTAAAACAATGTTCAACATATTTTTAATATTATAATTCAAAACTAATAACTTCTTTTACTTCTCCAGCTTGCAAATCATTCAAATGAACGTTTCCAATTCGAACCCGCACCAATCGTAAAGTTGGGAAACCAACAGCGGCTGTCATTTTTCGAACTTGGCGAAACTTGCCTTCATTGACAATAATAGAAGCCCAGGATGTAGGTCCGTGACGTTCGTCTCTTATCTTTTTCCCTCTGGCTCCAAAAGCTGGAATTTCATTAATTATAAAAGATTCGCAGGGTTTGGTAATATATTTTGTGCCGTTGAAACCAATTTCTACACCTTTTTTCATTTTATCAATAGCTTCCTGCGTGATAATACCATCTACCTGAACATAATATTCCTTGTCGACTTTTTTGCTTCGCACAATTTCGCTCATCTTTCCATCTGTGGTCAACAAAAGTAATCCTTCAGAATCTTCATCAAGACGACCAATAGCCATAGTTCCTAATGGAAAATCATGTAATTCGCCCAAGAGTTTTTTCTTTCGTTTCAACTCATAAATAAATTGACTTAAATAACCGTAAGGCTTATGGAGGATGAAATGGCGATGGGACATTCTACTGAATTTTTAACATAGCAAAGATAGTTTTGTTTTTGAAGTTTCTAAAATATTATCGGATGAAGAAAATATTTATTATGATTCTATTTTTAAATCTTATGACATTAATTCATTCTCTTATACCATTTTATCATTTGTCATTTTATTGCTTAACTACTTTTGAAAAACATAAAAACAAATCTATCAACTATTAAACAAAAAATTATGGACGAAATAATGGGAACCATCAAACTTTTTGCAGGAAACTTTGCTCCTCAGGGCTTTCTAACTTGTGAAGGACAAACTTTATCATTAAGTCAAAACACAGCTTTATTTTCTATATTAGGAACAACCTATGGCGGAGATGGCGTTACTAATTTTAAACTTCCTGATTTACGTGGAGCATTTCCAACTCAGTGTTCAAACATTGGCGGATCACATCCTGGAGGAAGCTATGTATTGGGTCAAACTGGTGGAGGTCAATCAGTAACAATTACAGCTAATAATATGCCTCCTCACACACACTCAATTGTAAAAGGAGCTGGAACAAATCTTACAGGTTCTGTAACTGTAAATACCGTTTTACAAGCAAATACAGGAGATAGTCTATCTCCAACACCATCTGACACTTATAATATTTTATCATCAACTGGAGATCCTAGTGGAAGTGGTCAGCCCAATCTTTATACTAGTGCAGCACCTAGTCAAAATTTAGGAGGTATCAGTTCAACAGTTAACAATACTCTAAGCTTCGATCCAACCGGGCTAACATTGACTCCTTGGGGAAGTGGAACAGCACCTCTTCCTACTGTACCACCTTTTGTGGCTATGCAATATATTATTTGCACTCAGGGTATATATCCTTCCAGACCATAAAATGATTAAAAGAAATTAAAGAAACTGTCCGAGAAGTAATTTTGGGGCAGTTTTTTTATTTTACAGTATATTCTTTTATTAGAAATATGTTAAATTACTGAAATCGTCAAACGAAATGAAATATCTTTATAAGACTAACATTAAAAATGAATAGCCATGGGAAGCGATAATTTAGGTTCAAAAAAGATAAATAATAAGCAGAATACATCAGAAGAATTAGATTCTGAAAATTTATCACAAAAACAAAAACTTTCACCAGAAGTGGAAATTGATTCCAATGGAAATCAAAAAATTGTTCAAAGGGCACGTAATAATGATTTAACCAAAGAAGATGCTAATTCAATTTTAGCAAATGAAAATTTATCCGAAGCACAAACACAAAAAATGGTAGAAAATAAAGATCGCAACTCCGATATCACTCCAAACCGATATCCTAATTCACATCCAGATAATCATGAAGATAGAGGAAATATAAAACTAGATGAGTAAATTCATTATTTTGTTTATCAAAAGCCAATAGGAAATAATTCTTGTTGGCTTTTTTATTCTCAAAAATTCTTTCTAAATATATTTTGCACATTATTCAATTAATATAATTGCTTACTTTTACTCTCTACAAAAAACAATCTTTTTATGTCAAATTTATTCCCATTTTTATTGCTTTTTATTGGTTTAGCCATTGGATTTTTCATTAGTAAACTCCTATTTTCAGCACGATTTCAATCTGAAAAAATAAGTCTGGAAGAAAAGTTAATTGCATTGACAAATCAATTTGACCAACAAAAAGAACAATTTTTATTTGATAAAAACACTTTTGAAAAGCAATTAGAATTAGTTAATTCTGATAAAGAAAACATCCGTAACGAAAAAGAAGCTATCAATATACAATTGACAAAAAAAGAAGTTGATTTTGAAAACCTTTGGCAACGCAACAAAGAACAAAAAGAAGAAGTAGAAAAACTTCAGGAAAAATTCACCAAGGAATTTGAAAATTTGGCTAATAAAATCTTAGACGAAAAATCAAGTAAGTTTACCGAACAGAACAAGGAGAATATGAAAAATATACTATCTCCTTTACAAGATAAAATTCAATTGTTTGAGAAAAAAGTAGAAGATACACATAAAGAAAGCATTGATTACCACGCTGCATTACGCCAGCAAATATTAGGCTTAAGTGAAATGAATGCTCAAATGAGTAAAGAAACTCTGAATCTAACCAAAGCATTAAAAGGCGACAGCAAAATGCAGGGGAACTGGGGCGAATTAGTTCTGGAACGCGTACTTGAAAAATCGGGATTGGAAAAAGATCGGGAATACTATGTACAACAATCTCACTTTAACGAAGAAGGTAGTCGCGTTTTCCCTGACGTAGTCATCAATCTACCTGATGGGAAAAAGATGATTGTCGATTCCAAAGTATCTTTGACAGCTTATGAAAAATACATTAACGAAGAAGACGAAAGTTTTAAAAAGGCATTTTTAAAAGAACATGTCAATTCGATAAAATCTCACGTAGATCAATTAGGCGCAAAAAATTATCACGACTTATACCAAATAGAAAGCCCTGATTTTGTATTGCTTTTTATACCAATGGAACCTGCTTTTGCCCTGGCACTAAATGAAGACACTGCTTTATATAACAAAGCTTTCGAGAAAAATATTGTGATTGTAACACCTTCTACCCTATTAGCCACCTTGCGTACGATTGACAGTATGTGGGCCAACCAAAAACAACAGGAAAATGCTTTTGAAATTGCCCGTCAGGCTGGAGCTTTATATGATAAATTTGAAGGCTTCGTTGCCGATTTAATCAAAATTGGAAAGAAAATCGATGAAAGTAAAGTGGAATACCAAGGAGCTATGAATAAACTCGTAGATGGAAAAGGAAACCTCATCACCAGTGTCGAAAAATTAAAAAAAATGGGGGCTAAAGCCAAAAAAGCACTCCCTGATAATATCCTGAATCGTGCCAATGCCGACTTAGAATAAAATCGTTGTTTCTTTTACACAAACTAGCTAATCTTTCTTAATAAAAGAAAAGAAATATCGACATAATTTTGTAACTTTAGGTAGATTTAACTCATTTCTCAACATGAAAAAATTTACCCTATTATTATTGCTTTATTTTGCCAATATAGCCTTGGCTCAAGAGAAAATAATTGCCGATAAAGGAATAATCAATTTCGAGGCTTCAGTAGCTTTATTTGAGGAAGTAAAAGCAGAAAATAAAAATGCCACTTGTGTTTTAAATGTAGAAACCGGGGAAATTTCAAGCATCGCTCTTATCAAAGATTTTCAATTCAAGATTGCTTTAATGGAAAAGCATTTTAACGAAAATTATATGAATAGTGATGAATACCCACAAGCTACTTTCAAAGGAATAATAGAAGGTTTTAACTGGCACATTATCGGAACTGATACTAAGCAATTTAAACTAAAAGGAATTTTAAAACTACATGGAAAATCCCAAAAAATAAATACCATTATCTTACTCAGAAAATCAAATAACGGGCTGGAAATGGTTACGGATTTTAACGTCAACATCAAAGATTTTGGTATAAAAATCCCTAGAATACTGAGCATGAAAGTAGCAGAAAGCGTGAATATAAAAACACTTTTTTTATTTGGAAAGCCTACTTTTGCAAGCAATCCCTAAGCGCATTTTCTAAGATTTGATATTTAAATTTAAATCCTATATTTTCTATTTTATCAGAAGAAGCTCTTGGTCCGGCTAGTACAATTTGAGCCATTTCTCCCAGAACTATTTGCAGCAGAAAAGCAGGAACATTCGGTAACCAAATGGAATATCCATAGATTTTTGCCAATGTTTCTGAAAAAATACCATTAGTTGTGTTATCATTAATTGCTGCGTTATAAGCGCCAGACATTTTGGTATTAATTAAAGCTTCCAGATAAATAGCACATAAATCGTCAATATGAATCCAAGGCATATATTGCCTGCCAGAACCCAAGGCAGAACCTAATTTTAATTTAAAAATGGGCGTGAGCTTTTTCAAAAGCCCTTCCTCTTTTCCTAAAACCAAACCTGTACGGATTTTTATGGTGCGAATTCCTAACTGTTCAATATGATTAGCACCTGCTTCCCATTTTTGGCAAGTAGTTCCCAAGAAATCATTAGCAGGCGGAGTATTCTCAGTACAGATTATTTCACTGTTTATAGCTCCATAAATTCCTAATCCAGAAGCTGAAATAAAAGCTTCTGGTTTTTTATCATCCTTTTTCAAAACCGAATAAATCAACTCTGCAGATTTTTCTCTACTTTCTACAATAGCCTTCTTTCGCTTTGCTGTCCATCGCTTATCAGCTATACCTTCACCTGCTAAATGAATGATATAATCTGCATTTAAAACCGCATTATCGTCAATATAATTCTTGTCTACATCCCATTTATAATAGCTAATATTATCGGTGTTTTCCTTTTCACTTCTACTCAAAATGGAAATAGAAAATCCTTTTTCAATTAATAAATGAGTCAAATTTTTTCCTATGAATCCTGTTCCACCGCTTATTAATACATTTTTCTTCATTTCAAAATTCCTTTTTTATAAGTGGCGATTGCCCGATCTCTGGCAAAAGCGTGATCCACCATTGGTTCGCCGTATCCTAAATCAAATTCCGGAATCCATTTTCGGATGTAGATTCCTTTTTCGTCGAATTTTTTGAGCTGTATTTCCGGATTAAAAACCCTGAAATAAGGTGCCGCATCACAACCCGTTCCCGCCGCCCATTGCCAGTTTCCTACATTGGCTGATAATTCATAATCCAGTAATTTTTCAGCAAAATAAGCTTCGCCCCATTGCCAATTGATTAATAAATGTTTGCAGAGAAAACTCGCTACCACCATTCGAACCCGATTGTGCATATAACCAGTTTCGTTCAGTTCCCGCATTCCGGCATCAACCATTGGATAACCTGTAGTTCCTGAGCACCAGCGCTTGAAATCTTCTTCATTATTCCGCCATTCAATTCCGTCGTAAGATGATTTGAAATTGTTCGTAACCACTTTGGGAAAACTAAACAGAATCTGCATAAAAAATTCTCTCCAAATCAACTCGCTCAAAAATACCTGATTTTTATGCGTCGCCCAATTCACTAATTTACGGATACTTACCGTTCCAAATCGCAAATGTGGTGAAAGATAAGTGGTTGTATTCAAGGCTGGAAAATCACGGGTTTCGTGATAATTGGAAACATTTTTCAGGTTATGAGGAATGACTTTTATAGCGTTTTCTTCAAATCCTATTTGTTCCAATGTTGCAAACGTAAAATCACTTTTATAGAAATTAGAAAAATATTCAGCGGTATTGTATTCCAGAACCGAAGCTTTTGCATTGTATCTCTCCAGCCATTTGTTTTTGTAAGGCGTGTAAACGGTATAAGGCAATCCATCGGCTTTTGCGATTTCTTTTTCTTCAAAAATGACCTGGTCTTTGAATGAAAACGAGTTTATTTTATCGACTGACAATAATTCGCTAATCGCCAAATCTCGTTGGATAGCGAATGGTTCATAATCTTTATTGAAAAAAACTTCTTTGATATCAAATTCCTGAATAAGCTGTTGCCAAACTTCTTGTGTTTTTCCTTTTTTGACTAAAAGAGAACTTCCGGTTTCTTGTAATTGCAGATTGATTTTGGAAAGTGATTCGTGAATAAAACCAACTCTGGCATCATTTTTCGGTAAACTATCTAAAATTGCTTCATCAAAAATAAATAAAGGAATAACTGGATATTGCGATTGCAATGCGTGAAATAATCCCACATTATCTTCTAATCGCAAATCTCTGCGAAACCAAAAAAGACTAACTTCTTGCTTTTTCATTATTTGGAATTGAAGATTTCATTGACTTTTGTAAATCGATATTCAAAAATAGCAGTAAGCTTATTTTTGACTACTATAGCATTCATTATTCGCCCGATAAAACCTAAAGGCAAAGCATAATGAACTATATCGGTCATTTTTGTACCATTTTCGGTTGGTTCAAAAAAATGTTTGTGATGCCATAAAGCATAAGGTCCGAAACGCTGTTCATCTACAAAATAATTGTTCTCTTTTACAATTGTTATTTCTGTAGTCCAACGCAATTTCAAGCCTGCAAGCGGAGATACAAAATATTGAATTATTTGTCCGGCATACATATTTTTCCCGTCGAAATCCGTGATTTCAAAACCCATTGTGTTGGGTGTTATTTTCTGCAGATTTTTGGGACTCGAAAAAAAAGCCCAGCATTCTTCAATGCTTGCGTTAATATGCTGAACCGTTTCTTTTTTATATACTTTCATTATTTTGTTTTTAAATTATACCTGACAGGTTTTAAAAACCAGGTATAAAATCCATAGCTAATCATTTTTCTATTTTTTTTATCAAAATCAAACTCATTAACAGCATCGAAAAAGCATATCCTACATCTTCAATTGGAATTGTTCCTAGTCTTATTCCCAAGTTTTCGGCATTGTTGTAAATAACAACCGGTTCGTCAATAAAACTGCCTGTTAAGATCCCATTGACTAAGGCAAATGGAATTAAGATGATGAGAAACGTAATGAAAAATGTATTGAGGATATTGTGAACTTTAAAAACTGTATAAGTCAAAAGCAATACCAAAACCGTGTAATTGATGGCTGTATATAATTTATCGTAATGAAGAAAAATGACTGGTAAAAGCACTGCCATCAAAATCCAATAAATAGTTTTTACCGTTTTGTCTGACAAGGCAACATTGGGATAAAAATAGTGAAAGGCAAAGTGGATAAAAATACTCGCATACGGAATGCAGATAAAAAATAGCCATTCTTCAATGGGCAAATCAAAGAATTCCACTCCGGAATGGTAGCGTGGATTGAAACTCCACACTCCTATTTTGGTAAAAATTATATCCCAAATGATAAAGAAAATTGCCGTGATGATTATGGCAGAAAAAACAGCTTTCCATCTTTTTATATACTTCATTCTGCTTTCGAAACTATACAGAAACGGAATGATAAAGGAAGCGATATTTAAAAAAAAGTATAAGGACATATTGTTTTTTGAATTTAATCTTTGTCAAAGTTTCGAACTTTGACAAAGATGCCAAACCTATTATTTTTTGAAATATTTAAAAGGCACAAATAACATCCCGAAACATTCGCCGTCTTCTTTTCCTAAATGTTTGTGGTGGACTTTATGGCCTTTTCGTAAGGCGAGTAAATATTTGTTTTTGGTGTTTTTAAACAACTTGAATCGCTGATGAATAAAAATGTCGTGCACAATAAAATAGCTTAAACCGTAGGCAGAAATTCCCAATCCAATAAAGAATTTATAATCGAAACCTGCCTCGGCTCCGTAATAAAAAAGCATAATACTGGGAATGGCAAAAATGACAAAAAACAAATCATTGCGCTCAAAGATATTGGCGTATTTTGGCTGATGATGATCTTCGTGTAAATACCACAAAAAACCGTGCATCACAAATTTGTGTGTACACCAGGTAATGCATTCCATTATCAAATAAGTGCCCAAAACAATTAGGAAAGATATCATTTTTACTATTTTATATTTGAAAAATCAAGTGTAAAAAACTAGACCAATTTCAATTTGTAAGTTACAAAAGAATTGGCAAACAAAAGCCCTTTGGTATAATTGGAAACACGAATTCTTTCGCTTCCAATTTTGTGGCAAGGCGTATTTTCCAGCTTCTTCAATAATTTTCTATAATAAACATAAGCCGTATATACTCCAAACTTGGCTTCCAAAGGCAATTTTTTAATTCCCTGATATGCTACCCGAAAATCTTCTTCAATTTCTTTTATGATCATCGCTTTGGAATTTTCATCAAAAGAATTCAGATCCACTCCTGGGAAATAGTTTCTATTCAAAACCAGATTATCGTCTTTCAAATCCCGCAGGAAATTGACTTTTTGGAAAGCGGAACCCAATCGCATTGCTTCCATTTTCAGTTCATTGTATCTTTCTTCATTTCCGTTTACAAAAACTTTCAGACACATTAATCCTACCACATCCGCAGAGCCATAAATGTATTCTTCATATTCCTGCTTGCTGTTGTAATCGGATTTGACCAAATCCATTTTCATACTTTTCAAAAATGACTGAATCAAATCGTCTGTAATATTGTATTTCTGAACGGCGTGGAGAAAAGAATTCAAAATTGGGTTCAAACTAATTCCCATTTTTTGGGCTTTGTAATATTCGTTTTCGAAATCATTGATTAAAGTTTCTTTGTCGAAACCGTGAAAAGAATCTACAATTTCATCGGCAAAACGCACAAAACCATAGATACTATAAATCGCATCACGAATACTTGGCGAAAGCATTTTGACCGCCAAAGAAAATGAAGTGCTATAGCTTTTGGTTACCAAAACACTGCATTTAAACGATACTTCATCAAATAACTGCTTCATATTAAATTTGGTTTTTTATTAAATCAGATACTATTTTACCTGAAATTATCGACGGTGGAACTCCTGGTCCCGGAACGGTTAATTGTCCTGTGAAAAATAAATTCCTGACTTTTTTGCTAATAATTTTTGGTCTCAGAAAAGCAGTTTGAGTCAGAATATTTGCCAATCCGTAGGCGTTTCCTTTGTAGGAGTTGTAATCATTCACAAAATCATTTACGCAGAAACTCTCTTTGAAGATGATACTATCTGTTACTTTCTGATTAGTCAATTTTTCAAATCTTTGGATAATATTTTTGAAATATTCTTCTCTAATTGCTGGAGTGTCTTCTATTCCGGGTGCTATGGGAATCAGAAATATCCCTGCTTCTTTACCTTTTGGCGAAACAGTTTCATCTGTTTTACTTGGAAAACTGGCATAGAAAAGCGGTTTCTCCGGCCATTTTGGATTGTCGTAAATATCTTTGGCATGCACATCAAAATCGGTATCAAAAAACAAAGTGTGATGTGAAACATTTTCTATTTTCTTATCGAAGCCCACATAAAATAATAAAGAGGAAGGAGCGAAAATTTTGCTGTCCCAATATTTTTCAGAATAGCCTCTGTATTTTTCGTCCAATAAAGTTTCGGTGTGGTGGTAATCGGCACCGCTTAAAACTACATCAGATGCTATTGTAATACCGTTAGAAACAACGCTTTTTACAACTCCGTTTTCGACATTGATTTTTTCAACATTCTGATTGGTTTCAATTTTTACTCCCAATTCTACTGCCAAGGTGACCATTGCTTTGACCACTTCATACATCCCGCCTTTTGGATGCCAGGTACCCAAACCAAAATCGGCATAATTCATAAAACTATAAAACGAAGGCGTATTCGATGGTTTTGCTCCCAGAAACAAAACAGGAAATTCCATAATTTGCTGTAAGCGATTATTTTTAATTTTCCTGCGAACTTTTGTCCTGATACTGCTAAAAAACTGATTTACTTTTTTGATTGTAACAGGGGTAATCAATTCGGTTATGGAAATTCCGGGACGGTATACCAAATCCTTGATGGCGACATCGTAATTATGTTTAGCATCGTCCAGAAATTCATTTAAATATTTTGCACTTCCTTTTTCTTCCTTTTCAAAAATGTCAAGAATAGCAGTTAAATTATCTGGAATTTTAATGGAATCTTCTTTGTTGAAATAGACTTCATAAGCCGGATTTAACTTCTCTAATTGATAATAATCAGATGGTTTTTTAACAAAATCAGCGAAGAATTTCTCAAATACATCGGGCATCCAATACCAGGTTGGACCAATATCGAAAGTAAAACCTTCTTTTACCAATTGTCTTGCCCTGCCCCCAACGGTGTTATTTTTTTCCAGAACAGTAACATCATACCCTTCTTTGGCCAAATAGCAGGAAGCTGCCAAAGCCGAAAATCCAGAACCTATTATTGTAATTGTCTTTTTCATTTGTTTAACAAATATACATAAAAGTTAAACATAATAACATCGCTTAACAATTAATTATAATTCTTTGACTAAATCGGGAATCGAATTAAAAACGGTAATATTAGCTGGAATAGTATTTAAATCAATAAACCCGGTCATTCTGCCCAGCAACCAAATCTGAGAATTAGCATCTGTAATTTCAGTGGAAATTTCTTTTACATAATCATCAATTGTATTTGCATTGGGCTGAACCGTTAGGTAAGCAACATAAATAATATTGTCAAAATATTGTTTCATATCCTTCAAACTACTAACCGGAACGCTCTCGCCAAGGTAAATAGTTTTATAGCCGTTTAGTAATATTTCATAATTCAGATACATTAATCCTAATTCGTGAATTTCATTTTCCGGAAGATATAGAACGAAGATTTTATCCGTTCTTGTAGGTTCCAGAATTTGTATTTTTTCGGTATTTACAAGTAGTTTTTGCTTGATTAAATAGGAAATAAAGTGCTCCTGAGCTGGTGTTATTGTGCCTGATTGCCACAACAAACCAATTTCATTCATCAACGGAATCATTACATCATAAAAAATATCGCGGAATGATTTTTCGGAAAGTAAATTAGCATAAGTTTTGAAAAACAATACCTGATCAAAATTCATCATCGCCATTTTAAAAGCATTAACAGCATGATTTTTCGAACTTTTTTCTGAGATTATTTCCCGAACCAGAAGTTCTATTTTCTCTGATGAATGCTCTGCAATTCTGGAGATTTTGTAACCGTAATTGTGTAACAAAACAATGTTAAGCAACTTTTGCAGATTGTGCGTATCGTAGTTTCTTATGTTGGTATTGGAACGCATGGGTTCCAGAATATTATATCTTTTTTCCCAAATCCGAATCGTATGTGCTTTGACCCCCGAAAGGTTTTCGAGGTCTTTGATACTAAAAACCGATTTAATATTGTTTATCATTTATGGAAAATTAGTAAACAAATATAAGGATAAAATATTTTACCGCGAAGAAGCAAAGGCGCAAACTTAAAATCACGAAACTATTTACACCTATTTCACACTTTCTTTTGCGTCTTTGAGGTATTAAAACTCTAAAATCACAAGCTAATATTATCGAAATGATTCAATTTGTCCAGATGCAAAATGGTTTTGGTATTGGTATCATTTCTGGAATACATGGATTGGAATTTGGCTCCATATACTACCTCATTAAAAGTATAGGAGGTTCGGATGGCAACAGTATTACTGAACATATCGTCAAAAGTCTTGATGAAAACCAGAATTTCACCGTTGATGGTTTCGTAATCTTCTTTGGTAAATCGGTACAACGGGCTGTCTTCTGTAATGGGATGCACGAGAGTCCAACTCAGGGTTAGCGCATTGATTTTCTCCAATTCCAAATCCAGTGAGTAGAATTTGTTGCTCATTTTACCGTCTTCTTCCACGCTCAATCCTACCGTGATTTTGGCTTCGGCATCGGTAAGATTGGTGTTTTTAAAAGGTGTCAGTCGTATCATTAATGCGGTTGTGTCTTTATAAGGTGAGATAATGGCATTGTGGGAAAATTTTATGAAGGCAATCGGTTTACTGAAACGCCCGAAAAATAAACCCGTGGCGATGGCAAAACTCAACAATCCAATCAGGGCTTCTAATGCCGAAACGGTACTTGCCAAAAAACCCGAAGGACTAACATGCCCATACCCCACAGTAGTAAAGGTTTGTGCGCTAAAAAAATAGGTCTCTCCAAACTTCACCCATTCAGATTCCAAAGGGTCAATCCCATTCAGATATTCGATACCAATAGCAAAATAAAGAATCGCAAAAACAAAATTAATACACACATAAAAAGACAGGAGAATCAGCATAAATTTCCAGGCAGGCATATCGATCATCGTGTGGTACCAACTGATGCGGTGCAGGAAATTCATTCCTTGCTTTTCGACATTTGCCTTTCCGTTTTTGTTCACAAAACGCCCTCCGTAACTGTTGGTATTTACACCAAATCCTGAACTTAAATAAGATTTTGCTTTTTCGTTGATTCTGTTTAATAATGCCATTGGGTATTGTTTTGTGAACCGTAAAATTAGTTAAAAATGCTCTATTATGGCAGGCTAATTTAAGGTCTAAACGCACAGCTTATTTTACCGCAGATTCACCGATTCTATTTTTGCGAATTTTATTTCTATAATTTTAGTCAAAACAGAACCAGACGAATAGCTCAAAAATATAAATTAGTGTAAAAAATACAATTATCTTAAAAAAAGTATTATTTTTAAAAGTTGATTAAAATCTAAAAACTACACTAAAAAACATATACTCATGAAGTACAAAAATTTAATTGGACAGTTACCTAAAATAGGAATACGGCCTGTAATTGATGGAAGACTGGACGGCGTTAGAGAATCTCTGGAAGCATCTACTATGAATATGGCACGAATTGCTGCCGACTTTCTCGAGAAAAACCTGCGTCATGCAGATGGAAGCAAAGTAGAATGTGTAATTTCCGATTCTTGTATTGGCGGCGTTGCGGAAGCTGCCGCTTCAGCAGATAAGTTTTCGAGAGAAGGCGTTGGACTGAGCCTGACTGTTACACCTTGCTGGTGTTACGGCAGCGAAACCATCGATATGGATCCTTTGATTCCAAAAGCGATTTGGGGTTTCAACGGAACCGAACGTCCGGGAGCCGTTTATCTGGCTGCAGCCTTGGCGGGACACAATCAAAAAGGACTTCCTGCTTTTGGCATATACGGCCGTGATGTTCAGGATAGCGACGACACCAATATTCCTGAAGATGTTCAGAAAAAATTATTGCTTTTTGGTAAAGCCGGTCTGGCTGTTGCCACGATGAAAGGCAAGTCTTATCTATCAATGGGAGCGGTTTCTATGGGAATTGCAGGTTCTATCATTGACCCGAATTTCTTCGAAAGCTATTTGGGAATGCGCTGTGAAAACATCGATATGACCGAATTTTCCCGAAGAATCGAACACGAAATCTACGACAAGGAAGAATACGAAAAAGCCTTTGCCTGGACCAAAGCCAAATGTAAAGAAGGAAAAGATTACAACCCTGCTGAACGTCAAAAATCAAGAGAGGAACTGGATAAAGACTGGGAATTTGTCGTAAAAATGGCATTGATTGGACGCGACCTGATGATAGGAAATCCAAAACTAAAAGCATTGGGATACGGCGAAGAAGCCTTAGGAAGAAATGCTATTTCTGGTGGTTTTCAAGGGCAGAGACAATGGACAGACCACTTGCCCAACGGCGATTTTATGGAAGCCATCCTTACCTCCTCTTTCGACTGGAACGGCATCCGACAGCCTTTTATGCTGGCTACAGAAAACGACAGCCTGAACGGAATTTCGATGCTCTTCGGACATTTACTGACAGGCGCTGCTCAAATCTTTAGCGATGTGAGAACTTATTGGAGTCCCGAAGCCGTGAAAAGAGTAACGGGTTACGAACTCCATGGCGACGCTGCCAACGGTTTTATTCACCTCATCAATTCAGGAGCCTCGGCACTCGACGGAACGGGCGAACAAACTATCGACGGCAAACCAGCCATGAAACCCTGGTGGGATATTACCGAAAGCGAAGCCGAAAAATGTCTGGCCAACACCACCTGGGGACCCGGAATGCTGGAATATTTCAGAGGTGGCGGTTACTCCTCTACTTTCAAAACCAAAGGCGATATGCCAGTTACCATGTGCCGCATCAATATCGTAAAAGGCATTGGTCCCGTACTGCAAATCGCCGAAGGAAAGACCATCGAACTTCCCGAAGCCGTACACAACACCATCAACGAAAGAACCAATCCTACCTGGCCTACCACCTGGTTTGTGCCGAACCTCACGGGCAAAGGTCCGTTCAAGGATGTGTATAGTGTGATGTCCAATTGGGGAGCCAATCACGGCGCTTTTACTTACGGGCATATTGGTGCCGATTTAATCACTCTTGCTTCCATGCTCCGAATCCCCGTGAATATGCATAATGTTCCCGAAGATCAAATCTTCAGACCAAGTGCCTGGGCATCTTTTGGCATGGATACCGAAGCTTCCGATTACAGGGCCTGCAGAACTTACAAGGCATTGTATGAGTAGAAACAGATGTTTTTTTTGGGTATTACCTACAATGATCGGGTTGTAAAATCGATACTAATTTAATTTAATTGATATAATACAAAAACGCATCCTTATTTAGAGTGCGTTTTTTGTTTATCCAATACTACTTTAAACTACTGGAGTCGCAACAGTTTGGGGAGTTTATCATGAAGTTTGATGTTCTGTCGACAGCATTATTTTTTCTACGGACATCCTATTTTACTGGTCGGAACATAAAAATGACCTAAAGTAATAAAATGTATGTTTTGTAAGGTTGTAACTATTATTTTCTATATTTGAAATATAGTTACAGTATGACGTTTGTCAGACATAGCTACCCAATTTAGGGTAGATAAGTCGGACGTCATCAGACATATATACAAGTTAGCAGTAATTTTTAGCACCGAAAAAAAATGACAATAAATCATATTCAAACTTTTTTTGAAGTTGACAAAGAAAATTATTTAGGTTTCTATGAGTTAAGCATTTTTGAATATTATTCAGAAGAAGTTTTTATTGAGAATATTCTAAAAAGTAATATTTTATCGGAAGAAAATAGAAATGGAGAATTTGGACCTTTTAAAATTGAATTATTAACGGCAAATGATTTTCAAAAAATTAATTTTGTTGAATTAAATAGAATTTTAGAAGAATATTATGAAGATGAAAATTGGGGCGTGGATTTAGAAGTATTTAAACTAAACGTTAATAAAGCTTTCAATAGTGTAAATATAGAGAACGCAGAAATTTATTTTATTAACATAGAAACCGCAAGAATCGAAGTAAAACCAGAATATAACTTTTGGTCATATTTTATTGGTCTAATTTGTATAAATAGAAATGAAAAAAAAATCATAAAACTATATTTTGGTGAGGATTAATAAAACTACTACTAACAGCCGTTACACGAGATTTGGGCATTTGGCTGAATTTAAGGTTGGTTTTGTATTTGAAAAATTTGTGATTAACCGAAAAACCTCGCATCTTTAATCCCAAACCTCGTGTAGCGCCAGAACGTTGTATGCCATATTCAGAAGAAGCGGTATAAATCTAAAACCAAAAAACAGATAGAATTTAATTGATGGCTGACTACGTAAAAAAAGTAATAACCGAGAATCCTAAAAGCATATCTATATGTTTCTTTATTGAACAAAACATAGTTATGGAAATGGGGAAAAAAATTAAGAAAAGTGTGAGTAACACTTTTGGAAAAATTATAACACGATTATTTCCAAATGTAGCACTTATGAACGGCTACGATTGGGAAGCCTTTATAAATTATTATCTCCAAAAAAATCATCCCGATGTTTTGCCGAATATGGAAACGGATCCAGAAGCAGGAATGTATGTTGCTTTTTATAGTTATAGTACAGAAAACGAAAAAAAAGCAGACAAATTAATCGATATAATAATAGAATTAATGGAAAATGAATCTACGCTATTAGAGAAAATAAAAACTGACGGAAAACTAATTAAGTGGAATCAAGACCTAAAATAAATACGGCACACAACAGCTACTACAACGGATTTGGGCAATTGGCTTAATGTAAAAATGGTTTTGGATTTGGCAAGATTTGGCAAATCCGAAGAATGGGATTAATTTAGTCCCAAACCCGCTGTAGTACCAGAACGTTAGTGGTAATCCCAAAAAAACGATATGAAAAAAATAATCACACTTCTAATTTTGATTTTTAATATTTGTTCTTATGCACAAAATGACAACAATGTAATTTCAGGAATATATACTTTTCCAATAAATACAAAATTTACTATAAAGCTTACTCCGAACACTGCAGGGTATTTTGACTATTCAGTAGTTAAAGTGGAAAATTATGATAAAGTAATTGGAAATTGGGATGATGAAAAAGTTTTCGAAGACAAAGGTGAAAACGAAACAATAGAATTTTGTTTTTGTCTTGAAAAAGATTGGAATGATAATCAGAAAACAAATACAATGCTTTTATTAAAAAGTCGATCAAAATATTCTTTTAAGTTCAAAACTGAAATTCAAACAGAAAAAGATGGAGAATTTAAAGAAAATTTCAATCTTGGAGCGCATGCTCGTTCAATAACAAGTGACAGATGGGCGAAAAAAACATTGAAAATAAGAATTAGTAGATTTGAAAAGAAATAGCACTACCACTAACAGCTACTACAACGAACGTTGTGTGCTAGTTTACGAGAAAATTTACGATTAAAAAGAAAATTTAGAAATGAAGAATTTTGTAAAAATTATAATTTTAATGTTATCTATAAATGCTTTTTCGCAGGAATTGAAAGAAACAAAATGGACTTTAAAATTAAATGCTACACAATTAATCGACATTTTTTCTTATCCAACTTTACAAGTTTCAGCTGAAAGAATAATAAATCCATATTTTAGTGTAAATGCTGAAATTGGCTATCAATTATATGATTTTCACCAAAGAGATACAATATTTATAAAACCGAAAGGTTTTAAAACAAATATTGAGGGTAGAATTTATCTACTGAAATTATTAAATTCAAGAATTAAATCAAATCGAGGTGAATTATTTGTTGGACTACAATTTTTTTATAGAGAAAACCAAAACACAAATCTTGTTGAATATTCACCTAAAAATGATGAAACAAAATCATTTATAGATTATTTTGGAACTAAAAGAAAAGCAAAAGGTTTTAATATAACAATTGGTTATCAAATTTCTGCATCAAAAAAGATTGTTTTAGAACCATTTATTGGATTTGGAATATTAAATAGAAGTATAAAAAATAGCGATATACAATATGATCAAACAAAAGATGAAAGAAGTGGAACCGGTTTAGTTCCATTTTTTCAAGGATTAAATTTAGAAGAAAGTTCAGGAAGTTTATTTAATTTTTGTACTGGATTTAGAATTGGATATAGACTATAAATAGAAAAATCAGCACAATAGCTACTACAACGGATTTGGGCAATAGGCTTAATGGAAAGTTGGTTTTGTATTTGGGATGATTTTGCAAATCCGAAAATACGGCTTAATTTAGTCCCAAACCTGCTGTCGTACCAGAACGTTGTGCGTCACCCATTTTGAACAATAACCCAAATAAAACCTATTAAATGAAAAAAATAATTATTTTGCTTTTTTGCATTATATTTTTATCGTGTAAAGAAAAAAATGAAGAGCAGAAACTTATTTATACTCAACTTTTACATTATCGAGATGAATTAAAAAGTAACACAAGAGCTATAGAACATTCTATTCTTAATCGAGCTGATGAAGATGAATTTTACAAAAGTGCAATTGAGAATAAAAGCAAAGTTTTAGTTAATTATGAAAAAACATTTGAGGAATTAAAATTCAAAGATAGAAATGCAATAATTAAATTACGAAACTCTTTTAAAGACGAAAATAAATTGTTTTTAGATTTTGACACGTCTAACTATAATGAAAATATATCTGACACAATTTTTAACAGATTAATGGAGATTGATTTTTATAGATTAAAAATTAACTTTCAAAATCAATATTTATTAAGACATGGGTGCAAATAAGAGAATTAAAATATTATTCAAAAACGAATTCATATGTCCATCGCACAACAGCTACTTCAACGAATTTAGGCAATTGGCTTAATCAAAAGTTCGTTTTACATTTGGATGATGTGGCAAAAATGTAATTTACAAACCTGCCAATTTGAACAATATAGTATCTTTGCAAAAGATAAATTACAGAAAAATGAATTGGATTCTTTTAATTATAGCCGGATTATTTGAGGTGACATTTGCTTCTTGTTTAGGAAAAGCCAAAGAAACTACCGGTAGCGAAATGTATTTGTGGTATGCAGGTTTTCTAATTTCATTGACCATAAGCATGACATTACTAATCAAAGCCACACAAACGTTACCCATAGGTACTGCTTATGCCGTCTGGACAGGAATTGGAGCCGTTGGAACCGTATTGATGGGCATTTTCATATTCAAAGAACCAGCCAGTTTTTGGCGGGTTTTCTTCATTATCACCCTTATCAGTTCTATAATTGGATTGAAATGGGTATCTCATTAATAAACCGATAATGCTTTTCATCTCATTTGAATTCGTATATTAGAACTCTAATTGTCGAAAGAATATGATTGCAAAATTGAGTGAAAAGAAATCCTATCCCTGGATAGTTGTTGGCTTATTGTGGTTTGTAGCCTTGTTGAATTATCTGGACCGCCAGATGCTTTCTACTATGAAACCTGCCATGATGATTGACATTCCGGAATTGGCCAAAGCCGAAAACTTTGGACTCCTGATGGCGGTTTTTCTTTGGATTTATGCATTAATGAGCCCTATTTCCGGAATCATTGCCGACAGACTCAACAGAAAAAGAATGATTGTTGGCAGTCTCTTTGTCTGGTCTGGTGTTACCATGGCAATGGGTTATGCTACCACTTTCAATCAAATTTACATTTTGCGTGGTATTATGGGTTTTAGCGAGGCTTTTTACATTCCTGCGGCATTATCTTTAATAGCCGATTATCATCAGGGAAACACACGTTCTTTTGCCATTGCCATTCATACTACTGGAATCTATTTAGGACAGGCACTAGGTGGATTTGGCGCAACGATTTCTGAACATTTTTCCTGGCATTTTACTTTTCATTCCGTTGGTTTACTAGGTATTGTCTACAGTTTATTGCTGATTTTTTTCATTGAGGAAAAGAAAGCTTATCTTTTTGATAACTCGCAAAAATTATCGATTGGAACAGAATTCAGACAAATGTTCAAAGGACTGGGCATATTATTTGGAAATATTTCTTTTTGGGTTTTGCTCTTTTATTTCTCCGCTCCGAGTTTACCCGGATGGGCAGCCAAAAACTGGTTACCTACCTTATTTTCAGAAACACTTCATTTGGATATGGCACTGGCAGGACCTATTGCAACAATTACTATTGCAATGTCCTCATTTGTGGGAGTTTTGATTGGCGGAATTATTTCAGATAAATGGGTTATGCGTAATCTTAAAGGAAGAATTTATACGAGTGTAATTGGTTTGACACTTACGATTCCAGCACTATTTTTACTAGGAAATGGAACTAGCCTGGAAGCCATTTTAATTGGAGGAATGCTTTTTGGCCTTGGCTTTGGAATTTTTGATACTAATAACATGCCCATTCTTTGCCAATTTGTATCGCCTCGTTATCGTGCTACAGGATATGGTATTATGAATTTTGTTGGTATTTCGGCAGGGGCAGTAATTACTGAGTTCTTAGGAAAAGCTGCCGACAATGGAGGAATGGGACGCATCTTTGTTTTGTTAATACTCGTAGTCATTGCTGCTATTGTTTTACAGCTAATTACTCTTCGTCCAAAAACAGTGAATATGACCGAAGAAATTGTTCTCTAAGTAAAAAGTATTTTTCAAATGCCATTTACTTATTTAAACCATATAAGGCACATAAGCTAAAACTTAAATGACCTTATGTGCCTTATATGGTTAATTTTAATTTCTAAAGTTTCAAAACCTTTGCGACTTCGATTTCAATTTCTTTGATACTGGCAACTACTCTAACCATTTCTTTTTCATCAAAAGTCGTAAAAGGCGGTGCTATATTTCCTTTGATAATTCCTAATCCCTCTAAAGCTCCTTTTAATCCTTTGAGATAACTGGAACCATAAGAGCCCACAGTATAAATTTTGGTGCTGATTTCCATAACCAGATTTTGGAGTTCGGCAATTCGGGTAAAATCTCTGGCAATTGCAGCATTGTACAGAGCAACATATAATTTTGGAAAAAGATTAGCACCTCCGTTCACACCTCCGCTTCCTCCCATCATAACTATTTCTGCTGTGATTTCTTCCGGTCCTACCAGAAGGCTAAAGTTTGTTTTCAGCAAATAACAAAGCGACTGGAAATAAACCGCATTCGCAGAACTGTCTTTTAAACCAATGATATTCGGATGTTCGGATAGACGAACTACTGTTTTTACATCTATATTTATTTTAGTATGCGAAGGCATATTGTATAGGAAAAGCGGTAAGCTCAGCTGATCGGCCAGACTCCAGTAATATTTATATAATTCTTCCTGCCCCAAACCATAATAGTAAGGCGGTGCAGCAACTACAGCAGCTGCTCCGGATTTTTGTGCTATTGATGCCAAATGAATACTTTCTTCAATAGAAGTGTCAGTAATTCCAACAAAAACAGGAATTCTTCCATTGACAGCCTTACAGCTTTCTACGATGAGCAGTTCTCTGGTTTTATAACTCAAACTGGTTGATTCCCCTGTTGTTCCCAGAATAAATATTCCGTGAACACCTCCCGAAACCAAATGTTCAGTTAAACGCTTCACTCCTTCTACATCCAACGAAAGATTATCTGATAATAAAGGAGTTACCATTGGAGGAATGATTCCGTTAAAAGCCGGTTTATTTACTTGTGCTGCCATTTTACTTTATGTTTAAAGTAAAAATAACGAATAATTTGATACGGGTAAAACATTTAACAAGCTTCCTTAGTAAACCCATCATTTAATAAACAGAAGAAAAAGGATATTATAGCATCAGCCATTTCTAATAGCCTACCTTACCAAAAAAATGGCAATTGAACATAAGGTTCGGCTGGTTGAAGAATTATTTGACCGTCTTGAAATGGAGATTACTGTTTTCAAATCCGAAACTCATTTGTTCTGTAATGCTGGCTGTGGAAAATGCTGTTCCACACCAGACATAGATGCATCTCCTTTAGAATTTTTACCCTGGGCATTCCATCTGTTTCTGAATGGACAAGCTGAAAGAATGTTAGTAGAATTAAACAACACTTCTAATACTAATTGCCACCTTTACCGACCTCTTTCCCTTCTAGAAAAGCACAATGGAAGCTGTAGTAACTATCGCTATCGCGGATTAATATGCCGGCTTTTTGGCTATGGCGCCAACAGAGACAAATATGGCAAACTAAGATTAGCCACATGCAAAATCATAAAAGAAGAACAGTGCAAGAACTACAACACTACAGAAGAAGGCATTAGCAATGGATTGTATGTTCCTGTTTTTACGGATTATTATATGCAACTGGCACAAATTGATTACAAAATGGGAACTACTTTACTCCCAATAAATAAAGCCTTGAAAATCGCTATTGAAGAAGTTTTGCATTATTACGCCTATAGACCTTTTCTTGGTGGATTGGAGAATATTGCATAGAATTTAGAAATCTTTATAAAAAAAGCGACTCAAATAATCTATTTTTTTTAATACAAAAACTATAGCAATTGATTTTTTTCTATATATTTAAAAATTATATTTTTAACCAAACACTTTAAATTAACCTCAAAACTTTATGAAATCGAAGATTCACGAATACACAAAAAACAATATTAAAATTGTGAGTAAAAAACTTATTATCCTTACATTACTATTATTAAGCTCGGGTGCTGGATGGTGCCAAGATGCAATAGCCAATGATTTTTTTGACAAAGCCTATAATAAAGCAAACAACGGAGATGACAAAGGTGCTATTTCCGATTACACAAAAGCCATCCAAAAATATCCAAAATTTACAGAAGCATACCTAAACAGAGCAGTCTCAAAACAAAATATAGATGATCAAAAAGGTGCTTTAGAAGATGTAAACAAGGCACTTACTTTAGATCCCAAAAAAGCAGATGCCTACACAACCAGAGCCAATATCAATTATAAATTAGCAGACTACAAAAGCGTTATTAATGATTGCACCATGTCTATTAAAATAAATCCAAAAGATTATATTGCTTACAATCTTAGAGCTTTAGCTCACAATCGTAATGGAGATAAAAAAAGTGCCTGTGCAGATTTCACTAAAGCTATAGAACTCGGAAGTCAAAGCGCTATTCAAAATAAAAAAACGTTTTGCAAGTAATAAAGAAACGAATAGAATCCATAAAAAAAGCTCCAATTAATTGGAGCTTTTTTATATCTGAATTTGAGATTATTTACTCAAATACATTTTTCTTCTAGAGTACAATTCGTAGAATTGATCATCTTTCAAGTCATCAATAAACAAGATGCTTTCTCCTGTTGATTTCATTTCTGGTCCTAATGCTTTATTTACATTTTGGAACTTACTGAAAGAGAAAACCGGTTGCTTAATCGCATATCCTTTCAATTGTGGATTGAAATCAAAATCAGTTACTTTCTTCTCACCTAACATTACTTTCGTAGCATAATTTACATAAGGTTCTCCGTAAGCTTTTGCAATAAACGGAACCGTACGGGAAGCTCTAGGATTTGCTTCGATAATATAAACGGTATCGTCTTTTATCGCAAACTGAATGTTTATCAAACCTACAGTTTTTAAAGCTTTGGCAATTTTAAAAGTGTGATCTTTTATTTGCTGCATTACAAATTCACCTAAGTTAAATGGTGGCAAAGTAGCATTACTATCTCCCGAGTGAACTCCACAAGGCTCGATATGTTCCATAATTCCTATGATATACACATTTCCATCTGCATCACAAATCGCATCTGCTTCCGCTTCGATTGCTCCTGCCAAATAATGGTCTAACAGCAATTTATTTCCTGGAATCGATTTCAATAAGTTGATAACGTGCTCTTCTAATTCTTTTTTATTGATTACGATTTTCATTCCCTGACCTCCTAATACATAAGAAGGACGAATCAATAATGGGAAGTCTAAAGTATCTGCTAAAGCAGAAGCTTCGTCAGCCGTTTCTGCAATTCCGAATTTCGGGAAAGGAATGTGTAATTCGGTTAACAAATCTGAGAAACGACCTCTGTCTTCGGCTAAATCCAAAGCATCAAAACTAGTTCCTATGATTTTCACCCCGTATTTAGACAATTTTTCAGCCAATTTCAAAGCTGTTTGTCCTCCTAATTGCACTATAACACCTTCTGGTTTTTCGTGTTGTATTATATCGTAAATATGCTCCCAAAATACGGGTTCGAAGTACAATTTATCCGCTGTATCAAAATCAGTCGAAACTGTTTCCGGGTTACAGTTAATCATTATCGTTTCGTAACCACATTCTTTGGCTGCTAAAACTCCGTGAACACAGGAATAATCAAATTCAATTCCTTGTCCAATTCGGTTTGGTCCTGACCCTAAAACTACAATTTTCTTTTTATCAGTTACGATACTTTCGTTATGAACGTAACGCTCTCCGTTTGCTTTTTCTATTTCAGCCTCAAAAGTAGAATAGTAATAAGGTGTTTTTGCTGTAAACTCCGCAGCACAAGTATCAACCAATTTAAACACACGGTTGATGTTCATTGTAGAACGCAAAGTATGTACTTCGCTTTCCTTAGTATTCATCATGTGAGCAATTTGTCTATCAGCAAAACCTTTTTGTTTCGCTTCAAGCAATAATTCTCTTGGTAAAGTAGCTACAGTATAGTTCGAAATTTCTTTTTCCAAAGTATACAACTCTTCGTATTGTTTCAGGAACCACATATCGATTTTAGTGATTTCGTGAATGCGACTCAATGGAATTCCCATTGCGATAGCATCATAAATTACGAAAACACGATCCCAACTTGCAAAAGTTAATTTCTCGATAATTTGCTCGTAGTTGGTATATCCTTTTCCGTCAGCTCCTAAACCATTTCTTTTGATTTCCAATGATTGAGTGGCTTTATGCAATGCTTCCTGGAACGAACGTCCAATTCCCATTACCTCACCTACCGATTTCATTTGAAGACCCAAAGTTCTGTCAGCTCCTTCAAATTTATCAAAGTTCCAACGTGGTATTTTTACAATTACATAATCCAAAGTCGGCTCGAATAAAGCGGAAGTAGATTTTGTAATTTGATTTTGCAATTCATCTAAATTGTATCCTAAAGCCAGTTTAGAAGCAATTTTTGCGATTGGATAACCTGTCGCTTTTGAAGCTAAAGCTGATGAACGAGATACACGAGGATTGATTTCAATCGCAACGATATCTTCTTTTTCATCTGGGGAAACCGCAAACTGTACGTTACAACCTCCTGCAAAGTTTCCGATACTACGCATCATTAAGATAGCGTAATCACGTAATTTTTGGAACGTTGTATCTGATAAAGTCATTGCTGGCGCAACTGTAATCGAATCTCCGGTATGAATTCCCATTGGATCCATATTTTCGATTGAACAGATAATCACAACATTGTCGTTTTTATCTCTCAACAACTCCAATTCGTATTCTTTCCAACCTATCAAAGCTTTGTCAATCAAAACTTCGTGAATTGGTGACATTTCTAATCCGTAGGTTAATTTTTCGTCAAATTCTTCTTTAGTATGTACAAAAGCTGCTCCCGTTCCTCCAAGAGTAAATGAAGGACGGATTACTAATGGGAAACCAAATTCCTGTGCAATTTCTTTTCCTTCTAAGAAAGAAGTAGCCGTTTTGGCTGGTGCAGTAGGAACATTTATTTTTGCTAAAAGCTGTTTGAATTGCTCTCTGTCTTCAGTAATATTAATGGCATTAACATCAACACCAATCATTCGTACTCCGAAATCCTGCCAAATACCTTTTTCATCTGCTTCCAGACACAAGTTCAAAGCCGTTTGTCCACCCATTGTTGGTAAAACAGCATCAATTTGCGGATGTTCTTTTAAGATTTGGATGATTGATTTAGTCGTCAAAGGCAATAAATAAACATGATCGGCCATGGATGGGTCGGTCATAATCGTTGCTGGATTCGAGTTAATCAGGATAACTTCAATTCCTTCTTCACGAATAGAACGTGCCGATTGGGAACCTGCGTAATCAAATTCACAAGCCTGACCAATTACGATTGGACCTGAACCTATTATTAAAACCGATTTTATTGAGTTGTCTTTTGGCATTTTTTTGTTTTTTAACTTAAAGTTTATGATTCAAAGTGGTTTAAGTGTCTTTAAATCTTAGACTTTAACCATTTTTAATGATAAGGTTTAAAAAAAGCCGTTACTAAAAAATAGTAACGGCTAATATTTTGTTTTATAAAAACATTATTTTTTGTGTCTAGGTTCACTAGAAACAGTCAATTTGTGTCTTCCTTTTGCTCTACGACGCGCTAGGACTTTTCTTCCATTTGCAGAAGCCATTCTGTCCATAAATCCGTGCTTATTTCTTCTTTTTCTTTTCGATGGTTGAAACGTTCTTTTGCTCATTGCTTTGTATCTTTAAAAAATGTATTTATATGTCTTTGATAGTTTTGAATTTGCTTGTTCCAAAACCGAGTGCAAATATACAAAGACTTTTATTTCTGACAAGTGGTTTTATAATTTTTTTTTTAATTCCTTTTCCTATCTTTGCTATCTTAAAATACACACTCTTATGTTTCATAAAATCATTAAACTTATTCTTGCCGGACTTATTGTAATTACTGGGATTTGGCAATTTACAGAAGGAAATATCGGTAATGGAATCTTCCTTATTATATTGTCTGCTATTCCGATTTTCCTTTACTACAAAAACGAATTTATTTTATTAGCTTTCCTAAAATTAAGAAAACAGGATTTTGCTGGTGCTCAAAAATGGTTAGCTTACATCAAAAATCCTGAAACAGCATTGGTAAGAAAGCAACAAGGATACTTTAATTATCTACATGGGATCATGCTTTCTCAAACCAATATCAATCAATCTGAGAAATTTTTCAAGAAAGCAATTGAATTGGGATTATCAATGGATATGGATTTAGCTGTTGCCAAATTGAATCTGGCCGGAATTGCTATGAGTCGCAGACGAAAACTGGAAGCTACTAATTTATTAACAGAAGCTAAAAAATTAGACAAACAGAATATGCTTGCTGACCAAATCAAATTGATGAAGGAGCAAATGAAGAAAATATAAATTAAAGGCGATTAGAAAAACTAATCGCCTTTTTTTTATTCCAATATAATTCGAGGTAAGTTTTCGTTAAGCCATTTGTATTTGTTCAAAATCATAACATGCGTCCCCCCTTTTATTTGAATACAATTGGAAATATATTTCATTGGAAAAACTTCGTCTGCATCGCCATGGATATGAATTACTTTTTCATCTGCAATAGTTCTGTCCCACAAAATCACCTGTCGCATTGCCCAATCTAAATAGTACCTATCCCGAACCGAAAGGAATTTTTTATACAACTCAAGTCGCTGTTTTATTTTAGTCCCTAAAAACAGACGAGCAAAACTCTCAATATTAGAAAGTAAACTGGTTGGAATGAGTTTATACATTTTAGTAAATTTTGCCACTTTCATTCTTCTTGGAAATTCCTGATTACTTTTGACACTGGAGATAATGATTACTTTTCTAACATCAATCAATTTTGCCATTTCCTGAACCAAAATTCCACCAAAAGAAACCCCTATTAAAACTGGATTAGGATGTTCTATTTTTTGCACAATTCGTTTCGCATATTCAGACAATGTTTCTTTTTGCAAAGGAATTTCCCATTCTAAAAAAACCACTTCAAAAACATCCTCAGAAAGAATAATCCTTTCGAAAATAGCAGTACTTGCAGCCAATCCAGGCATAAAATAAACAGGAATTTTACTCATTTTATAGTTTTAATGCTAGTAGTATATTAGCAATATTTTATTACTTAGGAATTTCTATAAAATTAATTCTTTTCTCGAAACCAAATCACATTTGAATTCTATATTGTCATAATAAATTATGAAAATAAATAACTATTATTTTAAATACCGTGAATATTTACTGACAAGAAAAGCATTAGTTTAAGATAGAATTAAAAATCGTTTGATATTGATAATCAAATCAATACCTTTACTAGCTTAATATTCTCCAAAAGTTAAAATAACACAAATACGGTATAATTTTATGTATCAGGGTTTTTTATAAATTTGGAAACCAAAAAAAACTAACCAAACCAAAAAAACAAAAAATGGAAGCTACAGAAACAATCCTAATCAAAGACAACGTTTTCGCCAGACAATTTGAGACTATAACCAACAAAGGTTTAGTTTCTGTTGAATATTCTTTTCAGGAGAAAAAAATATTTTTAACAAAAATCAATGTTCCTGATTTATTTGATGACGAAGAATTTATTTCGAATTTACTCAAGGAAATTTTAGCTACTGCTATTGAACGAAAACTAAAAGTTGTTCCAATCCTTCCTAAAATTGTTACCTTCTTCAAAAAAAATCCAGTTTACAAAGAATTACTTCCACCAGGAATTCGATTATAATAATTTATAAAACACACAAAAGCCGGCTAAAAATATTTTTAGCCGGCTTTTTTATTATCAAATAGAAAACTACTTTTCTATTTCTCTTAAATTCTCCATTTTTTTGTGCGCTAAAAAGCCTGAAATATCTTCGAAATGTTCTTTTACTCGCTTGTTTCCAAATTCAAATACTTTTGTAGCCAGTCCATCAAGGAAATCTCTATCATGCGAAACCAGAATTAATGTTCCGTCAAAATCACGTAAAGCATCTTTAATAATGTCTTTTGTTTTCATATCCAGGTGATTTGAAGGTTCATCCAGAATCAATAAATTTACTGGTTCCAATAATAATTTAATCATTGCCAAACGGGTTTTTTCTCCACCCGAAAGCACTTTTACTTTCTTGGTAATATCATCGCCCTGAAACATAAAAGCTCCAAGAATATTTTTGATTTGTGTTCTAACATCTCCAACAGCAATTCCGTCTATCGTTTCAAAAATAGTAGCGTTTTCATCTAACAAAGCAGCCTGATTTTGCGCAAAATATCCAATTTGCGAATTGTGCCCCACTTCTACAGAACCAGTATCAACCCCAATTTCTTTCATAATAGCTTTGATCATCGTCGATTTCCCTTCTCCGTTTTTACCAACAAAAGCTACTTTCTGACCTCTCTCGATTACAATATTAGCATCTTTAAAAACCACATGATCTCCATACGATTTTGACATATCTTTTACAATTACAGGATATTGGCCTGAACGGGCAGCTGGTGGAAATTTCAATCTCAAAGCCGAAGTATCAACCTCATCAACCTGAACAATAACTAATTTTTCCAACATTTTAACCCTAGACTGAACGGCATCCGTTTTAGAAAAAGTTCCTTTGAAACGATCAATAAAAGTTCTGTTGTCTGCAATCATCTTTTGTTGCTCATCGTATGCTTTTTGCTGGTGAATTCTACGGTCTTTTCTCAATTCCAAATAATGAGAATATTTGGCTTTGTAGTCATAAATTCGCCCCATTGTAACTTCAATAGTACGATTGGTAATATTATCGACAAAAGCTCTATCGTGGGAAATTACCACAACGGCTTTAGCAGAATTAATAAGGAAGTCTTCTAACCATTGAATACTCTCAATATCCATGTGATTTGTTGGCTCATCCAGCAAAATCAAGTCTGGTTTTTGCAAAAGAATTTTGGCCAATTCAATTCGCATTCTCCATCCTCCAGAAAACTCTGATGTCTGGCGATTGAAATCTTCACGAACAAAACCTAAACCAGTTAATATTTTCTCTACCTCAGCTTCATAATTTACTTCTTCGATTGCATAGAATTTCTCGCTTAAGTCCGAAACTCTTTCAATCAATTTCATATAAGCATCACTTTCATAATCGGTACGAACAGTTAATTGCTCGTTGATTTCATCAATTTCAGCTTTCATACTAAAGATTTCTCCAAAGGCTTTCGAAGTTTCCTCCATAACCGTTGCGCCATCCGTAGTCAATAAATGCTGTGGCAAATAAGCAATTACCGCTTCTTTTGGTGCCGAAATATTTCCTGTTGATGGCTTGCTTTGACCTGAAATAATTTTTAAAAGCGTTGATTTTCCTGCACCATTCTTACCCATAAGGGCAATTTTGTCATTTTCATTAATAGCAAAAGAAACATCGCTAAATAAAGTAGTTCCGCCAAATTGAACGGAGATATCGTTAACTGTAATCATTTTTTGTTGATTTGTTTATTCGGTTAATCGTTTAATCGATTAGCGATTTTTTTGAAAGCTGCAAAGATAGATTAATTGAGGAATTAGACAATTTTAGGAATGTGGAATTATTTTTAATATTTGATATAAACATAAAAAATAAAACCTCAAAATCAGAGACTTTGAGGTTTAAAATATTATAAAACTGTAATTTCTTTAATCCAAAATAAATCTTCGAACTACTTCAGCGACACCGTGATTATTATTAGAAGCCACAATAACATCACCAAACTCTCTTAATTCTGCATCTACATTATCAACCCAAACACCTAATCCGGCGTATTGCACCATAGTCAAATCGTTTCCTGCATTTCCAATAGCAATGATTTCACTCTGATGAATGTTTAGTTTTTCAGCCAGGATTTGAATAGCAGCACCTTTATCCACACCGTTTGGCGCAGCTTCCAGAAAAAAAGGTTTCGACATGCAAATGCTCAAATCGGGCATAGCATCTTTCAAGACAGATTCTACACCTTTGAGATAACTAGGCTCTTCCAGCAACAAACATTTTACCGCCGACGTAGTTACTGCCTCTTTAAAACTCGGAACAATTATCAATTCCAAACCTGTAATAGTACTTTCAATATCTATGTATTCCGAATTTCTCTCACTGATAATTTTATCATTTAAATAAGTGATAATATGAGTATTATTTTGTTGACTGAAATCGTAAATAGAATGAATCTGTTCTTTCGTTAAAGAGTGTTCAAAAAGCACTTTATCTTCTTTTAAATCTGTAATCGTAGAACCATTGAAAGAAATCATAAAGGAATTATTGAGATGACATTCCAGTTCTTTCGCATATTCAATCATTGCTGATGTCGGTCTGCCCGAAGCCAAAACAACATAAACACCCATTTCCTGTGCTTTGAAAAGCATTTCTTTATTCTCTTCTGAAATTTTATGGTCATCAGTCAACAAAGTGTCGTCCATATCGACCACCAGCATTTTATATTTCATTACTTACTATTTACAATGTTGAAATTTAAATACTCAACCTAAATTCTTCAATTACAGGATTTGCTTTAGAAAAATCTGTTTCCTGAATAAACAATTCCACCGCTTGTCCAGAGGAACCAAAACCAGCCAATCTAGCTGACTGGATGTTATTTTTTAAAACTGTATCTACTCCTACCTCTTCAATTTTTTCCTGTAAAGCCAAAGCTAAAATTTCACTTCCTGAAAACACTTTCATTAATCCCATAGCATTTTTGTTTATTGTTAATAGTTTATTATTGAATAAAACCGACTATTCTTCCTCTTCAAGATCTTCTTCGTCCTCATCAAAATCTTCTATTTCCTGAGTGTCTTCCTCTTCCAAATCATCTTCGTCATATTCATCAAAATCGAATTCAAAAGGCTCCACCAGCATTTTTTCAGCTAGGATCTCTATTCGCTCTGTATAATTTTCTGAAAAAATGATACGCTGTGTTTTAGCAATACTACTTGAAATACGCATAATTTTAATTTCGTGACGCAATTTCAAAATAGGGTCAGCATCGTCCAAAATCACCATTCGCAAACGGTTTACATTGTAACCAGCCGAACTAAACAAATCGTTTAACTTATTTGGAGTTCCAATCAAAACGTCAATTCCAGTAGAAATATAATTTTTATCGTAATCTGTATCTCCTTTGTCGTGAACACCGTAAACTTCTAACCCGGAATTTTTTCCATATTTTTCGAAAAGCTCCACCATTTCTAATACCTTGGTTTTGTCTTCTACAATAATCAAAGCTCGTGGCGATTCTTCATTGGTTCCTGCCAATTTCTGAATGACATTGATAACGATAGTCGTTGTTTTTCCGCTTCCGTTTGGCGCAATAATAATACAATCTGCTCCGCTTTTCAGGGTCGAAAAAGTTTCTTTTTGTATTTCATTGGCTTCTGTCAAACCATTCTCAACAAGGTTTTCCTGAAGGTTTTCGTTTATTTTTTTTAGTTTCATATTTTATTATTAAAAAATTGAAAGATTGAAAGATTGAAAGATTGAAAGATTGAACTAATGCCAATCTTCAATTATTAAATTTTTCAATCATTAAATTATCTTATTTACTGGCGAATAATTGCACATCACTTTTTGAAATCTCGTTTCCGCCCAAGATTATCAAGCGTTCTACCACATTACGCAATTCGCGAATATTTCCTGTCCAATCGTATTCTTGCAATAACTGAATAGCTTCTTGGGAAAAGTTCTTAACTGCATTTCCTTGTTCTGACGCAATCTTTTCTGTGAAATGAGAAATCAATAACGGAATATCATCTCTTCGATCATTCAACGATGGAACGCTAATCAAAATAACTGCCAAACGATGGTACAAATCCTCACGGAAACGACCTTCGGCTATTTCTTTTTTTAAATCTTTATTGGTTGCCGCAATCACACGAACATCAACTTTGATGTCTTTGTCAGCGCCAACTCTTGTAATCATATTTTCCTGTAAAGCACGTAATACTTTGGCCTGGGCCGAAAGACTCATATCGCCTATTTCATCCAGAAAAATAGTTCCTTTATCAGCTGCTTCAAACTTTCCGGCACGATCTTTCACTGCGGATGTAAAAGCGCCTTTAACATGACCAAACAATTCGCTTTCAATCAATTCACTTGGAATCGCTGCACAGTTCACTTCAATTAACGGAAAACTCGCCCTTTGACTTTTTTCGTGTAATTGATGTGCCACTAATTCTTTTCCGGTTCCGTTTGGTCCTGTAATTAAAACTCTGGCTTCGGTTTCGGCAACTTTTTCAATCATCACTTTGATGAGATTAATGGGTTCGCTTTCGCCAATCATTTCGTAGTTCTTACTGACTTTTTTCTTCAGGATTTTATTCTCGACCACGAGCTGTTTTCTGTCCAAAGCATTTCGAACCGTATTTAATAATCGGTTCAAATCTGGTGGTTTTGAAATATAATCAAAAGCACCCAAACGCATCGTTTGAATTGCCGTTTCCATATCACCGTGACCAGAAATCATAACCATTGGAATTTCAGGTTTTATTTTTTTGACTTCTTCTAAAACTTCAACTCCATCCATTTTGGGCATTTTGATGTCGCACAAAACGAGGTCGTAATCGTTGTTTTTTATTTTTTCCAATCCCTGAATTCCGTCTTCAGCATCTTCTACAATATAAGTATCGCTTTCTTCGGAAAGTATTTTTGCCAATACTCTTCGGATTGCGGCTTCGTCTTCTATGATTAATATTTTGCTCATTTTTTTTAGACTTTTAGATTATTAGACTTTTTAGATTATCAGACCTTACCTCATCTAAGGAGTCTAAAAATCTAATTGGTCTAATTTAATATTTCAACCATTTATACATTTCTTTCCATGTTGGTTTTTTACCATACATTAATATTCCAACGCGATATATTTTGGAAGCAAACCAAACTACTAAAAAGAAGGTTGCAAAAAGTATTGTAATGGACAACACCAATTGCCACCAGGGCACGCCAAATGGAATTCGCATCAGCATCACGATAGGCGAAGTAAGCGGCACCATCGAAAAAACAGTTGCCACTGTTCCGTGTGGATCATTGATAACCGTAAAAAATCCGATATAAACTGCCAAAATTAAAGGCATAATAATTGGCAAAAGAAACTGTTGCGAATCGGTTTCACTATCCACAGCTGCTCCAATAGAGGCGTAAAAAGAACTGTATAAAAAATATCCTCCAATAAAATAAATTACAAAAGAAATAAGGATTGTTGCAATAGGCAAATTCCATAATTCCTGAATAATTTCTGCCATTCCAGCAAAATCTTGTTGTAGATCTGGACTCATTCCGGGTGATAATTTTGTTGTGTTACTCACATCAATTCCAAAAAAAGAAGATGCGGCAAACATTAATGTCAGTCCAACAATAGCCCAGATAAGGAATTGCAGCAATCCTGCCAGAGAAGTTCCTATGATTTTTCCCATCATCAATTGGAATGGTTTTACTGAAGAAATAATAATTTCGACAATGCGATTCGTTTTTTCTTCGATAACACTGCGCATTACCATATTCCCATAGATAATAATAAACATCATAATAAGATAACCAAATGCGCCTCCAACGGCAATCTTCATTTCATTAGTTCCTTTCATACTTTGCTCTCCAGAAGCTTTTGTCAAACTTAAATTGACATTGGCCTGAGCATTGTGAATCGCCAATGTGTCTAAATGTGCTTTCTGTAAATTTTCCTCTGTTAGTCTTTTTGCTATGATATCCTGAATATTTTCTAAAAAAGAAATACTGGGACTTTCGTTAGAAATATATTCGATTTTGGTTTCCAGGTCTTTGTTATTGGTTACTTTTGGAATAAAAAGCAGTCCTTCATAACTTTGATTGGTGATACTATCTTTCAGAAATTTAACATCAATAGCGGATAGATCCTGATAGACATATTCGCCATCTTTGGTATTTAATGATTTGAATTCATTAACAAATAAACCTGTTTCATCGTGAATCGCAATCCATTTTGCATCCGATTGCATCGAACTCAAATAACTCACCACCATAGTAATTCCCACAAAAAGCAAGGGACTCAAAAAAGTCATTACAATGAATGATTTATTGCGCACTTTGGCGACAAATTCTCTTTTTATTATTAATGAAATTATAGACATTTTAGATTTTTAGATTAATTGGACTGCTTAGATTTTAGACCATTAAGATTTTTTTAGACGATTTAGATTTCTAATAATCTAAGCAGTCTAAAAATCTATCTTTCTAAGAAGTCTTATCTGTTACTGTTTTTATAAAAATATCGTTAACACTTGGAATCTTCTCTACGAAATGAGTTACTTGTCCTCTTTGAACCAGAATATTAAGCAATTCGTTTGAGGTAGCATTTCCGAGTTGTATTTCAAGTTTCAATTCATCGTTTAATGATTTGAAATTCGTTCGTCCTACTGTGAATTTTTGAGTAATATCATACATCAGGCCTTCTACATTATTAGACAAAATGCCTACTTCAAAACTATTGGTACGGAATTGACGTTTTACATCATCCAATTTCCCTTCAATCAATTTATTTGATTGGTGAATTAATGCAATGTGATCACACAATTCTTCCACGCTTTCCATTCGGTGTGTAGAGAAAATTATCGTTGAACCTTGTTTTTGTAATTCCAGGATTTCATCTTTGATAACATTCGCATTCACAGGATCAAAACCAGAGAAAGGTTCATCAAAAATCAACAATTTAGGTTTGTGCAAAACACAGACTACAAACTGTACTTTTTGCGCCATTCCCTTTGAAAGTTCCTGAATTTTCTTGTTCCACCAACCCTGAATTCCTAATCTTTCGAACCAGTATTCCAGCTGTGCTTTAGCTTCTGCTTTAGAAAGCCCTTTCATTTGAGCCAGATACAGACACTGCTCTCCTACTTTCATCGATTTATACAAACCGCGCTCTTCAGGTAAATAACCAATATGCTGAATGTCTTTTGAACTTAATTTTTCTCCATCAAAAATAATCTCACCGCTATCGGGCATTGTGATTTGATTGATAATTCGGATAAGTGATGTTTTTCCCGCTCCATTTGGACCAAGAAGTCCGTAAATACTGCCTTTGGGAATCGTTAGTGAAACTTCATTAAGCGCAACATAATCACCGTATTTCTTGATTACATTTTTTACTTCAAGTAAATTGCTCATACTATTTTCTGATTTATTTCTGCTGTTCAGTCTTCTTTGAACTTGGGTTGGTAAAAATAGCTAAATCGTGATAATAAGCTGTTAAATTAAATGAAAAATCCCATCCCTGATTATACAAGGATGGGAATTTCTATTCTAATTAAAAGATTATGAAAACATATCTTTTACTTTTTCAAAAAAGGATTTATCGCTTTTTTCGGGATTTGGAGCAAAATTTTCATCTTCCAGATTCTTTTCAAAGAATTGTTTTTGTTCTTTGTTCAGTGTTTTAGGTGTCCAAACATTTACGTGAACCAATAAATCTCCAGTTCCGTATCCGTTGATGTTTGTAATTCCTTTTCCTTTCAGTCGAAGTATTTTTCCAGATTGAATTCCTTCTTCCAGTTTGATTCTCACTTTTCCATTTACCGCTTCGATATCTTTTGAGATTCCAAGCACTGCTTCGGAAAAACTGATATATAAATCGTAATGTAAATTTTCACCTTCGCGTTTTAGGAATTCGTGCTCTACTTCTTCAATAGCTACAATTAAATCTCCTGGAACACTATTTCCTGGAGCATCATTTCCTTTGTTGGAAACTTTCAACTGCATGCCATCAACTACTCCCGCAGGAATTTTGATAGTTACGGTTTCGTCTTCCTGAATCATTCCCTGAGAATCCGCTTCAGATGGTTTTTTGTCTAATATTTGACCCGAACCACCACAAGTTGGGCAGGTGGATGCTGATTGCATACGACCTAAAATCGTGTTGGTTACACGCATTACTTGTCCCTGACCATTACAGGTAGAACAGGTTTTATAGGATACGCCTGGCGCCTGAACTTTACGTTTTACTTTTACTTTTTTCTCAACACCATTTGCAATTTCTTCCAGTGTCAATTTTACTTTGATACGAAGGTTGCTTCCTTTGGCACGACGTACTCCTCCACCGCCTCCAAAACCACCACCTCCACCGAAAGCGCTTCCGAAAATGTCTCCAAATTGACTGAATATGTCATCCATATTCATTCCACCGTGGTGACCGCCTCCACCACCAAAGCCTCCAGCGCCATCAAAAGCCTGATGACCGTATTGATCGTATTTGGCTTTTTTCTGAGGATCGCTCAATACTTCGTATGCTTCGGCTGCTAATTTGAAATTTTCTTCAGCCGTTGCATCTCCCGGATTTTTATCAGGGTGAAACTCAAGTGCTTTTTTTCTGTAGGCTTTTTTTATTGCTGCTGCATCAGCACTTTTAGTAATACCTAATATTTCGTAAAAATCTTTTTTCATCTTTTTAATTTCTTGAATATGCGTAATAGCATCCTTATCCTCTCAATTATTGACCAATTACAACCTTAGGAAAACGAATAATTTTATCTCCTAATTTGTATCCTTTTTCTATAACATCAACGATTTTTCCTTTCAAGTCCGGAGCAGGAATTTGAGTTATTGCTTCAGCAAAATCAGCATCAAAAGCATCTCCTGCTTTCACTTCTACTTCAGCTAATCCTTTTGAAACAAGAGTACTTTTCAATTTTTCCTGAATCAATTCAACCCCTTGAATTAAAATATTATCATCCGTTTTTTTAATTTCTGTCAAAGCTCTGTCAAAATCATCTAAAACCGGAAGCAAAGATTGTAATACATCCTGATTAGCTGTTTTAAATAATTCGATACGCTCTTTGGCAGTTCTTCTTTTGAAATTTTCAAATTCAGCAAATAAACGTAAAAACTTATCTTTCTCTGAAGCTAAATCCTGAGACAATTGCTCTTCTCTTGATATTTCTTCTACTCTTTCTTCAATTCCAGCATCTAAAGCATCAGAATCAATTTCATTGTTTTCAATTGAAGTTTGATCAACAATCTCATCATTTGTCGTATTTTCAGTAGTCATCTTTGTATTATTTTTAAAAAAGTTTTTAAACATCCTTATTATATTCTTTTCTGTTAATGGCAAAAGTACTGCCAAAACTTCTAAATTGTCAAATTGTCACCTTTTAATATAAAGTTTAATTGCCTTATTAAAAAATGAAGCTTTTTATCTGAAACAAAATTTAATATAATTTTAAGATTATCACGATATAGTTTGTATAACTTTGTTATAGTTAAGTTCTAGATTAAATTTCAATAAGAAACTTAAGGTTAGCCTTCAAGGCTTCTAAATAATTATTAATTCACCGACCTTATATTAAAAAAAGCTTCGTTTTAAACAAACGAAGCTTTTTTTTATCTACACTTTTATATAATTTTATTTTACCCTAATACTCCACTCAAAATCCATTTCTGACACTTGTTCTCCATCTTCATTGGTACCAATAGATTTCATCCAAAAAGTCTGTCCTTCACCAGTTATTACAGCTTTTTGAATGGCTTGAGTCATTAAAAATCCATCTTTACAAATAAAGGTGATCCTCCCAGTTGCTTTTTTAGTAAAAACACTTTTATTAGAAGACACCAACATAGAAATTTTTTTACCGCTTTCTCTAATTTTTGACATTACCAAAGCTCCAGTTGTTAATTCAGCTGCCATTGCCTGAACTGCAAAATACATTGAATTAAAAGGATTTTGATTTATCCAACGATATTTTACCGTAGTCACACATTTATTATCACTAATCAGTTTAACCCTGACCCCACATATATATGCAGCTGGTAATTTAAAAAATAAAAAATTATTAAGATTCGATGCCGAAATTTTCATGACTATTGAATTTACTTATGTAAAAATAGGAAAAAAACTACTTCGGATAAAAATTAGATAAACTATTTTATTTAATTATAGTAATTTACTATACATTCTAACAATTTTATTGATATACAATAATTTACAAACCTCTAAATAGTTAATATTTTGTTAATATTTAGTACTTTGTAATGCATAATACTATTTTTTAACCATATATTTGCATAAGAAATTACTATTTACTATAAAATTATGGAGACAACAAACGAAAAAAATATGGCAACATTTACTCATTTGAGTATATTGAGTCAATATTGTATTCCATTTGGAAATTATATTTTTCCTATATTAATTTGGAGTTCAAAAAAAGAAAAATCTGAATTTATTGATTTTCACGGAAAGCAAGTACTTAATTTCCAATTGAGTATATTACTTTACAGTTTAATACTTGGAATAATTGCTGTACCAATTTTTGTAGTTACTTTTTTCAATTCCATTCCTTTAAATACTATAATTAATGACGACATTATGAATCATTTGAGTTTAGAAAATATCAGCGGAATTATAATTGTAGGCATTATTGCAATACTGATTATCATCGGATTGAAAATTGCTGAATTCTTCTTAATCATTTTAGCTTCGTTGAAAGCATCTAATGGAGAAAAATACAAATACCCTTTGACAATACCTTTTATTAAATAATCCAAATCAAAAAATAAATAGTTTTTATTAATTCGAAAAACAAAAAAGAGAATCATGAACATTGAAAACACGAAAGCCCAAATGCGCAAAGGTGTTCTTGAGTTTTGCATCTTATCTGTACTGAAAGATAAAGAAGCATACACTTCGGAAATATTGGACACTTTGAAAAACGCCAAATTACTGGTTGTTGAGGGAACGGTTTATCCACTGCTTACTCGATTGAAAAATGACGGATTGCTCAACTATCGTTGGGAAGAGTCATTATCCGGACCGCCAAGAAAATATTATGAACTTACTGAACTTGGACATACATTTTTAAAAGAATTAAATGGTACCTGGACTGAATTGTCTGATGCTGTAAACCTAATCACCAAAGAAAAATAAAAGTCATGAACAAAACTGTAAATATCAACCTAGGCGGGATGTTCTTTCATATTGACGAAGATGCATACCAAAAATTAACGCGTTATTTTGACGCCATAAAACGTTCTTTATCGAACTCTTCAGGACAGGACGAAATCATCAAAGACATTGAAATGCGTGTTTCGGAATTACTGACCGAAAAACAAAAAACTGATAAACATGTTGTAGGTTTGAAAGATGTTGACGAAGTGATTGCAGTAATGGGTCAGCCGGAAGATTATAGAATTGACGATGAGGAAACTGGAAATTCAACTCCTAATTTCACTTCTTCTAAAACCAGAAAATTGTACCGGGATAATGAAAACGGTATGATTGGAGGTGTATTAGCGGGATTGGGTCATTATTTTGGAATTGATAAAGTTTGGTTGCGAGTAATCATGTTAGTCCTTTTATTCGTAGCAGGAACGGGTGTTTTAGCTTATATCATACTTTGGATTGTAATGCCGGAAGCTTCTACAACTGCCGAAAAACTCGAAATGACTGGTGAACCTGTAACCATTTCAAATATTGAAAAAAAAGTAAGAGAAGAGTTTGATAACGTTTCCGAAAAATTTAAAAACGCCAATTATGACGAAATGGGAAACCGTGTCAAAACGGGTGCTGGAAAAATAGGAAATTCTCTTGGAGATTTAATAATTGCCATGTTAAAAGGAATATCCAAAATGATTGGTATTCTTTTAATAATGACAGGGCTTTTTGTACTAGCAGCATTATTTATTGGAGTTTTTACTTTGGGTTCTTCCTCTTTTATTGATGTACCCTGGCAAAGCTTTATTGAGGCCGGAAACTTCACCGATTATCCTGTTTGGACTTTTGGATTACTAATGTTTTTTGCCGTTGGAATTCCGTTTTTCTTTTTGGCTTTATTAGGCTTCAAATTATTATCTCCCAACCTCAAATCAATTGGTAATGTAACAAAATACACTTTGCTGGCAATTTGGCTCATATCTGTTGCATTGGCTATTACCATTGGAATCAAACAAGCGACAGCTTTTGCCGTTGATGGAAGAGTAATTCAAAAAGACAACATCAACCTTAAGTCAACCGATACACTTTTGATTAAATTCAAACACAATGATAATTTTGCAAAACGTTTAAATGATGACTGTGATTTCAAAATAACTCTTGATTCTACCGGAAATGATGTAATATATTCCAATAATGTAAGTTTCAAAATAGCACAAAGTGATACTAAATCAGCTTACATTCAAATTGAAAAAGAAGCTAAAGGAAAAACATTATTTGAAGCTAAACAAAGAGCTGAAAAAATAAAATACAGCTACAAAATCATTGGCAATCAATTGATTTTCGACAATTATTTATTGACCGAATTAAAGAATAAATTCCGCAATCAGGAAATAGAAATCACTTTATTTCTGCCAACAGGAACTTTGTTTAAAACTGATAAATCGATTGCACATTACGACGAAACTGATGGAGATTATTTTTCATGGCATTCTGATTTTAGTGATGCCATCTATAAGGTCGAAAGCGATAAAATAAAATGTCTGAATTGCCCAAATGATGAAAATGATTTTAATCATGAAGCAGATTCAGAAGTAAATGACAGCATTGTTACAACTACTGTGACAGTAGACGGAAAAGTTATAACCACCACTACTAATAAAACTAGTAGCAAAAAAGGATTATCCATAAACAAAGACGGAATTATAATCAAAACCAACTAGCCATGATAAAAATCATAACGTTAATCACCAAATTCATAGTTGCAACATTAATAGCACTATTTTTCTCTTCCTGTGGAAGCGGAATCAAAGGAAGCGGAACTATTACAACAGAAAACAGAATAGTAACTGAAGATTTCAAAAACATAGAAGTAAGTAATGGAATTGAGGTAATTATAGAACAATCGGATAACAAATCGATAACAGTAGAAGCCGATGACAATTTACAGGAACATATCATTACAAAAATAGAAAATGGTGTTTTAAAAATTAAATCCGATGAAAATTACAACAGTACAGAAACTCCAATAGTAAATGTAAAAACACCAGTAATCAGAGGTTTAAAAGCAAATAGCGGTTCGGAAATCACAAGTCAAAATGTATTGGTAACTGAAAATATGAATGTAAAATCCGATAGCGGAAGTAAAATCAGCATTGATGTTGAAGCTGATTTTATCAAAATAGAGAGCGCAAGCGGAAGTAAAATTGAAGTAAGCGGGAAAGCTTTAAAATCAGAAACTTCATCTACAAGCGGAAGTAAAATTAATGCTGAAAATCTAATGACCAACGAAGTCATTGCCAAAGCCGAAAGTGGAAGTAAAACCTCTATTTACCCAATTGTAAAACTGGAAGCAAAAGCTTCAAGTGGAGGTAATATCAGCTATCATAAAACACCGAAAAGCGTTTCAAAAGAAGAGAATTCAGGAGGAAGTGTAGCTGAAGAATAGGAATCTTATTTGTCAAAAAAATAGAAAAATCATTCATCAAAAGTGGATGATTTTTTTATATTTGTAAAACACTTAATTACAATTTAAATGAAAAAATATAAGGCTCTTTTTTTACTTCTTTTAGTTACCAGTTTTACATTGGCACAAAAAAGCGAAAAAGTAAAAGGCTCTAAAATAGTCACTATTGAAGAAAAAGAAATTGGTAATTTCACTTCGTTGGAGATAGGAGATGGTATAGAAATTCATCTTGAAAAAGGCGAAAAAAACACACTGAAAATTGAAGCCGATGATAATCTTCATGAAGCAATAGCCTTTGATTTGAGTGCAGCTAAACTTCAGATTAGCACTTCAAGAACTATTACAAGTTTTAAAAAACTTATTGTAAGAGTAACTTACACAGATGAATTGAAATTGATTACCGTAAAAGACAATGTAAATCTTAATGCCATACAAGAAATTCAACTCGATGATATTACGATAAAAAGCTTCGACAATACTAAACTGTATCTGAACGTTAATTCTAAAAAATTTACTTTACAATCTGACAATAGTTCAAAAACAGAATTGAATCTAAAATCTGAAAATGCTATAATTCAATTGAGTAAAAATGCCACATTGAAAGCCCTGATTACCAGTCCGGACCTGAAATGTGATTTATATCAAAAAGCAAAAGCTACTATTGAAGGTGATATAACCAATAACGGAATGATTCGATTGGATAATAACAGTGTACTAACAGCCAATAATCTTACTGTAAAAAAAGCTCAATTAATTGCCGAGGGCTATTCCGATTGCAGTATCAATGTTAATGGCAATCTAGTCCTTGATGCTTCCGGAAATTCTGAAATTCAATTGTATGGAGAGCAAAAAATTGAAATGAAAAAATTTGCAGACAATACTATATTAAGAAAGAAACCAACCAAATAATCCCAAACAAAAAAGTCTCAATTTAATAATTGAGACTTTTTTGT
>JAZKED010000014.1:0-99706 GCA_040387175.1 Bacteroidota bacterium | reverse complement strand
TGGGTGGCTGACCGGGTTCGAACCGGCGACCCTCGGCACCACAAACCAATACTCTAACCAGCTGAGCTACAACCACCATTTTTAACGAGTGCAAAGATAACACTAAAGTTGGCTTTTGCAAAGAAAAATTAAAAAAAATTATATCAAATCTCCTAAACTATTGACTCCCAAATATCTTTCTACTGTAAAACCTTCTGCATAATCAGTACCAATTAACCTTCCGAAATCCTGAACGCGGTAATTTAGGCTGTCCAGAAAGTTTTTTGTAGCAATTGGAGTCTCAGGTTCATCTGAATTTGGATTGTAAAATTGCGAACCATATGCTAAAATAGCCTCGATTCTTTTTTCGTTATAACCAGTTATATCAACAACAAAATCTGGTTTAATGTTTTTCCACTGAATGTAATGATAGACTAATTTTGGTCGCCAGGCTTCTTGTTTGACACTTTGATGCTCGGTTTCAATTCGCATTAAACCAGATAGAAAACAAGCGTCAGAAACCAATTTGCTTCCTTTCCCGTGATCAATATGACGGTCGTCTATTGCATTGCAAATCACGATTTCAGGTTGGTATTTGCGAATCATTTCAATGATTTTCAACTGATGTGCTTCGTCATTAACAAAAAAAGCATCTCTCATATCTAAATTCTCCCGAATAGAAACTCCTAATATTTTCGCAGCATCAGCCGCTTCCTGATTCCGAATTTCAACAGAACCACGAGTTCCAAGTTCGCCACGAGTCAAATCAACAATACCTACTTTTTTACCTAATGCAATTTCCTTGGCTAATGTACCGCCACAACCCAATTCTACATCATCTGGATGTGCACCGAATGCTAATATGTCTAGTTTCATTTCTTTTAATTTTAGATTACAGATTTTAGATTACAGAATTAATCATAATTCAAAATCTAAAACCTTTTTCATCGTAGCTGATTTATTAATGCTTTCCTCCCACTCTTTTTCGGGAACACTGTCTTTTGTAATACCGCATCCCATAAACAAATGAGCCTGAGAATTACTTATTTCCATACAACGTAAATTTACGAACAAATCTGTTCTGTTTTCTATATTCAATTCTCCGAGAAAACCAGTGTAAAAAGTTCGGTCGTAATTTTCATTTTCTAATATAAAAGCTTTTGATTTATCTTTTGGTAATCCACAAACTGCAGGCGTTGGATGCAATAACTGAATCACTTCCTGTAGACTCGAACCCAAATTCAAAGTGCCGGAAATATCTGTTTTAATATGCCAGATACTTCCCGCTTTGATGCTGTATGGCTCTGAAACCGAAACTTCTGAAGCTACATTTTTTACTTTTTCTACAATATAATCGGTAACAAATTGCTGCTCTTCTCTTTCTTTATTAGGCCAGACTACTTCATTAGAACCTGTGTCTTTTTGAGTTCCAGCCAATGCAATTGTTTGAAATTCTTTATTATTTGCTTTAAATAATTGTTCAGGCGTAGCACCAAGCCAAATCCCCACTTTGGGATGGTAAAAACAATATACAAAAGTTGTCGGATATAAATTTGCTAATTTTTCGAAAGTAGAAATTAAATCAAAATCAACCAAATTCACAGTTTCTTTTCGTGATACAACTACCTTTTTGAATTCATTCTTTACAATCGCCTGAATGCCTTTAGTAACTAAATTTTTGAAATTATTTTTTTCTGATTCATTTGGATAATGTGATTCATTTTCTGAAACAGAAATTTCTTTATTTTGAAAAACCTCGCTGATTATTTCAGACTGATTTTCTGGAATCAGAAACGTTTGACTTCCGTCAAAAGAAGCAAAAACAAAACCTTTTTCAGTAAAATCATTTACTTCAAATAAAGTATTATTGTCCTGAAAAAGACCAGTTACACTGTTGTTATTTGGTTTTTTATAAATTATAAAAGGAAAATTTTGAGCAAATTGTCTGTTGGCCTTTTCTAAAAATAATTTCATTCTTATTTACTCCTTTTTCTTGTTGGCAAAATCATATTAGTCAATTTGCAAATTGAAATAAGCGCATTGTTTTCATCAGTAATTCTAATTTCCCATAAATGAATACTGCTCCCTTTATGAATTATTTTTGCTGTTGCCGTTACAATTCCGTCACGTTTTGCTTTCACATGATTGGCCGAAATTTCAATCCCACGCACTTCACTGTGCTCCGGATTTACAAACAAAAAAGAAGCTGCACTGCCTACACTTTCTGCCAAAGCCACTGATGCTCCACCGTGTAATAATCCCATAGGCTGATGAACTGAAGGATTTACAGGCATAGTAGCCGTTAAAAAATCGGGACCGGCATCAACATATTCAATATTCAAAGTCTGCATTAGCGTGTTTTTCGAAATTCTATTGCAAAATTGAAGCGTTTTATCTTTGTCGAATGTCATTTGTTCTATTTTAAAAATGTAAATTTATGGAAAAGCTGGCAGAAACAATTGGTAATAAAAATTCAAAAATACTAATCACTCTTGATACGTACTAGTTTTTTCCTATTTTTACAAAAAATATAACAAATGCGTCAGCTTACTTTTCTGTTTTTTATTGGAATCCTAATCACTATTAGTTCTTGCAGAGCTGATTTTGAAACCGTGCCAAGTACTGGAGATTTAAAATTTTCTAGAGATACGGTTTATTTAGATACTGTTTTTACTAATATTAGTTCGAGTACTTATACATTAAAAGTATACAATCGTAGTAAAAATGACATCAACATTCCAACTATTCAGTTAGGTAAAGGTTTAAATTCTAAATACAGAATGACTGTTGACGGAATGCACGGAAATCAAGGAAAAATATTTAATGATGTTACACTTTTAGCTAAAGATAGTTTGTATATTTTTATTGAAACTACACCTAATATTGCTGATGCCGATCCAACAGATTTTTTATATACTGACCAAATACAGTTTGATGGAGGAACCAATTTTCAAAAAGTAGAATTAGTGACATTGGTACAGGATGCAATTTTTCTTTATCCTGAAAAATTTAGTGATGGCACAACCGAGACAGTTCCTTTTGGTGATGAAACTATCTATGGCTTCTATTTGAACGAAAATGACCCAATTCATGGTAATGAATTACATTTTACCAATCAAAAAGCTTATGTTATTTATGGTTATGCTGCTGTTCCTTCGGGAAAAACGGCAATTTTTGATGCAGGATCAAGAGTTTATTTTCATAACAATTCGGGTATTCTTGTAAGTGCCAATTCAACTATAAATATAAATGGAACAACTTCTGCTACAGAAAAACTTGAAAATGAAGTTATATTCAGCAGTGATCGTTTACAACCTGATTTTGCATATATTCCGGGACAATGGGGTACAGTTTGGTTAGAAAACGGAAGTACTAATAATAAAATTCAAAATCTTACACTGAAAAATGCTTCTGTTGGACTATTGATAGATGGCAATGATGGAACAACTGTTTCTATCAAAAACACACAAATTTTCAATTGCTCTAATTATGGAATTCAAGCTAAGAATGCCAAAATTGAAGGTGAAAATATTGTTATCAATTATACAGGACAAGCTAGTTTAGCCTGTACTTACGGAGGAAATTATAAGTTTACACACTGTACTTTTAACAACAACTGGTCTAGTCCGGAACAACTAGCTTTATATGTTAGTAATTATTCCATTGGTGCTACTCCCGAAATTAAAGATTTGACTGGCGCAACATTTAATAACTGTATTATTTATGGCCCTTATTCTAATGAAATGATTCTGAGCAAAAAGACAGGTGCAGCATTTGAATACCAATTTAACAACTGTTTGATAAAGTTCAATAATACTTCAAATCAATACACTAATCATCCTGAATATCAATTTGATACTGAACCTAATCATTATAATGCTATTATCAGAAATCAGGATCCAAAATTCTTTAATCCGAATATTAATAAATTCAATATAGACAATACTTCTCCAGCTGTTGCCAAAGGAAATTCAACTTATTTAATTCCGTTGGATATTATTGGAAATACCAGAATTTCTCCACCGGATTTAGGAGCTTTTCAAAATAAACCTTTTCCAGAATAATTTAGTATTCCAGAGCAATCCATTCGATAATAAAATGATTTTATTGAATACTATTTTTAAAATAAAGAAGGCTCTAAACCTAAATTAATTTTGTCTAATTGAATGAAAAGTATACTGCCAAAAAAGAAAAATTTACAAATATTAGGTGTAATTATTATCCTTTTATCAGGTGGATTTTATCTTCATCATACCTGGAAAAAATTTAAAAAAAATCAAGCTGATGAGATTTTGCAAATCTCAAGATCAATTGTTGCAACACTACCTACAGAGGATTTAAAATATTTAGAAGTAAAAATAAATGACACTGTAAAACCTAAATATAAGAATCTTAAAAATACATTATACGCCATTATAAATACGAATCCAAAAGCGAGATTTGCTTATTTATACATGCAAAAAAACAATAAATTGTATTTTATTGTAGATTCAGAACCTGCAGTATCAAACGATTGTTCTCCACCGGGACAACAATACACAGAAGCTAATAAAGCTTACTATCAACCCTTTCGTGATGGAAAAGAATATGTAATTGGCCCAGCTAAAGATAGATGGGGAACCTGGGTTAGCGTTCTGGTTCCTATAAAAAATAAAAACTCCGGAGAAACTATTGCGGTTTATGCGATGGATTTTAATTCTAAGAAATGGAATACTATTTTAATTCATGATGTATCCGAATCAATAGTTCTGATTTTACTATTATTGACCACATTTATTTTATTATTTAAAATTAAATCCAAAAACAAAATTCTTAAAGAAGATATTCAAAAACGCAAACAAACTGAAGCAAAACTAGTTGTTGCTAAAGAAAATGCAGAAGAAAGTGATCGCTTAAAATCTGCCTTCTTAGCCAATATGAGTCATGAAATCCGTACACCTATGAATGGAATTATGGGTTTTGCTGAATTATTAAAAAGACCGAATCTATCCCCTCTGGAACAGCAGGAATTCATTAGTATCATTGATCACAGTGGTGACCGAATGTTAAATATAATTAATGATATTATTGATATTTCAAAAATTGAAGCTGGATTAATGTCCGTTTCAATTTCTGAGACAAATATCAATAAACAAATGGAATATATTTATAATTTCTTTAAACCAGAAATGGACCAAAAAGGAATTGAAATTAGATTGCAAAATGGTTTGTCAATGGATAAATCAACAATTAAAACCGATCCTGAAAAAATCTATGCCATTCTGACTAACTTAGTTAAAAATGCTATCAAATTTACCACAACAGGATGTATTGAATTCGGTTACATTCTTAAATCTGTAAATACTGATTCTAAAAATAATCTTTCAGTAGAATTCGAATTAGAATTTTATGTTCGGGATACCGGAATTGGAATCCCAAAAAATCAATTAGCTGTCATTTTTGAAAGATTCAGACAATCCAGTGAATCCATGACCAGAAGTTATGAAGGAGCGGGATTAGGATTATCTATTTCTAAAGCATTCGTAGAAATGTTGGGTGGAAAAATATGGGTCGAAAGTAAAAAAGATAAAGGATCAACTTTTTATTTTACAATTCCTTATCATTATCAACAGATAGATAATACTGAAAAAACTCCTTCAAATAATGATTTAAACTCCAATATAAAAAAGATAAAAACCGTAATAGCCGAAGACGACGAAATATCCGCTTATTTGATTACTAAATTATTAGAGCCTTTTGCCAAGGAAATAATCAGAACAAAAACAGGATTAGAAACGGTTATGTATTGTCAAAATAATCCAGATGTAGATTTGATTTTAATGGATATTCAAATGCCTGAAATGAATGGTTATGAAGCTATTCGTGAAATCAGAAAATTTAATAAAGAAGTTATTATTATAGCTCAGACAGCCCATGTTCTTAGTGAAGATAAAATCAATACCATAGAATTTGGCTGTAATAATTACATATCAAAACCAATCAAAAAAGAAGAATTACAGGTTTTGATTCATCAATATTTTAGTTCCAAAGAAAAATAATAAAGGATTTCATTTGCTTTTTTTTTAAGTCTGAATTAACTAAATTTGCACCGTTAAATACAACAAACTACAAACGATGATTCATTTCTTTGAAAACCAAAGCAAAACTGTTTTTGCAGTACAGACTCAAAACGAAATTTCGGCTCAAGACATCTCTAAACTTAACTGGCTTTTTGCCGACGCAAATAAAATAGAAAAATCCGTATTGTCGGATTTTTTTGTTGGTCCCCGTGCCACTATGATTACGCCTTGGAGTACGAATGCAGTTGAAATTACTCAAAATATGGGAATTTCGGGAATCATTCGTATCGAAGAATTTCATCCGACAACGGCTGATTTCAATGATTTTGATCCAATGCTTTCGCAAAAGTATAACGCTTTAGATCAGGAAATTTTCACTATCAACGTACAACCGGAACCTATTCTGGAAATCGATGATATTGCAACATACAATAAAGTAGAAGGTTTGGCTTTAAGCGCAGAAGAAGTAGAATATTTGGATAATTTAGCTACTAAATTAGGCAGAAAATTAACGGATTCAGAGATTTTTGCTTTCTCACAGGCCAATTCAGAACACTGTCGTCACAAAATTTTCAACGGAACTTTTGTTATTGATGGGGTTGAAAAAGAAACTTCTCTTTTCAAATTAATCAAGAAAACATCACAGGAAAATCCTAACGATATTGTTTCGGCTTACAAAGACAACGTAGCTTTTGTAAAAGGACCAAGAGTACAGCAATTTGCTCCGAAAACGGCTGACAAACCTGATTTTTATGAAATAAAAGAATTTGATTCTGTTATTTCCTTAAAAGCAGAAACACATAATTTCCCAACAACCGTTGAGCCTTTCAACGGAGCTGCAACAGGTTCAGGTGGAGAGATTCGTGACCGTTTGGCTGGAGGACAAGGTTCGTTGCCAATGGCAGGAACTGCGGTTTATATGACTTCTTATTCTCGTTTATCAGCAAACAGACCTTGGGAAGATGCTGTAGCTGAAAGAAAATGGTTGTATCAGACTCCAATGGATATTTTAATCAAAGCTTCAAACGGAGCATCAGATTTTGGAAATAAATTTGGCCAGCCGTTGATTACTGGTTCTGTTTTGACATTTGAACACGAAGAAAACAACCGTAAAATAGGTTACGATAAAGTAATCATGCAGGCAGGTGGAATTGGTTACGGAAAATTAGATCAAGCCATCAAACACAAACCTCAAGAAGGCGATAAAATCGTTATACTTGGTGGAGAAAATTATAGAATTGGAATGGGTGGAGCTGCGGTATCCTCTGCTGATACAGGAGCTTTTGGTTCAGGAATTGAATTAAATGCCATCCAACGTTCAAACCCGGAAATGCAAAAACGCGCTGCCAATGCCATTCGTGGTTTGGTAGAAAGCGACAACAATCCAATTGTTTCTATTCACGATCACGGTGCTGGAGGACACTTAAACTGTCTTTCGGAATTGGTAGAAGAAACTGGAGGATTAATCGATTTGGATAAATTGCCAGTGGGTGACCCTACCCTTTCTGCAAAAGAAATAATTGGTAACGAATCTCAGGAAAGAATGGGATTGGTTATTGGTAAAAAAGATATTGACACCTTGCAAAGAATCGCAGACAGAGAGCGTTCTCCTATGTATCAGGTGGGTGACGTAACAGGTGATCACCGTTTTACTTTCGAATCAAAATCGACTGGGGCAAAACCAATGGATTATGCTTTGGAAGATTTCTTTGGAAGTTCTCCAAAAACGATAATGACAGACAAAACTATCGATTACAACTATTCCAGATTAGACTATTCTACAGACAAAATTGCTACTTACTTAGAGGAAGTTTTACAATTAGAAGCTGTTGCCTGTAAAGACTGGTTAACAAACAAAGTAGACCGTTGCGTTGGTGGAAAAGTGGCCAAACAACAAACTGCAGGACCATTGCAATTACCATTGAACAATGTTGGTGTAATGGCATTAGATTATCAAGGAAAAGAAGGAATTGCAACCTCAATTGGTCACTCTCCTATCGCCTCTTTGATTGATCCTGTTGCCGGAACAAGAACAGCAATTGCCGAATCATTATCAAATATTGTCTGGGCTCCAATAAAAGACGGATTGAAAGGAATTTCATTATCGGCTAACTGGATGTGGGCTTGTAAAAATGCAGGTGAAGATGCTCGTTTATATGCTGCTGTTGAAGCTTGTTCTGACTTTGCAATCGAATTAGGAATCAATATTCCAACTGGAAAAGATTCACTTTCGATGAAACAAAAATATCCAAATGATGAAGTAATCGCACCGGGAACTGTAATCATTTCAGCTGGTGGAAACTGTACTGATATTAGAAAAGTAGTAGAGCCTGTTTTACAAAAAGACGGTGGTTCTATTTATTATATCAATTTGTCTCAGGATGATTTCAAACTTGGAGGATCTTCTTTGGCACAAACCTTAAATGCTATTGGTAATGAAGCGCCAACTATAAAAGACGCTGCTTTCTTCAAAAACGCATTTAACACCTTGCAAGAATTGATTTTAAACAATCAAATCTTGGCTGGACACGATATTGGAAGTGGTGGTTTGATTACTACTTTATTAGAAATGTGTTTTGCTGATGTGAATTTGGGAGCAAAAATTGATTTCTCTGTTTTTGAAGAAAAAGACACTATAAAATACCTTTTTGCAGAAAATATTGCAGTAGTTTTCCAAGCCAATTCTGATGAAGCAGTTGAAGCTAAATTGAAAGCAAAAAATATAGAATTCTTCAAAATTGGTTCAGTTACTTCTACTGAGACTTTAGACCTTGGACTTTCTACTTTTGACATAGAAAAATACAGAGATATTTGGTTTAAAACATCATTCTTATTAGATCAAAAACAATCTAAAAACGGAACGGCTCAGGCACGTTTTGATAATTACAAAAATCAAGTATTAAATTATACTTTCCCTTCCCATTTTACAGGAAAAAAACCTGTAATTGATACTTCAAAACCACGTCCAAAAGCAGCTATTATTCGTGAAAAAGGAAGTAATTCCGAGCGTGAAATGGCAAATGCAATGTATTTGGCAGGTTTTGATGTAAAAGACGTTCATATGACCGATTTGATTTCAGGGCGTGAAACTCTGGAAGATATTCAGTTCATCGGAGCTGTTGGAGGATTCTCTAATTCAGATGTTTTAGGTTCTGCTAAAGGTTGGGCTGGTGCCTTCAAATACAACGAAAAAGCAAATACGGCGTTGAAAAACTTCTTCAAAAGAGAAGATACTTTATCGGTTGGAATCTGTAACGGTTGCCAATTGTTTATGGAATTGGAAGTAATTAATCCAGAACACAAAGTTCACGGAAAAATGCTTCATAATGACAGTAACAAACACGAAAGTATTTTTACTTCCGTAACTATTCAGGAAAACAAATCAGTAATGTTATCTACTTTAGCTGGAAGCACACTTGGAGTTTGGGTTTCTCACGGAGAAGGAAAATTCAATTTACCGGAACCGGAAGCACACTACAACATCGTTGGTAAATATGGCTATGATAGTTATCCTGCTAATCCTAACGGATCAGCTTTCAACACTGCAATGTTATGCGATACAACAGGACGTCACCTGGTAATGATGCCACACATTGAACGTTCTACGTTCCAATGGAACTGGGCGAATTATCCAAAAGACAGAAATGACGAGGTTACACCTTGGCATGAAGCTTTTGTAAATGCAAGAAAATGGATTGATAAGCAGTAATTCGTTTTGATAAATAAAAAAAACTCATTTCTTAAAAGGAATGAGTTTTTTTTTATATTTACATCAAAACCAAATTAGATTAAAAATTTACTGAGCCATTAAACAACCAAACTAACCTGCAATTAAATTATGAAAGCTTTTAAATTACTGTTTACCATTCTTATTTTATCCGCCACGCATTCTTATGCACAATTAGATGTAACCAAAATTTTATCTGACAATAAAGACTATTTTATTACCCGAACCATCAATTATCCAATTGCTGGCACCTATCTTTTTGAAGGAAAAACAGAACCTACTGTTGAATTAAATGGTAATGGTACTGGAGTTTTTCAGTTTGAAGATTTGACTAAAAAGAAAATAGAATGGGGAATTCAATGTGATAATGTAGGTGTTCCAATAGCAAAAAAAGGCTATGATAGTGCTTCTTACACACTTTGGTATAAAAGTAAGGATGGAAAAGATACAGGGGAAGATTACTGGATTCCAGTACACTTTTCTATTCATTTTAAAATACATAAAATGTTTGTTTTTGGAGATCGCAGCAAAACTTATGTAGATCCGATAGAAAAAGAGAGCGAAAGTGTAAAAGATAAAGAATAATTCATTCTTGATTTTTAATAAATCATTTTCTAATTCATACATATAAAAAAAGCGTTTCCCACGAAACGCTTTTTTTATATGTATGAATTAGAATTTATAACCAACTGTAAGCTGGTGCCACATATTTTTATATCTGGGTGTTGTGGTATTTCCATCACCATCATTGTCTTTTAGATCCCAACCTGTTCTTAATCCTATGACAAAATTTTCCAAATTAAAATCAAGTCCACCTGTTAAACACAAAGTGTTTTTTCGAATATTATCATTGTCAAAATCTTGTTGTTGAGTTGAACTAATTGTCCCACCTGTAAAATTATCTTTTTGTTTTATCAAATAAGAAAATTGAGGTCCAAATAAAATAGTTATTTGTTCAATTGGTTTAACGGCAAATAAAAGTGGTACATCTATATAATCAGTCGTTCTGGTCATCTCATAAGTACTTCCTAAATAGGTTCCTGAAGTTTTATATCCTTTTTGAGAAAACAAAATTTCTGGCTGAATTCCAATAAATCTTCCAAACGGAATAGAAATAAAACCTCCGCCTACAAAACCAAATTTCCAATTGGCAACCAAATCATTATTATCAGAGTCACAAACATTTGAATAATTTGCTCCCAGTTTTAATCCAAAAGTCAATTTTTCACGATTATCAGTTGTGGTTGGCGATTGTGCATTAGCATTTGTCAATGAGATAGTAACAAATACAAGCATTAAGATTGCGTTTTTCATTTTTCAAAAATTTAAAATTATATGCTAATCATTTACTATGTTACAAATATCGTTGAGTTACTAAAAAAGTATCTTATACAATATTTAGTAAAAGTTGCATAATTGCTATAAATAGTTAAATAAAGCTGAGTACTACTAGTTTTTATATTTTTTCATATTTTGCTACAATTAAAAACAAAATAAAACTCTATCTACAATTCACCTGTAGAATTGAATATTTTTGAACAATATTTTTTTAATTTGTGTTTACGATTAGCAAATATTAAAATTCTGTAAACACAAAATCAATCTAAAAACTACGCAATGAAAACAGAAACCTTTTCAACAAATCCTGACTGTGAAATTGTAAGTTCCAGAATTTTCAATGCTTCACAGAAACTCGTTTATACTGCATGGACAGACCCCAATCATTTAAAAATTTGGTGGGGTCCAAAAGGTTTTACCAACACTTTTAACGAGTTTGACCTAAGACCAGGTGGTAAATGGAGTTATGTAATGCATGGGCCTGACAAAGGAAATTATTCTAATGAATGTGAATTTATTACAATAGAAAAACCTTCTTTAATTGCTTGGAAACGTTTTTCTAAACCATTATTTCAGGTAGTGGCAACTTTTGAAGAAATAGCTAGTGACAAAACAAAAATTGTTTTCAAGATGATTTTTAGTACTCCGGAAGAATGCAATAAATTAAAGCCATTCGTAGTTGACAAAAATGAGGAAAACTTCGACAGACTTGAAAATGAATTAACTAAAATGGTTTTGTAAACTAATAAAAAATATTTTTTACTATACACATAAATTATATTTTACTTTTTAAACCTAAAAATCAAAAGTTTAAAAATAGTAGTGCAAATTCTCAATATAAAGAGATTTAATAATTAATTCAATTATGAAATAAATCAATTTTAATGTATCTTTAATAAATCAATAGTTTTTACTAATTTGCATTTAATTAATACATTCAAAAATGACAGAAATCACCCGATTATTTGATTTTCCTTATTATCAATTAAAGCATTATAATATTCCTGATGCTTTGGTTACCAAGTATAATGGAGTTTGGGTAAAAACCTCGACCGAAGAGTATATTGCAAAGGCTAATGCAGTTTCGAGAGCATTATTGCAATTGGGAATTCAAAAGGATGATAAAATCGCTTTGATTTCTTCAAATAATAGAACAGAGTGGAATATTATTGATATTGGAGTATTACAAACCGGAGCCCAAACCATTCCTATCTACCCTACTATTTCTGAAGAAGATTATGAATATATTCTCAATCATTCTGGAGCATCTTATTGTTTTGTCTCAGACGATGAAGTATTACAAAAATTAAATCTGGTCAAAAAAAATCTACCTAATCTTAAAGAAGTATTTTCTTTTGATGAAATTGATGGTTCTAAAAACTGGAAAGAATTATTAGTACTTGGAGAAGATCAAAGCAATCAGGACAAAGTTGAAGAAAGAAAAAATAGCGTAAAATCAGAAGATTTAGCCACCATAATCTATACTTCCGGAACAACCGGAAAACCAAAAGGGGTAATGCTTTCGCATAAGAATATCGTATCCAATGTTTTAGATTGCACTTCCAGAATCCCCTTCGAAAAAGGCAAAAGCCGCGCTATGAGCTTCTTGCCTATCTGCCATATTTTCGAGAGAATGATTGTTTATTTATACCAATATTATGGTGTTGCTGTTTATTTTGGTGAATCGATTGAAAAAATCAGTGACAATATAAAAGAAGTAAAACCTACAGTAATGTCTTGTGTACCGAGACTTATTGAAAAAGTCTATGATAAAATATATGCTAAAGGGCTAGAATTGACAGGTATTAAAAGAAAGCTATTCTTTTGGGCAGTTGATTTAGGCTTAAAATACGAACCGTATGGAGTTAATGGATTTTGGTATGAATTCCAATTAAAAATAGCCCGAAAACTTATTTTCAGCAAATGGAGAGAAGGTCTGGGAGGTAATTTAGATTTAATGGTTTCTGGAAGTGCCGCTTTACAACCCAGATTGGCCAGAGTATTTGCAGCTGCAGAAATCCCGGTTATGGAAGGTTATGGATTAACCGAAACTTCTCCTGTAATTGCTGTAAATGATACACGAAATTTCGGTTTCAAAATAGGCACTGTTGGAAGAGTTATTGATAATGTAGAAGTTAAAATTGCCGACGATGGTGAAATTCTTTGCAAAGGTCCAAATGTAATGTTAGGATATTTTAAAGATGAAACTTTAACAAAAGAAGCTTTAGCTAATGGATATTTTCACACAGGGGATATTGGAGAAATTGACAACGATGGTTTTCTTAAAATTACCGATCGTAAAAAAGAAATGTTCAAAACCTCAGGAGGTAAATACATTTCTCCCCAATTGTTAGAAAATGCAATGAAACAATCCCGTTTTATTGAACAAATTATGGTCATCGGTGATGGACAAAAAATGCCTGCGGCTTTCATACAGCCCAACTTTGAATTCGTTAGAGAATGGCAGAAAAAAAATAAAATTACCGTTGATAAAACCAATGAAGAAATAGTTTCAAATCCAAAAGTTATTGAACGCATCAAACAGGAAATAGATACTTTGAACGAAAAATTCGGAAACTGGGAAAAAATCAAACGCTTTGAATTGACTCCGGATGTTTGGTCAATTAGTGGAGGACACCTCACTCCTACTCTAAAACTTAAACGAAAAGTAGTAATGGAAAAATACAGTAATTTGTTTCATAAAATATACGGTTGATCATTCTAACTTTTTATTATCGTATTTGTTTTACAATTATATAATAAACTATATAGTTTTCATATATTTAGACTCCTCAATTTATTGGGGAGTTTTTTTATAAAAAATGTAATATAATTACAAAATAACTTTAATCTATTATGCATGCATAATATTTTTTTAGTATATTTGATTATAGATACTTTAAAATAGTACCGTATGAAAGATAAAACTATAGACTATGTATTACGAGCCACATGGCAAGCTATAGCGAGAATGTACAATGAAGAAGCTTCAAATTACGGTGCCACAATGGCAACAGGTTTTGCTTTATTAAGTATGGACAAAGATAAAGGAACGCCTTCTACTACTTTAGGACCAAGAATGGGAATGGAGGCCACTAGCCTAACCAGAACATTAAAATCAATGGAAGAAAAAGGTTTGATTATTCGAAAGAAAAATCCATATGATGGCCGTGGTGTTCTTATTTATCTAACCGAATTTGGAAAAGAAAAAAGAGAATTATCAAAGAATACTGTACTTAAATTCAATGAAACTGTAAAACAAAATGTATCGGCAGAAAAACTGCAGCATTTTATGGAGGTATCAGAAATCATCAACGAATTAATTACTGAAAAGAAAATATTTTAATTCTATAAAATTGTCTGCTCTGAATCTGAAGATGATTTATATATGAAGTAAAACTACAAACAAAAAACTATAAACAGTTTAAAATGAAACGATCTATTAAAAAAGTTGCAGTAATTGGATCCGGTATTATGGGTTCAGGAATTGCTTGTCATTTTGCCAATATTGGGGTCAAAGTATTGCTTTTGGATATTATTCCAAACACACTTACTGAAGCCGAAACTAAAAAAGGATTGACCTTGGAAAGTAAAATTGTTCGCAACCGATTGGTAAATGAACATTTCCAAAATGCTTTAAAATCTAAACCATCCCCTATTTATCATCCTAAATTTGCCAGTAGGATTACAATTGGAAATACTACAGACGATATATCTAAAATTGCTAATGTAGATTGGATTATCGAGGTGGTTGTAGAGCGTTTGGATATTAAAAAATTAGTATTCGAACAAATCGAAAAACACCGCAAACCGGGAACTTTGGTAACTTCAAATACTTCAGGAATCCCAATTCATTTTATGAGCGAAGGAAGAAGCGAAGATTTTCAGAAACATTTCTGTGGCACTCACTTTTTTAATCCTGCGCGTTACTTAAAATTATTCGAAATTATTCCCGGGCCGCAAACTTCAACAGAAGTATTGGAATTTCTAACTAATTATGGCGAAAAATTCTTGGGAAAAACTTCCGTTGTAGCCAAAGATACTCCGGCATTTATTGGAAACAGAATTGGAATTTATGGAATCCAGAGCTTATTTCATTTAGTTAAAGAAATGGGATTAACTATTGAAGAAGTAGATAAATTAACTGGACCGGTAATTGGACGTCCCAAATCGGCTACCTTCAGAACTGTGGATGTAGTTGGATTGGATACTTTGGTACATGTTGCCAACGGTATTTATGAAAATTGTCCAGATGACGAACAACATGAATTATTTAAGCTGCCGGATTTCATCAACAAAATGATTGAAAATAAATGGTACGGAAGCAAAACTGGACAAGGTTTTTACAAAAAAGTAGACAAAGACATTCTATCTTTAGATTTAGATACATTAGAATATCGTCCTGCTAAAAAAGCTTCATTTGCTACTTTGGAACTTACCAAAACTATTGATAAACCTATCGATCGTTTTAAAGTATTGGTAAAAGGAAAAGACAAAGCAGGCGAATTCTACAGAAAAAGTTTTGCCGGATTATTTGCTTACGTTTCCAATAGAATTCCTGAAATCTCAGACGAATTATACAAAATTGATGATGCTATGAAGGCTGGTTTCGGCTGGGAAAATGGTCCTTTCGAAATTTGGGATGCTATTGGAGTTTCAGAAGGAATCGAAATAATGAAAGCCGAAGGATTAACTCCGGCATCTTGGGTAACTGATATGTTAGCTTCTGGAACTTCAAGTTTTTATTCCATTAAAGAAGGCGCTACTTATTTCTATAATATTCCAAATAAAACACAGACCAAAGTTCCGGGACAAGATGCTTTTATCATCCTGAACAACATTCGCGAAAGCAAAAAAGTTTGGAGCAATAGCGGAGCTATTATTCAGGATTTAGGAGACGGAATCCTGAACTTAGAATTCCAATCCAAAATGAATACCATTGGTGGCGATGTGCTGCAAGCCATCAACAAAGCCATTGATTTATCTGAAAAGGAATACCAAGGTTTGGTTATTGGAAACCAAGGAGCAAATTTTTCTGTGGGTGCCAATATCGGAATGATATTTATGATGGCGGTGGAACAAGAATATGACGAATTGAATATGGCAATCAAAATGTTTCAGGACACGATGATGCGTGTACGTTATTCCGGAATTCCAGTAGTTGTTGCTCCTCACGGAATGACTTTGGGTGGAGGATGCGAAATGAGCATGCACGCTGACAAAGTCGTTGCTGCCGCAGAAACTTATATTGGATTGGTCGAGTTTGGAGTTGGAGTAATTCCTGGTGGTGGCGGATCAAAAGAAATGACGTTGAGAGCTTCGGATTTATTTCGTAAAAACGATGTGGAATTGAATGTGCTGCAAGAATATTTTCTGACTGTGGCCATGGCTAAAGTTTCTACTTCGGCTTACGAAGCTTTTGATTTAGGAGTGTTACAACACGGAAAAGACATTGTAGTAGTCAACAAAGACCGTCAGATTGCCGAAGCCAAAAAACATGCTTTAATATTGGCGGAAGCAGGTTACACACAGCCTATTCGCCGAAATGATATCAAAGTTTTAGGAAAACAAGCTCTTGGAATGTTCCTTGTTGGAACTGACCAAATGGAAGCCGGAAAATACATCTCAGAACACGACAAAAAAATTGCCAATAAACTAGCTTATGTAATGGCTGGTGGTGATTTATCTGAACCAACATTAGTATCTGAACAATATTTACTGGATATTGAAAGAGAAGCATTTTTGTCGCTTTGTACGGAACGTAAGACACTTGAGCGCATTCAGTATATGTTAACAAAGGGTAAACCGCTTCGCAACTAATTTTAAATTATAAATTATGAATTTTAAATGCCTTTGAAATAATTTAAAATTCAAAATTCAAAATAATAATTATGAAAACAGCCTATATAGTTAAAGCATACCGAACTGCCGTTGGAAAAGCACCAAAAGGAGTATTTCGTTTCAAACGTCCTGATGAACTGGCGGCAGAAACGATTCAATTTATGATGAATGAATTGCCTGATTTTGACAAAAAACGCATCGATGACGTTATGGTTGGAAATGCCATGCCCGAAGCCGAACAAGGACTTAATGTAGGTCGTTTGATTTCTTTGATGGGATTAAAAGTAACTGATGTTCCTGGTGTAACTGTGAATCGTTATTGCGCTTCCGGAATAGAAACTATAGCGATGGCGACAGCCAAAATCCAATCCGGAATGGCGGATTGCATTATTGCAGGCGGGGCCGAAAGTATGAGTTTTATTCCAATGGGAGGCTACAAACCTACTCCTGATTATGCCGTTGCCGCAGCAGGTAACGAAGATTATTATTGGGGAATGGGACTGACTGCCGAAGCCGTTGCCAAACAATTCAATGTTTCCAGAGAAGATCAGGATGAGTTTGCTTATCAATCCCACATGAAAGCCTTGAAAGCACAAGCCGAAGGTAAATTTGACAAACAAATTGTTCCTATTACTATTGAACAAACGTTTATCAATGAAAATGGTAAAAAAGAAACCAAATCGTATGTTGTTAATAAAGATGAAGGGCCAAGAGCAGGAACTTCAATTGAAGCATTGGCAGCATTAAAACCTGTTTTTGCTGCTGATGGAAGTGTAACCGCTGGGAATTCTTCACAAATGAGTGATGGAGCTGCTTTTGTTTTGATTATGAGTGAAGAAATGGTCAAAGAATTAAACCTCACTCCTATTGCCCGTTTAGTTGGCTTTGCATCTGCCGGAGTTGAACCAAGAATTATGGGAATTGGTCCTGTAAAAGCGATTCCGAAGGCCTTAAAACAAGCAGGATTAGAATTAAAAGACATTGATTTAATAGAATTAAACGAAGCATTTGCATCACAATCCTTAGCCGTAATTCGTGAATTGGGATTAAATCCTGATATCGTAAATGTAAACGGTGGAGCAATCGCATTAGGACATCCTCTGGGTTGTACAGGTGCTAAATTATCTGTTCAGTTATTCGACGAAATGAAACGCAGAGGAAATAAATACGGAATTGTGAGTATGTGTGTTGGAACTGGACAGGGCTCTGCTGGAATTTACGAAGTTCTTTAATTATTTTAAATTTTGAATTATAAATTTTAAATTGTAGATGAAAGAAAATATTATTGCTACAAAAACTTTTGATTTTGCTCTGTCAATAGTAAATCTTTTTGTACAACTTAAAAAAGAAAATGAATTCATAATTTCTAAACAAATTTTAAGATCTGCCACAAGCATTGGAGCAAATGTTGAAGAGGCAATAGCCGCACAATCCAGAAAGGATTTTATCCACAAAATGTCTATAGCTTCAAAAGAAGCAAGAGAAACAAAATATTGGTTACGATTATTGGATAAATCAAATTTGACATCAATTGAAGTTAATCATTATTTAATAGAAGTTGAGCACATTATCAATATCATAACGAAAATCATTAAGACTTCCCAAGAGGTAAAATAATTTAAAATTTATAATTCAAAATTTAAAATAATTAAAGTCATGAACGATAAAACAAGAGGTGGTCAATTCATCGTAAAAGAAACAAAATGCGAAGATGTCTTCACTCCGGAGGATTTCAACGAAGATCAGTTAATGATGCGTGACTCTGTAAAAGAGTTTATCGATAAGGAAATATGGCCTAATAAGGACCGGTTTGAAAAAAGGGATTTTGCCTTTACAGTAGAATGCATGCAAAAAGCCGCTGAATTAGGACTTCTGAGCATATCTGTTCCTGAGGCGTATGGCGGAATGGGAATGGGTTTTGTAGATACGGTACTCGTTTGCGATTATATTTCGGGGGCTACGGGTTCTTTTTCATCCGCATTTGGGGCGCATACGGGAATTGGTACTTTGCCAATTACTTTGTATGGAACTGAAGAGCAAAAACAAAAATACGTTCCGAAATTGGCTTCCGGAGAATGGTTTGGTTCCTACTGTCTGACTGAGCCAGGTGCCGGATCGGATGCGAATTCAGGGAAAACAAAGGCTGTTTTATCCGAAGACGGAACGCATTATAAAATCACAGGGCAAAAAATGTGGATAACCAATGCTGGGTTTTGCAGCCTATTTATTGTTTTTGCACGTATTGAAAATGATAAAAACATTACGGGTTTTATTGTTGAAAACGACCCGAACAATGGTATTACGATGAATGAAGAGGAACACAAACTCGGAATTCGTGCTTCGTCTACCCGACAAGTTTTCTTTGCGGATACTAAAGTTCCTGTTGAAAATATGCTTTCCGAAAGAGGAAATGGTTTCAAAATAGCCATGAATGCTTTGAACGTTGGTCGAATTAAACTCGCTGCAGCTTGTCTGGACGCACAACGCCGGGTAATTTCAAATGCCACAAAATATGCCAATGAAAGAGTGCAGTTCAACACACCTATTTCACATTTTGGTGCTATCCGATATAAATTAGCCGAAATGGCAGCATCTTGTTATGCGGGTCAAAGTGCCGTGTATAGAGCTGCGAAAGATATTGAAGACAAAATTAAAGATCGTGAGGCCAATGGCGAATCACACCAGGATGCTGAATTAAAAGGAATTGAGGAATTTGCCATCGAATGTTCTATTTTGAAAGTGGCGGTTTCTGAGGATATTCAAAATTGTGCCGACGAAGGAATCCAAATTTTGGGCGGAATGGGATTTTCAGAAGATACTCCGATGGAAAGTGCCTGGCGCGATGCGAGAATAGCCCGTATTTATGAAGGTACAAATGAAATCAACCGAATGCTTTCAGTAGGAATGCTGATTAAAAAAGCCTTCAAAGGTCATGTGGATTTATTAGGTCCTGCAACAAAAGTTCAGGAAGAATTAATGGGAATTCCATCTTTTGACACACCTGATTATTCAGAATTGTTTTCTGAGGAAAAAGAAATGTTGGGTAAACTGAAAAAAGCATTCCTAATGGTTGCCGGAGGTGCGGTACAAAAATACGGTCCCGATTTAGATGCGCACCAACAATTGCTAATGGCTTCTGCTGATATTCTAATCGAAATTTATATGGCAGAATCTACCATCCTGAGAACCGAAAAATTAGCTAAAAAATCTGGAGAAGATACAGTAAAAGAACAAATTGCGATGGCTAAATTGTACTTATACAAAGCCGTTGATGTGGTGACTCAAAAAGGAAAAGAAAGCATTATCTCCTTTGCCGAAGGTGATGAACAACGCATGATGCTAATGGGATTACGCCGTTTTACTAAATATACTAATATGCCTAATATCATTGGGTTAAGAGAAACTATTACTACTAAATTAGTAACTGAAAATCAGTATTGTTTCTAATTGTTAGATTAGTTATTTGTTTGAAAAGCCGCTTTGTACTGAATAACAAAGCGGCTTTTTTTATGGGATAATGTTTTGGTTTGTTTCACTATTGCAATAAGATACAAATTTGTTATGCTGACGTAGGAAGCATCTCCACAAGTTGCTCTACAATACAAGTGAAAACCTGAGCAACTTGTAGAGATTGCTCCGCCAGTTCGCTATCGCTCCTGTCCTCGTTCCTCGGAATGACAAAATGAGAGGAAATTGTGTCTTTTTACCATTCCAATGAGCACCCAAAATTGTCATGCAGTATGATGAGTCGGCTCCTTTTTTTATGGTGGCACGTCCAAACGAGCTTTAGCCAACTATTGAGGAATAGCTATTTTATTACTTTTTCAAAACGCATCATGGCAATATCTCCCATAATAAAATTTAAAGTTTTTCCGTCCTGAGAAATTGAATACGAATCTATTTTTTCCAAAGTTTTCATATAGGTGTCTTCCCCTAAACCCTGACAGGCCATCTTTGTCATTCCTATTTTGGCATCTTTAAAATTTATCTTATTCCCATCAAGAAGCAGGATTCCGAAATATTGATTGCAACTATTGTTTCCTGAAATTTTATTTTCTTTCAGATCAAAAGTAATAGTAGGTTTTTTGTCTGGATATAAACCTTCAAAAGCAATTCTTGGACCTGTTATATAGTTCAATTGCCATGTACCCTCAAGCGAATTTGAACTTTTTACCGTTGATTTTGTCGAATCACAAGAAATAAACACGAAACATAAAATAACAAATGATAAAATAGTAGTTTTCATAATATTAAGGTTAAAATTTGGAGATATAAAAATAATGTTTTTCTATAAAATCATTGTAAAATAAATCGATTATGTTAACATCCTGTATATTGTAACAAAATGAAAACAACTCATTTCACAGATTTAAAATGACTCCCCGGCATTAAGATAAAATGCTTTTGAATGACGTCCCCAGGCATAATTAAGAACTAGATTCGTTCGGGTAGCTTTATCTATTAAAATGCGTAAACCTACACCTACTGCTGGCTGAATATACTGAAAAAGAGAAATATTGTGGTCTTTGTCACTAGCTGAAGTTAAATTACCAAAAACTGTCCCGCTAATTAAATTATTACAAAGGATAGGAAAACGATATTCGGTTTCAAAGTACAATAACTTTTCACCCCGAAATAATCCCTGTGTATAACCTTTTCCGCTCCTGCTCCTTTGATCCCAGCCTAAAGAAGGCAAATTCAAATATGGAACTGTACCAGCTGTTACAAACTGACCCGTTGCCCAGACACTAAAAACATGCTGCTTATTGTATTTACTCAATGGCATAAAATAACGGTACTCCATAAAGAGTACATTACTAGCGGTTTGATTTTCATTAAAAGCTGGATTTATTCGATAATTGATGTTAGCAAACATCCCATTATTTGTGTTGATCTGGTTATCTCTTGAATCATACAATAAATTTAGACTGAAGCCATTTACAAAATATTTATTTTCATCATAGCCATATTTTTGACTATAATTATAATGATTAGTCAATTGTCCATTGCTAATGTTTAGCATCTTATCAGTAATAGTAGTATACCAATCTATATGCACTCCGGCACCTACATAATAATTATTTTTAATTTCCCAGGAAGCTGTCTGATGGAACTTGAAATAATTATAATCCATAGGCTCTTTTAAATCATTCAAATCAAAATGCTCATCTTTTGCCGGAGGAGGAATAATATCAGTTCCTAATCCGTAATTTGCCTGCGAAAATATGTAAAAGCGCCAGTCTCCACTCAAAAATATTTTATTACTTTTAAGCATCACACTATTTTTAAAATTAATAAGTAATTGTTTTTTCTCTGTATAAGTAGCACCGAGATTAATAGATGAATATTTATCTTCTATTTTCTTCCCTTTAAACGTATATTGAGAAACAAAACCATAAGAGAAACCCGTCGCAGGCTGTGAACCAATAATTGGAATTACAAGAAAAAAATTATCTTTTACAGGTTTAATAACTAGAATTGAATCTTTCTTTTTAAAAAGTTCCGGAAGTGATTTTTCAGGACAATATCTTATTGAATCAGACACAACCTGAGATATGGCAGTAAATTGCGTAAAAACAACCAGTAAGATACTGAAAGCGAATGAACGTCTGTTTATAAAAAATATCATACTGCAAATTTATGCAATTATATAATTAAGCCATATTATAGATTAGAAAAGTAACTGTAAAATAACTAGAAATAAAACGCAGCTGATAAGCATAAATTGTGTTTATCAGCTGCGTTTTATTATGAATTTAAAATTACTGCTTTTTAAATCAACCCTTTATTGTTGAGTTTAGTCTTAATAGCCAAAACAAACAGCCTCTAAGATTTCATTAATTTGTGTAGAATTCAATGTTGATGTTAACTGAGCAAAGTTTGTTTTTTACTATAATCATAATTTAAAAAAACTAAGCATCATTCTTAACATTAAAATTTTACATCTTTAAAAGATAAATATTTCAATAATCATGTATATGTTATAATCTATTTAACATTCGTATCACTTATATTTGTATGACATTATAATATACCTGAACCATGAAAAAAATAATCTTATCAATATTACTAATTACAGCAGTTGTAATTGGATGCAAAACAAAAGGCAATTCAAATGATTCTAAAAATTTAAACATCGTTTTCGAATCAAAAAGTAATAGTAACGTAACAGGAATGGCAACTTTCACAGAAAAGAAAGGTCAGGTAACTTTTATTGCAAAACTATCAGGATTAACACCAGGAGTTCATGCCATACACATTCATGAAAAATCAGACTGTTCAGCTGCTGATGGAACTTCGGCCGGAGGTCACTGGAACCCTACTTTCAAAAAACATGGTAAATGGGGAGTTGGTGAATACCACAAAGGAGATATTGGTAATTTTACTGCTGATCAAAATGGAAATGGAACCATCACTCTAACAACAGACGAATGGTGCATTGGCTGTGAAGACGCTACAAAAGACATTCTTGGAAAAGGATTAATAGTTCATCAGGGAACAGATGATTTTACTTCTCAACCTGCTGGAAACGCCGGTGCAAGAGTTGCTTGTTCAGCTATTATTAAATAATATTTCTATTTAATTTGGACAAAAAGGAACATCACTATTTCAAAAACACTAAAGAGTGGCGGGAATGGCTGCATGAAAACTATGCTTCATCAACAGGTATATATCTAATTTTCTACAGAGTAAACAGTGAGTTTGAAAGTATGCGTTGGGAAGAAGCCGTTCAGGTTGCCATTTGTTATGGCTGGATTGATTCAACAGTAAGAAAGCTGGATGAGGAACGGAGAATACAAGTTTTTTCACCAAGAAAAAATAAAAGTGTATGGAGTAAGCTAAACAAATCCTATATCGAAAAACTGTTAAAAGAAAACCTTATTCACGAAAGCGGATTATCCAAAATTGAAATTGCTAAACAAAATGGTTCCTGGACTTCATTAGATGCTGTAGAAGATTTAATTATACCGGATGATTTAAAAGCTGCTTTTGAAGAAAATAAAATCGCTTTTGAAAATTATCAGAAATTCAGTCGGTCTTACAAGAAAAATTATCTCTATTGGTTAACTCAAGCCAAAAGGCAAGAAACACGAAATAATAGAATCTCTCAGATTATTGAACTTTGCAGTTTAAATAAAAAATCAAGAGACTAATTATAATCTCCACGCATTCATAAAAAACATAAATTTGCAACTCAAAATAAAGCAATGATTAACGCTTCGGCAAACGGTTGGATAGACAAATTTTTCTTGAAGCAAAAACATTCTTTGCTTCCAGAGGAGTTACAACCTGATACTTTCTATAAAAAAGTCAGGAAAACAGGTTTTATTTATGGTCATATCGTTTCTTTTGACACCCCATTCCAAATCGACACCAAAGGCTGGCTTAGCAGCGAATTTTCTAAAGTGGCTCTTCTGAATACTTTATATGGTGTTTTTGAATTGACAAAACAGGAAAATAATCCTGAACAATTTATCTCTAAAGCAATAGAATTTTATAACAAAATGAATCCACAAGGATTTAGTTTGTTCAAAAAAATATTGCCTGATGATTCACCATCATTAAATCTGGAAAAGATAATTGATAGCCGTGTTCAGACCAATATTGACATCATCAGCAAAAACTTTTCGCATATTGTAACCAATGCTTTGCTTTTCATAGATGTTTTGGCATTTCGCCAATATCTGGTACATGGAGAAATCCCGGAAAAATACCTTAAAAAAATAGAAGAAGCTATTATCAGCATCGTTTCTTTAGCATTGAAAACCAAGACAACCAAATCAAAATATGACGATTTATTGATAAAACTTTTTGAATCCTCTGTTCGTTACAGTAAATTTTCAAAAGTTAACATCAAAAATCTGGAAGAATTAAAGCTAGATTTTTTCACAAATGAATTAGAGCAAAGCTACTTAATTGATATGGCCGGAATGGCATTATGGAACGATGGTGTCATCGAAAATAATGAAGTATATTTTCTGCACAAATTAGCTGAATTAATGAACGTTAAAGATGTTTTTGTTACAGAAAGTATTAACAAAACAAATGAATTTATTACCCAATATAAAAACGAAATTCCTTATTTCAAATACTCCAATCCAGTTAAACATTTTTACGACCAAACTACATTAAGCGTAATCACATTAATTACCCGTAACAAAAACAGATTGGTAAAGGAAATTGTTCAAAGTAAGGAATTAATGCTTCTGTTGGCTCATTCCACCAGAAGAGATCTGGACGAAAAAGAAAAGAAAAAAGTACGCAAACAGTTATTGGATATTTGTAAAACTGTTCCTTCGCTGGCTATCTTTTTATTACCGGGAGGTAGTTTATTATTACCCATCTTTATCAAATTTATTCCAACTCTTTTACCATCGGCATTTAATGAAAATTTGGACGAAGAAGATTCTTAATATAGGAATGAAATCAAAAAAAGATTGCCACAGATTTTTATTTATAAAATCTGTGGCAATCTTTTTAAATTTAATATTCAACTATTTATGAAATTTCAATTGATACACATCATCCAAATCTTTATCAGAACTGAAATTCACATTCAAATCGGTTACAAATCCGGAATTCAATCCGTAAACCCAACCGTGAAGTGTTAGCTCCTGCCCACTTTTCCAAGCTGACTGCACAATAGAAGTTTTAGCCAAATCAAAAACTTGTTCAATAACATTAATTTCTACAAATCTGTTAAAGCGCTTGGTTTCATCTTCAATAGAGTCTAATTCTCTATGATGAAAGCGATATACGTCTTTTATATGGCGAATCCAGTTGTCAATAATACCAACAGAATCATTTCCCATAGCAGCTTTGATACCGCCACAACCATAATGTCCGCAAACCAAAACGTGTTTTACTTTCAAAACATTAACTGCATAATCCAAAACACTTAACATATTCATATCCGAGTGAATGACCATATTGGCTATATTTCTATGTACAAAAACTTCTCCTGGTTTTGCACCAATGATTTCATTGGCGGGAACTCTACTGTCTGAACAGCCAATCCACAATAAAGGCGGAGTTTGTCCTTTGGCCAAATCAGTAAAATAATTAGGATCCTTTTCTAAGGTTGACTCAACCCATTCTTTATTATTGTCTAGTATTTTTTTATAGAAATCACTCATAAATGTATTTGTTTAATTCTCAAAAATAGAGAAAAACAATGAATATCTAATTAAAACACACCCTCTATCATTGACAATTTCATGATTTTAGTTAAATGATTTTAATTTTATAAAATATAAAATCTTTATACTATAAATTAAATTGATTGTTTTTATATTTACATCATAAAATATCATATAATGACAATTACTCAATTACAATATGTTTTGGCTGTGGCTGAACATAAAAACTTTACGCTAGCTGCCGAAAAATGCTTTGTAACTCAGCCAACACTGAGTATGCAAATTCAAAAAATAGAAGAAGAATTAAATGTTCAGATATTTGACAGAAGCAAAAAACCCATTCAGCTTACTGATATTGGTCAAAAAATTGTAAATCAGGCCAAAAACATTGTCATTGAAGCGGATAGAATAAAAGATATCGTTGAACATCAAAAGGGTTTTATTGGAGGCGAATTCAAATTGGGAATTATCCCTACTATTATGCCTACGCTTTTACCTATGTTTTTGAATAATTTCATCAAGAAATATCCAAAAATAAAACTCATCATTGAAGAACTGAATACAGATGAAATTATACTTCGTTTAAAAAATGGACATTTGGATGCCGCTATTGCAGCAACTCCTTTGGAAGATGAGAAAATAAAAGAAATTGTACTATACTACGAACCGTTTGTAGCCTATATTCCGGAAAGCCATGCTATTTCCAGTAAAACTGAAATAGAAGTTTCTGATTTAAATATAGATGATATTCTGTTATTGCAAGACGGACATTGTTTCCGTGACGGGATTTTAAATTTGTGTAAAACTCAAAGTCTTTCCTCTAAGAATTCATTTCAATTAGAAAGCGGGAGTTTTGAAACCTTAATAAAATTGGCAGACGAAGGACTAGGAACAACGCTTCTTCCCTACTTGCATACCTTGGATTTAAAAGAAAAAGATCAATTGAAATTAAGACATTTCAAAGAGCCTAAACCAGCACGTGAAGTTAGTTTGATTTACCCAAAAAACGAACTTAAAATCCATATTATTGATGCTTTGAGAAGTACAATATCCGGAGTGGTGAAGGGAGCAATCGCTTTTCAGAATGTTCAAATTATCAGTCCGATTCAGAAGAAATAAAAAAACGCCTCAAAAAATATTTTGAGGCGTTTGTATTTTTTAGCGATTTACGATAACTAAATATGGTTTTAATTCTGGTTTTTCGACTGTAAAATCTAAAAGCCATTCTTTCAACTGTTCTAATTCATAAGGCAGTAAAGACTTTATTGCTTTTTCTAATTCTTTGCAGAAAAGGATAGGATGAAAACTCACTCTTTCTAGTACCGATTTCGTATAATCAAACATTAATTTAGACATACTATTTTTAGATTTTAGGGTTAAAGGCTAATTACATAACATGGTAAAAATAGCCCATTATTATTTAGAATGAATTCGCTTTAACAACAATTTATGTTAGATTTAACTGTTTTAATTTAACCTTTTCTAGCTCTGAACATTTCTCGCTTTCCTGGGGCGCCTGGAAGTTTTTCTACTGTAAAACCTGATTCTATCATACTTCTTTTAATTACGCTTCTTGCTGCATACGTTACTAAAACTCCTTTTGGTTTTAGCGCATTATACATTTTTTGAAAGATTTCGGTGTTCCATAATTCAGGCTGCACGTCAAAACCAAAAGCATCAAAATAAATCAAATCGAATTTTTCAAGATCATCAATATCAGCAAAAAATTGTTTTCTTTTTGTCAATGAAAACTGATCGCTTAAACTATTTTTTTCTTCCCAATTGCATTGGTGCATTTTTTCGAAAATGGCTCTTTCTTTTTCAGCGTTCAGTTCAGCAACGTAATTCATCAATGATGCTTCTTCAATAGAAACAGGATAAGCTTCAACTCCTACATAATCAATACTCTGATTTGATTTTTGCGATTCCAATAGAGTAACCAAAACATTCAAACCAGTTCCAAATCCAATTTCCAAAATAGAAACAGGATTATTTTCAAATAAGGAAAGTCCATTTTTTATGAAAACGTGCAATGCCTCCTGAATGGCACCAAATCGGGAGTGATAGCATTCGTCCCAATCTTCAATATGAATGGTTGTAGAGCCGTCACGGGTTTGAATTATATTTCTTTTCAAGGTAGTATTAGGGTTTTATATACTTAATTGGTCAAATTTAATTAAATACAATTTATGTATAACCATCAAAGTTTCGTATTTTTTATATATTTCATAAAATCAACTGCACATTCCTTGTTTTTTTTAGAATATAAATAAATCCTCAATTTATTAAAGGAATTAACGCTTTTTTGACAAGTATTCCGATGATTTTTATTTAATTTTGCAAAACACATATTCAAAATAGAACGCATCTTACTTTTATAAAATATTTTCAAAATAGAATAACAATTATGAGTACAACAACCAATAAAATCGAAATCATAAAAGCCACATCTTCGAAAATTAGTTCTGTGGACTTTGATCATCTTAATTTTGGTGAAGTTTTTACCGATCATTTATTTGAATGCAATTTTAAAAATGGCGAATGGCAAAACCCTGTCGTTAAGCCTTATGCACCAATATTGATGGATCCATCTTCAAAAGTATTTCATTATGGTCAGGCTATTTTTGAAGGTATGAAAGCTTACAAAGATGCTAATGATGATATTTGGTTGTTTAGACCTGATGAAAATTTCAAACGTTTTAATAATTCTGCAGTTCGTATGGCAATGCCAGAAGTTCCGGAAGATATTTTCATGGATGGTTTGAATGAATTATTAAAAATAGATCAGGAATGGATTAAAAAAGGAAACGGAAGCAGTATGTATATTCGTCCGTTTATGATTGCTACTGGTGCTGGTGTTGTGGCTAATCCTTCTGATGAATATAAATTTATGATTTTACTTTCCCCTGCACAATCTTATTATGCTGGTGAAGTAAAAGTAATTGTAGCCGAACATTATAGTAGAGCTGCCAATGGCGGAATTGGTGCTGCAAAAGCGGCAGGGAATTACGCAGCGCAATTTTACCCAACAAATCTGGCTAACAAAGACGGTTTTCAGCAAGTAATCTGGACTGATGATGCCACGCACACCAAACTGGAAGAAGCTGGAACAATGAACGTATTTTTCAGAATAAATAACACTTTATTGACAGCCCCGGTTAGCGAAAGAATTTTAGATGGAGTGACCAGAAAAAGCCTTATTGAAATGGCAGAACGTGAAGGACTTAATGTAGAGGTTCGTTCTGTATTGGTTTCTGAATTAGTTGAAGCTGCAAAAAACGGAGCTTTAAAAGAAATATTTGGAGCTGGAACAGCTGCCGTTGTAAGTGTTATTAAAGGATTCTCTTATCAGGATGTTTATTATGAACTGACTCCTATTGAGAATTCCTATGCTTCATTTTTAAAAGAAAAACTAACTAATCTTCAAAATAAACTTTCTGAAGATCCTTTTGGATGGACAGTTAAAGTGTAGATTTCAGAATTTAGATTAAAAAAAGAGCGATTTTCTAATTGAAAATCGCTCTTTTATTTTGAATTAAATAGAATCTTAAACTTTGTCAAAGTTTTGATCTTTGACAAAGTTGTACTAAAATAAATGCTATTTCAGTATTTTTGAAAAATCCGGTTTGAAATAATTAGGACCTTTCATTACTTTACCATCTTCACGATAAATTGGTTTTCCATCTTCTCCTAATTTACTCATATTTGAGCGTTGAATTTCGTCGAAAACTTCTTCAATTTTATGTTGCAAACCGTGTTCTATAATAGTTCCACAAAGAATATACATCATATCGCCCAAAGCATCTGCAATTTCAATTAAATCGTTATTCTGAACTGCTTCCAGGTATTCTTCGTTTTCTTCTTTCATCAAATTGTAACGAAGTATCTTTTTGCTTTCGCCTAAATCGGCTACTGGATTTTCACTATGACCAATTTTAAAAGCGGTGTGAAATTCCTTTACTGCATTAATTTGCTTTTGCATAATTTTATTTGATTAAATGAAGTGGCAAATTAGTAACTTTTACTAAACAAAAGCCTAAATTTGCCCAAAAAATTTACACTATGTTTAGTCAAGGACAATTACTATTTGCTGGCTGTTTTTTTGTTGCTTTTGTAATCGCAATGATTTTTGCTTATAGAAAAGATGCTAATTTACACCGAATATTCTACAAAGGAAACTTCAAAATTCTTATTGGATTTGCCCTTTTTATCGTGCTTTTATTTGTAATAAAAATATTTTTCAAACGTTAAAGAATAAAAAAGGATGTCTTGTTGGACATCCTTTTTTATATCAATTCATTATTTACTTAATTTTCTAAAGGTAGAAAATTATAATTTTTAGAATAATTCAGCATTTGTTCTGCAAAGGTTTTCGGCTGTGTTACTTCTATAGAAATAATTTCTCCTTTGGCATCAAATTTTGGAACCAAAACTGGATTTACAAAACCACTATAAGGTGCAGATGTGAATTGTTTATTTCTTTCCAAAACTTCAGCATGTAATTTCTGATCTACTTTTACACCATAATTTTCAACCAACGCCTTACCCGCTTCATAATCTCCTTCTGATTTTATACGTTGTACTTCTCTTAACAACTGCCCAAACAAATCGTGTAATTTCTCGTAATTAGTAATATTGAAATAGGTTTTTCCTTCACGGGTAATTTTCTCAATTACATTATCGGGCTTTCCTTTTTCAAAAACCCAGGCACTCACCCACTGTCGGTTTCTCATATGAGCCTCTTCTATATTCGAACCTAATTCTAAACGAATTAACTGTGTCATCAATCCGTTTCTAATGTAACTGTCATACGATTCCATTCCTAGTTTTTTCCAATCGTCAACCAAACCTAATTCCTGTAATTTTGGACTATAAACATAATACAATCCAACTAAATCGGCTCTTCCTTCTTCGAGAGTTGAAGCATAACTTTTCAATGTTTCTTTTGGAGTTCCCACACCAGGATTAATTTGTCCCGACGCATGTCCAATTACTTCATGCAAAGCCGTGTGCATTTTATCTCCTAATTCTCCATATTTTATTGCTAAAGCAATTTCTTCAGGGTCATTTGCAAATTCCTGTAACCTTCCTTTACCTCCAGCTTTTGAATAGGAATCAATTATGTTTCCTAAGGAAACTGATTTCGAACCATGTTCCGCACGAATCCAATCGGCATTGGGTAAGTTTACACCAATTGGTGTTGCAGGAGAAGAATCTCCGGATTCACCGGCAACTACAACTGTTTTATAAGATACTCCAACCACATTTTTCTTTTTATGTTCAGGAATCAAAGGAGAATTATCTTCAAACCATTGGGCGTTTTTAGAAATAACTTCCATTTTTTTGGACATATCAAAATCTTTAATTTGAACTATATTTTCATACGAACCTCTGTATCCTAATGGATCATTGTAAACTTCTACAAAACTGTTGATATAATCAATATTTCCTTCTGTTGCTTTCAGCCAGGCAATATTATAATCATCCCAGGTTTTTAAACTTCCCGTTTTATAATAGCTGATAAGTAATCCTAAAGCATCTGCCTGTTCTTTATTTTCAGCAACTCCTTTTGCTTTTTCTAACCAATAAACTATTTTATCGATAGCTGGTCCATACATTCCACCGCTTTTCCATACTTTTTCTTCTAATTGTCCTTTGGTATTACGAACCAATTTAGAATTTAAACCAAAAGAATAAGGTCTTTTAGGATCAGGAGTTGTTTTCTTTGCATAAAAATCTTCCACTTCTTTGGCAGTTATGCCTTTGTCATAGAAATTGATAGCCGAACCTTCCAACAATCCTTTTGATTCATCCAGATTTACCTTTTTAGTATCGATATCATTAAAAAGAACATCAATTATTACAGGAGATAAATTGGTTTTAGTAGCTTTCAATAAAGTATTTAAGTAGTCTTTTGAAAATACCGGTTTAATTTTATCATTTGAATAATGATGATGAATCCCATTGGCAAACCATACTCTTTTGATGTAAATTTCAAAATTTTTCCAGTCTTCTGAATTTTTGTTGCCTTTGTAATTTACGTATACATTTTCGAGCGCTTTTCTAATTTTAAGATTGTATTTATAATGCTGATCATAAATAATATCCCGACCTGAATATCCTGCCTGAGTAAGATAATAAACTAATTTTTGCTCTTTTAGCGTTAGATTTTCCCAACCTGATATTTGGTAACGCAGTACTTTTATGTCGGCAAATTGCTCTACAACATATTCAAAAGGGGCATTTTGATTAGTCTGTACATCTGTAGTTTTTGGTGCTTGTGCATTGGACACGAAAGAAACCCCAACCGTCATAAAAACACCAGCGATTTTAAGTAATTTCATCTATTTAGAATGTTTAGTTGTTTTATTTATAACACAATAGGACAAATATAATCATATTTAAAACAGCCTACAATGCATGCATACTATTTAAAGTAAAATTTATGAATTACTAAAATATCTCAATACTTAAATATTCAACATTTGTCACAACGTTTTGATATGCTGAAATTTATATTTACATTTAAAAAATTATATTAAATATTTTTTTAACATATAATTAGAAAAATTTTACGTCAGTAAAAAGTATTAATATAATTTCTAACTTTACGACAGAAATTAACTTATCGATTATGAGAATTCTTAAATATCTTTTTCTTTTACTGCTACTCAGTTTAGTTGCATTATCCATTTTTGTTGCTACGCAAAAAGGAGAATTTACAGTAGAAAGAAGTAAGGTTATTAATTCACCAAAATCATCCATTTACACTTATGTAAATGATTCCAAAAATTGGCAGGAATGGAATTCACTGGCAGTAGAAGATTCTTTAATAAAGATTAATACTTCAAAAAATACTATAGGTGTAGGAAGCACTTTATCCTGGGAAGGAAAAGATGGAAATGGCAACCTGCAAACCATCAATCTAAAAGAAAACGATAGTATTTCACAAAAAATAAATTTCAATGGTAACTCTGCCAATATTGCTATGAGTTTTAAAGATACCTTAGGTGGAACTAAAGTATCCTGGAAAGCAAAAGGAGAAATGGGTTTTATGTTTAAAGTATTGACTGCATTTAATGGTGGAGCTGGAAAAGTTTTTGGATTATTATTTGAAAAAAGCTTAGATAATTTAGACAAAAAACTGGATTATGAAATAAATACGTATACCATAAAAGTAGATGGACTAATACGTAAACCTCAAATATTTTACCTGGCTCAGACATTCAGTAGTGAATTTTCAAAAGTGAACAAAAATTCCGGAATAGTTATTTCCAAAATCACTGGATTCTGCAAGAAGAATGATATTACAGTAAGTGGCAAACCATTTATCATTTATCACACCTATGATACTATTAAGGAAGTAACCAGACTCTCTATTTGTGTTCCAATAAAAGACTCTATTCACATTAGTGAAGGAAGCGATATTTTATCCAGAACACTTCAATCCTACCAAGCTGTTAAAACAACTTTAACCGGTGATTATTCACATAACAAGAAAGCATTAGTCAAGACATCGCAATATTTTAATGCAAAACATTTGATTCCAGATGCTGCCATTTCACATATTGAAATATACACAATTGGTAAAAATGAAGTAAAAAATCCTTCGAAATGGATTACTGAGATTTATTATCCAATACAGCAAAAAGCAGTTGCTAAACCTGCTGTATTTATACCCGTAAAACCGATTGTTAAGCCTGCTGTAATAACTCCAAAAGCTAAAACTGAAAAAGAAATTCCTAGCGGAATTTAATATTTTCCATTTTTTAATTAAACCTTTTCAATTAATTCCATTCTAATTGATAAATAGATAAGTAGCCTTGCAAGAAGAACAGGAATTTATTAAAGAACTATTAAATCCTAAAACGCAAAATCATGCGTTTCAAAAACTCTTGAAGGAATACCAAAAACCACTTTATAATCATATTCGGAACATCGTTTTGAATCATGATGATACCGATGATGTCCTGCAAAATACTTTCGTGAAGGTGTTCCAAAATTTGAATAAATTTAAAGGAGAGAGCAAGCTATTTTCTTGGATGTACCGCATTGCAACCAATGAAGCTTTAACTTTTTTAAATCAAAAAGCAAAGAAAAATGGAATTTCATCAGAAGAATTACAAAACAAAGTTATCAATAATCTGACAGCTGATGTTTATTTTGACGGTAACGAAATTCAAATCAAATTGCAAAAAGCAATTATACAATTACCCGAAAAACAACAATTGGTTTTTAAAATGAAATATTTTGAAGAATTGAAATATGAAGAAATTTCAGAAATTTTAGGAACATCGGTTGGCGCTTTAAAAGCATCTTACCATCATGCAGTAAAAAAAATCGAAGCAATTGTAACAGCAAATTAAACTTTATGACTAAAATTAAGTCTAATCAATATTATGAAAACATTTAAACTAGATAACGAACCCAAAATTGAATCAGGATTCAAAACTCCTGACAATTACTTTGATACTTTTTCGGCAAGAGTAATACAACAATTACCGAAAGAAGAAACTAAAGCAATTTCAATTTTTTCAAAAAGAAAAACCTGGATTTATGCAGCTGCAGCGGTATTGGTTTTAGGATTATCCATTCCTGTTTATAATAACTTATACAATCGCTCATCAGAAATTGATCAAACTACATTAGAAAATTATATTACATATCATTCTAATGTTACCGATACTGATTTAGTTAACCTTCTGGACGAAAAAGATATTCAGGAAATTAAAATCGATTTGAATATTGATGATAAAGCAATAGAAAATGAACTTTCTGACAACAACGATTTAGAATACTATATATTAAATTAATATACCATGAAAAAGACACATACATTACTAATTATACTCTTCTTATTCTCTATTTTCTCTTTTGCTCAGGATTCAAAGAATGAAAAAAAAGAACAAATCAAAGCTTTGAAAGTTGGTTTTATTACCAACGAATTATCGCTAACAACAGAAGAGGCTGCTGAATTTTGGCCAATTTACAATGCTTTCGAAGATAGACAGTATGAGTTAAAGAACAGAAAAATGAAAGCTATTAAAGCTAAACTGAATGATGATTCTTTAGAAAAAATGAGCGAAAAAGATGCTGCCGCCCTCCTGGCTCAAATGGAAAGTACAGAAAATGAACTGTACCAAATTCGAAGAAAATTAATTAATAATTTAAAAGGAGTTTTATCAGCAACAAAAATTCTAAAATTGAAAAAAGCAGAAGATGATTTCAAAAAGAAATTATTAGAACAATATCGGGACAAAGGATCTAAATAAAAATTTTTATTTTTTTAAATCCCAAATAAAACCAAGAAATAGTACAATCTGTTTCTTGGTTTTTTGATTTAAATTAATTCAATTTATTTTTCTTTGAAATTATAAACAATACAAAATCAACACATTAGTTACCATTTAGATATATAATAAGTACCTCAATTATTTTATTGGCACAGTAATTGGATTATCGTAATCAAATAACTTAATTGTTTAAATTATGAAAACTCAAGTACTACTATTGACACTGATGACTTCTATATTTGCTACGCAAATACAAGCTCAGAATAGAACTATTGTAAATGCAAATAGTTCTGAAATTAGCGACAATTTAGATTTAAGAGTTGTGGCTTCTGTTTTTGGAGATTCAAAAAATCTCCAGGAGTTTGAAAGTCGATTAAACGACCCAAAATTACAAATATCAAATTTAGATTTGAATAATGATAATCAGGTAGATTATTTACGAGTTATCGAATCTGTAGAAAACAGAACACACGTAGTAATTATCCAATCTGTTCTTGATCGTGATGTATATCAGGATGTAGCCACTATTGAAGTAGAAAAAGACAGATCTAATGCAGTTCATATACAAGTTGTTGGAAACACATACATGTACGGTGAAAATTACATTTATGAGCCTGTCTATTATGCTACTCCGCTTATTTATGCTTCATTTTGGATATCTAATTATCGTCCATACTATTCTTCATGGTCATGGAATTACTACCCAACTCATTATTATGCGTGGAATCCATATCCAGTTTACAGATATAGATATAATGTAAATAATTGTCTAAATACTCATTACAGTTATAACAATTACAATTATGTGAATTACAGAAGAAGTAGTTATGCAGTAAACGTATATAATTCAAGACGAGCCAATGGTTATGAAAGACAATATCCTAATCATTCTTTTGCCAAAAGAAATTCTAATGTGAATAATCGTTATGAATTAGATCAAAGAAGAAATACAAGAAATGTTGGTTATTCTCAAAATAGGAATGAATCCCCAAGAGTAAGCAATCAGCAAAAAAGAGAGCCTCTAAGAAATTTTACTCAAAATAGAAATGAAACACCAAGAGTTACAAATAATACAAGAGATTATTCTCAAAATAGAAATGAATCCCCAAGAGTGAGCAGTCAGCAAAAAACAGAACCTCTAAGAAACTTTTCTCAAAACAGAAATGAAACTCCTAAAGCAACAACTGCTATAAGAGATTATTCTCAAAATAGAAATGAATCTCCAAGAGTGAGCAGTCAGCAAAAAACAGAACCTCTAAGAAACTTTTCCCAAAACAGAAATGAAACTCCAAGAGTTTCAACTCCTCAAAGAACAGAGCTACAAAGAAATTTTTCTCAAAACAGAAGTCAGTCTCCTAAAGTAAGTTCTCCACAAAGAACAGAATCCAGAAATGATAATTTCTCATCAAGAAACTCATCTTCCAGAGATAATAATAATTCTTCAAGAAGCAGCAACAGAAGATCTTAATATTTTTAAACTTTATTTAAACCACGGTTTTTTTAACCGTGGTTTTTTTATTATTATTTTTTTATATAAAAATCAATACTATATTTAAAAAGAGTAAATTTGCCTCGTTTTTTATATAAATATACCATGAGTATTTCGCATAGAGACTTACACAGTAAGTTAACATTAGGAGGTTTATTAATTTCATTAGGAATAATTTACGGTGATATTGGAACCTCTCCCCTGTATGTAATGAAAGCCATAATTGGTTTGCATACTATAAATGCAGATATTGTCTTAGGAGGGATATCCTGTGTCTTTTGGACACTTACCTTGCAAACTACCATCAAATATGTACTCATCACCCTAAGTGCTGATAACCACGGTGAGGGAGGAATTTTTGCTTTATATGCTCTGGTTAAGAAAACAAAAATTAAATGGCTCATTGTTCCGGCCATAATAGGTGGTAGTGCCTTGCTTGCAGATGGAATCATCACTCCTCCTATCTCAGTTTCCTCAGCAGTCGAAGGAATTAAGACATTTTATCCCGAAATAAATACAGTTCCGATTGTTATTGGAATTTTATTTGTATTATTTACCATACAGCAATTTGGTTCCAAATTAGTAGGTCGGTTTTTCGCTCCATTGATGCTTCTTTGGTTTAGTATGCTTGGCATATTAGGTATTATACAAATAGCAGAACACCCTGAGGTTCTAAAAGCAATTAATCCATATTATGCTTATCATTTATTGACTATACATCCTGAAGGCTTTTATGTTTTAGGCTTTGTCTTTCTTTGTACCACCGGAGCCGAAGCTTTATATTCGGATATGGGACATTGCGGACGAAAAAACATCAGAATCAGCTGGATTTTTGTAAAAGTTACTTTAATTTTAAACTACTTCGGTCAAGGAGCTTATTTAACTCATCACGAAGGACAAACATTACTTAGTTTAGGCGGAGAAAACGGAAATCCATTCTATTTAATAATGGCCGATTGGTTTCAGCCCTTTGGAATTGTAATTGCGACACTAGCTGCAGTAATAGCATCACAAGCTTTGATAAGTGGCTCATTTACTTTGATAAATGAAGCGATGCGATTGAATTTCTGGCCAAAAGTAAAAATAAAATATCCTTCCGAATTAAAAGGACAATTATACATCCCATCTATAAACTGGTTATTGTTTTTTGGTTGTGTTGGTATTGTTTTGCATTTTGAAAAATCCAGTAATATGGAACATGCTTATGGGTTAGCCATCATACTATGTATGATAATGACTACTATACTACTCAATTATTATATGATAATGAAAAGAGTAAAATTGTACTTTATGGTTCCATTGATAACCATTTATCTAATCATAGAATCAGGTTTCTTTATTGCCAATATCACTAAATTTATTGAGGGTGGTTATGTAACATTAATTATTGCCATAATTTTAATTTCTATTATGACTATTTGGCATTTTGCCAAGAAGATTAACAAGAGCTACACTCAGATTGTAAAAATAGAAGATTATAAAAAAGTATTATTAGAATTAAGTGACGATTTATCCATGCCAAAATATGCTACGCATTTAATTTATTTAACCAATGCTGGCAGAACGGATGAAATCGAAGAGAAAGTAATGTACTCTATTTTGAGAAAAAGACCAAAAAGAGCTGACATCTATTGGTTTGTTCACGTAAATATTTTAAACGTGCCTTATAAAACAGAATATAAAGTAACTGAAATTATTGATGATACTTTATTCAGAGTGGATTTCAATTTAGGTTTTAGAGAGCCTACAAAAATAAGTCTGATGTTCAAAGAAGTTATCAAGGACATGGTGCGAAAAGGAGAAGTTGACGTAACCAGCCGATATGAATCTTTAAATAAAAATAATATTATTGGAGATTTTAAATTTGTCCTTTCTGAAAAGTATTTGTCCAATGACAGTGATTTAACATTCTTCGAAAAAATAATTATGAACTCTTATTTCTTCATTAAGAAAGTAAGTTTGTCTGAAGAAAGTGCTTTTGGTCTAGATAGCGGCTCTGTAAAAATAGAGAAATTCCCAATGGTGCTTCATGCTCCGGAAAATATTGGATTAACCAGAGTTCAATAAAAAATATCAAAAAAGCACTGTATCAAAACGGTGCTTTTTTTTGAAAAAATATTAAATCATTTAGTAGTACCTTTGCACCTCAATTATTTAAAATGAGATTACACAGAAATTTAGTTTACACTACCATCGATGCTTTAAATGCTATTTTCAACGAAGGCGAATATGCTGATAAAGCAGTAGCACGTTCTTTAAAAAAAGACAAACGTTGGGGAAGCTCCGATAGAAAATTTGTTGCCGAAACCATCTATGAAATTGTACGTTGGAAAAGATTATACGCAGAAATTGCCGAAGTAAAAGAACCTTACGACAGAGATAATATTTGGAGAATGTTCTCTGTTTGGGCAGTATTAAGGGGCTATCCTATACCTGATTGGCGCCAATTGGAAGGAACGCCTGAAAGAAAAATAAAAGGACGTTTTGATGAACTTTCAAAAATAAGAACCTTAAAAGAATCTATCCCGGATTGGATGGACGAATTGGGTGTAAAAGAATTAGGCGAAAAAGTTTGGGCAAAAGAAATTGCAGCTCAGAATCAACCTGCCAAAGTAATTCTTAGAACCAACACTTTAAAGACTAACAAAGAACAGTTAAGAGCCATCTTAATGGACCTGAACATTGAAACCGAATATCTAAAAGATCAGCCGGATGCTTTAGTTTTAAAAGAAAGAGCTAATGTTTTCCTGACAGATGCTTTTAAACAAGGCTTTTTTGAAGTTCAGGATGCCAATTCACAGCTTGTTGCTGCTTTTCTTGATGTAAAACCAGGAATGCGTGTAGTAGATACTTGTGCCGGGGCTGGGGGAAAAACATTGCACATTGCCGCTTTGATGGAAAACAAAGGACAATTGATAGCCATGGATTTATACGAAAGTAAACTGAAGCAATTGAAATTAAGAGCCAAAAGAGACGGAGCTTTCAATATTGAATACCGAATAATCGACTCCACCAAAGTCATCAAAAAATTACACGAAAGAGCCGACAGAGTTTTAATTGACGCACCTTGTAGCGGTTTGGGAGTTTTGAAAAGAAATCCGGATGCTAAATGGAAACTACAACCTGAATTCATCGATAACATTCGTAAAGTACAATCTGAAGTTTTAGAAAGTTATTCTAAGATTGTAAAACCAGGTGGGAAATTAGTGTATGCTACTTGTTCTATTTTGCCTTCTGAAAATCAGGAACAGGTTCAGAAATTCTTAAAAACTGAAATTGGAAAACAATTCGACTTTATAAAAGACCACAAAATATTAGCCTCAGAGTCTGGTTTTGATGGATTCTATATGGCTTTACTGGAACGTAAAGAAAGTAGTTTAGAAGAGAAAAAAGAATAAGAAAATAGATTTTAGATTTCTAAAATTGCATAAAAAAACCTCGAAATATTTCGAGGTTTTTTTATGAGTTATCTTTTATCTTTATTCTTGCTTCTATTCTCTTTTTTAATCATTCATCGAAATCAAAAACTCTTCATTGTTTTTAGTTTTCTTGAAACGATCGTTGATGAAATCCATTGCTTCTACCGGGTTCATATCAGAAAGGTATTTTCTCATAATCCACATTCTTTGCAATGTTTGTGGATCTAGTAATAAATCATCACGTCTTGTACTTGAAGAAGTTAAATCAATTGCAGGAAAAATACGTTTGTTGGCAATTTTTCTATCCAATTGCAGTTCCATATTACCCGTTCCTTTGAATTCTTCAAAAATAACTTCATCCATTTTAGAGCCTGTTTCTGTCAATGCTGTAGCGATTATACTTAAGGAACCACCGTTTTCAACATTTCTTGCTGCTCCAAAGAAACGTTTTGGTTTTTGTAAAGCATTCGCATCCACACCACCACTCAATACCTTACCTGATGCAGGTTGTACCGTATTGTAGGCTCTTGCCAAACGTGTAATAGAATCCAATAAAATCACTACATCGTGACCACATTCTACCAAACGTTTTGCTTTTTCAAGAACGATATTAGCAATTTTAACGTGTTCTTGTGGCTCTCTATCGAAGGTAGAAGCAATTACTTCTCCACGAACACTTCTTTGCATATCCGTAACCTCTTCCGGACGCTCATCAATCAACAAAACAATCAAATAAACCTCAGGATGATTAGCTGCAATGGCATTCGCAATGTCTTTTAATAACATTGTTTTACCCGTTTTAGGCTGTGCTACAATCATTCCACGCTGTCCTTTTCCTATTGGAGAAAACAAATCGATAATTCGGGTTGAAATCGTACTTTGTCTTTCGGCTAATTTGAATTTTTCAGATGGGAAAACAGGAGTTAAATGTTCGAAAGATACACGGTCACGAACTACCTGTGGATCATGTCCATTGATTTTTAAAACGCGAACTAAAGGAAAGAATTTCTCTCCTTCTTTTGGAGGTCGCACTACTCCTTTTACTGTATCTCCGGTTTTAAGTCCGAACAATCTAATTTGTGAAGTAGATAAATAAATATCATCTGGCGAAGCCAAATAATTATAATCGGAAGAACGAAGGAAACCATAACCATCAGGCATCATTTCCAATACCCCTTCACTTTCTATGATACCATCAAATTCAAAATCAGAATCTCTAAAATTATTTTTCTTGTTTTTGAAATTTGGATTTACATTCCCGTTGGCATTTCCATTTCCGTTTTGGTTAGGGTTTTGATTTGGATTTTGCTTATGTAATTGGTTGGGATTTATTTTTTTTGCTGGAGCGCTAACTTCTGATGTTTCTGTGTTTTCAACAGTTGTAGCTTCTATGTTAGCTTCTTCATTAACTTTGACTGGTTCATTCTCTTCATTGGCCAATTTTGCCTCTTCTTTTTGCTTTTGCAAAGCCATCTTCTTTTCGTAAGCTGATTTATTGAATTTAATCACCTTACCTACTTTCTTCTCTTCTGCTTCTGATGGTTTCTCTTCTGTACTAGTTTCTGCATCATAATTAGCTGTTAGAGCCGGGGTTTCTTCTTCTGCAAAAAGTGAAGCACCAGCAGGCTTCTGAATAGCAGGTTTTTTATCCGCTGCAATTCGGGTTCTTTTTGGTTTGTCGTCTTCTGTTTGTGTTTCCTCTTTTTTATTCTCAGGAGTCGCATTAGAAGTAGCCGACTGAAGTTCCAAAATCTGGCTGATTAATGCCTCTTTTTTTACTCCGTTAAATTTTATTGTTTTAGCCGCTTTAGCTATTTCCTGAAGCTCAGAAAGCTTCATTTCTTTTAATACAGAAATGTCAAACATAAATGTTCTATGAGTTTAAATAATTGGGGATTACTATAAAAGTGTGTAGTAAAATTTTTTGATTTTGAATTGACCGAAGAATGAAGTACTTACGGATTTGTTATGCAATAATACGAAATATTTTTTAGGATACAATAGCATTTATTAAAAAGAAAATATATTTTTGTCAAAGAAATCAGAACAATGATACAAAGAATTCAGACTATATATTTACTTCTTGCCTTTATGGTAACTGGTGTTTTATCACTTTTTTTACCGCTATGGACTCTAACAGGCGGTAAAGAATATTTGGCTAGTGAAAATCAAGTATATCCTATTATATTTGGATTAAGTACAGCTTTGAGTATTTATAGTATAATCATATTTAAAAAAAGACAAACTCAATTTGTTATTAACAGATTGAATATAATATTAAATTTAATTTTATTAGGCTTGTTTGTTTATCATTCACTAAATTTATCTGGAGAAACAGCTACTGTTTCTGAGAAAGGTATTGGGATGTTTCTGCCAATTGTTGCTATCGTATTATTAGTGTTAGCTAATAAGGCCATCAAGAAGGACGAAGATCTTGTAAAATCTGTGGATCGATTGAGATAATCCTATAATCTTATGTTTATGTGCGAAGGAAACCCGAATGAAAGTTCGGGTTTTTTTGTGATGTTTTTTTAACTGAATACTGACTAGTTACTTCTTCCCTATTTCTATAATTTCTAAATCCTTTATTTTATCGCCTTCAATAACGAACCGCAACATCGTTCTTACCTGATGAAACCCGCTTTTTCCTGCAGCTCCGGGATTCATGTGCAAGAGATTATGTTTCTTGTCGAAAATTACTTTTAGAATATGCGAATGCCCGCAAATAAATAGATTTGGAGGATTGGATGTCATTTCAGCTTTAATATTTGGATTGTATTTTCCGGGATAACCGCCAATATGGGTAATCCAAACGTCTACTCCTTCACACATAAATCGGTTGTGTAGCGGAAATTCCATTCGGGCTTTGTCATCATCGATATTGCCATACACACAGCGTAATGGTTTCAATTTCTTTATTGTATCCGTCACTATCAAATCACCAATATCTCCAGCATGCCAGACTTCATCAGCCTTTGTTACATATTTAAGAATCGTATCGTCAATATGACTGTGTGTATCGGAAAGCAGGAGGATTTTTTTCATATTTATTCACCATAAAGGCGCTAAGTCCCGAAGTTTATTATTTATTCTTTTACCACAAAGTTATTATTTAAGATTTAAAATTGACAATTTTGGAATTTAGATTTTCGATTATAATTTATGGAAACTTTAAAACATATCTAGTCCTAAACGACAAACATTCTTTGTAAATTTGCCTTTCAAAATGTTTAATCGGGTTTCTTTCAGAGAATCTGAAATCTAAAATTTAACTTGAGGTATTTTATAAAACTAGCCTATAACGGAACAAATTATCATGGATGGCAATACCAACCCAATGCTTCTTCTGTACAGGAAACCCTGAACAAAGCAGTTTCGGTTATATTGAATACTGATATAAATCTTATGGGAGCGGGTCGTACCGATACAGGTGTTCACGCTACAGAAATGTACGCACATTTTGATTTTGAAAAACCTTTCGATTTAAAAAGTGTCATTCACAAACTCAATTCTTATTTACCAAAAGACATAGTTGTCTACGCTATTATTCCCGTTTCTGACGAAGCACATGCCCGTTTTGATGCCACTAAAAGAACGTATGAATATCATATCAATCCGTTTAAGGATGCATTTTTACAGGATCGAAGTTGGTATTTCCACCAAAAGCTGGATGTAGACTTAATGAATCAAGCCTCAAAAATATTATTTAATCATATTGATTTTCAATGTTTCTCAAAGGTAAATACAGATGTCAATACCTTTGATTGTACTATTTTTGAAGCGCACTGGAAACAAGAGAATAATAAAATTGTATTCACGATTTCGGCCAATCGTTTTCTGCGTAATATGGTTCGCGCTATTGTTGGCACACTGGTAAATGTTGGTTTACAAAAAATTACCTTAGATGATTTCAATGAAATTATTAAAAGCAAAAACCGTGAGAAAGCAGGTTTTTCAGTTCCCGCACACGGATTGTATCTAACCAAAATTGAATATGATTATTTGAAGTAATAAGAATAGATTGAAGAAAACAGACATTGGCATCAGGATAAGCTCCTAGAAAATATATGAAAGCAAAAGTATTTGATACATCCGTATTTAAAAGAATATTAAAATACACCAAACCTTATCAATGGCGATTTAATAGCGTCATTGCATTTGCTGTATTCTTATCTTTATTTGCTGCTTTGCGTCCTTTAATTTTACAGGGAACTGTAGACACTTACATCAAACCTAAAGACAATTACGGTTTATTACTATATGTAACCTTGATGGGGATCACTTTGCTATTAGAAGTAATTTTCCAATTTTTCTTTGTGTATTGGGCAAACTGGCTTGGACAGGATATTGTAAAAGACATCCGCACAAAACTCTTCAAACACATGCTGAGTTTTAGAATTAAATATTTTGACCACGTACCTGTGGGACAATTAGTAACCAGATTCGTTTCTGATATTGAACAAATTGCCCGTATTTTTAGTCAAGGTTTGTTTATGATTGCGAGTGATGTCATGAAAATGATTGTTTGTTTAATCATTATGTTTTGGATGAATTGGCAACTTTCATTAATTGTAGTATTCGCAATGCCTATATTGGTATTTTTCACGCGAATTTTTCAAAAGAAAATGCAGGTCGCTTTCGAAGAAGTACGGACTCAAATTGCCAATATGAATTCTTTTGTGCAGGAACGTGTTACAGGAATGAAAATTGTACAGCTGTTCAATCGCGAAGACATTGAATCTGAAAAGTTCAAAGAGATTAATGGAAGACATAATAAAGCCTGGATAAAAACAATTTTATACAACTCCATCTTCTTCCCTATTGCTGATATTATTTCGTCATTAACACTTGGTTTTATTGTGTTTTATGGAGGAATACAAATCATCAATGGAAATACATTTACCACTATAGGGCAAATGACAGCTTACACGATGTTTATCGGAATGCTGTTCAATCCGCTGCGCCAAATTGCGGATAAATTCAACGAGATGCAGTTGGGAATGATTGCTGCCAATCGTGTTTTTGATATTCTGGATACTCAGGACCAGATTCAGGATACCGGAACGGTTGAAGCACCAATTTTTAATGGAAGTATTCAATTCAAGGACGTGCATTTTGGTTATATCGCCGAAGAATATGTGATTAAAGGTATCGATTTGGATGTGAAAGCAGGTGAAACCGTGGCTATTGTTGGTGCAACTGGAGCAGGAAAATCAACAATTATCAATTTGCTGAATCGTTTTTATGAAATCAATAGTGGAACGATTGCTATAGACGATCACAATATCGAAAACTATACGTTGAGTTCACTGCGTAAACAAATTGCAGTGGTATTACAGGATGTTTTCCTTTTTGCAGATACCATTTTCAATAATATCACCCTGAACAATCCTGATATTTCCCGTGAACAGGTTTTGGCTGCTGCCAAAAAAATAGGGGTTCACAAATTCATTATGAGCTTGCCGGATAATTATGATTTTGATGTGAAAGAACGCGGTGTAATGCTTTCGTCGGGGCAACGACAATTGATTGCTTTTTTACGCGCTTATGTAAGTAATCCAAGTATTCTGATTCTGGACGAAGCCACTTCTTCGATAGATACGTATTCGGAAGAACTGATTCAAAAAGCTACTGAAACGATTACCAAAGGCAGAACTTCTATTGTGATTGCACACCGATTGGCAACTATTATCAATGCCGATAAAATTGTGGTAATGGATAAAGGTCTGATTGTAGAACAAGGGACACATCAGGAATTGGTAACCAAAGAGGGTGGTTATTATAAAAACCTGTATGATTCGCAGTTTGCTGTGGAGTATTAAATGCTATTGCGACCGCGTGAGGGATTACTTCACTAAGCTTTTATTTTCATAGGAGTCCAGTGAACTTCATTTGCAGCCAGCTACCGAAGTAGCGCAGATAACCCGACCTCTTTTGCGAAAGGGGGCGAACTAAATACTTACGAGAGTGCCCCTTTTTGCAAAAGTGGTCACGCACAAATAATAGTTGCAAAAATTCTAACAATTTTGAGTTACAACGTATTAAACTTTTAAAGCGGAAACTTCCTTCTAATAAAATAAATTCCTTAAATTCGCACACTGAAATTAATTTAGAAAAAAACATACAATGAAATACGATATTATAGTTTTAGGAAGTGGCCCAGGCGGATATGTAACTGCCATTAGAGCATCTCAATTAGGCTTTAAAGTTGCCGTAATCGAAAAAGAAAACCTTGGTGGTATTTGTTTGAACTGGGGCTGTATCCCGACGAAAGCATTGCTAAAATCAGCACAGGTTTTTGATTACTTAAAACACGCTTCTGATTATGGATTGACTGTTTCATCATTTGATAAAGATTTTCCTGCTGTAATTCAACGTAGTCGTGGGGTTGCTGATGGAATGAGCAAAGGGATTACTTTCCTGATGAAAAAAAACAAAATTGACGTTATTAATGGTTTTGGAAAAGTAAAACCAGGTAAAAAAATTGACGTTACCGATAAAGACGGAAAAGTTACTGAATTTTCTGCTGACCATATTATCATTGCTACTGGCGCTCGTTCTCGTGAGTTGCCAAACTTGCCACAAGATGGTGTAAAAGTAATTGGATACAGACAAGCAATGTCATTACCAACGCAACCTAAAAAGATGATTGTGGTAGGTTCTGGAGCTATTGGAGTTGAATTTGCACATTTCTATAACTCAATGGGAACGGAAGTTACTATTGTAGAATTTATGCCAAACGTAGTGCCTGTAGAGGACGAAGATATTTCAAAACAATTTGAAAAATCTTTGAAAAAAGCAGGAATCAATGTAATGCTAAATTCTTCTGTAGAAAAAATTGATACTTCTGGAAATGGCGTTAAAGCTTTCGTGAAAACGGCTAAAGGAGAAGAAGTTTTGGAAGCTGACATTTTATTGTCTGCTGTTGGAATCAAAACCAACATCGAAAACATCGGATTGGAAGAAGTGGGAATTGCTGTTGACAGAGATAAAATCTTAGTAAACGCTTACAACCAAACGAATATCCCTGGATATTATGCTATTGGTGACGTTACTCCTGGTCAGGCTTTGGCACACGTTGCTTCTGCTGAAGGAATTAACTGTGTAGAAAAAATAGCTGGTCTTCACGTGGATCCTATCGATTACGGAAACGTACCGGGTTGTACGTATGCTACTCCAGAAATTGCTTCTGTAGGTTTGACTGAAAAACAAGCTAAGGAAAAAGGATACGAATTGAAAATTGGAAAATTCCCATTCTCAGCTTCTGGAAAAGCTAAAGCTGCCGGGACCCCTGATGGTTTTGTAAAAGTAATTTTTGATGCTAAATACGGCGAATGGTTAGGATGCCATATGATTGGTGCTGGTGTTACGGATATGATTGCTGAAGCAGTTGTTGCCCGTAAACTGGAAACTACTGGTCATGAAATCCTTAAATCAATCCACCCTCACCCAACCATGAGTGAAGCGGTTATGGAAGCTGTTGCTGATGCTTATGGTGAAGTGATTCACTTGTAATACTTAGTATTTAGTGTTCAGTCGCAGTTAGCAGACTTGAAATAAATATAGAATCCGTTTTGTGAAAGCAAAGCGGATTTTTTTGTTTAGTACTTTGCTATTTTGGATTCTTTATATAAGTTATATGCATAGGAATTTGTGTGGTATTCTAGTAGTAACTCATCAGATAATTATTATATATTTGAAAAATATATTGACTTTTGTTTTACATATGTTGGAGCTTTCCAAAATACCTAAATTGACTTAATGAAAAAATTATTCATCCTTACAATCCTATTTACAAGTAGTATTTCTTTTTCACAAACAACATGCGATAGTTTACTCCTTTTAAAGAAAAAAGTATATGGTTTTAAACCTTCAGAATTGACAGACACTTTAAAAAGTCTGAAAAATAAGGATCTCGACCTGTTTTGGAAAACAGCAAGAAACAATCCAAAAGAGGCTACTCCCTGCTTAAAAACATTGATTGAAAATGAAACTGGAGATTCCTACTTTTGTTTTGATGCTTCATCACTCCTGGTAAGACTTGATAGTACAAATACTTATTTACCAACAGTAATCAAAGGACTTAATAAATGTGAATTGAAAGATTTACAACTTTCCTCCTTCCTTGAAATTTGCTACTATCTTAGTTATAAAAAACAGGATATTACAGAACTGGCGACAAAATTAATTAGTGTTCCGGATGCGAAAATTTTCCTATCCAGACACTTTATAACTTTAGACGCCATTGATGCCAGTATTTTTTTATTCAATGATATGCCAACGGAAACTGCTGAAAAAACACTTATAGCAGCCATATCAAACGGTAATGCAACCGCAAAACATAATGCAGCGGTAGTACTAAATTTATTGTCGACTGACACTGGCGATCAATTTCTAAATTCTTTAATTGAAAAAAAGGAACTTGATGATGCTACTATTCAATATATAATGAAAGACCGGAAAAGATTTATTATAAAACCAAAAGGCTCAAAAAGTCGGTCCAAAATTCTTGAATACCTAAATGATGTTCCTTATAATTTTGAAAAAGAGTTTTTTGGATTTGCCGGAAATGGTAAATTAATCGGTTCCGCTTGTAAACAACTTACTAAACAGGATATAGAAAAAATAAGGATAGCAAGAAAGAAAAGTACACCTGGACTTTCGGACGAAGCCTTACACGAGTATTTTGCATTAACAGCAATTCTAATGACAGTAAGAGATAAAAAAGAAAATTAAATATATACTACTAAAACCACCTTAACAACTAACTAATAATATGAAAAAAACAATCCTTCTCTTAACTATATTTTGTTTTATTGCAAATGTAAACGCTCAAAAAAAAGAATTCAAATGTCAGGACGTGTACAAAGCCATAAAATTAATGGATGAGGGCAAATATGATGAAAGTATAGCTATGCTTAAAGAATGTGAAAAAGTTGACCCTAAAGACTATACCTATCCTTATGAAATTGCATTGGCATACACTTATAAAAAAGAATATCAGAAGGCAATAGACCAACTGGAAAAAATTAAAAAATATGAATCCATAGCTGCAGACTATTATCAATTACTAGGCAACAATTATGACTATGCCGGTAAACCTGAAAAAGCAATGTCTGTTTACGATGATGGATTAAAAAAATTTCCAAATGCAGGAAGGTTGTATTTAGAAAAAGGAGTTATTCTTGAATTTCAAGAAAAATACACCGAAGCTATTGCCTCTTATGAAAAAGGAGTTAAGGTTGACCCGATGTACTCTTCCAATTATTACAGATTAGCATTGCTTTATTCCAAATCAACTAACAAACTTGCAGGATTAATTTACGGAGAGATCTTTATAAATTTAGAAAGAACAACAAAAAGAACTTCCGACATGAGTAAGTTACTTTATGAGACTTATAAAGGTGCTATTACAATAGATGGTGATAAAACAGGAATTGAGTTTTGTGAAATACTAATGGACATGAATGATATAAATAAAAAAGACATAACACTTCCTTTTTGCGCTGTTTTTGGTAAAAATTTTATACTAAGTATATTAGACCAAAAAGAAGTCAATTTAAATTCACTTTCAGAAATGAGAATAGCTTTTCTGAAAAGTTATTACACGGAAGACTTTAAAAAATATCCCAACGTATTATTAAAGTATCAGAAGACAATCCTTGATAATGATATTTTTGAAGCTTATAGTAAATATATTTTTCAGGTGGGTGCTCCAAATGAATTTAAAGAGTGGAAAACAAACAATAAGGAGAAATACGATAAATTCGTTGAATGGTATACCAACCCTGAAAATTCTTTAAAAATTGACGACCAAAACGTCTTTATATATAAATAATTCAAATACATTCTTTAGAGACTATCTAAATCCGTTTTGTGAAAACAAAGCGGTTTTTTTTTGTGTCTAATTCTAAATTAATACTTGATACTATTTATATAGCTATTTTTATGCGATTCACATAGTTATTATATGCGGTTCGAATAGTTATTCTATACGATTCGAATAGTTATTCTATGCGATTCGCATAGTTATTATATACGATTCACATAGTTATTCTATGCGATTCGGATAGTTATTATATGCGATTCACATAGTCATTCTATGCGATTCACATAATTATTCTATACGATTCACATAGTTATTCTATGCGATTCGCATAGTTATTATATACGATTCGCATAATTATTCTATACGATTCAGATAGTTATTCTATGCGATTTGCATATTATTTGCCATAAAAGCTAATGAAATTGGGCTTTAAAATAAAAAATAAGACTACTTAAAAACGAAAAGCTAATTATTAATAAAAAATACATTTGATTGTTTGTAAGAATAAAACAATATATTTGAAAATAAATATTGTGTGATACTTATCATACATATCTGCCCTCATTAGGGTGGCTTTGTGTGATTTTGTCACACATATATACAAGTTATGGGTAATGCAAAAAAACATCGACATAAACATGATTTTATATAAATATCGAACTGACTCCAACTTTACTGAACAAATTATAACGAAAGGTCAAGTTTATCTCGCCACTGCAAATGAATTGAACGATCCTTTTGAATGTTCATTGCAAGACATTGGTAAAGAATGGATTGAAAAAAAAGTTGCAGAACTGCAAGGAGCGGGAGTAATGGGTTTCGTAATGGAAGCCAATCGATCAATTAAAGAACATCGTGAATATTTTGGTTTGACCATTTCAGAAACGAAAAAAATGCTACAATCGATAAAAAAGATGGACAATGTCAGAGATATTTATTTATTGCGTTCCAAAGTTATGAAGAAATATACCGGACATGAACCTGCAGATATCGAAGGTCTCTTTGCCCGAATTGACTCACAACTTCTTTCAGTAGGAATTTTTAGCATGTCAACTAATTCAAAACATCCTTTAATGTGGTCTCACTACGCTGGAGATCATACTGGGATTTGCCTTGGATTCTTGAAAACGCCTGAATCAAGACTTTCTAATCCAGAAAATTTATTGCCAGTAATCTACTCTGACAAAATGCCGACACTGGAAGGTGATGGTTTTCAAACTATTATGAGTTTTAGCGTTGATAATAATGGAAGAATGTATACTTCGAGTTACAAATTAGCATTTACCGACAAAACTCTTCAAAAAGCAATTTCTACAAAATCGATGGACTGGAAGTATGAGGAAGAATGGAGATACGTTGAACCTTTCGGAGGAGTGTTTGACTTGCCTGCACCTCTTCACGAAATTATATTTGGATTAAATTGTCGCGATTCAAGAATATACCATTATATCAAATTAGCTGAAGAGAATATACCCTATCCTATACAGATATTTAAAATGACAAGGAAACCAAACACTACCGAACTAGCAAGAGAGCTATTTGAAAAACCGGTAACAATTCCTAAAATATTAAAATCACCAATCGAAAAGTTGAATCAAAATAAAGATAGCATGACATGGGATGAGTTCAAAAGCAAAATGGATCGCCTAATTAAACAAGAAAAATATGGAGAGGTTTTGTATTTTGTTAATGAAAATTTAATGCTTACCCCTAATTCACCTGATTTATTACATTTAAAGGGAGTCGCCCACGGCTTTGCTCAAGAACATGATTTAGCTCTAGAATGTTTTTCAAAACTTAATCAAGATTTTCCAGAAGATGCGCAGTGTTGGTATCAAACTGCTTGCGCTTTGACTGCTTTGGAACAACATGAAGATGCTGTGGAAGCTCTTAAAACTGCTTTTAAACTTGATAAAGAAAACGCCAGTATATGTTTTAATTTGGCCATTGAGTTAATTAAAACTTACAGTGATGAGACTGAAGTATTAAAATTTTTACGTCTAGCACATGATTTAGGACATAGACGGGCGAATTCGATTATCACGCAACTCGAAAATGAAGGAATTGACAGTTTACTATAAGGGAAGACTGCACTACCCATAACACACGCTACAAGCAATTTGGAGATTTGGCTTAATGGAAAAATTGGTTTGTATTTGGAAGATTTGGCAAATCCGAAGATAAGGCTTAATTTAATCCCAAACTGCTTGTAGCGCGAGAACGTTAGCGGTCAGTTTAAAGAGCCGAAGAGAAAAACAACAAAATATGAATATCGAAAGAAAGCAATTAATAGAATTATGCGACAAATTTCTTAAAGACGAAATTCAAAAAATTGATTTATCAAATTTCGCGTGGAATTGTTTTGCTTCTGATGAAATAGATTGGGACGAAAATGACGAAATAATTTCTGAAACAATTTTTGATTGGGATAACGAAGAAATTAACTTTCCAATCAATAAAGTTAATATGAAACTTTGGAAAAATAGACTTGAAAACGATGTGGACGAATTAATGGTTTATAACAATTGGAATATTCATATTGAAAAACAAAAAGAAATTTGTGAAAAATATGGCTCAAAATGGAAGCCCATCAACAAAACTCTTAACATTGGTATTTCAGAAAATTTAGATTTAGAGAAATTAAATGGATTAAGACACAGAACCAAAAAAGGCGAAGTTTGTTGGTTTATTTGGAGTGGAGAATATTCGGAAGATGACAATTTTTTTCAACCAATTTGTGCTGAACATTTATTGCAGAGAAAACCAAAACTGATTGACTATTTAGGACTTGACGAAGGATTTAGATTTCTAATAACCGAAAATGGTTATGAAGATGTTTGGTTTGACGAAAAGTTATTGGAAATAGAAAAACCGAACCGCTAACAGCCACTACAACGGATTTGGGCATTAGGCTTAATGGACAAATGGTTTTGTATTTGGGATGATTTGACAAATCCGAAAATAGGGCTTAATTTAATCCCAAACTGCTTGTAGCGCGAGAACGTTAGTAGTAATTTTAACAACATATAGTTATCAATGAAAAACATTAAATATTTTACCGTTTTATTTCTTTTATTAGTTTCTAATTCCGTTTTTACCCAGGAGATATATACTGTTTATTATCCACCAGCAACTGATTCAATCTTGTTAAATAAACAAATCCAAAATGGTAATTTAGATTTAAGAGAAATTGACAATTTTCCATTTGATAAGATATATTCAAAAAATAAAAACATAACAAGTTTAAAAATACAGTCTTCATATAAATTAGATAAATTAACCGAAAATATAAATAAATTTAAATCTTTAAATTATGTAGAAATTTCTAATGTGAAATTATCAGAATTTCCAGTTGGACTTTGTTATATAGACGGTTTAACTACTTTGTATTACAGTTCAACACAAACTACCCATATCCCAAACGAAATTGGAAAACTTAAAAATTTAAAAATCTTGCGTTTTGAAATAATACCAATAAAAGAAATTCCTAAAGAAATAGGTAATTTAAAAAACCTCGAAGAATTATCTATTGTTAATACTTGGGGTCGTTGGATTATAGCTGATGTGGGTTTTAACTTGGAAGGCGTAAATTATCTTCCAAAAGAAATTGGTCAACTCAAAGCATTAAAAAAATTATCGTTAGCTAAAAATAATCTGATTGAAATTCCTAAAGAAGTAGGTCTTTTAAGTAATTTGGTATATATATCATTATATGGAAATAATTTAAAAAAAATACCAATAGAAATTTACAATTTACAAAATTTGGAAGAATTGGATTTATCTAGTAATTCTTTGGAGAACATTCCAGAAGAAATAGGAAATTTAAAAAAATTAGAAGTATTGAACTTGTATAATACCAAATTAAAAACTTTACCTAAAAGCATCAAAAATTTAAAAAATTTAAAACGCTTAATAGTTGAAAAAAATGAAATTTCAGAAACAGAATTAATCGAATTAAAAAAAGAATTGCCCAATACCGAAATTTACAACGGAAAAATTATCAAATAAAAACTACTGCTAACAGCTACTACAACGTTATTGGAAAACTTATTACTTATGAAATTAAAAATTACATTTAGCTTATTTCTGCTTTTTGCAGTTATAAAATCCTTCGGACAAGACTCAATATTAGATGAAGGATTAAAATCATTTGACTCAAAAGACTACAAAAAATCCTTTGAGATTTTAGAACCTTTTGCAAAGAACGGGAACTGTCTCGCACAATTTGTAATTGGTTATAGTTATTTGTATGGACATGCAGTAGAGAAAAATGAATCACTTGCAATACACTGGTTAGAAATGTCGGCTGAACAAAAGCAACCAGCTGCAATGGGTCCATTAGCGGCAGCTTTATTTGGAAATGCTGGTGACAATCGGGAAGATATGATTAAGGCATACTTGTGGGGAGTACTTGCTGCTGAATATTTAGAAACTCAAAAATATACAACTACCAGATATGTAATTAAAGCTTATTTAAAAGAGGATGAATTAGAAAAAGCCAATAAGCTAATAGAAACTTACAAGAGTAAGTGGAAAAACAAAGAAGTCTGCCAATAACAGTTGTTTGACAAGATTGGGTTTTACAATAATATTTCAAACACTATGCAGAAAAACTTCTGATGGAATAACAAAGTAATTCTTTAGTTTTTGTGCTAATTTTAAACAAGCAGTATATGAAAAATCAAGATTTTACCGCAACAATTTGGGTGGAACAAAGCCCAAAAGAAACTTTTGAAGCCATTACCAATTTTCGCGGATGGTGGTCAGAAGATATTGAAGGCAATACAGACCATCTTAATGAAGAATTCTTTTATCACTACAAAGATGTTCATCTGTGTAAAATAAAACTAATAGAATCAGTTCCAAACAAAAAATTGGTTTACCAAATCCTGAACAATCAATTTAGTTTTACAGAAGATAAAACGGAATGGAACAACACCAAACTTATCTTTGAAATTACTGAAGAAGATAGTAAAACTAAAGTACAATTCACTCACGAAGGCTTGGTTCCGGATTATGAATGCTATGAAATATGCAATGAATCCTGGGGTAATTATATTAAAAACAGCCTTTATAAATTTATTACTACCGGAAAAGGAGAACCCAATCCCAAAAATACTGAGGGATTCAATGCCCAGATTGTAGAAAAGTGGAAACTGAAATAAAGGTATTAAACTAAAAAAGCAGGAATTTTCGATTCCTGCTTTTTTATTGCCCTAACTTATTATTTTAAAGAGAAGCCATATCAATAACAAAACGGTAACGCACATCACTTTTCAGCATTCTTTCATACGCTTCATTGATATCCTGCATTTTGATGATTTCTATTTCAGATACAATATTGTGTTCACCACAGAAATCAAGCATTTCCTGAGTTTCGGCAATGCCGCCAATCAAAGAACCCGCTATCGATTTTCTTCCCATAATCATTGGAACAGTTTGCAGAATTGGTTCTAATCCACCTAAATAGCCTACCAAAACCAAAGTTCCATTTGTATTTAAAGTTCCAACATACGGATTCACATCATGAACATAAGGAACGGTATCAATAATCAAATCAAATTTTCCGCTAACCGATTTCATTTGGTTCTCATCAGTAGAGATAATCACAGCATCCGCTCCCAATTCCAAAGCATCTTTTTCTTTGCCCGGCGTTCTTGAAAACAGCGTTACTTCTGCTCCTAAACCTTTGGCTAATTTTATTGCCATATGCCCTAATCCGCCTAAACCAACAACGGCTACTTTACTGTCCTTCCCTACTTTCCAATGACGAAGTGGCGACCAGGTTGTAATACCTGCACAAAGCAAAGGCGCTGTTGCAGCCAAATCCAGATTAGCCGGAACTTTAAGAACGAAATGTTCATCTACCACAATTTTCTCGGAATAGCCGCCGAGAGTTCGTCCTCCTAGATATTTATCGGCACCATTGTAAGTTCCGGTAAATCCATTTGAGCAGTATTGCTCTAAATCCTGTTTGCAGCTATCACAAGTCTGACAGGAATCTACCATACAGCCTACTGCGGCAAAATCACCTACTTTCAGTTTGCTGACTTCACTTCCTACTTTGGTTACTTTACCCACAATTTCGTGACCCGGAACTGCTGGATAAGACGTAAAACCCCAATCATTTCTGGCGGTATGCAAATCCGAATGACAAACACCACAATACAGAATTTCAATTTCAATATCTTTTCCAGTAAGTGCTCTGCGTTCAATATTCATTTGTTGTAAAGGAGCATCGGCCGCATCTGTTCCGTAAGCTTTTATATTTTTTGTTTCCATTTTGTATAAGGTATTAGTTTAGTATTGTTTCATTTATAATTTGACACTGTCGTATTCTTCATCCGTTACAGGCGACAACCAGGTTACGGCACCTGCTTCGGTAATATTCGAAATAGCAATATGTGTAAAATGGCTATCGTGTCTGGCTCCATGCCAATGTTCAACTAGTGAAGGAATTACCACCACATCGCCTTTATCCAATAATCTTGCTGGTTTTCCTTTTTCCTGATAATATCCTTTACCATCTGTCACCAAAAGAATTTGACCTGCCGGATGGGTATGCCAATTGGTTCTGCAAGCCGGTTCAAATTCAACATTGCCAATAGTATAACTTCCTGTTTCGTCTTTTGGCACCAAAACATTTAAGAATGAAGTTCCCGTAAAATAATCGGCCGAAGTTTTATCCCCTCTGGAAAAAATTGTATTCTGATTTTCTGATGTACTCATAGTTATACTATTTATTTCTACTTTTTCTAGGAATGTAAATTTACGGAATTCATACGCATCTGCTATTTTTGTTTACTAAATAAAAGTTAATAAATAGGTTTTGATTTTACCCAAATGAATCAAAACATGAGCATTAAATCTCAATACTTTTATTAGAATTATTTTTCTACATTTGTGAAAGAAAGCTTAAGCTTATCCCTTTTAAATAAAGTAATACTATGCAAAACATTCCCAGTGTTGACTTGCGTGATTTCCTTTCGGATGACCCGAAACGTAAACAAAAATTTGTAAATGAAATCGGAAGTGCCTTTGAAGATATTGGCTTTGTTGCCTTAAAAGGGCATTTTTTAGACGAACAGTTAGTTGACGAATTATACAGTGAAATCAAGAACTTTTTCGCTTTACCATTAGAAACCAAACACGGTTATGAAATTCCTGGACTTGGAGGTCAAAGAGGTTATGTTTCTTTTGGAAAAGAACACGCCAAAGGCCGGAAAGAAGGTGATTTGAAAGAGTTTTGGCACTTTGGTCAATATGTGGAAAAAGATTCAAAATACGCTTCACAATATCCCGATAATGTTGAAGTAAAAGAATTACCCCATTTTAATATAGTAGGAAAAGAAGCCTATCAAATGTTAGAAAAAACAGGTGTTTATGTATTGAGAGCTTTGGCTTTGCACCTTGGCTTGAACGAATTTTATTTTGACGAATATGCCATTGAAGGGAACTCTATTTTGAGACCTATACATTATCCACCCATTACATCTGAACCTGAAAACGCCATTCGTGCTGCGGCTCACGGTGACATTAATCTGATTACCCTTTTAATGGGTGCTCAGGGACGCGGTTTACAAGTTCAAAACCACGATGGCGAATGGATTGATGCCATTGCCCAACCAGACGAATTAGTGATAAATGTGGGCGATATGTTATCCCGCCACACTAATAACAAATTGAAATCAACAATTCATCAGGTAGTAAATCCACCGAGGGAATTATGGGGAACTTCCCGTTATTCGATTCCGTATTTCATGCATCCTGTGAGTGACATGAAACTGGATTGTTTGGAAAACTGCATTGATGCTGAAAATCCAAAACAATTCGAAGATATAACAGCTGGGAAATTCTTATATGAAAGACTGGTAGATTTAGGATTAATTAAAATTTAAAAAATGGACTTACAAGATCAACTAAAAAACTTATTTCCAGACCATATAGAATCAGAACCTGAAGAAATTCAGGAAGAAGATCACGTACTTTTTATTCAAAAAGAGCCTATGATTTGCAAATTCGAAAAACGAAAAGGTAAAGCTACCACCATAATCGAAGGCTACGAAGGAAATGACGAAGATTTTAAAATTTTGGCCAAAGAAATCAAAACCAAATTGAGCGTTGGCGGTACTTTCAAAGACGATTCAATAATCATACAAGGGGATTACCGTGATAAAATTATGCAAATGCTGAAAGAAAAAGGCTTTAAAGTAAAACGGGTTGGAGGATAATTTATTTAGCTATTTAAGTGTCATTGCGAGGAACGAAGCAATCCTATTTGTTGCTCTCGTAATGTGATTGCTTCGTTCCTCGCAATGACAGGATTAAAATAATTACCACTCTATTTGCGTCTTGCCTTTTGATTTTAAATAAGTATTGGTTTGGCTAAAATGTTTATTGCCAAACCATTTTCCCTGATTGGCACTCATTGGCGAAGGATGGCCAGATTCTAAAACTAGGTGTTTGCTTCTATCAATTTTAGCGCCTTTCTTTTGAGCAAAACTTCCCCAAAGCAAAAAAACCACATTCTCTTTTTCATCCGATATTTTCTGAATAACAGCATCGGTAAAAGTTCCCCATTTTAAGTGTTTGTGACTATTGGGATTGTCCATCCGAACCGAAAGCGAAGCATTCAAAAGTAATATTCCCTGTTTCGCCCAGCGTTCCAAATTTCCCGAAGTCGGAAAGAAAATAGTTCCCAAATCCTCATTCAATTCCCTGAAAATATTGCGTAACGAAGGTGGGATTTTGATTCCATCATTCACAGAAAAACACAAACCATTGGCTTCATTCACACCGTGATACGGATCCTGACCAATAATCACCACTTTCAATTCCTCAAACGAACAATAATCAAAAGCCGAAAAAATCAATTCTTTTGGCGGAAAACAAGTATGATTTTGATATTCTTCATCCACAGCTTTCATCAAATCAGAGAAATACGGTTTCTGAAGTTCGTCAGCTAAAACAGATTGCCAGGAAGAATTAAGGTTGGGTTGCATAATTATGTTTTACCGCAAAGTTCGTAAAGTTTTCTCAAAGAGAGCCAAGAAAATGGTTTTTGACTTTTTACTTTGTAACTTTGGGCTTTTGACATTAGACTTTCGATACAAAAATGATATCCATTACAGAAAAAACACTTCAAGACTTACAATTTCCAACCGTTCTCGAAACCATTTCAGAGATTTGCAATACCGATATTGGCAAGCAAAAAGCTTTGGAAATTACTCCTTTCAAAGACAAAGAAACTTTGATGAATGCCTTGATGCAAACCTCTGAATATGTTTCGTCTTTCCAAAATAATAATGCGATTCCCAATCATGGTTTTGATGCCATTACCTATGAAATCAAGTTTTTGGGAATTGAAGACAGTTTTCTTGAAGTAGGCAGTTTTAGAAAAATTGCCACTATTTCAGATACCACGAATTTCCTGTTGAATTACTTCAAAAAATTTGATGATTATTATCCGTATTTGAATAGAAAGGCTTCAGAAGTTCAAATTACCAAAGAAATTAGCAACGTAATTGATTTGGTTGTAGATAAATACGGAGAGATCAAAGACAATGCTTCTCCTCAATTATCTGAAATTCGTAAAAACATGAATCTCGTTCGAGGCAAAGTAAACCAAAGTTTTGGTGTGGCGTTGACGCAAAATAATTCCCTTGGTTATTTGGACGATATTAAAGAAAGTTTTGTTCAGAATCGCAGGGTTCTGGCGGTTTTAGCTATGTATCGCCGTAAAGTAAAAGGAACCATTTTAGGGACTTCCAAAACAGGAAGTATCGCTTATATTGAACCGGAACTGACTTTGAAATATTCCCGTGAATTAAGCAATTTAGAATACGAGGAAAAAGAGGAAATCACCCGAATTCTGAAACAATTATCCAATCAGATTCGTCCGTTTTTGCCTTTGCTGGTTCAATATCAGGATTTCCTGAGCGATATTGATGTGGTTGCTGCAAAAGCAAAATACGCTAACAGAATTAACGGAATTTTGCCAACCATTACCGAAGAAAGACGATTGTATTTCAGGGATGCCTTCCATCCTATTCTGTATTTAAACAACAAACAGAAAAACGAAATCACCCATCCACAAACCATCGAACTGAATCAGGAAAAAAGAATCATTGTTATTTCCGGACCGAATGCGGGAGGAAAAACCATCTCCTTAAAAACCGTTGGATTATTGCAATTGATGTTGCAATCCGGAATGCTGATTCCAGTTCACGAACGCAGTGAAACCTTTTTGTTTGACAGAATTTTAACTGACATTGGAGACAATCAATCTATTGAAAATCATCTAAGTACCTACAGTTACCGATTGAAAAACATGAACTACTTCCTGAAGAAGTGCAACAAGAAAACCATGTTCTTAATTGACGAATTTGGAACCGGTTCTGATCCTGAATTGGGTGGCGCTTTGGCGGAAATTTTTCTTGAAGAGTTCTATCACCGGGAAGCTTTTGGAATCATAACAACCCATTATTCCAACCTAAAGATTCTGGCTAACGAATTGCCTTTTGCGATAAATGCCAATATGCTATTCGACGAAAAAACTCTGGAACCGATGTACAAATTGGTTTTAGGACAAGCCGGAAGTTCATTTACTTTTGAAGTCGCTTTGAAAAACGGAATTCCATTTGGATTAATAAATCGGGCCAAAAAGAAAATTGAAGTCGGAAAAGTACGCTTTGATAAAACCATTGCCACGCTTCAGAAAGAGCGTTCTAAATTGGAAAAAACTTCTAACAATCTGAAAGAAGAAGAAACCAAAGCACGTGAAGAGAGTAAGAAAATGGAAAACATCAATGTAAAAATCAAGCAAAAACTGGAAAGCTATCAGGAACTATATGACAGTAATCAAAAGACAATTTACATTGGACAAAAAATAGAAGACATTGCGGAGAAATATTTCAATAATAAAAACAAAAAAGACCTTATTGGGGAATTTCTGAAATTAGTAGAAATCGAAAACTCCAAACGCAAGAAAGCCACGCCAAAAGAAGCCAAAGCTATTGTAGAAAAGAAAAAAGAAGTCATCAAAGAAGTTGAAGTTCAGGTTGAGGAAATCAGAATTGAAAAAAAGGAAAAGAAACTTAAACCTGTTATTGAAAAACCAAAACCAATTCTAAAAGTTGGAGACCGAGTGCGAATGCTGGACGGAAAAGCCGTAGGAAGTATTGATAAAATTGAAAAAAATAAGGCTGTGGTTAATTACGGTTTATTTACTTCAAAAGTGAGTTTGGAGGAATTGGAATTGGTGGAAGCAATTAAGAAATAAATTTCTGTTGTCAATCAATAAAAATATAATAATTAAGACAAAATAAAATCGAAAATTAAAATAAGACGATTTGAACAAAGATTTCTAAAAAGACAACACATAAACTCATTTATTTTAAAAAGTCTTTTAAAAATAATTTATGGATGTCGTTTTTGATTTGTAAAAATTATATAAAAATTAATTTCAATAGATAAATCAAATACCAAGAAATCATCTTCGGTTAAGTTTAAACTTTGACAAAGATGTTTAGAAAATATAAATATGCTAAACCTTCCTCCTAATAAAAAAATAATCCTCTTTGACGGTGTTTGCAATTTATGCAATTCGGCGGTGCAATTTGTGATTCAGCACGACAAAAAAGATGTCTTTCGATTTGTGCCTTTACAATCGGAATTGGGTAAGGAAATTTTACAGCATATTGGAATTAATCCAAAAAATATTGACAGCATTATTCTGTATGAACCTGAGGTGGCGTATTATTACAAATCGTCGGCTGCAATTGAAATTGCAAAAAGCTTGGGTGGACTTTTACATTTCGGAACTATATTCAGAATTATTCCCACTGCAATAAGAAATCGGCTTTACGATTACATTGCCAAAAATCGTTACAAATGGTATGGCAAAAAAGAAAGCTGTATGATTCCAACTCCGAAACTGAAAGCTAAATTCCTTTAGCTAATATTTAACCACAAAAACACAAAGATATAAGCAAATAAAAAAGCCTCAAATTACAATAGAATTTAAGACTTTTGTTTATTACAAATCAATTATTATCTAATTAACTTTCTGTATTTCAAACGTTTTGGAGTTAAATCACCACCTAAACGTTTCCTTTTATTTTCTTCGTATTCTGAGAAACCACCCTCGAAATAATACACTTCAGAATCACCTTCGAAAGCTAGAATGTGCGTACAAATTCTGTCCAGGAACCATCTGTCGTGCGAAATCACTACTGCACAACCAGCAAAATTCTCCAAACCTTCTTCAAGTGCACGAAGCGTGTTTACGTCCAAATCATTCGTTGGCTCATCCAGTAACAATACATTTCCTTCTTCTTTCAACGTCATCGCCAAGTGTAAACGGTTACGTTCTCCACCAGAAAGTGCTGATACTTTTTTGTTTTGCTCACCACCACCAAAATTGAAACGTGATAAATAAGCTCTTGAATTCACTTGCTTTCCACCCATCATGATTAATTCCTGACCATCGGCAAAGTTTTCCCAGATTGATTTATTTGGATCAATATTAGAATGCGATTGATCTACGTAAGCGATTTTTACAGTTTCTCCAACAGAGAATTCCCCACTATCAGTAGATTGTTCTCCCATAATCATTTTGAAAATAGTCGATTTACCCGCACCGTTTGGTCCGATAATTCCAACAATTCCTGCTTGAGGCAAAGTAAAATTCAAGTTGTCATATAATAATTTATCTCCAAAAGCTTTGGCTACATTCTTAGCTTCGATAACATTGGTTCCTAAACGCGGTCCATTTGGAATGTAGATTTCCAAGTTTTCATCTAGTTGTTTTTGGTCTTCGTTTAATAATTTATCGTAGTTCTGTAAACGTGCTTTTTGTTTGGTTTGACGACCTTTAGCACCTTGACGAACCCAATCCAACTCACGCTCTAAGTTTTTACGACGTTTAGAAGCTACTTTTTCTTCTAATGCCATTCTGCTTGATTTTTGGTCTAACCAAGAAGAATAATTTCCTTTCCAAGGAATACCTTCTCCTCTATCCAATTCCAAAATCCAACCAGCAACATTATCTAAGAAATATCTATCGTGCGTTACGGCAATTACAGTTCCTGCATATTGCGCCAAATGCTGTTCTAACCAAAGTACAGACTCAGCATCCAAGTGGTTGGTAGGCTCATCCAAAAGCAAAACGTCTGGTTGTTGCAATAACAAGCGACATAAAGCTACACGACGACGCTCTCCTCCCGAAAGGTTTTTGATAGGCGTATCACCATCCGGCGTACGCAAAGCATCCATTGCAATTTCTAATTTCGTATCGATTTCCCAAGCTCCCAGCGCATCAATTTTGTCTTGCAAAGCCGCCTGACGATCCATCAATTTATCCATTTTGTCTGGATCAGAATAGTTTTCTTCAAGACCAAACAAATCGTTGATTTTATTGTATTCTTCCAAAACTGCCATAGTTTCGGCAGCTCCTTCACGAACAATTTCGATAACTGTTTTAGAATCATCCAAAATTGGTTCCTGCTCTAAATAACCAACAGTATAACCCGGCTGAAAAACAACATCTCCCTGATAGTTCTTATCAACTCCTGCTATAATTTTTAAAAGAGAAGATTTTCCAGAACCGTTAAGACCCAAAATACCGATTTTAGCTCCGTAAAAAAAACTCAAATAAATGTTTTTAAGTACTGGTTTATCTGCTCCCTGATAGGTTTTACTCAATTTTTGCATTGAGAAAATTACCTTTTTATCGTCTGACATAATTATTGCTATTTTTTATTTCTAAATATTTTTTAAAACTCTATTCCAAAGTTGGAATTTGACTCTTTTAATCGTGCAAATATATTACAATATAATAACAAAAAAAGTTTTAAATAGTAAAGAATAACAGGTAAAAACGGAAAATTGAGATACGTGAATAATACAAGTTTTATAATTAATTAAGCAACAATAAAAGGCAAAATGACCATCATATTTGCTAAGTGAAACTAATTTCACCTTTTAAATTAAAAAAAATGAAAACAAGACTACTTAGTACAATAATATTCCTCTCTCTATTATTTATGCAAAATTCAAGTTTTAGTCAGGCTCCCACATTAGGAACTGCTGCCAATTTTGTATTATATACTTCTGTTGGAGCTGTTACAAATACTGGTATTACTCATCTCACAGGAAATGTTGGAACGAACAGCGCTTCCAGCACAGGTTTCGGAAATGTAGATGGTGTGATGCATGATGGAAACGGAACAAGTGCTCAATGTGGTACTGATTTATTAATTGCTTATGACCAATTGAAAAGTGCCATTCCAAACTATTTTTTTGCACCTTTATTAGGCAACGGACAAATTCTTACTGCTGGAATATATTCAATTCCAACTGTAACAACATTAAATCTTGACTTAACACTAGACGCACAAGGTAATCCAGATGCTGTTTTTATATTTAAGGTTGAAGCTGCTTTTGCCACTAATTCCAATTCTGAAGTAAAATTGGTTAACGGTGCCAAAGCTTGTAATGTGTTTTGGAAAATAGAAGGATTGACAAGTATGGCGTCTGGAACAATTATGAAAGGAACAGTAATTGTTAATAATGCTGCAATTGTTATGAATACAGGAGTTTCATTGGAAGGAAGAGCTCTGTCAACTGCTGGATCAATATCTGTTGATGGTATTACCTCTTTTACTCCTATTGGATGTGGCAGTCCAATCCTAAACGGTCCTGCTGCACCAGATTTAAAATCAACGCAATGTTATGCTATTTTCTCTTCCAACGGATCTGTTTCAAATGCCGGTCTAACAACAGTTACTGGTGATATTGGTACCAATAAATATTTAACAACTGGTTATGATGCAATGAATGTGAATGGAATGATACATCCTGGACCTGATACTTCTACAGCACAAGCAGCAGCAGATTTAACTGATGTTTATAATTATTTAAATCTTCTTCCTTATGATATTCAATTATTATATCCAGCGCAATTCGGAAATAATCTGGTTCTTACCCCACATACTTATTTATTAGCTGCCGCAACGGTATTAACTAACACGGTGTATCTGAATGCCGAGAATAATCCTAATGCAATTTTTGTAATTCAAATAAATGGTGCCCTTTCTACAAGCACTTATGCAAAAGTAATTTTGATTAATGGAGCTCAAGCCAAAAACGTCTATTGGAAAGTAGATGGTGCAGTTTTAATTAGTGACTATTCACAATTCAAAGGAACTATTGTTGCTAATAACGGTGCAGTTGAATTAGCAACCGGAGTAGCACTTGATGGTAGAATATTTACCACAAAAGGAGCATTGAGTACTTCGACTGTATCAGTAATAATGCCAGTAGGATGCCCAACAATGGGTACAGGTTCATTTCTGAAAGAGCAAAAAGTGACTATATATCCTAATCCATTTCAGTCTTTCATTACTATTGACATTAGTGACAACTTTGAAATAAACAACACTCAAATTATTTTGTATGATATATTTGGTAAAGAAGTGAAAAAATCGACTGTTACAGAAAAAACAAATACTTTAGAAATGAGCAGTCTTACATCAGGTGTTTATTTATATAAAATAATTAGTAATGGTAAAATCATTCAATCTGGAAAATTGTTAGCTAAATAATAGCTAACTAGATAATACAAAAAAATCCACTACTAGCCGTAGTGGATTTTTTTTATAACTAATTTTATTGTCTTATTATACGCGTCCTTTCAAGGCATTAAAAACCCAGGCATTAGCAAGAAAACCTACTCCAACAGCTGCAAATCCCCATCCTGAAACATCTCTATATTTAAAAGCTCCTAATCCAATTAGCAAAAATCCCATCACCAGCATTATAAACGTAGCCCATCCTAAAATGGTGTTTTTATTCATTCCCATAATTGTTGTATTATTTTTTAGAGCGGCTAATATCGGTATTTTTTACCGCTAATTAAAAATTTTAAATAGCATTTCTCTTAGCAAATCGGATTGTGGCAAAGCATTCGCTCCTACTCCCTTACTTTTTACATCAACATCTCTCAAAGAAGTAACAATCTGACTCACTTTACGCATAGGATAATTTTTGAGTGCGATATCATAATCCTTTAAGAAAAACGGATTGACTCCTAATGCTGAAGCTACGTTCTTAGGATTCTTATCTTTCAATCCATGGTATTTCAATAATTGCACAAAGAAGCTAAAAATCAAACTTGTGGTCATTACAATAGGATTGTCTTTTGGATTTTGTGCAAAATTATCGGCAATAGTATAGGCTCTTAATTGATTTCTATCACCAATGGCTTTTCGTAATTCGAAAACATTAAAGTCTTTGCTGAAACCTATATTTTCTTCGATATGATGTGGTGTTATCGTACTGCCTTTTGGCAAAATGATTTGTAATTTCTCGAGTTCGTTGTTGATTTTACTCAAATCAGTTCCCAGAAATTCGACTAACATCGCATTGGCTTTGGGTTCGATGTTATATTTTTTTCCTGCTAAAACACGTTTAATCCAATCTCCTACCTGATTTTCATACAGCTTTTTACTTTCGTAAACGATTCCGTTTTTGGCCAAAAGCTTGGTTACTTTTTTTCTTTTATCCAAGGTTTTGTATTTGTAACAAAAAACCAAAACGGTTGATGGCATTGGGTTTTCAACATAACTTTCGATTTTATCAATCGTTCTAGATAAATCCTGGGCTTCTTTTACAATAACCACCTGACGTTCCGCCATCATTGGATAGCGTTTGGCTGTCGAGACGATATCATCTATCGAAACATCACGTCCGTACAAAACAGTCTGGTTAAAACCTTTTTCGTCTTCTGACAAAACTTTATCTTCAATATAATTGGATAATTTATCAATATAGTAGGGCTCTTCTCCCATCAGAAAATAGATCGGTTTGATGTTGCCCGCTTTGATATCATTAACTATTTTTAAAACTTCGTCCATTTCTTAGATTGCAGATTTTAGATTTCAGATTTCAGATTTGAAAACTGCAATCTTTAAACTTATTTAATACTTTTGCGTTATGCAGCAACTCAATTTTCCTTCTTATTCTTTTCGTTTCAAAAATAGCGAAAATAAAGTGTCTATTTTCGACGAAATCAGGAAAAAATTCATCATTCTCACGCCTGAAGAATGGGTTCGCCAACATGTAGTTCGTTTTTTATTGGAAGAAAAAAAGTATCCCAAATCATTAATTAATGTTGAAAAAGTTTTAAGCGTCAATGGATTACGAAAAAGATATGATATTGTTGTTTTCAATCCCGATGGCTCCATCTTTGTTTTGGTTGAATGTAAAGCTCCAGAAATCAAGAGTGCACAGGCTACTTTCGATCAAATTGCGCGTTATAATATGACTTTAAAAGCCAAATTTCTTATGGTAACCAATGGATTGAATCATTATTTTTGCCAAATGGATTTTGAGAATGAGAAGTATGAGTTTTTGAGAGAATTGCCAGATTACGAATTGAAAAACACAAAGATTTAAATGAAAATAGCTGTTGTCATACTCAACTGGAATGGAACAAAATTATTGGAACAGTTTTTACCTTCTGTTGTAAAATATTCTCCGGAGGCCGTTATTTATGTTGCCGATAATGCTTCGACAGATGATTCGGTTGCCTTTGTAAAAACTAATTTTCCAACAGTAAAAATTGTCGAAAACAAGAGTAATTTTGGTTTTGCCCAAGGCTATAATGAAGCTCTAAAACACATCGATGCTGAGATTTACGCTTTAGTGAATTCCGATATTGAAGTGACAGAAAATTGGTTAAAACCGATATTAGAAACTTTCGAAAACCAACCAAAAACGGCTATAATACAACCTAAAATATTAGATTTCAAACGAAAGGAATACTTTGAATATGCAGGTGCAGCAGGCGGTTTTATAGATAAATACGGTTATCCTTTTTGTCGCGGGCGTATTTTTGACACTTTAGAAAAAGACAATGGGCAATATGATGATACTTGTGAAATATTCTGGGCTTCGGGTGCTTGTTTTTTTATACGAAGTTCGGTTTATAAAGAGCTAAAAGGTTTTGATGCTGATTTTTTTGCCCATCAGGAAGAGATTGATTTGTGTTGGCGTGCCTTCAATAAAAAACATCAAATAAAATACATTTCTCAATCGGTTGTTTATCACGTAGGCGGAGCCACATTACAACAGGGAAATCCTAAAAAAACCTTTTTGAATTTTAGAAATTCATTACTAATGTTATTGAAAAACCTGCCTGCAAAAAACTTGTACTGGATTTTGTTCTGTCGTTTGGTTTTAGATGGCATTGCTGGTGTGCAATTTATTTTTCAGGGAAAATTCAAACATTGTTGGGCAATAATACAAGCTCATTTTTCTTTCTATGTTCTTTATTCTCATCATTATAGAAAAAGAGATAAAATTCAATTGGACAAATATTACAAAACTAAGAGTATCGTTTTTAATTACTACGTCAAAGGTGGCAAGGTTTTTGGAAAATAATTTTAACAAAGATTTAAAACAGAATTCTAATCTTAAAAAACTAACTTTGTAATTAACGTTTAATTAAATTTTATCCTCTATGAAGAAAATTGCTGTAACCCTATCGCTATTGGTGCTTTTAACCTCTTGTGTTTCTAAAAAGAAATATGCAGATCTTGAAGCTAAAAATAAAGAAACTCAAGATTTATTAAACAGTTGCACTGTAAAACTAAATTCATGTTTAGAAGAAAAAGCTGGTCTTGCTGCAACTGCAGAAGCTTTAAAAGGACAAAATGCACATTTGATAAGTACTTCAAAAGATATGACTGTTTTGACAGCTAAAGGTGCTGAAAATATCGAAAAAGCCTTAGAATCTATTAAAGAGAAAGATTTGAAAATCAGCAGAATGCAGGATGCTTTAACTAAAAAAGACAGTGTTACACTTGCCGTTGTTACTAGTTTGAAATCTGTAGTAGGATTAAATGACGAGGACATCGAAATTAATGTTGATAAAGGAGTAGTTTTCATCTCTATCTCTGATAAAATGTTGTTCAAAAGCGGCAGCTATGAAGTTAGCGATAAAGCAAAAGGAGTTTTGGCTAAAGTAGCTAAAGTTGTAAATGACAAACCCGATTTTGAATGTATGGTAGAAGGTCATACAGATAATGTTCCTTATAATGGAAATGGCGTTATACTTGACAACTGGGATTTGAGTGTAAAACGTTCTACATCAATTATTCGCGTATTATCAACACAATTAGGTGTTAATCCAGCGCAATTAATTGCTGCAGGTAGAAGTTCTTACGTTCCTTTAGTAGCTAATGATTCTGCTGAAAACAAAGCTAAAAACAGAAGAACCCGTATCTATGTAATGCCAAAAATTGACCAATTCTATGATATGGTTGAAAAGGAAATGAAAAAACAAAGCAAATAAAAAGTGGTCAGTGAACAGTGATGAGTGTTCAGTCTGATTATCAGTAATAAAAACGTCCCGATAAATCGGGACGTTTTTCATTTATAAGTATTTGTAAACATTATAGAATATCCAGACTTCCTTTACCTTCACGAACCACAACGGGTTCATGACCTGACAAATCAATAATGGTTGAGGCCATATTATCACCATAACCACCATCAATAACTAAATCGACAAGGTTTTGCCATTTCTCAAAAATAAGTTCAGGGTCGGTGGTGTATTCAATAACCTCATCTTCATCACGAATGGAAGTCGAAACGATTGGATTACCCAATTGACGAACAATTTCCAAAGCAATCGAATTATCGGGAATACGGATTCCAACTGTCGTTTTCTTTTTGAAATCTTTTGGTAAATTACCACTTCCTGGCAAAATGAAAGTGTAAGGTCCAGGCAGTGCTTTTTTTAATAGTTTAAAAGTGGCCGTATCTACTTGCTTCACATAATCGGAAAGATTACTCAAATCGTGGCAAATAAAGGAGAAATTAGCTTTTTCCAGCTTTACTCCTTTTATTTTTGCAATACGTTCCAAAGCTTTGGTATTAGTAATATCACAACCTAAACCGTAAACCGTATCGGTTGGGTATATAACCAAACCACCGTCCTGCAGAACTTTCACAACTTTAGCAATTGCTGATTCGTTGGGTTTGTCTTCGTATATTTTTATGAATTGTGCCATTTCTATTTTATAATTTAAATAGTTGAAGATTTAAAGCTATTCTAATTTACAACTTTAAACCTTAAACCCGAAACAATTTTTTATCCAATAATATCCAATTTAGCAAAGCGCAATAACAATTTCTTTATCCCACCTACTTCAAATTTGATTTCTGCTTTTTTATCTGCACCGACTCCTTCAAGGTTTAGTACTTCACCTTTACCAAAACGTTCGTGCATTACTATATTTCCGGTAACTAGTTTATTGTCAAATAAATTCGCAGCTCCAGAAGAAGAATTACTCGAAACTGGTTTTAATTTACGAATATTGATCTCTGGTTTAGGGTCGTTATTCGTGACATAATTGGGTGGTGTTCCAGCAACTGGTTTTGCCAATCGCAATTTCGATTTGTCAACATCACCAAAAATATCGCTATCAATCATCGGCTTATAACGATAATTGTTTTCGGCAGGAGTTAGGTATTCTAAATATTGTCCGTCGATTTCTTCTATAAAACGCGAAGGTTCACTGTCCGTTAGTTTCCCCCAGCGGTAACGGGATTGGGCATAAGTCAAATACGCCTGATGCTCCGCACGGGTCAGCGCTACATAAAACAAACGGCGTTCTTCTTCCAGTTCGCTTCGGGTGCTCATACTCATCGCACTGGGAAACAAATCTTCTTCCATACCCACCACAAAAACATGTGGAAATTCCAAACCTTTCGCCAAATGTATCGTCATCAAAGCCACACGATCTTCATCACTGGTATCCTTGTCTAAATCGGTTGCCAGAGCCACGTCTTCCATAAATTCAGACAAAGAACCACGAGCTCCATCAATCTCTTTCTGACCTTCAGTAAAATCTTTGATTCCGTTTAATAATTCCTCAATATTCTGAATTCTTGCCATTCCTTCCGGAGTAGCATCTTTCTTTAATTCCTGAACCAGTCCTGTTTTTTTAGCCACATGATCGGTAATATAAAAAGCGTCCTGATTTTCGTTAATAACCTGAAAACTCTGAATCATCGTGACAAAATCCTGTAATTTTTGTTTTGTCCCTGAATTCAGTTTCAGGTCAATTTTGTCAATATTCTGCATCACTTCAAAGATGGAACGCTTGTAATGATTGGCGGCAACGGTTAGTTTTTCAACTGTTGTATCCCCTATTCCACGAGCCGGATAATTGATAACACGAATGAGTGCTTCTTCATCTTTTGGATTGATAACCAATCGTAAATAACACAAAACATCCTTGATTTCTTTTCTTTGGTAAAAAGACAAGCCTCCGTAAATTCGATACGGGATATCTCGTTTACGTAATGCATCTTCCATAGCACGTGATTGCGCATTGGTACGATACAAAATAGCAAATTGCCCATTCATCATTTGATGCTGCATCTTTTGCTCCCAAATAGTACTGGCTACAAAACGTCCCTCTTCACTATCAGTTAAGCTGCGGTGCACTTTTATTTTTGGTCCAAAATCATTGGCTGTCCAGACAATTTTATCAAGTTTGGTTTTATTTTTATCAATTATTGTATTGGCTGCTTCAACAATATTTTTGGTAGAACGGTAATTTTGTTCCAGTCGAAAAGTTTTTACCCCTTCATAATCTTTCTGAAAATTCAGGATGTTATTGATATTGGCACCACGAAATGCATAAATACTTTGCGCATCATCTCCTACCACACAAATATTTTGAAATTTATCCGATAAAGCACGAACAATCAAATACTGCGAGTGATTGGTATCCTGGTACTCATCCACCAGAATATATCGGAAGCGGTTTTGATATTTTGCTAAAACTTCAGGAAAACGAGTTAATAATTCATTGGTCTTTAATAATAAATCATCAAAATCCATTGCTCCTGCCTTGAAACAACGATCCACATAATTTTGATAAATTTCTCCCAAACGAGGCTTTTTGCTCATAGCATCCTGCTCCTGCAATTCAGGATTATTGAAATAGGCTTTTACAGTGATTAAACTATTTTTATAACTTGAAATCCGGCTTAGAACCTGCTTCGGTTTATAAACATCCCTATCGAGTTGCATTTCCTTGATAATAGCTGAAATCAACCGGACAGAATCCTGTGAATCATAAATAGTAAAGTTGGATGGATAGCCCAATTTATCTGCTTCGGAACGTAGAATTCGAGCAAAAACAGAGTGAAAAGTTCCCATCCAAAGATTTTTGGCTTCATTGGAACCTACAATATCAGAAATACGCTTTTTCATTTCGCGTGCCGCTTTGTTTGTAAAGGTCAATGATAAAATACTGAAAGCATCAACTCCCAAACTCATCAAATAAGCAATTCGAATTGTTAATACACGTGTTTTTCCAGACCCTGCACCTGCAATAATAATCATTGGCCCATCTTTTTGGAGTACGGGTTCACGTTGGGCTTCGTTTAATTGTTCAATGTATTTCTGCATAAAAATTTCTGTTGAATGCAAAAATAAGGATTTAAGCGTTAGAAATTTGATTTATATAAACCCAAAATTTAATGTAATTTATTAACCATATAAGTCATATAATTGGAGTATTTGAATTGATTTTGACATAAAAAAACCACTTCCTTTTTATGAGAAGTGGTTATTAAATTCAAAGTGTATAAATTTTATTTAACGATCACTTTTATTGTTTTATTAAGACCTTCAGTTTGAACAGTTAGGATATATAACCCTGCAGCAACTGTATTATCATTAACAACAATTCCATTTGTTCCTTTTTCTAATACTTGTCTTTTGGAAAGAACTACTTGTCCATTACTATTAGATAATATGATATTTGCTTCTTTAACCTCATTTGTAGTAACTATCAAATTAATAGCACTAACAGCTGGATTTGGAGAAACAATGGCTTCAAAATCAGCAATAATTTCTGCTGTACCACTAGTTTTAGGAGCAGCTATTCTGCTTGAACTACTACAACTAGCAGCTGTTGGATTATTTCCTGTAATTTCTATCCAGTCAATGTTTGCAAACTCTGAACTTACAGTAGTTTCCAAACTTATTTTATTGATTCCGCTTGCCAATGTAACTGTTGCATCAGCAGTTGTTGTCCAGGTTGTCCAGTTGGTAGTTTTAGGAAATCCTAAACTTGCAATAGCAGTAGCTCCGTTTACAACAACTTTGGCAACTGTAGCAGAAGAACTGCTTCCATTAGCATATCTGAATTTAATCGTATAAGTTCCAGCTGCAGGTACATTAATGGAATAATCTATTCCTTTTGCTGCTGAATTAGAAAGATTGATGTAATAACCACCATCTGCACCTGCATAACTGTTTTGACGAGATCCATCTGCACCACAATATCCATTAGTAGTAGTTGAATTATCATCAATTCTTAAAGTAGTATTACCTGTGCTTACCGGACTAAAAGTGGCAGTAATTGTTGTATTAGCATTCATAGTAACTGTAGTTGAAGCTGTAGTTACTCCATTACTCCAACTTGTAAATGTATAACCAGATGCCGGTGTAGCAGTAAGCGTTACAACTGTTCCACTTGTATAGCTGGTTGCATTTGGACTGCGACTGATACTTCCTCCAGCTGTTGGGCTAGCTGAAGTAGTTAAAGTATAAGAAGTTGGTGTCGTTGTTGTAAAATTGGCTGTAATTGTTGTGTTTGCATTCATAGTTACTGTTGTAGTAGCTGTTGTTGCACCATTACTCCAGTTTACAAACGTATAACCAGATGCTGGAGTTGCTGTAAGCGTTACTACGGTTCCACTTGTATAGCTGGTTGCATTTGGACTGCGACTTATACTTCCTCCAGCTGATGGACTAGCCGTAGTCGTCAAAGTATAAGAAGTTGGTGTCGTTGTTGTAAAATTGGCAGTAATCGTTGTATTTGCATTAATGGTTACAGTTGTTGTAGCCGTTGTTGCTCCATTACTCCAACTTGTAAATGTATAGCCAGATGCCGGAGTTGCGGTAAGTGTCACAACTGTACCAGCAGTGAAAGATACCGCATTTGGACTGCGCGTTATACTTCCTCCTGCTGTTGGATTTGCAGTAGTCGTAAGTGTATAATTAGTAACTACTATTCCTCCGTATTCTCTTGCACCAAGATCCGGAGCTGAGCCACTATACGTAATTCCGGTAGCAGTAACACCAGCGTTTATTAAATCACTAGAAGCATTAAGTGCTAAAAAATTCCCTAAGTTGGGACTTCCATCAGCATTTTTAATAACTGTTGGAGCTGTTAGAGTGACAAAATCAGCACTGCTGGATACAAGGGCAGGAGTCCTGCCATTTGTACTAACATTGTTGATCCACCAAACATTAGAATTGCTTACATCGGTTCCTGTTTTTTTATCACTGCTGCCTGAATTGTAAGATAAATTATTTCTGAATTGATGTGAACCACCTGTTCTGAAATTAAAATTACTTTCCGCATTATTAACTGAGGTATTATTAGACATTTCTATAGAACCCAAATTATTGTTATCTGTAAAACCGTGCTTTCCATTACCAAAAGCCACACAACGTCTCACAATATGATTTACTGCAATACCTTCTCCTCCTAATTTGAAGCCATTTTTATCTCCGCTACCTGAAGTTCCGCTAGTGGTTAATGTACCATTATTATAAGCTACGCAGTCTTCAAATAAAATAATTCCGATTGGTCCTGTATCAGTTTTAGTATACAAATCCCACCCATCGTCAATATTGTTATGGGCAATACATCCTCTAAAAACATTGCCTGTTCCACAAGTCAATTTTGCTGCAAAACCATCCGCATTTTCTGAACCGGCATCCTTATTATCAAAGGCTTCACAATTTAGAATCAAATTATTGGAAGGCCATTGGCTGATTGAAGTATAAGTGGTTGTATATCGGCTTAACTGTAGACCTGTATCTCTGTTTTTTTCAAAAATACAATTGTCTATTGTATTGTTATTACCTGAAAGCAACATACCATTATCACCTGCATTTTTAATGGTGATGCCTTTGAAATACCAATAAAGACCGTCTAAAACAATACCTCTGTTAGAAGAACTTTCGGTTTGGGCTGAGAAATCAAGAATTGGGACTTCTCCATTGTAAGCTTCTACACGTTTAAGATTACCGGATGTACCACTATTGGTTCTTGCAATTAAAATAGTTGAGGCTATTGAATAAACTCCACCACGCATATAAATGGTTTGTCCGGGACTAACCGTTGCTATAGCATTTGTTATCGTAGTTGGACTTGCTAAAGTACCTGGATTACCCGAGCTACCTGTTGGGGAAACATAAATTTGCGAAAAAACACAAATTGGAAATAATAACATTGCTAAATACAATGTCTGTAATTTTTTTTTCATAATTAATAATTTAGGTTAAGATTTATTTAGCGCTCAGAAAAATAAATTACTCCAACATACTTTGTTATTACTTAACCAAATCTTATTTAAAGCTTAAAAAAGGGGCCTACTTTTTAGCATTAATAATTTAAGATCATGGTTTCTTAACAACTGTATTTCATCTAGAAAAAAACACATAACTCAATACTATGGAATTCCTTATTTTCTGATAATGAGAGTATTAAAATAGCTATTTTAATACAATCATGTGCGTAAATATAATGCATTTCCTAATGCAGATGTTAAATAATTATTAACATAACCTGAAAAACATGTTTATTTTTATGTTATGTGTAAAAAAATACAATTAAAAATCATTTTTTAATATTATAAAAACATTCTTTGTTTAAAGGGGTTCAAGCTCTTTATAAAACGTAAAAAGTATTTTCATACATAGAATTTTGACAAAAAAAAAAGACCACAACATTTTTACCTGAAGTAGTCCTTTTAATTAAAAAATAAGTTTTTAAAAATCTAATTACACGATTGCGCCTCTGGAGCTTCTCCTGTAATTTCGATCCAGTCGATATTAGCAAATGCTAAAGCATCAATTGTTTCTAATCGTATCGTGTTTATACCTTTATTCAATTTAATACTTGTTGGCGTAGTAGTATTAAACTTTGTTGTACTTGATGTAATCGGAAATGACAAATCAATAGTTTCAGTATTGTTTACTTTAACTTTAGCAATTGTAGTTTTACCTCTATGTACATATCTGAAGACAATATTATAAAGTCCAGTAGTTGGCACTTTAATAGTATAGTTTATTCCTTTACCAGCTGCATCAATAATATTGGTTACTTTTCTGTTATTGGCACTGGAATTAATAGCTATGACACCATCAAAAGCACAATATCCTGAGGAAGCTTCTTCAATTCTTAACGTATGAGTTCCTGTTAGTTTTTCACCGAATGTAGCTGTAATTCCCATATCGCTGGTCATTGCAATTGTTATAACTTCTGTAGTTTCTCCTGAACTCCACGATTTAAGCTCATTTCCTTTTACAGGAATTGCGGTTAGTGTTACTATTTCTCCTTCAATATAAGTTGCTTTATTTGGACTTATGGTAATTGTTCCTCCTTCGATTGGACTTGTCATTACTGTTAAAACATACGCTGTTGGTAATGTGCTTTTAAAATTGGCTGTAACAGTTTTGTTTGCATCCATTATAACGGTTGTAGTAGCCGTAGTCGTACCATTACTCCAGGATTGGAATATATAATCATCAGCTGGTGATGCTGTTAATGTCACTACGTCACCAGCATCGTAAGTTGCTTTTACAGGACTAATAGTGATGCTTCCTCCGATAATTGGTTTTGCTATGGTTTTCAATACGAAATCCGTTTTTTGCTGAGAACCTAATTCTCTTGCCCCAAGATCAGGAGCTGTTCCATTATATTCAATTCGATTTGCTAATACACCAGCATCTATAAAATCACTGGTCGATTTTAGTGCAAGAAAATCTCCCAAATTAGGACTTCCATCGGCATTTTTAAGAACTATCGGAGCTGTTAAGGAAACAAAATCATCATCACTAATTACAAGTGCAGGAGTTCTTCCGTTTGCACTCCCTTTTATCCACCAAACATTAGAATTATCTATGTCCTTGCCGAAATTTTTATCTTTAAATGATTTATAAGAAATATTGTTTCTAAATTGGTGTTTTCCTCCTTCACGAAAACCAAAACCATTGCTTTTATTATTGTAAGAAGTATTATTGGTCATCTCAATAGCTCCCAGATTATTATTGTCTGTAAAACCGTGCTGTCCATTTCCAAAAGCAATACAACGCCTTAGGATATGATTTACCGGAATTCCTTCACCTCCCAATTTAAAACCGTTTTTATCTCCTGTTACTGTGGTGCTCCCATTAGTAAGTGTGCCGTTATCATAGGCAACACAATTTTCGAATAAAATAGCTCCGATTGGACCTGTTTTGGTTTTTGTATATAAATCCCAACCGTCATCGCTATTATTGTGAGATAGACAACCACGAAAAACATTCCCCTGACCACAAGTTAGTTTTGCGGCAAAACCATCCGCATTTTCTGCCAATGAATCTTTATTATCAAATGCTTCGCAGTTCAAAATCAAATTATTAGATGGCCATTGACTGATGGAGGTATAAGCAGCATAATATCTACTGATTTGAAGTCCGCTGTCTCTGTTTTTTTCGAAGATGCAATTATCAATCGTATTAAAATTTCCTGAAAGCATCATACCATTATCCCCTGCTTTTCTAATGGTAATGCCTTTGAAATACCAATAAAATCCATCCAGAACAATTCCTTTATTCAGATTAGTTTCCGTTTGAGCTGAAAAATCAAGAATTGGACTTTCGTCCGCATAAGATTCGATACGTTTAAGACTTACTGCTGTTCCGCTATTTTCTCTTGCAATAAAAATGGTTGAAGCTATTGAATAAATTCCTCCACGAACATAAATCGTTTGTCCAGGACTAACTGTATTTATTGCATTCTGAAGAGTCGTTGGACTAGTAATAGATCCATTATTGCTAACTTTTCCTGCTGGCGAAACATAAATTTGAGAAAATATACTAAGGGGTAAAAGTAACAATGCAGTAAATAAAATGAATATACTTTTTTTCATTATAAAGGGTTTGGTTTGGTTGTTTTTATACTATGACAGTATATTTATTAAATGGTTTAACTTCTATTTTATTTTTAAAATTATTTCTAGTAAATCCTCATTCTATAGGGAGTAATCAATTAAAAATAAAGCAATAATAAAACAGAATATTTTTTTGAAAAATTTTACCAAATGTAAGATATAAGTTTATTTGTTTATTCGTTAATTTGCCTTCGGTAAAAAAAACAAATACACACAAATGGACTCAACAAAAATAATCGAATTAGCCAGTTATACTTTACCGGCTATTATTACCGGATTAGTGGCTTATTATTTATTCAATTCTTATTTCAAAGATCAACAAAATACAAGACGCTGGTTGCTGCAAAAAGACAATCGGAAAGACACTTTACCTTTACGTTTACAAGCATACGAACGATTGACCTTGTTTATGGAGCGTATCAATCCAAGTCAGTTATTGATTAGAATTACTCCTATTTCGAACGATAAAAATGATTATGCCAATTATGTAATTGCACAGGTAGAACAAGAATTTGAACATAATATCACACAACAAATCTACATTACTAACGAATGCTGGTCTATCATAACCACTGCTAAAAATGCTACAATTCAAATGATTCGTTTGGCTTCTAAAAATGAAAAAGTAGCCGATGCTAATCAATTGCGTGAATTAGTATTAAGTGATTTATTAGAGAAATCCTCTCCAAGCAGCGCAGCTTTGGCACTTATAAAAAGTGAAGTGGGAGAATTGTGGTAGTATTAAGTATAGTTTAATAAAAATGCCCTCTATTTGATTTTTAATAAAGGGCATTTTATTTATTGTTTAATTTCACTCATAATATCACTTCTTTCCTGGGCATATTTATACCCATCTTCCCACCATTCTTTCATTTTTATTTTATCAAAGATTAGTGCATTGTTTGTTAGTTTTATTGGAGTATAATATAAGTTTAGCTCAATCTCTTTATTTCTTGCCAATAGTTTTCCGATAGTAATATTTTGCTTTTCTACCTGTTCTAATGTAATTCGGAATAAGTCAATCAATAATGAAAATGGGTTTTTTCCAATTACTTCGTTTTTAATATTGGTCTCAGTTTCTAAAATTACAACATCAATTTCAGTAGCACCACGATTTATAGCTTCCTGAATTGGCACTAAACTCGAAAAACCACCGTCTCCATATTCGCAGTCATTTCTTTTTACCAAACTCATAAAGGGAACATAATTCCCAGAAATCCATATCCATTCACAAAATTCATCGTACGTAAAATCTTTTATCGATTTATATTCGGTTTCGTTATTGGAAATATTAGTAACTGTGACAATAACATCTTTTTTTGAAAATTTTAATTCATTAAATTCTTCAATCGGCAAACTCGATTTAATCAACTTTAATAAATTTTTGCTTTCTCCAAAGGTTCTTTTCTTTTTGAATAATTGTCGAAGTACACTGAAATGGTTTATGGTAACAATGTCCACTCCATCTTTGCTTTTGATAATAAATGGATTCACATTGAAAATTTTATGCATATCAACATTGGTATAGATATCATAAATTTTATCAATATTCCCCAATGCCAAATGAGGAATTAACAAACTCCCGGTTGAAGTTCCAAGAAACAAATCGTAGTGGTGTTTTTTATTTTCGATCAAAAATTGGGCAACACCTCCTGCAAATGCTCCTTTGCTTCCTCCACCGGAAATTACTAATGCTCTCATTTATTATTGTTTTTTGTCCGACCAAAATAATAAATACAATTGGTATAATTTGTACGTTTACTTCCAAAAATAAAACTATTGAAAAAGAAAGCCCTTTTTAATTGGAGCAGTGGCAAAGATTCTGCTTTAGCTTTATACAAAATAAAACAAGGTAATGAATACGAAATCAGCTGTTTACTAACGAGTGTTAATCAACAATTTCAACGTATTTCGATGCACGGCGTTCGGGTAGAATTATTAGAACAACAAGCAAAAAATATTGGATTACCACTTGAAATCATGCAAATTCCTGAAATGCCAACTATGGAAGTTTACGAAGAAGTTGTACAAATCACTCTTTCTAAACTTAAAAAACAAGGAATCACACATTCTATTTTTGGAGATATCTTTCTGGAAGATCTTCGGAAATACAGAGAAGATAAATTAGCAGAAATGGATTTTAAAGGTGTTTTTCCGCTTTGGAAAATCCCAACTCATAATTTGATTCAGGAATTTATTGGACTGGGATTCAGGACAATTGTGGTTTGTGTTAACGAACGATTTTTAGACAAAAGTTTTGTAGGCAGAATTATCGATCAGGATTTTATTGATGATTTACCCGAAAATGTAGATGTTTGCGGCGAAAATGGTGAATTTCACACCTTTACTTTTGATGGCCCCATTTTCTGTGCACCAATAGCATTTGAAGTTGGTGAAGTAGTGTATCGCAAATATGAAAAACCAAAACAGGAAGATTCCTCCAATACCGCTTGCGATACTTCAGCATCAGATGTTTTTGATTACGGATTCTGGTATTGTGATTTAGTAGAAATTAATTAAACTCAAAATTACATATTTCGTTCCTCATACATTTTTAGCAATTGGGTCACGGTATTCCAATTTCGGATTGTGGATATTACATTCAATTTCTTTTCAATGTATTTTTGTTCCAATCTGGTCTTCCCTGCTCCAACGGCATATTTAATATAGATTCTGCTTTCATCAATACTTGCTTCATCGGGTTTTACCTGACTCATTTTTAAATCATTAATACTGTCACTTTTTAATGCAGTAGAAACAAAAGCTACGTATAGTTTTTTAATATCCAATTCCTTCTCTTTCAAAAAAGGATTGTTTCTAAAACAGGCTTCTAAATCAGCTTTACCAATAACAACAACGGGAACTTCATGACCAAAAACCTTGAAAATTTCCTGCTTGATTTTGAAACCCACTGCGGGTGCATTTTCCTCATCCGTATCTACAAAAACGTTTCCTGTCTGAATATAAGTTACTACGTTTTCAAAACCAATGGATTCTAAAGTTGCTTTCAAAGCCTCCATTTTTATCATATTGTGTCCGGAAACATTGATGCCACGAAGAAGAGCGAGATGGGTTGTCATTTATTAATAATTTAAGTATTCAAATATATCACTTTTACTAGTCATTTGTAATGGTTCTTTTTTCTGTTGTAAACAAAACTTCTTTTTACGTGAAATACTACCAGACATGAAAATTATGTAAAATTATTTCTTTTTTTATAAAACTCTTTTCCATATAAAATTCCTATTTTTGATATGATTAAAAACAAAACTTAATTTAAAACAATTCAAAATGAAACTACTAAAAACATCTTTTTTCGTACTCTTTTTTTCTTTGATTCTAAATTCAGCAAATGCACAAGGTTGGGGAGTTCGTGCCGGAGTGAATTTTTCTACATTGTCAAGTAGTGATGCAGATCCTCAGATTGGAGCTTATGCCGGATTATACAAACAATTTGGTATAGTACCAAAAATCCTATTCATTCAGCCTGAAGTACAATACTCTAAACAAGGTTTTGATACTGATGCAAAAAACTATGATTTGCATTACATTCAGGTTCCTATTGTAGCAAAATTATATTTTTTAAAAATTATTAGTGTTGAAACCGGACCTCAATTTGGTTTTCTAGTTAACGATAATATTGACGATTTAGATGGTTTCGAAGTTAATACATTCGACCCTGCATGGAATTTTGGACTAAATTTCAATTTACCACTAGGCTTGTCAATTGGTGCACGTTATATTGCCAGTTTCAATGATTTAGTTGACAACAGCGGATCTAAAAACCAGGTTATTCAGGTAGGTGCCGGACTTAAATTTTAATTAAAATATAGTCAATCTATTATAGCTTTTAAAAACATAAAAAAACTCCGAAATCTTCTATCAAGACTTCGGAGTTTTTTTATTAATTATACTTGCTTAAAACCTGCTTATTGTAAATATAAATTTAGATCCTTCTCCTGGTTCAGATTCTACATAAATAGTGCCTTCCAAAGATTCCACTATTTTCTTTACAGTTGCCAGTCCTATTCCGTTTCCATTTTCTCCAAACCGGTCTTTAACCGCTAAAACTTCAAATATGCCAAAAATTTTCTCATGATGTTCTTTTGAAATACCAACTCCATTATCCTTAACTGAAATACTGTAAAAAGCTTCTTCTTCAATTACTTCAATTTCAATTTCAGCAATTTCTTTGTCATTATATTTAATGGCATTGGCAACCAGATTAATCAATATTTGTTCTATAGCCGTTTTATTAATTAGTATAGAACTGACATTTGATTTTAATGTAATTGAACAATTATTCTGGAAAGTAAAAAGATTGGAAAGTTCATCTCCCAAAACTTTAAGATTCACTTCTTTTCTGTTTTCTTTAAGCTTTTGATCCGATTTACTGTATTCCAGCAAACTATCAATCATTGATCTTAACTTAGCCGAAGATGTCTGAATTAAATGCAGGATTTCCTGTCCGTCAGTATCAATGGCTATTCCATAATTTTCAACAAAGAAATCGGTAAGTCCGGATATATTGGCCAATGGAGATTTCAAATCGTGTGCTGCTATATGAGCAAATTTTTCCAATTCCACATTCTTGCCTTCTAGTTTTTCCATTGCTCTTTCCAGTTCTATTTTATTTAATCGCAACTCCAGTAATTTCATCGTCTGATTAGAAAGGGCTTTCAAAGACTTAATCTGATTTAAAGTCAGTTCTCTTGGTTTTTGGTCCACTACACATAAGGTACCAATTGGCATACCTTTTTCTGTCATCAAAGGAACTCCTGCATAAAACACCACTTTTAGGTCTCCCGTGACAGCCGGGTTATCAAAAAAACGTTCGTCCAGTCTGCTGTCTGGAATAATATAAATATCATCTGTCAGATTTATTACATGTCCGCAAAAAGTATAGTCTCTGTCTATTTCGTGAGCATCTATTCCTAGACGCGATTTATACCATTGACGTTTTTCATCTATAAATGTGACAAGTGAAATTGGCGTGTCACAGATTTCAGCAGCTAATATTGCCAAATTATCAAAATCAGCCTCAGGAAGAGTATCTAAAATACAATAAGATTCTAAAGCTTTGATTCTTTTCTCTTCGTCTTTATATTTTTCTGGCTTAATCATAACGAATGTTTTAATTCTACTAAGCTAATTTACGTATTCTATCTTATAAAGGTTTACTATTAACGTCTTATTAGGCTAATTTGTTATTAAAAAATATATTTATAATGCAATTTCTTAAATCATCTCATTTTCTAATTTCCAAACAAAAAACTATCTTCGCTTGAGGAAGAAAATAGAGAAAAGAAAATAGAATCAAGAGCAAAGAACTAAGAAGACTGACTAAAATCTATTCTATTGATCCTTTACTCTTTGCTCTTGATTCTTTGTTGTTGATTCTTTAAAAAACGCTAAAATTAAAATGTCCAATAATCTCTTAGAAACTCCCATTGAATACCTCAAAGGCGTCGGTCCCAACCGGGGAACTTTGCTGCGTAAGGAATTGGGAATTCACAAGCACGGACATTTACTCAACTTTTTTCCCAATCGCTACATCGACAGAACCCGTTATTACAAGATCAACGAGCTGCAAAACAATATTGCCGAAGTTCAGATTATTGGCAAAATCATTAATATCAAAACTGTTGAATTTGGTAAAAACCAAAAACGATTGGTGGCTACTTTTGTGGATGATACAGGCCAAATGGAACTCGTTTGGTTTCAGGGTCACAAATGGATTCGGGAAAGTCTAAAACTGAATGAAATGTGTGTCATTTTCGGAAAATGTACTTCTTTCGGGAATACATTCAATATGGCGCATCCCGAAATTGAATTGCTCAAAGAACACGAACAAAGCCTGCGTTCAGCGATGCAGCCGGTTTATCCATCGACCGAAACCTTATCCAATCGAGGCGTTTCCAATCGGGTCATCAATAAAATGATGCAGCAGCTGTTTTTGGAAACACAGGCTTCTTTTTCGGAAACCCTGCCGGATTATCTCATTTCCGAATTGAAACTGATTCCGAAAAACGCCGCCTTATTCAACATTCATTTTCCTAAAAGTGCCGAAGCTTTGGCAAAAGCCCAATTCCGATTGAAATTCGAGGAATTGTTCTATATCCAATTACAGTTAATCAGCAAAAACCTGATTCGAAAGCATAAAATAAAAGGGCATCCGTTTACTAAAGTAGGCGAATATTTCAATGATTTTTATAAAAACCATCTGCCTTTTGAACTCACCAATGCCCAAAAAAGAGTAATCAAAGAAATCCGGATTGATATGGGAAGCAATGCCCAAATGAACCGATTGTTGCAAGGTGATGTAGGTTCCGGAAAAACAATTGTGGCCTTGATGAGTATGCTCATTGCTTTGGATAATGGATTTCAGGCTTGCTTAATGGCGCCAACAGAAATCTTAGCGAACCAGCATTTTAATGGTTTATCTGAATTAGCCAAAAATTTGAACATCAATATAAAAATCCTAACGGGCTCAACCAAAATTGCAACCAGAAGGATCATTCACGAAGAACTCGAAAATGGCAGTTTACACATCCTGATTGGCACACACGCTTTATTGGAAGACAAAGTAAAATTCCAAAACCTGGGCTTGGCAGTGATTGACGAACAACATCGTTTTGGTGTAGAACAACGTTCGAAACTGTGGAAGAAAAACGAAGTACCGCCACACGTTTTAGTCATGACCGCCACTCCTATTCCGCGAACTTTGGCGATGAGTCTGTATGGTGATTTGGATATCTCAGTCATTGACGAATTGCCTCCGGGACGAAAACCCATTTATACCGTACACCGTTTTGACAGCAACCGTTTAAAGGTTTGGAAATTTATTCGGGATGAAATTGCCAAAGGAAGACAAATCTACATCGTGTATCCGTTGATTCAGGAATCGGAAAAAATGGATTATAAAGATTTAATGGACGGCTACGAAAGTATTTCCCGTGATTTTCCATTACCACAATACGCTATTTCCATCCTGCATGGTAAAATGAAACCTGCCGATAAAGATGCTGAAATGAAGCGCTTTGCCGAAGGAAAAACCAATATCATGGTGGCCACCACTGTGATTGAAGTGGGTGTCAATATCCCCAATGCGAGTGTAATGATTATCGAAAGTGCCGAACGTTTTGGATTGTCACAACTGCATCAGCTTCGGGGTCGTGTGGGTCGTGGTGCGGAACAAAGTTATTGCATCCTGATGACGAGCCACAAACTGAGTGCCGACAGCAAAACCCGAATGGAAACCATGACCGGAACCAATGACGGTTTCGAAATTGCCGAAGTCGATCTCAAACTCCGTGGTCCGGGCGACTTGATGGGAACCCAACAAAGCGGTGTACTCAACCTGCAAATTGCCGATATTGTTAGAGATAGGGATATTTTACAATTGGCACGCAATTATGCTTTGCAGATTTTAAAAGACGATGCACCGATGCAAAAACCGGAAAATGCTATTTTAAGAGCTACTTATATTGAATTGACCAAGAAGAAAAATATCTGGAATTATATTAGTTAAATGTTCACTAACTAAAAGATTACTCTATGTAGCTATTGTTTAATTTTGTCTTCAATATTTTCTATAAAAATTCCTTTTGAAAAAGAATAAAGTGAAACTCTATCTCCCCAAAACGTCTCAAAAATAACATTGTCTTTTCCTAGCCTTCTTATGTAATAAGGCATGAAAGACAGATAGTTATCAAATGCAGGAATATTTAATTGAATTTTTGACTCTTTTGTGTAGTATAGTTTTTTATCATGATCGTAAACGCAACTTGCATCAATAATACTTACATCTTCACTTGTAGTGAAAACACATAATACATAGGGTTTAATTTCAGCTAATTGTTTGAATGAATCAAAAGTCATTAACTCTTTCGTTTCGCAATTGTTTTTTGCAATCAAGTGATATTTGCCTGACTGATAATAGTAAGTGAAAAACTCAATTTTTGCCAATTTTTCAGTATCATCAGGACGAAATATTTTTGTTTGTTGAACCTCTAACGCAATTGGTGAAACTTGATTTGAATACCAACTTAGAAAACTTTTGTCATATTTTTTGATGTTTTTAAGATTGGTCAAAGTCAATTCAAGCAACGTTAAGCATTTAGCAATTTCTATTTTATTTACTCGGATATAAACTGTTAAGTCATAATCAGTTTTGTGAACTTTTTCCCTTTCAGTTGTATTCCATATTTGGATTTCATTTTCAGAACTTTCTTGAAGATATAAAAATATTTTACCGGAATAATTCATTTTCTGTGATAGTAATTCTGCGTAATTCCCAATAATTAGATTCCTGTTTATTTCTTCGGTATGATAGGCAGTTGATGAACGTAATTCAATATTTCCAAACTGTTTGGTTACAATAACGTTTGTATGACTCCAACTGATGTAACTCAAAAGAAAAATTGAAAGATTAATTAATAGTTTCATTTTAGTTGGATTTTGTTGCTAAGTAGCTTATTTTGTTTTTCATCATAGCATACGCTAACATTAAGAAGACTATAAAATATCGACTACTTGATTTTACAAATTTTGTATTTTGCTTCATCATTTCCAAGCACACAAATAATAGTTGCACAATTGCCATTGATTTCTACAATTTTACTCGTTACACCACCTCTTGCATTCGCTGCCAATTCATCCTCTTTAGCTACCGTTTTATCGGTATCTAATAGTAAGTTGTAGGAACATTTGTCTATCCATTTTAATTTTAAAAAAGCTTTTTCAAGCACAACTTTTCCAGTTTCTAAATCAAAGCCTTCTTCTGTTTGATAAGTCTTAAATCTTTCCAAAATATATTTGACATTATTTTTTTCATCGATCAATTCAAACTTACCGGTTTTAAAATCTTTACATTTTAATGTTTGTCCATAAATACTTGATTGAATTAAAAATAATCCAAAAAGGACTGCTATTAGTTTTTTCATATTAATTGTTTTTTTAGGTAACTATTTTGTCTGCTCTCGTTTGTGGGTACAATTTACAAAACTGCACTAACAGTAAGAAGAAGATTGAGTAGATATTAGAACGTCGGGTTAATTTTTTGAAGTCAAACCTACAGGAATCTTTAAACTGTCTTTATCGTACATATTTATGTAAATTTGTAAAGTATCTGTAATCCCTTCCCAATATATTTTATATATATCAAGTGAACCTTTCATTCCTTTTTTTAGATTAGGAGTTTCAAAAAGACAACAACTCCCTTCTCTATAAAACCTAACTATTTCTCCATTTGGACCTTTTAAAGCACTTAAAAATCTTCGCTCATTTTTTGGACCCATACTTTCGGACCTTCCTCCAACCTTAATTGGATTAGATTTTGAAAAGCCATAACTCTTATCTGAACTTTGATTAAGCAAGTGAAAGTAATCCAGTTCAACCTGTTCTTCTTTTTTTAAAACCGCTTCTTCCTGTTGCTTTTGTTTATTATTACAAGACAGAAAGAATAATAAAATTAAGGGAAAATATGTTTTCATAGGAAGTCTTTTTTTTACAATGTTGTTTAACGTTCTGGTACTACAGCGGGTTTGGGACTAAATTAAGATTTATTTTTCGGTTAAACATTAATATCCTAAATACAAAACCAACTTTCCATTAAGCCAATTGCCCAAATCCGTTGTAGTAGCTGTTGTAAGCAGGTTTTATTCTTCTGTTCGGATAAATTTTCCACTTCCACATTGAATGTGTAAATCTATTCTGCAAACAAAATAATACACGTTACCTTCAACTTTTGTTATTTCAAAATATGACTTTTGTTTAGCTAAGATTCTTTGAACTTCCGTAAGTTTAGATTCGTCAACTTTATCATTATTTTCAAGTTGGAAACTGCAATTACTTAGCATTTTAATTTCACAATCTATTTTGTCGCCATTTTGGAAAGCGTGATACTGATTTCCGTTTATTTCAAAGTAGCTAAAATTTCTGTCTTTTGTGTCATATTGCATTTCGTATTTTCCATTTTTTAACATAGAACAATTCTGTCCAAAAGAAGTCAAGCTTGAACTCAGAATAATTATAATCAGGTATTTTTCCATTTTCGGTTGGTTTTTTGCAGTTTGGTGTAAACTTGCTTACAACTTGTATATACAGCTGACGATATCAGACTTATCTACCCTAAATTGGGCGGCTATGTCTGACGAACATCACTGTTTATTTATTTCCAAATATACTTTTTTTTTAAATAATTAAATCCCTACCCCATCTTATGCATCCTCTCTAACACCTCCATCTGCGTTTGCAGCTTTTCTATTTGTTTATCTTTTTCGGCGAGCTGGGCTTTTAGTTCCTTTTCTGCTTTGGTTTCATAAGCAATGTCTAACCTTTCGCCCAATTCCATCAGGAAATTATGTTCTACTATCTGCGACACCCGCCAAACTATTACCAACTGAAGTGAAGACTGCTTAAAATAATTGTTAAGCGTTGTTGGCAGTACACTGAGATAATCCGATACTTTCTTCTTTTTGATTTTATTAATGTAAATATGATAATTGATAAAATTACCTATAGCTGGCGGGTCATTATCCCGTTTCTTTAAAAATTCTTTTTTAAGATCCATTATTCCTACGTTTATTCATACAAATATATAGTATTTTTATTACAGTTAATCTTTATACATAACTTTATTGGTCTTCAATGCCAACTTAGTGGGTCTTGATATATAATGCTATTGGTACTGACACATAACTCTGTTGGTCTTAAATACAAACTAAGTTGGTCTTTATACATAACTCTAGTAGTCTTCAGTACTAACTTAGTTGGTTTTTATACATAACCTTGTTGGTATTCAGTACCTAGCTTATTGGTCTTGATGACCTACAAAATTAAAAATTAGCTGTTTTAGGGTATAAAAAAGTATATTTAGTATCTAATTAAACCTTTTTATTTTTTTACAGTCTTAGTTGATTAGGCTATTTAAGAACAGCGAAATTCATTGTTAATCAGTTGTTAAATAATATATAAAACGCCTATTTTTACAAACGTTAACGCTTAAATTTGTTTTTTTTTAACAAAGTATCATCTCACTTTTTTCTACCTATTTATGAAAGTAAAAAACCTAATCTACGCCTTGCTAATCATCGTTATCGGCGGTTTTATTGCCTATAGAATTGTATCTAATAAAGGTAAAGACGAAGAATCCAAAAAATTTGGCGACAAAGATGCTGCCACTACAGTAACGGGAATCATCGTAAAGACCAGCACTTTCGACAACAATTTATCCTTGTCGGGTTCTATCGAAGCCAATGAGCAAATCGAAATTCACAGTGAAGTTTCAGGAATCGTAGAAGGCATTTATTTTACCGAAGGCAGTTATGTCAATAAGGGTCAGGTACTTTTTAAAGTAAATGATATTGAATTAAGAGCACAATTAAGACAGGCTTCTACCAAAGAAGGTCTTACTGCCGAAAACGAAAGAAGAGCCAAATTACTGTTGCAAAAAGAAGCCATCAGCCAGGAAGAATTTGATGTAGCCAGAGCCGATCACGCTTCGGCACAGGCCCAAACCCAATTAATAAGAGCTCAAATTTCTAAAACTGCTGTCAAAGCCCCTTTCTCAGGAAAAATTGGTTTGCGTTCTATTTCGCCGGGAACCTACATCACCCCTGCTATTTTGGTAGCCAAGCTGGTGAATACCGGTAAACTGAAAATCACTTTTTCTATTCCTGAAAAATATGCTACTCAAGTAAGGTCAGGTTCAGTAATCGATTTTACGGTTTCAGGATCGACTAAAGTGTATACCGCAAAAATATACGCTATTGAGCCAGAGGTTGAAGTGGCAACCCGTACATTGCAAATTCGTGCCATTGCAGATAATGCAGATGGTAAACTTTTCCCGGGAACTTTTGCTGATGTAAAATTGCCTTTGGATATTATCAAAGACGCCATCGTAGTGCCTACAGAAGCGATTGTACCTGTTCAGGATGGTAAAAAAGTATTCATTTCGAATAACGGAAAAGCCAAAGAAATAATGGTCGAAGCAGCAACCAGGACTGATGCATCTATTTTGATTCTTTCAGGATTAAGAGCAGGAGATACCCTGGTAACAAGTGGTGTAATGTCATTGAAAAATGATGCTCCGATAAAAGTTAAAGTAACTAAGTCTTAAAGTCAAAGGTCTTAAAGTCGAAAGTTTAGAAATCTATTATCTATTTGTCTATCATCTATCTGTCTATTATCTTTATTCTAAAATCTAAATGAGTTTATCAACTACAAGTATACGAAGACCTGTCTTAACCATAGTACTGAATCTTCTCATCATATTATTCGGTTTTATCGGCTATACTTTTTTGGGTGTCCGGGAATTCCCTTCGATTGATCCGGCGCAGGTATCGATTAGAACGAATTACACCGGAGCCAATTCGGATATTATTGAGTCCCAAATTACCGAACCGCTAGAAAAAGCCGTAAATGCTATTGACGGAATTCGAAACATCACTTCTTCCAGTAATCAGGGAAGCAGTCAAATTACAATTGAATTCAACTTAGACAAAGATTTAGAGAGTGCTGCCAATGATGTTCGTGATAAGGTCTCGAGAGCTATTCGTGATTTGCCTCAGGATATTGATGCCCCGCCTGTTGTTTCTAAAGCAGATGCCGATAGTGAGTCGATTATTTCGATGACACTTCAAAGTGACACCAGAAGTTCATTGGAATTAAGCGATTATGCCGAAAATGTAATCTCTCAGCGATTGGAAACCATTCCAGGTGTGAGCAGTGTCCAGATTTGGGGACAAAAACGCTACGCCATGCGTCTGTGGATTGACCCTGTAAAATTAGCCGCTTATGGCTGTACGGTTGCCGAAGTTCGTGCTGCCTTAAATGCTCAGAATGTAGAATTGCCTTCAGGAAAATTAACCGGTAGTAATACCGAACTGACTGTAAAAACAATTGGAAATCTATCAAAACCGGAAGAATTCAATAATATCATTATTCGTACGGATGGGGATAAAATTGTTCGTTTTAGCGATGTAGGAAATGCCAGTCTAGGGGCCGAAAATATTGAAACACAGCTAACATCATCAGGGCTTCCAATGATTGGTCTGGCAATTACTCCAATGCCGGGAGCCAATTATTTGGATATTTCATCTGAGTTTTATAAAAAATACGACGCTTTACAAAAAGATTTACCAAAGGATATCAAGTTGAATATTGCACTGGATAATACTGTTTTCGTAAAAAGATCCGTATTGGAAGTGGTTGAAACTCTGGGAATTTCGATTCTGTTGGTAATCATCATCATTTATTTATTTTTTAGAGACTGGGCCATTGCTTTCCGCCCTTTAATTGATATTCCGGTTTCCCTTATTGCTACGTTTTTTATCATGTGGCTTTTCGGGTTTTCGATTAACGTTCTAACGCTTTTAGCCATTGTTTTAGCCACAGGATTAGTGGTAGATGATGGTATTGTTGTTACCGAAAATATCTTCAAAAAAGTAGAAGAAGGAATGTCGCCTATCGAAGCGGCTATCAAGGGTTCTAATGAAATTTTCTATGCCGTAATTTCGATTTCCGTAACCCTGGCAGCGGTATTTTTACCTGTAATTTTCTTAGAAGGTTTCGTAGGTCGACTCTTCCGGGAATTTGGTGTCGTCATTGGTGCTGCGGTATTGATATCAGCATTTGTATCCCTGACTTTAACCCCAATGCTGAATGCCTATCTGATGAAAGGCGGAGAACAGAAAAAGTCTAAATTTTACATCAAAACAGAACCTTTTTTCGAGAAACTGAACAGCGGTTATGCAGATTCGTTAAAAGGATTTATGGATAAAAAATGGATTAGTTTCCCTATCCTGATTGCCTGTTTCGGAATCATCTATTTGTTCTTTACCATACTTCCAAAAGAAACAGCTCCGTATGATGACCGTAGCTCGGTAACGATGCGTATGTCAACACCTGAAGGTTCTTCTTATGAATACACCGATCGTTTTATGCAGGAGATTTCAAAATTGGTAGACGATTCTATTCCGGAGAAAAAAGTAAGTCTGGTGGTTACTTCACCAAGTTTTAGTTCCGCTTCTGTTAATAGCGGATTTGTCAGGCTGACTTTAAAAGAGGTTGACGAAAGAGAGGCATCTCAAAAAGAAATTGCCGATAAACTGACCAAATGGACCAAACAATATCCAAATGCGAAGACATCCGTTACGCAACAACCTACAATTGCCGTAAACAGACGTGGTGGATTGCCTATTCAGTATATTATCCAGGCTACGACTTTTGAAAAACTTAGAGAAAAAATTCCATTGTTTATGGAAGAAGTGGGTAAAAGCGATGTCTTCTCTATTACCGATGTGAATTTGAAATTCAATAAACCGGAAATCAACGTAAACATTGACCGTGCGAAAGCCGAAAGTTTAGGAATTTCGATTATTGATATTGCCCAAACCTTGCAACTTTCATTAAGTGGTCAGCGTTTTGGTTATTTCATTAAAAATGGAAAACAATATCAGGTTATCGGACAATTTGATCAAAAAGACCGTTCAAAACCATTGGATTTAACTTCGATGTTTGTCAAAAATAACAAAGGCGAATTGATTCAGATGGATAATGTGGTGAATGTGGAAGAACAAAGTAATCCGCCACAATTGTACCATAATAACAGATATATGTCGGCTACAGTTGCTGCAGGTCTTGCACCGGGAAAAACTATGGGCGACGGAATTGATGCCATGAATGAAATCAAAGCCAAAGTTTTGGACGACACCTTCACCACTGATTTAGGTGGAGAATCCAGAGATTTTGTTGAAAGTAGTTCGAATACTTCATTTGCATTTGGGCTGGCTTTGTTGTTAATCTTCCTGATTCTTGCAGCACAATTCGAAAGTTTTATTGATCCATTAATTATTATTTTGACCGTACCAATGGCGGTGGCTGGAGCTTTATTCTCCTTATGGCTGTTTGGTCAGACATGGAATATCTTTAGCCAGATTGGAACCGTAATGCTTATTGGACTGGTGACCAAAAATGGAATTTTAATAGTCGAATTTGCCAATCAGTTACGAGAGCAGGGGAAATCAAAATACGATGCTATTCTGGAAGCTTCAGAAGCCCGTTTACGACCTATTTTGATGACGAGTCTGGCTATAGCTTTAGGAGCTTTACCAATTGCGATGTCACTTGGAGCTGCTTCTACGAGTAGAATTGGAATGGGAGTTGTAATCGTTGGAGGGACTATTTTCTCTTTGGCTTTGACACTTTTTGTAATTCCGGCTATTTATTTAATGTGGTCAAAAGCCAGAAAACATTATCCGGAGTTTGATCATATTGAAGAGTATGAAAAAGCAAGTAAATAGTAGACAATATTTATCCTATGAAAACTAAAAATATATTAAAAAGTCTGGTTTTATTTCTGCTTTGCATAGTAAAAACCAGTGCACAAGAAGTCCTGACTATCGAAGAAGCTATCAAAATAGCTTTGGAAAATAACTTTGAAATAAAAATTGCCAAAAACAATTCTAAAATATACGAAACCAATGTAACCATTGGAAACGCTGGGATGTTACCTACTGCAACCGCCTCCGTATTGGATAATAACAGCATTCAAAATTCTTCGCAAACCCGTCAGGATGGAACTACAGTATCATTGGATAATGCGAAAAACAATACTTTGAATTATGGCGTAACTCTGGATTGGACCGTTTTTGACGGAATGAAAATGTTTGCCAGACTAGATCAATTAAAAGAACTTCAGAAACTAGGCGATACCGAATTAAAAAGAACCATTTTAATCAAAATTGGACAAGTAAATAAGGCTTATTATGATTTGGTACAGCAACAACAACAATTGGCTGCTTTGGACACAACAATCGTCATTTCGAATCAGAGATTAACTTTGGCAAAGAATAGATTTACCATTGGAAAAGCTTCTAAATTAGAGGTTTTAAACGCTCAGGTTGATTTAAATTCAGATCAGGTGGCATTGTTAAGACAAAAAGAAACCTATGCTAATTCCAAGATTTTATTGAATCAATATTTAGCGCGTGATCCCAAAACAGAATTTAAAGTAGCTGACTTAGTTACGGTTGATGATAAATTGATTTTCGCTGATTTATTGGCTTTGGCACAAAAACAAAATCCGGGGTTAGAAGCACAAATTATCAATAAACGAATTGCTGAATTGCAATTGAAACAAGTAAGAGCAGACCGCTACCCTACTGTAAAATTAAATACAGGTTATAATTTTGCCGAAAGTCAATCCAGTCTAGGTTTTACCAGTCAGGCTTCTTCCAGGGGTTTGAATTATGGTTTCAGTGCATCAATGAATTTATTTGACGGATTCAATCAGCATCGAAATGAGAAAGTAGCCAAATTGGATATTGAAAATACTCAAATTGCTATTGAGCAGCAAAATATGATTTTGAATACGCAATTAAGCACTGCTTTTCAAACTTATTTAACCAATTTAGAATTGATTGATTTAGAAGAAGATAATGAGGCAATCGCCAAACAAAATCTTGAAATCACCTTTGATAAATTTAGAATTGGAACTATTACAACACTAGAATTCAGAACAGCTCAATTGAATTATGTGAATGCAAAAGTGCGTAATAGCAACGCCCAATATGAAGCAAAATTATCAGAAATTGCACTGAAAGAATTAGCTGGGAATATGACTTTTTAGTTTATTTTTGTTCAAAAATTACCCAAATGACATCCTACAACCCAAAAGAATGGTTTAGTTTTATTTTCAATATAAACAGAGCCGATACTTTTCGAAAATTAATTCCAATAATGATTTTTATTGGACTTTATTCAGGTGGAATTGCCTACCTGGAAATTGAATATTGGCATTTACCAGAAGACAGTCACGTAAAAAATATCTCTGTAATGCACAGTATGTTAGGCTTTGTAATCTCATTATTATTAGCCTACAGAACTAATACTGCTTATGACCGCTGGTGGGAAGGGCGAAAAATGTGGGGAGGTTTAGTAAACAGCAGTCGAAATTTAGCGCTCAAATTATCGGCAATTCTAACCGCTGAAAATGACCTTGCCTTTTTTAGAAAAATGATTCCCGGTTATGCTTCTATTCTGCAAAAACATTTGAATGACAGCGATACAGGCAAACAATTGTTTGATGACGTTGATTTAGAAATTGATCATCATAAACACAAACCCAATCAGATTGCTAAAATGTTATTCCAAAAAGTAAATGATTTGTACGTTTCGAAAAAAATTACTGGTGACCAACTCATTATTATTAACAATGAATTACAGTCTTTTACCGATATTTGCGGTGCTTGTGAACGAATAAAAAACACTCCTATTCCCTATTCCTATAGTGCTTTTATAAAGAAATTTATCTTTATATATGTACTGACTTTACCCTTTGCTTATGTTTTTATTTTAGGCTATTTTGTAATTCCGGTTGTCGTTTTTATTTTTTATGTGTTGGCAAGTTTAGAATTAATTGCCGAAGAAATCGAAGATCCTTTTGGTACAGATGCTAATGATTTACCAACAAAAAAAATCTCCGAAAACATTAAAAAGCACGTTGAAGAATTACTTTAATTTTTGAAAATTATGGCGATTCCAGACTCATTTCCCAGTGAATTAATAATAGCCAAAGAATTAGTTTATGATAGTTGTAATTTTGACTTTAATAATCTAAAAGTAAATGCTGAAAGTAAAGAATATAGTGCTTGTTCCTTTGAACTTAATGGCAAAATCATTCAATACCGGGTTTCTAAAATTACACCAACAAAAACTGGTCAATTCGTAACGATTTGGAAAAGAAACAAGGATGAAATAACAGCTCCATTTGACTTATCTGACGAAATAGATTTCATTATTATTACTTCGAGAAGCGGAGACAATCTGGGGCAATTTATTTTTCCCAAAATGGTTTTAGCTGAAAAAGGAATTATAACACATAATGGAAAATCAGGAAAACGGGGTATCAGGGTTTATCCACCCTGGGATATTCCAATAAACAAACAGGCTGAAAAGACACAAAACTGGCAGGCAAATTATTTCCTGACCATTAAAACAGACAACTGCACTGATCTTGATTTGGCAAAGAAATTATTGAATCCAGACTCATAGATATTGATGTGTTAAATATATCTTTAACACACAAATTCTATTCAAAAAAGCAAATAAATTGTTTCTTACTCCAAACTGCAATCGTTATATTTGCATTCTCATTAAAATTCTCAAATGAAAATATCATACAACTGGTTAAAACAATTCATAAAAATAGACTTAAAATCCGAAGAAACTGCGGCATTATTGACAGATTTAGGTCTTGAAGTAGAAGTAGTCGAAAAATACCAATCGGTAAAAGGCGGATTAGAAGGCATTGTTGTAGGCCATGTTCTCACTTGTGTTCCACATCCTGATGCAGATCGTTTAAAAGTAACTACCGTTGATTTAGGCGATGGAACTCCTATTCAGATTGTATGTGGTGCTGCCAATGTTGCTGCAGGACAAAAAGTAGCCGTTGCTACTATTGGAACCACATTATACGATAAAGAAGGTGCTTCTTTTCAAATTAAAAAAGGAAAAATCCGTGGACAGGAAAGTCACGGAATGATTTGTGCCGAAGACGAATTAGGTCTTGGTGAAAGTCATGAAGGCATTATGGTTCTTGATGAAAATTTGGCTGCAGGAACTTCTGCTGCCAGCGTTTTCAAGATTGAAAATGACGAAGTTTTTGAAATTGGACTGACACCCAATCGTGCCGATGCGATGAGTCATTTTGGGACAGCCAGAGATTTAAGAGCTGGATTATTGCAAACAGGTCTAAAAGTTGAATTACTTTCGCCCTCAGTAAGTAATTTTCGAGTAGACAAAAGAACCTTAAAGATTGACGTTAGTGTTGAAAAACCGATTTTGGCTCCAAGATATTGTGGTGTTACTATTTCTGGAATTGCCGTAAAACCATCTCCAGAGTGGTTGCAAAACCGATTAAAAGCGATTGGATTAAATCCAAAAAATAATATTATTGATGTTACCAATTACGTTCTACACGAATTAGGACAGCCACTTCACGCTTTTGATGCTTCGAAAATAAAGGGGAAAATAACTGTAAAAACACTTCCTAGCGGAACGAAATTTACAACACTTGATGATGTCGAAAGAACCTTGCACGAAGAAGATTTAATGATTTGTGATGAGAAAGAACCTTTGTGTATTGCAGGAGTTTTTGGTGGTAAAAATTCAGGAGTTACAGAAAAAACTACTTCTATTTTCTTAGAAAGTGCTTATTTCAATCCTGTGAGTATTCGAAAAAGTGCCAAAAGACATCAGTTAAATACTGATGCTTCTTTCCGTTTTGAAAGAGGAATTGATCCAAGTATTACAGAATATGCTTTGAAACGTGCAGCATTATTGATTCAGGAAGTTGCTGGTGGTGAAATCACATCTGATATAGTTGCTATTTATCCAAAGAAAATTGAGGATTTCCCAGTAGTATTAAGTTTTGATAATGTTAAGAAGATTATTGGCCAGGAATTACCAAAGGAAACTATTAAAAATATTTTGGCTTCTTTAGAAATTAAAATCAATAGTGTTTCTGATGCCGGATTAGGCTTGACTATTCCTGTATATCGTGTCGACGTACAAAGAGAAATTGATGTTATCGAAGAAATTCTTCGTGTATATGGATACAACAATATCAAGTTCTCCGATAAATTAAATGCTACCGTTTCCATTGCTCCGAGAACTGAAGATTATAAAGTACAAAATGTTATTGCGACTCAATTGAATTCACAGGGATTTAATGAAATGATGGCCAATTCTTTGACTACTGCTTCTTATGTTCAATTATCGGAAATGCTGAAAGAAGAACATAATGTAGTAATGTTAAACCCTTTGAGTAATGATTTGGCAGCAATGCGTCAATCGTTATTATTTTCTGGATTGGAAGCGATATCATATAACATCAATCGTAGAAATTCTGATTTGAAATTCTTCGAATTTGGAAAAACCTACCATAAATTATTATCCGGTTACGAAGAACGCAAGCATTTGACGATGTTCATCACTGGAAACAGAAATCAGGAAAGCTGGACGAATGCACAAAAATCTACTGATTTCTTTTTATTCAAAGGATATGTAAATGCAGTACTTTCAAGATTAGGCATTCAAAAAACACAAACTAAACCAGTTGTTTCAGATATTTTTTCAGAAGGAATGGCAATAGGTTTTGGAAATGAAATTCTGGTAGAATTTGGTGTCGTTAAGAAGTCAATATTGAAACATTTCGACATAAAGCAGGAAGTTTTGTTTGCTGATTTCAATTGGGCTTTAGTATTGAAATTACTTTCGAATAAAATCAAATTTACTGAAATCCCTAAATACCCAGAAGTTCGCAGAGATTTATCACTTTTATTAGATGATGCTGTTTCTTTTGATTCTATTTACAATCTTGCCAGACAAACGGAAAAATCATTATTAAAAGACATTAGTTTATTCGACGTATATCAAGGTAAAAACCTTCCGGAAGGTAAGAAATCGTATGCAGTAAGTTTCACTATCCAAGACACTACAAAAACATTAACTGATGTTCAGATTGATAAAATCATGGATAAATTACAAAAGAATTTAGAGACTGAATTAGGTGCTAGTTTGAGGTAAAACTATTTTATAAAAACAAAAAAAATCCCAAATCAATGATTTGGGATTTTTTTATAAATAATTCTAAGATTATGACTTTGGCAAAAGTACCGCATCCACAACATGAATTACTCCATTCGATTGATTCACATCTGCAATAGTAACTTCTGACATCCCTCCTTTTTCATCAGTGATGTAGAGTTTTTTACCTTTCATCCATGCTGTCAATGTACCGCCGCTTACGGTTTTTAACGTAGCTTTTCCGTTGCCAGCTTTTATCGCTTTAGCAATATCTGAAGCGTTCCATTTGCCTGCTACTACATGATAGGTTAAAATGGTTTGCAACATTTTTTTGTTTTCAGGTTTCAATAAAGTTTCTACTGTGCCTTTTGGCAATTTGTCGAAAGCAGCATTTGTTGGGGCAAAAACAGTAAAAGGTCCTTTTCCTTGTAAAGTCTCAACTAAATCAGCAGCTTTTACAGCAGCAACTAATGTAGTGTGATCTTTTGAGTTTACCGCATTTTCAATAATGTTTTTTGACGGATACATTGGTGCTCCACCAACAATTACTGATTTCTGAGCAAAAGAAGTAGCTCCAAATACTAATGCAAAAAATGCAACTGATAAAAATTTTCTAGTTTTCATAAATTTATATATTAAAGGTTATTTAATAGCATTTACGCTGTAACTTTTCTTTTGGTTTTAAAAAATCAGAAAAAAAAATAATTTATTTTCAGTACAGTTTAATAATTAAATATTTAGCACAAAAAAAAAGTCCCGATAAAATCGGGACTTTCTATATTCAAAAAAATCTAAGAATTATTTTTTCTCTGATTTTTCCATTTTAGCTTTCAATGCAGCCAATACATCATTGTTATCTCCTAAAGTTGCAGCTGGTGCGTTTGTAGTAGATGCGGCAGATGAAGTATTTTCAGTTGCAGCTTTCACATTTTTCTCTTCTTCTTCACGGAAGATAGCAGTGT
>JAZKED010000013.1:0-113037 GCA_040387175.1 Bacteroidota bacterium | reverse complement strand
CAGCAACTACATCAACATCAACTTCATTCCATTTTAAGTCAGCTGGATTTCTTTCAGCAGTGATACGGATGTTTCTTCCGTTTACGTATAATTTTCCTTCTTTAACTTCAACATCGCCATTGAAACGACCGTGAACTGAATCATATTTTAATAAGTAAGCCAGGTGATCTACATCTAATAAATCATTGATTGCTACTACTTCTACATTATCTCTGTTGAAAGATTCTCTAAAAACGATTCTTCCAATTCTTCCGAAACCGTTAATTCCTAATTTTACTTTTGACATTCTTTTTTATTTAATCGTTATTTGTTTAGTTTTTTATTTTTTGCGGTACAAAGTTATCAAAACTTTTATTATTTTCTATATAGAGACAATATCAGAAACACGGAGTAATTCCAAATCAATTTCAGTATGTCCTTTTATGGCCTGATCTAAAGGAGTAAGTGAAATTTTATCATTCATCAACCCTACCATCAAATTTGATTTCCCTTCTAATAATGATTCAACTGCTTTTACACCTAATCTGCTGGCTAAAACCCTATCAAAGCAAGATGGAGATCCACCGCGCTGCATATGTCCTAAAACAGAAACACGTACATCATATTCGGGAAAATTAGTTTCTACATAATCCTTTAATTCAAAAACCGTTTTACCAATTTTATCTCCTTCAGCAATTACTACTATACTGGATGATTTTCCAGCTGCCTTACTTTTTCTCAAAGAGTCTAACAAACGATCCAGTCCCAAGTCTTCTTCGGGAATCAAAATTTCTTCTGCACCACCTGCTATTCCTGCATTTAACGCAATATGACCTGCATCGCGTCCCATAACTTCTACAAAAAACAACCTGTTATGCGAGCTTGCTGTATCACGAATTTTATCGATACATTCTACAACTGTGTTTAGTGCTGTATCGTAACCTAAAGTATGACTGGTTCCGAAAATATCATTATCAATTGTTCCGGGAATTCCCATTACTGGAAAACCAAATTCTTTATTAAAAATTTCTGCACCAGTAAAGCTTCCGTCTCCTCCTATAACCACCAAAGCATCTATACCGGCTTTTACAAGTTCTTCGTGTGCTTTTTTACGTCCTTCATCAGTCATGAATTCTTTAGAACGTGCTGATTTAAGTATAGTTCCTCCTTTATTGATAATGTTATTCACACTACGCGGTCCCATTTCTTTGAAGTCGCCTTCAATCATCCCCTGATAACCTCTATAAATACCTACACATTCAATATTATGATATGCACATGTTCTAACTACAGATCGAATAGCAGCATTCATTCCTGGTGAATCTCCTCCGGAAGTTAAAACTCCAACCTTTTTTATTGTTTTTGGCATTATTTAAGTATTAAAGTGTAAATTTAATAAACATTCGGCACTTTTAAAGCAGTCTTTTTAATATAATTAGCAAAACTCTTTAAATTCAAACGTTATCGTTGATAAGTTGCTTAAATATTGTAATAAAATAAAATAAAATAATATATTAGTCTAAAAACAATAATTTTATAACATATTAAATTTGTTTCCTCATTATTCCTGAATATAATCTTCTTCAGGAATAATACCTTCATGATTCGGTTTTTGCTCTTTTGAATTGGTTTTGTTTGACTTAGATGGATCTTTATCATCCGGAGCAATACTGGAATCTTCATCAACTGCACTTGATTTTGGCTTCTTTTCTACTTTTTGCTTTTTAAATATTTTACTGACCAGCTCATTAAATGTATCATAATCTACTTCATAGGAAACCCCTACTCCTTGTGTATATCCAATCCCTTCTCCTATATAACTAACATCATTTTCTTTATTAAAAAAACGCAGGTTTACCGTTCCGTCCTCATTAACTCTGTATAAAATTTCAACGTCACCAATAACTGCAGTTTGACTAACTCCCCCAAAAGGAACTCCTACTTTTCCGTTTAAAGTAATTCTATCATTAATTTTTGATGAAATTGTAGCTACAAATCTTCCGTCAGCTTCATTTCCAATTGTTTTATCAGGAGAAATAATATCCAAATCAACTTGAAATTTTTCGTCAGTAGAATGGATCATACCTGTCAACAAATTGGTAGCGGTTTCAAAGGCATTAGAAGACAAAGCAGAATTATTAACACCTTCAGGACTTAAAAAACTACCCGTTGACAATAAATACAAAGCTTGGGTTTGCCTCACATCTTTGTCATTTAATTTGTATTCGATTCCGGATTTTAACACATTACTAACCGTTGGAAATTCAAAATTAAAATCTGGCTCCGGACTCGTTAAATCTCCCCGCAAACCAATGACAACATTTACATCTACCTTTTTATTAAATGAAGAATTTTCCAATAAAACTGAAGGATTTGCAGAGGTTTTATAGATTGCCTCTAAATTCAGACGGGCTTTCATTGGATTTCCTTCCCAGGAAATATAACCTCCCTTTTTTACAATAAATTTTTTGTCAATAATTCCACCATATTTAAAATTATAAGTTCCGTCATAGGCCTGGAAATCCCCCCACATATTAAATTTACCTTGTGTATTTATCTTAAAAAGAAGCGTTCCATTTCCCCTGCCTTTCATTCCATGTCCTGTATTTCGGTCTAGGATTACTTCAACCTCTGCATTTGGCGTAATATCAAGATCAAATTCTAATTCAAGTCCTTTGTAGTTTCTTGAATTATCCACAATACCTTTCTTAATATTAAATTTTTCTTTAGCATTTAAAAAATGAATGAAATTATTCTCACTTATACTTTCTGCATTATTAATAGGAATTTTTAATGAGGTTCCGCTTTCCGATTTTGCATCAACTTTAATAAACAATCCTTCTGTTGGTCCTTTAATAGTTGCTCTTCCATCAATGAATGCCACTCCAAAGTAAGCTGCGTCTTCACTATCTTTTGTATCCAGCACTAGTAATTTTTTTGAATTAATAGTTAAATCCAATTTCCAATCACCAAAGTTTTTATGCTCTATACTTCCGTTTAAAGTTCCTTTGGTTTTATATTTCGTATCCGTAATTATATTGTTTTTAAACAAAAACTTTTCATCGGTCAGATCAACAATAGTTCGCTCTCCTAATGCATAATCAACATTCAGATAAGGAATTGTCATTCCTGCATTTTCTATATAAAGACGTCCATTGATTTCTGGTTTTGAAAGTTTACCACCAATACTCGCACCACCAGAGACAAATCCTCTGATATTTGACAATACACCAGTTCCAAGTGAACTCAGAATTCCTAAATTAAATTTATCCAATTCAAGATTCAAATCTAAAACAGTTTCATTTTCAACTATTTCAAAGTTCCCATTAGCATTGAAAGATTTCCCGTTTTCGTTTTCAATATTAGCTTCCAGAGTGAATTTCTTTAAATTTTCATCACCAGCAATATCCAAATCCAAATCGCCTAAATCTGTTTTATTAATATTTAGATGATTAATCTCAATAGAGGCAGTAGGCTGAAAAACGGCATTATCCTGCTTATAAAATACTGTTGCATTCAATTTTCCATTAATGGCAAACTTAGGATTTGCCGGAGTAATTTGGTTCAAATCAACGTCTTTAAAACTTGCTTTTAAATCCTTGTAATTACTGCCCTTCATCTCTCCAGTAATGGCAATCTCCTGATTTTCATGAGTCAGTATTATATTATCAAAAGTGAAGTTTTTAAATGATTTGTCAAACACAATCTGATTATTTGGTTCTTCTTTTTCATTCAAAAACCATAAATAATCTTTGATTTTAACCTCCGATTTATTAATTCCAACCACATTGTTATTGTCTTTATTTATAGTATGATACAGGTTTAAATTAAAATAATCCTGCCCTTTTGTACCTCCTTTAAACTCAGACCTGAAAAACAAAGTATCTTTCATCGTTACGTTTATCAAACTAAAATCCCGAATCTTATACTGTTTCGTTTTTATACTATCCAATTCAATATAAGCATTATACAAGGGGTTTTTATTATCAATGTTAATTCTGATATTATCGAATGTATTAGTGGAAGCTGTAATTTTTGGGGAATTAAAATTAAGTTTGAATTCCTGAGTATCGCCATTGATATTTCCTTTTGCAATAGTATTTGTGCCAATTGAAATTTCAGGATAAAAAATTTCGATTATTTTATTATAAATAATAAAATTAAATTTCAAAAATTGTCCTTTCTTAACTTTTATAGGCTTGTAATTGGTATAAAGACTTCCCAACGAATTGGTTACTAAATTTTTTAATTGTTTAAATTCAAATTTTCCTACAATTTCCCCCTCAACAATATCATGAGAATCTACAGAAATTGTTCTTACCTGATTTTGATCGAAAGAAGAATTAATATTAAAATCATCAAAAACATAGGTTTCTTTTTTGTTTTGATAAGTAGTGTTATTAATGAATATATTGCCTTTCAGATTGTCAATAGAATTTCCTGAAACCTGAACTACAACATCTCCTTTAAATTTGGAGACAGCTGCTTTATCGAATTTTAATTTATGTAAATCGGCATTTTCAACATTAATATGGAAATCATACCTGCTTTCTCTTTTACTTACATCAACCAGCCCATCAAAATTCATACTCAGATTAGGATCTTTTACAGAAACCTGACCTTTATACAAACCGCTTTTGAAATTACCATTTAAAACTACATTGCTATAGTTGTAGCTGTTGTATTCTATCTGGCTGATTTTCCCTTTTACAGCTGTATTCAGGTACTTTTCAGAAAAACCAACCCCAACCACATCCAAATTCAAAGTTGTTTTACCAATATCTTTCCTGTCCAGTAATTTTCCGATATCAAAATTACCCAGAATAATATTTCCTTTGTAAGATGCTTCATCAGATAAGTTCATATTCTGAATAATCAAATTCGATTTTACTTTTCCTAACTGAGTTGCCATAACAAAATCAGCATCAAGTGAAGTCGTAGTCACCTTTGCATCTCCAATCAAATTAACAGTGCCCAGTTTTTTCAAAATAACAGGAAGCTTTTTACCTAAAACATTCGGTAAAATTGTAACCAAATCATCATAACTGGCAGAAAGTTTAGAAAATTTTCCATCCATAAAAAACTCTTTCCCTTTGCTTGGGAAAAGATTTTTGAAATGTATACTTCCAATTATTTGAGACTTTTTAGAATCAATTAATTTTAAATTTGTGATTACCAAATTATTCAAAGGACCTTTGAGTCGCCCTTTGATTTTAAAAACTTGATTTTTACCCAATTCATCATAAAAACCACAAATATCATTTGACCCTATAGAAGATTTATCAAGTTTGATATCAAATTCTACTTTATCCGTAAAATGGGCAAAATCTTCAATTTCATAATTCATGACTACGGAGCCTTTCAACTTAGACTCCTTGGTAGTCATATCAAGATTTTCCAGTTTTATATGCTTTTTGGTATAACTGAATTTTGTTGTTAAATCCTCTACAAATATTCCCCGATGGTCCTGAAATGAAAGTTTGTTGATAGTAGTACTAACTTCTGCCCCATAAATTCTTAAGGCAGTAGCTTTTAAATTAATTTTTGTAAAATCAACATCTTTAGGATTAGTTCTGTTCTCGTCAATTAAACTATAATGCCCATTAGTTATTTTTACATTAGAAGCTGTTAAGAAAAAATGCTCTTTGGAAGGTGGTTTTCCTGAATCAAATGCATCAACAAATTTATCAAGATTGGACTTTTTTTCATTTTTGTAAGTTTTCATATTGAAATACACTCTGTCCAGAGAGACATCTCCAAAAATCAAATTGCCTTCCAGTAATTTATTCCAGTCTAAAATATTCGTTTTAACCCTATTGGAATAAATCAAAGTATCTTTGTGATGATCCAGAATCAAGACTTTTTTCAATTTTACACCACCGAAAATAGTTAAAGAAACCTGTTCTACATTAATGTTAATCTTATATTTTTCGTTGAGGGAACTGGTAGCATATTGCCCCAATTTTGTCTGAACAGAAGGAAGAGTAAGCGAAATACCAAGTGCCAACAATAACAGGATAAGTCCCAATATAGAACGATATACTATTTTTATAACTTTTTTGATACTGGTGCTTGTTTTAATTTTTTTCTAAAATTTCATTTTGAGTCAGCAAACAGGGAAACCTTTAATAAAAATTCTTTAATTTTGGCTTCTCCAAAAGCTAATCAAATGATTTGTCAAATATAATTCAAAAATCACGCCTTTTTATGCAAAATTCCGAGGTTTTTATTCTAGCTATCGAAAGTTCTTGCGACGATACCGCTGCTGCGGTTTTACATAACGATAAAGTATTGTCAAATGTTGTAGCCAACCAGTTGATTCACAATCAATATGGCGGCGTAGTTCCTGAACTTGCTTCTCGTGCGCACCAGCAAAATATTGTTCCGGTTATTGATGCGGCACTTCGCAAAGCAAATATAACAAAAGAACAATTATCAGCAATTGCGTTTACGCAGGGTCCCGGTTTAATGGGGTCTCTTTTAGTGGGAAGTTCGTTTGCCAAGTCATTATCATTGGCTCTGGAAATTCCTTTGATTGCTGTCAATCACATGCAGGCTCATATTTTGGCTCATTTCATTGATGAAGAAGGATTTGATAAACCTGCATTTCCTTTTCTGGCGTTAACCATTTCAGGCGGACACACTCAAATCGTGAAAGTAAACGACATTTTCGATATGGAAATTATTGGCGAAACTACCGATGATGCAGTGGGAGAAGCTTTTGATAAAAGTGCCAAAATACTAGGACTTCCCTACCCTGGTGGTCCTTTGATTGATAAATATGCAAAATTGGGAAACCCAAAAGCATTTGCTTTTACCAAGCCCAAAGTTCCTGGATTAGACTTTAGCTTTTCTGGATTAAAAACAGCTATTCTGTATTTTATCCAAAAGAAAAAACTGGAAAACCCTGACTTTATCGAAGAAAACAGAGATGATATTTGTGCTTCGATTCAGGATACGATTATCGAAATTTTGATGGACAAATTGAAATTGGCTGTCAAAGAAACCGGCATCAAACAAATCGCAATTGGCGGAGGAGTTTCTGCTAATTCCGGAATTAGAAATACCCTGAAAGAAGCTGAAACAAAATACGGTTGGAAGACGTTCGTTCCAAAATTTGAATACACCACCGATAATGCTGCCATGATTGGAATTGTAGGTTATCAAAAATTTTTATCTAAAAATTTCGAAACTTCAGCTGTTGTTTCAAAAGCACGAATTCAATTCTAAACTATGCAATTATTCTACAATCCAAACATTGATGAAACCACCGAAAGCTTTTCTTTTGACAAAGAAGAAAGTAAACACATTATCAAAGTATTACGCAAAAAAGACACCGATATTTTATTCGTGACCAATGGTTTAGGATTACTATTCAAAACTGAAATAACCTTAGCTTCTGACAATAAATGTACGGTTCAGATTCTTTCATTTGAAAAAATAGAACCATCCAAATTTCATTTGCATTTAGCTGTTGCTCCTACAAAAATGAATGATCGTTACGAATGGTTTTTGGAAAAAGCCACCGAAATTGGAATTCATGAAATCACACCAATTATCTGTGATCGTTCAGAACGTAAAGTAGTCAATAAAGAACGATTTGAAAAAATATTACTGACTGCAATGAAACAATCAAATGTTTTATTTCTTCCAAAACTAAATGAGGCAATTACTTTTAAAGAGTTTATTAAACAAAAAAATGTTGGTTTGCAATTGATTGCCCATTGCGAAGAAACGGAGAAAAAATCATTGAAATCAGTTTTGAAACCAAATGAAAATATCACTTTATTGATTGGTCCTGAAGGTGATTTTTCGGAAAAAGAAATTACATTAGCACTGGAAAACAATTTCATTCCTGTATCTTTGGGGAACACCAGGTTAAGAACCGAAACGGCAGCTATTGTAGCCTGCCATAGTGTAGTTTTTGTTAATGAATAATGGATTGCAGATTAACTAATTTTGACCCAAGCAATAGCAAACAGGCAAAGCATACCATATTCCGCTAAAAAACAAATAGTATCTTCATATGAAAAGTCTTTATATAGCATTGATTTTATTATGTTCTACCCTTTCATTTTCCCAGGAAATTGCTTTGGTGAAATATAGCGGTGGTGGCGATTGGTACGCCAATCCTACTTCTTTGCCTAATTTGATTCAGTATTGTAATGCTAATATTAATACCAGAATCAAACAAAAACCTGCCACAGTAGAACCAGGTAGTCCTGATTTATTTTCTTATCCTTTCGTTCATATGACAGGACATGGAAACGTGGTTTTCAGCGATGCGGATGTAACAAATCTGAGAAACTATATGAACTCAGGAGGTTTTCTACACATTGATGATAATTATGGAATGGATCAGTATATTCGAAAAGAGATCAGGAAAATATTCCCCAATACTGATTTGATTGAAATTCCTGCCAATCATCAAATATTTCAAAAACCCTTTTTATTTTCTGGCGGATTACCAAAAATTCACGAACATGAAGGGAAACGACCACAAGCTTTTGGAATCTTCATAGAAAACAGATTGGTATTACTTTATACTTTTGAATGTGATTTAGGTGATGGCTGGGAAGATGCCGAAGTTAATAATGATCCAATTGCCGTTCGTGAAAAGGCTTTGAAAATGGGAGCCAATATCATAAACTATATCTTTAATAATTGATTCTGTTCCCTTTTTTGATTACAAACTCCACAGTTTTTCTATCTTTAACCTAAAAAAAAGAAATGGTAGCTTCAAAAACAATAGCAAACGGTATTCTAAGGGCAGTAGGTTTTTTAGTTTTAGCCGCAGTATCCTTGTATTTCTTATATCTCATTCAGTCCGTTATAATCTATTTGATTGTTTCTTTAATACTTACATTAATAGGAAACCCAATTCTTGATTTCTTTAAAAAAAGATTGAAATTCAATCATACTTTTGCAACAATCGCAACACTATTCATTTTCATCTTATTTCTTGCCGGGTTTATATGGATGTTTATCCCATTAATATCCTCTCAGGGAGAAAAATTATCCTTATTAAATATAACAGAAATAGAAAAAAGCATTACTGAATTAGCAGACAAAGTTGCCGTTTTTCTGGATAGCCATCATATTGATTCAAAACAAATGCTCAAACAGGCAAATCTGACTTCTAAATTGAATTTCAATTTTATTCCTAATTTTTTAAATACCGTATTAGGCATCTTAAGTAGTTTTGGACTTGGTCTGGCATCGGTTTTATTTATTACTTTTTTCTTTTTAAAAGACAAAGCCTTATTTGTTCAGGGAGCTAAAAAGCTAATCCCGGATGCTCATGAAGATAAAATTCTGAACTCCATACATAAAATAAACGAACTGCTTTCCCGCTATTTCTTTGGATTATTACTTCAGTTATTTATCATATTCATTATGTACATAATTATTTTACTGATTTTTGAAATTCCTAATCTGCTTATCATAGCTTTTTTATGTACTGTTTTAAATATTATACCATACATCGGACCTTTAATTGCTGCCGTTTTTGCTGCCGTATTAACTATGCTGAGTAACATCGGAGGTGATTTTCAAACTGAAATTTTACCTACAACAATTTATGTTATGATAGGATTTTGGCTGGTTCAGGTCATCGACAACAACTTCTCACAGCCTGTTATTTTTTCCAAAAGCGTTAGTTCGCATCCTTTAGAAATATTCCTTGTTATTTTAATTGCAGGGTTTCTTTCCGGAATTTTAGGAATGATCATTGCTGTTCCACTGTACACGATTTTGAAAGTTATTGGAAAAGAATTTTTTCCAAAAAATCCAGTGATTAAATTACTAACTAAAGATATTTGATTTTGGATTTTAATATTTTAAAAACTGAAATACAAGAATTTATAAATGCTAATATTGATAAAACCATTTCTAAATTAGCACTCCAAAAAAATCCATTTCCTGATGTGGAATGGATTTCGATTTTAAATCAAATTGAAGCAAAAACCAAAGCAAAACTCAAATTACCAACTTGGTTTGCTGCCGAAAACATTATTTATCCAAGTAAAATTTCAGTCGAACAAACCTCGTCGGAGAAAACAGCTTCTTATAAAGCCACTTTAATTTCTGGCGAAAGCCTGATTGATTTGACTGGTGGTTTTGGCGTTGATGATTTCTATTTTGCTAAAAAAACAAAGAACGTTACGCATTGTGAAATAAATCCGGAACTCTCTCAAATTGTCAGGCATAATTTCGAACAACTTAATGTAAAAAACATCAGTTGTCATTCAGGAGACAGCTTAGCAATTTTGGCTGAATTAAATACCAGATGGGATTGGATCTACATTGATCCTTCCCGAAGAAACGATGCCAAAGGAAAAGTTTTTATACTTCAGGATTGTTTACCAAATGTTCCCGAAAACCTGGATCTTTTGTTTGATCATTCGGATTCAATTTTGATTAAAACGGCTCCTCTACTCGATATTTCTGCTGGGTTATCGGAACTCAACAATGTAAAAACCATTCATATTGTAGCTTTAGAAAACGAAGTCAAAGAATTACTATGGGAATTACACAAAGGATATTCAGGGAAAACAACCATTAAAACAGCCAATCTTTTAAAGAAGAAAATAGACAGTTTCGACTTTATTTTGGATAATACTGATGTAAATCCTAAATATGGTTCTCCTGAAAAATTTCTATACGAACCCAACAGTGCCATAATGAAATCAGGTGGTTTTGATGAAGTAGGAACTCATTTCAATCTTAATAAACTGCATAAACATTCCCATTTATATACCAATGCTGCGCTTGTATCTTTTCCTGGAAGAGTTTTCGAAATTGAGCAATCATTTCCTTATACTAAAAACGAAATGAAAACGCATCTTGAAAAACAGCAGTTCAATATTACGACTCGAAATTTTCCTGAAACAGTTGAAAACATTCGAAAAAAATGGAAAATAAAAGACGGTGGATATCGCTATTGTTTTTTTACAACTGATGAAAATGACCACAAAATAGTTTTAATTTGCAAAAAAATACAATAACAAATGAATAAGGCATTCCTCTTAATTATATTTCTAATAAGCACTTCTCTATTTGCTCAAAAAACTTGTGAATACACTACGAATATTAAAGATTCTCTTGGAACGTATAAATCCACCAGAGAATATATGATTTATGAAAAGAATTTTGCCGGAAATAAAAGTTATATTTTTTATTCATTGGCTATAGACAATGGCACACCAACACTTAATTTGCAGCTTATCAGAAAAAGTAAAGATTTTATGAAAGCCAATTGCTTTGATAAAAATTCAAGATTATTGCTGCAATTGAATAATGGAAAAATTATCACATTAATTCATATTGATCAGGAAAATTGTGGTACAATGCTTAGAGATAACGAGGGTTTTGATAATAGGGTTTTGTCTGGGAGTTTTATGTTTCTAAAGGGTAGTCTTGAAGATTTAAAAAGTGCTCCTTTAAATTTAATGCGTATAAAATACCTGACCGATGTTGAAGATTATATTATTAAAAAGGAATTTCAATCAGAAATGAACAATGAAGTTTACCACCCTGAAACTTATTTTATTGATAATATACACTGCGTAGAAAACTAATCTTTCGAAGTCTGAAAGTCAAAAGTCTGAAAGTTTGTAAAAATGCTAACCAATGCTATTGAGTCTTTCGACTTTATAGCTTAAGACTTCGACTAATTACAATTCCATTTTACATTCGAAACCTTGTCTTTTAATCCTGATTTTAAATTGTAATGCCACCATTCTGATTCAAAAGTGTTGAAACCATTCTTTTTCATCACTTTTCTCAATAATTTTCGGTTTGCTTTTATTTCATCCGAAAGATTGTCATAATCGTGACTGGCTTCAATGCCGAAAAAATCAAAGGCAGTTCCCATATCGAGCTCTTTTCCATTAACATCTACTAATGTAATATCTACCGCTCCTCCTCGATTATGAATAGAGCCTTTTTTGGGATCAGCTACATAAGAAGGATTGGATACAATTGCCCACATTTTTTTCTGAATATCCAAAGGCCGGTAACAATCAAAGAACTTGATTTTGTAACCCTTTTTCATAAAAGCTTCATTGGCTTTAATAATCGCTTTAACGGTTTTTAACCGCAAAAAACATTCAGCACAATCGTATACTTTTGCTTTCAGGAAATTATCGGTAGTAGCATATTTCATATCAAATACAAAATCGGAACTATAGTCTTTGATATTCACAAATGTGGTATCATTAACAACAGATTGATTCTCAGAAACTGAAGTTGATATTCCTGTTTGTGATTTACAGGAAAGTATAGAAAATAAAGTACAAAGCAGTACTAAAAGTTTAGTATAACAAGTCATAATACTATTTTTTATAAAAATAAGTAAATTAGAGTAATTCAGACTATTTGTACTTAACAACTTTATCAAAGTTTTGAACTTTGACAAAGATTAAAATTGGGGTTAAAATCAGTTATAAAAAATTTAACTGTTTTTATCGTTGCAACTACTTATATTTTTATATATTTGTACTAAGTATTTATACTTACTTTTATATCTGTAAGATTTTTAATTAATAGTAAGAATCGAACTCAAACCATTGAACATCAATTAATACAAAAGAAAATGACACACAACAATCCAAAACTAACAATTGTAGGTGCTGGCCCGGGTGATGTAGAACTAATCACTTTGAAAGCTATTAAAGCGCTGGAAAATGCAGATGTCATTCTTTATGATGCTCTTATCAATGAAGACTTATTACAATATGCTAACAAAAATGCAGAGATTCTTTTTGTGGGTAAACGAATTGGCTGCCACGCTTACACCCAGGATCAGATTAATGATCTGATTGTTTCGATGGCGCAGCGTCATGGTCACGTAGTTCGGTTGAAAGGTGGTGATCCGTTTGTTTTTGGTCGTGGTGGCGAAGAAGTGGAATACGCTCAGAAATTTGATATAGAAACGGCTATTGTTCCTGGAATATCATCTTCTTTGGGAGTTCCTGCGGCTAACGGAATCAGCCTGACACAAAGAGGAATTTCCGAGAGTTTCTGGGTCATTACAGGAACTACTTCCGATCATAAATTGTCTAAAGACGTTACTCTCGCATCCCAATCATCGGCTACGGTGGTGATTTTGATGGGAATGAATAAACTGGAAGAAATAGTTTCAATTTATCAGAATAACAGAACCGATGATTTGCCTGTTGCCATTATACAAAACGGAACCAAAAGCACTGAGAAAAAAGTATTTGGAAACATCAGTTCTATAACCGAATTAGTAAAGGAACACCAACTTTCATCACCTGCCATTATAGTAATTGGTGAAGTGGTCAAAAACACTTTGGATTTTACCTCATATATTCAGAATGAGAATGTAGAAGAAGATGAATTTGTTTTCCAAAATCTGGATATTACCGAAATCTTAAAATAGTTACGTATTTTATATTGGTTGAAACCTGAAAAATACTGATTTAACGATCAGTATTTTTTTGTTGCAGAGTCTATATCTAATTGCTAGTAACTACGAAAACAATAGTAACCTATCAAAATTATAGGTTCTCTTATCAAAAACATAAGCACACCTATAATTTTGATAAGAGAACCTACTAAAACTATAGGCACTCCTCCCAAAAGTATAAGCACACTTATTAAATTTATAGGCTAGCCTACCAAAAACACAAGTATACCTAGCAAATTCATTGGCGTGCCATAATAATATTATAGCCCTCCTAAACATTCAGGACACGCACCTTAAAGAAATGAAGGTGATACCTTTAAAATAGTTAGGCTCGCCTGTCAAAAATTTAGGTACTGCCTAATAAATAAAGAGGCGAGCCTGTTAAAATTAAAAAAACGCCTATCAAAAACAAAGGTGTAGCCTACAAAATCGAGAGGCGAGCCATAATTTTATTATGGCGCAGCATTATGGACTTAAATATAACTTCAATTTTTATTCGTATTTTCGTTTAGTAAAATTACTTTACTTCTCTTTCTACAAACTAAATAATATGTCAAACATCAACCTCATCATTGAAGAACGCGCTGCCGATATAGGAAATTTTATGGTAGGCAGACTGTTGCCTTTTCGTCAAAAACGGATGGTGGGGCCGTTTATTTATATCGACCACATGGGGCCTGTAAAAATGAGTGAGCGTCAGAATTTTGATGTATTGCCGCATCCTCACATTGGTCTTTCAACCTTGACTTTTTTGTTTGAAGGCAGTATTATGCACCGCGATACACTTGGCAATGAAGTAGAAATAAAACCGGGTGAAGTCAACTGGATGACAGCAGGAAAAGGTATTGTTCATTCCGAACGCACTCCAGAATATTTACGCCATTCTGAAAAAAACATGCACGGCTTACAGATTTGGGTTGCCCTGCCTAAACATCTTGAACAAATGAATCCGGAGTTTTTTCACATTGACAGCAGTGAAATTCCTTCGTGGAAAGAAGGCGATGTCGAATTTAAATTAGTTGCTGGCGAAGCATTTGGTCGCAAATCCAAAGTGCCTGTTTACAGTCCATTGTTTATGCTTGAGATAAAATCAGTGAGCAGGCAAACTTTAAATATTGGTCAGCATCTTTTCGGAGAATCGGGTCTTTATATTTTGGAAGGAGGTATTGAAAATGACGGCAGCGAATTTGGACCTAAACAGATATTGGTAGCCAAAAACAGTTCCCTTTGTGAATTTACGATACAGGAAAATTCCACTATTTATATTTTTGGTGGCGAACGGTATCCCGAAGAACGTTTTATTGACTGGAATTTCGTTTCATCGGATAAAGATTTAATTGAACAGGCTAAACAAAACTGGGCAGCGCAAACCTTCGACATAATAAAAGGCGAAACAGAATTTGTTCCTTATCCTGCACCTAAAAGATAAGACAGTGTTCATAGCGTTATAAGAACATAATGTTTGACAAATAGTTATGCATGTGAATGTTGTAAAATCAATTATCATTTTATTCGTATTTTCGTAGAACCACAATTCTGCTATAAATCAATACTGATAAAATGAAAAAGTATATTTTAACCTTAATAGCCATTGGAGCATTTTGCTGTGCTTTTGCCCAGGACAAATTAGTTCCCTTAGACAAAGATCTTACTACAGTTACATATCCGTTTGAAGTTAAATTTCATTCGTTCCAGTCTCAGGGACAAGCTTTAAAAATGGCTTATCTGGATGTAGCTCCAACTAATAAAAACGGAAAGACCATACTCCTGCTCCACGGGAAAAACTTTAATACTGCTTATTGGGGACAAACTATAAAAGAACTGAACAAAAAAGGTTTTCGTGTGATTGCTCCCGACCAGATTGGCTTTGGCAAATCGACAAAGCCGGAACATTATCAATATAGTTTTCAGCAATTGGCATCTAATACCAAAGCCATTCTGGACAATCTGGGAATCCAAAAAATTATTGTTTTAGGACATTCTATGGGCGGAATGCTCGCCGCAAGATTTGCATTGTCTTATCCGGAAATGACCGAAAAACTCATTCTCGAAAACCCGATTGGCTTAGAAGATTATAAAACGCTTGCTCCTTATCAGACTATTGATGCCAATTACCAGGGTGAACTGAAAAATACCGTAGAAAGTTACCGCACTTATCAGTTGAAATTTTATTATGATAATAAATGGAAACCTCAGTATGAACCCTGGCTTAACCTTTTAGCGGGATGGACATTGCATAAAGATTATCCCATCATCGCCTGGAACGCTGCACTCACTACCGATATGGTTTTTACTCAGCCTGTAGTATATGAATTCAAAAACATTAAATGCCCTACACTGCTCATCATTGGTACACGTGACAGAACAGCAATTGGAAAAGAACGTGCTCCACAGGAAATACAAACAAAAATGGGACTCTATAACGAATTGGGGAAAAAGACCCAACAAGCCATTCCTAATTCGCAATTAGTCGAACTGGAGAATGTTGGGCATCTGCCACATATAGAAGCTTTTGAGCGATTTATAAAACCATTGACTGAATTCATAGAAAACTAAACTATATCTCATTAACTAAGAAGGAGACAGCATTTATTATATTGGTCAAAGTTCCTTACTATTTCAATAATTACTTTATATCATTCATTGGATTCAAAGGTTTTTTGAAACCATTTATAATTTTCTGGTAATTAATCCATATTTTTTATAACTTCGTAGCGATAGCTAAGAATATACTATCTTAAATTCTACAATAAATTTATAGTATGCTATCAATTTTGCTGTAAAATCACATCCTTGAATACATAATATATCAATAATACAATTTATGAACAAACTGAAATACAATCTTTTACTGGCAGATGACGATGAAGATGATTGCGTTTTTTTCAAAGACGCTCTTGACGAATTAGTTGTTCCTGTAAATCTTACAACAGTTAATGATGGTGTTCAGCTTATGAGTTTTTTATCGGATAATATCTCCAACGGTTTGCCGGATATTCTTTTTCTCGATCTCAATATGCCTCGAAAAAGTGGCTTTGAATGCCTGACAGAAATAAAAGAGATTGATAAATTAAAGGACCTACCTGTAATTATTTTTTCTACTTCTCTCGATATGAATATTGTCGATTTAATGTATCAAAAAGGGGCTACTCATTATATTCAGAAACCTGGAGAATTTTCTAAATTGAAAAAAGTGATTGCCAATGCACTTGCTATAAGCGCCGAAAATAATTTCAAACAGCCCGTAAGAGATTATTTCATCCTACAACCCTAAATATTTTTTTGAATGAGCAGTACAAATAATAAACATTATTTCCTGACAGGTGGTGGAGAAATGGGTGAACTTACACGTTCTAAAGACTGGAGTAAAACAGCTTTAGGTACTCCTGATACCTGGCCTCAAAGTCTTCGTACAACGCTCAGTATTATTTTAAATTCCAAATTCCCAATGTTCTTATGGTGGGGAGAGGAGCTTACTTGTTTTTACAACGATGCTTACCGCCCGAGCCTTGGAAACGAAGGCAAACACCCTCATATTTTAGGACAAAAAGCCGAAGAAGCATGGCCGGAAATATGGTCTATTATTTATCCCCTTATCAAACAGGTACTAGATGGAAAGGGAGCGACCTGGAGCGAAAATCAGCTTATCCCAATATACCGTAACGGTAAACTCGAAGATGTATACTGGACATTCAGCTATAGTCCTGTATATGATGAATCTGAAAAGGTCGCCGGTGTAATGGTGATTTGTAATGAAACCACAGAGAATGTAACATCAATTAAAAAGTTAGAAGAAAGTAATAACCGTTACTTAAACAATATAATACAGGCTCCTGTTGCCATGTGTATTTTCAGAGGTGAAAATCATGTAGTTGAAATTGCCAATGAACAGATGCTTACATTATGGGGGAAAACTCCTGAAGATGTACTGAATAAACCTATTTTTGAAGGACTACCGGAAGCTAAAAATCAGGGACTGGAAGATATAATCAATAGGGTTTATAAAACTGGAGAAAAGTTCTCTGCCAATGAACGACCTGTTCAGCTCCCCCGCAATGAAAGAATTGAAACTACCTATGTTAATTTTGTATATGAAGCATTAAAAGAAGCCGATGGAACAATTTCCGGTATAGTTGCCATTGCTATAGAAGTAACTGCACAAGTTCTATCCCGTTCAAAAATAGAAGAAAGTGAACACAAAGTAAGGGCTTTGGTAGAAAATGCTCCTTTTGCTATTGCTGTCTATACTGGTGAAGATATGATTGTTGAACTGGCTAACGAATCCATTATCAATATCTGGGGAAAAGGTAATGATGTCATAGGAAAGTCATTTATGGATATTTTGCCTGAGCTATCAAATCAAAAAGTATTTGAGCAGATTAAAAATGTTTATAAAACCGGACAGGCTTTCCATACAGAAAATGTCCCTTTAGATTTACTGGTAGATGGAAAATGGGGTACTTATTATTTTAATTATGGTTTTACTCCATTATATGATTTAAAAGGTACTATTTATGGTGTAATGAATACTGGAATTGACCTTACAGACTTATATTTAGCAAAGAGAAAAGTAGAAGAAAGCGAGGAGAATTTACGCAGTATGGTATTGCAGTCGCCAATGGGTATTTGCGTATTGGATGCTGAAACTCTTATAACAGAAATCGTAAACGACAGCTTTATCGAGATTGCAGGTAAACCGTATGAAGAAATAGCAGGCAAATATTATTGGGATTCCTTTGCAGAAGTAAAACCTTATTATGAAGAGGCGCTTAAAAATGTAGTAGACAAGGGCGTTCCTTTTTATATCAATGAAGTCGAGATGGTGCTGATTAGACATGGCAAAGAGGAAACTATCTATGTAACCTTTGTTTATGCTCCTCTTAAAAATACAGAAGGTAAAGTAAAAAAAGTAGCTATTTGGGTTCTTGATAATACTCCGCAAGTAATAGCAAGACGTACAATTGAAGAAGCCAATAAACGATTCCGTAATACCGTAAAACAGGCTCCTGTTGGTATTACCATTATGCGGGGACCTCAGCACGTGATAGAAATGGCCAATGAAGCCTATCTGAAACTCGTGGACAGAGAAGAAGCTACTTTTGTTGGAAGACCCCTATTCGATTCTCTGCCGGAAGTAAAGGAAACTGTAAGCTCACTATTGGATGGGGTTTTTAATACTGGTATTCCTTATCACGGAAATGAAGTGCCTGTTCCTATAAAAAGACAAGGTAAAGAAGGTATTTACTACTTCGATTTTCTTTACCATCCTCTGAAAGAGGAAGATGGCAAAATTTCTGGGATCATTGTAACAGTAACAGAAGTAACTGAAAAAGTAGAGGCTCGTAAAAAAACAGAGCAAAACGAGCAAAGGCTTAATATTATTGTAGAAGCCAGTGAATTAGGTACCTGGGAATTGAATGCCAAAACAAGAGAACTTAACTATTCCAAAAGGTATCTTGAAATTATTGGCGGATATCATGAATATCATGAATTATCTCACGAGCAATTAATTAAGCATGTGCACCCCGATGATATACCTCTAAGAAATGAAGCATTTAAAGAAGCACTTGCATCGGGATCTTTGTATTATGAAGCCAGGGTAATTTGGAACGATCAGTCCATTCATTGGGTAGAAGCGAAAGGATCCGTTTTTTATGATGCAGATAACATACCAGAGACATTACTAGGTACAGCCAGAGACATTACAGAACTTAAAAAACATCAGCAGGAACTGGAAGAAAGCGAACAAAAGTTCCGGCTTCTGGCGAGTTCCATGCCACAACATATCTGGACATCCGATACAGAAGGAAATTTGAATTATTATAATGAATCCGTTTATTCTTATTCTGGTTTAACACCAAAACAAGTAAATGAAGAAGGCTGGCTGCAAATCGTACATCCAGATGACAGAGAAGAAAATGTAAAACAATGGATGAATTCCATAGCCACAGGAAAAGATTTTTTATTCGAACATCGTTTTAGAAGACATGATGGCGAGTACCGCTGGCAATTAAGCCGGGCTACTCCTCAAATTGATGAAAATGGAAAAATTCAAATGTGGGTTGGCACCAGTACAGATATTCAGGACCAAAAAACATTTACCAGTGAATTAGAGAAGCAGGTAAAAGAACGTACAAAGGAACTGAGCCAGATAAATGAATCTCTTGAAAAAAGTGAAGAACGTTACCATTTAATGGTTGAAGAAGTACAAGATTATGCTATTCTGTATCTTAATCACCAAGGGATTATAGAAAACTGGAATCTGGGTGCCCAAAAAATAAAAGGATATAAAGCTGAAGAAATTATTGGAAAGGACTTTTCTATTTTTTATACGGAATCCGATAAAGAAAGTGGTCTGCCTCAAAAATTATTAAAGATGGCCATGAAGGATGGAAAGGCAGTACATGAAGGATGGCGTGTTAGAAAAAACGGAACTCTTTTTTGGGCAAGTGTGGTAATTACAGCAGTTCATAACAAAAAAAAGGAACTTATAGGTTTTTCAAAAGTTACTCATGATTTATCAGAAAAGAAAAAAGCGGATGATAAATTAAAACTAAACAGATTAGAACTCCAGCAAAAAAATATGGAGCTGGAGAAAATGAATAAAGAGCTTCAGTCTTTCGCCTATATTTCCAGTCATGATTTACAGGAGCCATTGAGAAAAATTCAAACATTTGCTTCGCAGATTATGGAGAAAGAATCTCAAAATTTATCGGACAGCGGAAAAGATAAATTCAGGAGAATGCAGAATGCGGCACAGCGAATGCAAGCTCTAATCAATGATTTGCTTTCTTATTCCAGAACTAATATTCAGGAAAGAAAATTCGAAAAAACAGATCTAAATAAGATTATCAAAGAGGTAAAAGAAGATTTAAGAGATGAATTGGAACAAAAAAATGGAGTTATTGAAAATGATGAAGTATGCGATGAAATAAACGTACATATCATTCCATTTCAATTCAGACAGTTACTGTATAATTTAATTAGTAATTCAATTAAATTTTCAAAACCCGATACCGGTCTTCACATAAAAATTGAATGCGGAATTGCTAATGGAGAAAAATTGAAGAACGATCAGCTTTCGCCAAAAATAGAATATTGCCACATTAGTATTTCCGATAATGGAATTGGTTTTGAACAGGAATATGGAGAAAGAATTTTTGAAGTATTCCAGCGTTTACACGGAAAAAGTGAATATGTAGGAACAGGAATAGGATTGGCCATAGTAAAAAAGATAGTAGAAAACCACCAAGGTTTTATTGTTGCTAAAGGAGAGCACAATAAAGGAGCAACTTTTGATATCTATATTCCGGTAATAGCTGGATAGTAAAGATAAACTGTAACCCTAATCAGATGATCCGGTTTTATCTTTACCTTTAAAGTCATTTTTTCTCAAATTCATTCCGTATGTATAATTAGTAGAAAGTATAACGTCGTTACAGTCAAAATGCTTGATTACTCCATTACTTTGCAAAGCTACAATCCAGCAAGTATTCTGATGCATTCCATAATCAATAATAAAAATAGCCTGACCTGTCCCTAACGGAGTTTCAACAAGTATTGATGGTTTTAATTGATGTATCATGGTTTTATATTTTTTTATAAAATTACATTTACACCTGCCAAATCAGTTATAGAATTATCCTATTACTTTACAATATTTCGTATTTTCGTGTGTCAAAACGCACTGTTATAAATACTTATAGCATTATTTTTTAATTAGAAATACTACCTATGGGAAGAATACATTTATTTGAATTTGAAGACCAGAAATGGTTTCCGGACTTTTTAAGAAACTACGGAACCGATTTTTTGCAATTTCTTTCTAACAAAACAGGAATGTATAAGCCACTTGTTCCATTGATTGAAGAAATATTAAAATCCAAGAAGATGGATACTATAATTGATTTGGCTTCTGGTGGCGGTGGCGGACTTATTTGGCTGAACAGTGAACTGAAAAAGAAAGTTCCTAATCTAAAAATTATCTTAACCGATTATTACCCTAACATTCCTGCCTTTGAATACACCAAAAAACAATCGGATAATTTTGAATATTATACTCAGCCTGTTGATGCCAGAAAAGTTCCTGCAGAACTGAAAGGATTACGAACTCAATTCCTGTCTTTGCATCACTTTAAACCGGAAGATGTTAAGCTGATATTGCAAAATGCCATTGATTCCAATTCACCCATTGCAGTTTTTGAAGCACAGGAAAGAAGTTTATCCAGTATTTTGGCTATGGTCTTCTCTCCTGTCAGCGTTTTATTGACCACACCATTTATCAGACCTTTCAAAATTGGCAGAATTATTTTTACTTACTTGATTCCAATAGTTCCTCTTTTTGTTTTGTGGGATGGAGTAGTTTCATCTTTAAGAACCTATTCCATAAAAGAACTCCAAACGATTATAAAGGATTTAAAGAATACAGAAAAATACGATTGGCAAATGGACAAAATTAAATCAGGTCCTGCAACAGTATTTTATTTAATTGGAACAGAAAAACAAGAAAGCAAATAATGATTCTAGCAATTATACTTTCCAAATATTTAATCAAAAAGGCTGTCTATTTTAGGCAGCCTTTTTGGTTATTATATATTATTTACTATTTAGGAAATCAACTTCAACCCTACAAAAAACAACATTACAGCTAATGCATTTCTTAGGAGTAAATCGGGTACTTTTCCGCTCAGCATACTTCCGATATAAATACCGGGAAGCGATCCCAGCAACAATTGTCCTAATAAAACTAAGTCTAAATTTCCCATTCCCGCATGTCCCATTCCTGCCACAAGAGTCAGAGGTACTGCGTGGGCGATTTCGGTACCTACTAATTTGGGTGTTGGCAAAAGCGGGTACAAAAAGAAAAGAGTTACCGTTCCCAAAGCACCGGCTCCTATAGAAGTAAGTGTAACCGTTACTCCCAATAACACTCCAATGAGGACCGTTAGGAAATTTTGAGTACTACTCTCTTTGTGAAATTTATCACCAGCATGCCTTTGGGAAAATTTCAAAAGTTGTTTCTTAAATATAATTGCAACAGAAGTAAAAAGTAATGCCCAACCTAAACTAAACTTGATAATATTATTCAGTTCCGTTGTATCAGCATGTAAAACATGAAGCAGCCATAACGTAAATAAAGCGGCAGGAATACTGCCCAAAGAAAGCCAGCCTGTAATTGTCCAGTTAATATTCTTTTTTATATTATGAACATATACCCCTCCCGATTTTGTTATCGCCGAATACAATAAATCAGTTCCAACAGCAGTACTGGGACTAATACCAAACCATAATAAAATAGGAGTCATAAGAGACCCCCCTCCAACACCGGTCAAACCAACAATAAAACCAACAACCAAACCCGCAATAACTAAACCTATTTCAAAATTCATATAAAACGTATTATACTTTCTAAAAACAAAATTATTAATTCTATTAATTCAATAGACTTAACAAGCAAATGTAATTAAATAACCTATTAACTACACTTAAACACCAAAAAATTATTCAATATTTAAAATTAAAAAACAAAATTTTCTATCTTTATTCACCTATTTACGAACCTAAACCAATAAAAATGAAAGTACTAAAAAAAATTCTAATCGTTCTGGGAATACTTATTGCTATTCCGTTAATCGCGGCTTTGTTTGTTCCGAAGAAGTACACAGTATCAGTATCGACAACAATCAATAAACCGGGTCAGGTAGTTTATGATTATGTTCGAATCCTTAAAAATCAGGAACAATACAGCGAATGGTTAAAACCCGATCCAAATTTACATCCAACAATTACAGGTGTAGACGGAACAGTGGGCGCCAAACAAATTTGGGATAGTAAAAATGATGATGTAGGTGCCGGTGAACAAACTATAACTAATCTAAGCCCTGAAAGAATGGACATTGATTTGAAATTCTTAAGACCGTTTGAAGGTCATTCTAAAGCGGCTAACATTTTTAAGGCAGTTACTGGAAATCAAACCATACTCACCAGTGAATTCTATGCAGACGAAAAATATCCATTGAATCTAATGTCTTATCTTTTTGGACGTCCAATGATTGAGGAAACTCAGTCCAAAAATCTGAAAAACATAAAAGAAATACTGGAAAGTAAATAATAAATAGCAACCCAGCTTTATTAAAAGCTGGGTTGCTATTCTAAAAACTTTTGGCAAAACTCACTAAAATAGTTTGCTTGTAATAAGGTTTCAATGGTGTTTCCTTTAAATCTCCTTTTAAAACAGCGCGATGTGTCAGGTATATGTTTTTAAAAATTCTGAATTTTGTAATAAACATTCCATCCATCAGAATATCAATATCTGTTTTAGAAAAGTAATCTGAAGAAATTCCCAGGCGATATTGCATTTCAAGCCATTTCTTGTATTTTCTGTCATACCAGACATTAAGCTCTGCTCCCAGCTGCTCATAAACAAACAAATCATAATTTCCATTGGCATCAAACCTCTGGGTATAAAATCCGGTATTCGCTATTTGCTGACTTGTCAAACCATAGAGACTGACGGAATAAGGAGAAAGTGACAGTCTAAAATAATCATTAGGCTGGTACTTTATACCCGGAGAAAGAATCACCTGATACGGACTCAAAAATCCCTGTATTTTTCCGTTGTTGTTATAGTCTTTAAAGTAATTACCATCATATACCGTAAAAATAGAAGTACTGTTCTTAACAATCAGATTGAAGTTCCATTTGCTGTTTTTACTTAGGGTATAGGAGAAATCATGTAAAGTGGTAAAATCATCTGACACTCGTTGAATACGATCACTGCCTGAAATACCTGATTTTTGAACCGCAAAAAGCCAGTGAAGTTCATTAGTCATCGCAAACCTCTTGCCTTCTTTGTAATAATCCAGTCCCAGATCTAAAGTAGTCGTTGCCGAAAAGCTCTTTTTGTCAGGTCCGGAAGGCACATTAAATTCCAAAATATTACTCAGGTTTAACCCCAAAGCAACCGAATATTGATATGCTTTTTCAGGTTCTTCGCTATAGACAATAGCCTGATCATCATTAAAAACCTTATCTTCAATTAAATTCTGGTCATATTTGCTGTATTCGACATTTTCAACCGTCGATTTCAGAATAGTTGTTTTTTTGACTTTATTTTTCGAATTGATATAAGCATAGGAATACATTGTCGGGGTTTCCGTTAGAATTTTACAACGTATCGTTATAGTGTCTTTTTTATGTATCAAATCTTTCTGGGCAAATAAAGGACTCCCGCAAACAAAGAAAAAAAGAATCACAGTATAGGCAGACCGAAGTAATGGATAACATTTGGTGTAGGTAGTTTTTTTCATACTTACAGAATTTTTATGGTCTAGATAAAAAGTGTGTCTTAGGATTTAAAATAAAATAGGAAGCAGTTGACTTCCTATTTTATAATTTTATTTTTTTGTAGTTGCCTTAGTGCCTTTTTCACCCGGCAGTCCCTTTTCATTTATAGCCATTGCAGTACAGGTTCCATCTTCAATTTCTAATAAAAAATCTACTGAACATCTGCTGGAAGCTCCAGAACCCACAGAAGAACTGCCTGAATTGGAGGTTCCCCAACTCCACGAAGCTATCAATGAACATGTCCCATTTGGGCAATCATCTGTTGGCACAACACATTCACCGTCTACAACAGATAGCTTGGTATTCTTTCCACCACATCTTTTTGTTAAGGTAATGTCTTGTATATTAACTTTTCCTGATTCGCCACCAGAACCCGACATAGATTCCCCCATTACTGGAGAACTTTTGTCTATTTCTTTTGTTATTGTGATAGGTTTGTGCTGTCTTTTTCCAGTTGCCAGTCCACTTGCTGCATCTCTTGGGCTTTTTACTTCCTCTACAGCATTGTCAGCAGCACTCACACTGAATTCTTTTACAATTTTTACTGTCCCATGTTGTCTTCTTCCTGAGGACTGACCGGTAGCTACATCTCTGGAGCTTGCATCTTCATTCTCAAAAACAATAGAACAACCCGTATCGGTAGTAATTACTCGACATTTTACGTTTTTCTTTAAGTCATATCCTGAAGTTTTTGCGGCGGCATCCTGAGCAAATAATTGATTTGTCATACTAGTAAAGGCAATAAAAGCAATCGTTACAAAAATTGATTTTTTCATAATTTCCAGAGTTTAAAATGTTAGTTTTTTTGTTGTTATAGTAATAGATACTTTAAGTTGAAAATTTGTTACCCTTTAAACTAAATTATCAGGATACAAACACTTCTACATAAAAAACCTATCCGAAGTCCACAGGAATTTGCCCGAAGACAGTATTTGGAATTCCGAAGATTTGTTGATGCACTCAGAAGCTCCTTTGATGCAGTCCGAAGATTGTAATTGGGAGTCCGAAGCTTCCATCAGGGCATATTTTTATCTTCGGATGACCTATTTTATTAAGCGGAGCATAAAAACAACTGAAATAAACAAAATTTAGGTTTTGCAGGTTGATAGCTATTATTTTCTATATTTGAAAAAGCTTGTGAAGAGTCATTTGTCATACATATCCATCTTAAATTGGGTAGCTTTGTATGATTTTGTCATACATATTTACAAGTTATGCCTTATTTAACAGCAGACTCTGAGAATCTAATACAATTTTATAATAAAAAAATATAAATGAAAGAAGTATTTTTAAGTCGTCCAAATTGGATTCCAAATACATTTGAGAAAGGAATAAATAATTTTTACAATCTCTTAAAATCAATAGAACTTAATCCCAGAACTATAGGTCAGTCAGATTTTCCAAACGAATCTCCGCTAAATGAAGTAATAAATTTAATGGCTAAATGTGAAGGGACAATTGTTCTTGGAATTCCGCAAATTGAGATCGATAACGGAAATATTAAAGGAACAAACATAAATAATAAAGTAATCCTTGGTACTGAATGGAATCATATTGAAGCTGCATTAGCTTACTCAATTGGACATCCTTTGCTTATAATCCATCATAAAAATGTAAGCAGAGGTATTTTTGACAGAGGAACTTGTAATTCATTTCTTTATGAGGTTGATATGGACGATTCATCTTGGGCAATTTCACATGAAATTTCAGGAGTAATTTCAAATTGGAAATCTAAACTTACTACTCCTGTGAAAAGTATAATAAAGGAAAATAATGCAGAAATTAAACCTACACTAAAATGGGGAATGTACAAATTTGAAGGTGAACAAGGATTATTTTGTCCTTCATGTTATCAAAAAGAAGGTCTAAAAATACCATGTACAAGACTTAATTCAAAATTTTATCAATGTCCTAGTTGCAATGCAAAATTGGGTTAAATAAAAAAACAAGGCATAACAGCCGTTTGGCGAGATTGGGGTTTTAGGCTGAATTTAAAGATGGTTTTGTATTTGAAAAATTTGTGCCTAACCGAAAAATCCCGCATCTTTATTCCCCAACCTCGCCAAGCGCCAGAACGTTGTGCGTCAGTTTAACACGAAATCCGTAAACATAACTACTAATGAAAGTAATTATAAACTTATTGATATTAATACTTTTAACATCTTGCTTAAACAAGCAATTTAAAGTGGAACAATATGAAAAGTATCCTGTAAAATTTCCAAAAAAATTAATTACTTATCCAAACGAGTCTTTTAAATTATTCTTGCCAAAAAACTGGGAATGGAAAATTGAAAATTATGATGATGTTGAAGAAATTACATTGGGAATTAATGCTTTTTCAAAACCAGACGAAAAAAACTTTACAAATATAATTTCTATACAAAAAGGCAAAATTTTTTCTAACAGTAATAACTTAAAGGATGAATTTGAAAATATGCTTGAAAAAGCAAAACAAAATCCTGATTTTAAATTAATTGAATCTGGAAAAATATTGTTTTTAGACAATGATACATATTTTACACATTCTAAATCAAACCCGGCAAATTATGGTGGAATTGAAATAATTTCATTTATCACCAAAAGTAAAAATGATAATAGTTTTTACTATTTAAATGCTTCTGCTTCAATAACAAATGAGGTGAAAACTAATATGGCTATAATGATTCAATGTCTAAAAACATTTAAAGAAAAATAAAAACCGAACGTACAACAGCCGTTTGGCGAGATTGCGAATTATGCGGTAAATTCACGTTTATCTTTCGCAAGAAATTTAGTAGTAACCGAAAATACTCAGTTACGAAGTTCGCAAGCTCGCCAAGCGACAGAAAGTTTACCAGCAAGACTAAAAAATAACACAACAATAATGAAACATATAACGACACTATTATTCATACTGACCTTTACAACAACATTTGGCCAAATAGCTTACGAACCACAAATTTTAATACTTGCACCAAATGAGACAAAATACGAGAAAGCGTTTGACAAGGAAATAGCAAGCTATAATAACGAAATCAAGAAAAAATTAAATATTTCTGAACAAGAACAAGGGCTTAATTCAGATGACTTTAAAAAACGACCTGAGAATATTCAAATTATTACCAAAAGTGAAATAGAATTTTCTAAAAATCTTGAGTTTTTCAAACAGGCTAGTTTTATATCTGAACAGTATTTGGCGTATCGTTTTTTTGAAAAGTTTCCTAATCTATTAATAAAACTTAAAGACCATAAAAGCAATGGTACATTGGAGGAATTGAAAACTCAATCCGACAAGGAAAAACTTCAATATGTTTTAAATCTCTCTTCAATTGAATTGTATATAGAGAAAAAAAATAGATATGCAAAAATTTCTGTTCAGCTTTACGACAAGGTTTCAAATTCAATTCTTCTTGATAAATCATATATTGGAGATTGGAGAAATCCAGGTTTCGAATTTTCCTGTGAAGACAAAACAATAAATTGCACTTTAAATAATGCTTTGTCTCAAGCGTTGAGAGAAGTTATTTATACAATAGCATCAAACAGCCCAACTTTAAAAAGGGAAAAACAATTACAACAAGAAAGATTTGATGTTTTAATGAAAAGTCAATTCAATCAATACTTCGATAACCAACAAATTAAAAATATCATTTCTCCAGTAGACAGTATCATTAATACTGATATCACTTATCAAGCTTTATTTAGCAACGATAAAAGTAAATTTGTTGCATTCTTTTTAGAGCAAGTTTCAGCACAAGATTTCAAAACATTAAAAGACAATAAAAAAGATAAAAATGTAAATATCATTTCAAGTAAAGATATAAAGGATGTTGGATTTTTAGATGATATTCCAAAAACATATGCATATATCGTTAATGGAGTGAAATATGAGGATAAATGGTATTATGAAAAATCAAATGTTACTTATTTTGAAGCTAAAACTTTAAATGATGGTCAACAAAAATTTTTTAATAACCTGCAAAAATGGAATTTCTTCAAAGAAAATTCAACTGAGTTTAATCCTGACTTTTGGGAAACAGAATTATTTAAAAAAGTACCTGACCTTAAAAAAGACCCTGATTGGGAAAAATATGGAGATTCAATGTGGAAAACAGATGAAATAAATAACAGACCTTACATTGGTTTATATGATATAGTTGCAAATAAAATGCAAGAAGATATTGAAAAAGATAATTTAGAATTTGATAAAAATAAAAAAGAGCTATTTACCAAATTTTATGAAAATCTAAAATCAAAAGATTCGAAAACATATAATAAAATATCTGAACATTCATTAATTTATCCAACTGACAAATCAGTTGTAATTAATCCAACTTTAATCACAAGTAAAGAAGGAATAAAAACTATTCATTATTTTGTAATTCTTGATAACCAAAATAATATTTTTGAGTGGAACTATTTTGAACCAAAAGTTGTAATTGACAATTTATATGGAAGCCAAATTGTCGATCAAATAAGTTCTCTTACAGATTGGAATTTTTCAGTTGACAACTTAAACGATTCGGAGTTTTGGAATAAATATGTTTTACTGAAAACAGAAGCTAAATACAAATACTTAATTGAAATTAGATAAAAGTCTAGCTGGTAACAGCCGTTTGGCGAGATTGGGGTTTTAGGCTGAATTTAAAGATGGTTTTGTACTTGGGAAATTTGTATTTAACCTAAAATCTTGAATCTTTATTCCCCAACCTAGCCAAGCGCTAGGACGTTAACAGTAATGATATCGAAATAAATGATTATAAATAACAACAATGATGAAACCTATACATCTATTTTTTCTCTTCATATTTTCTATTTCTTTTGCTCAGGAAAATAATATTTTAAATCGGCTATCTGTTTTACCAAATGGCACTAAAATATGGTATAGCATTGATGGTTATAGTGTTACTCGTGAAAACTTTAATTATTCATTTGATGAAAAAGGATTAAAAAAAGTTTTTAGAAAACACAACATTGAAAATTCTGATGTTAAAACGAAAGATAATCTTATTGTTTACAACAATTTATACGTTTCAAAACAGCAAAAAGTTAATGATTATCAATCTCAAAACAGTAGCTATTATTTTGTAGAAAATCCTGATAAAACAATTGACGTTATTTGGTTTATTAAAAATGGAAAAACAGATAAAGACACAGAAGAAAAACTTGTCAATGCGATTATAGAAAATAAGATTCCAGAAGAAAACTATGTGCCGATGAAAATTAATTCAATCAATTTTGCAGGAAGAAAAATTGAACTTGGAAATAATTGCTATTGGACATTCCTAAACACAGTTCAATGTCCATACAGTGGAGAAATGAATTGGTCTGTTCATAAGACTTTGGAAGATGCAAAAGAGACAATTGAAAATCAACTAAACAATACAAAGTCTCAAAAAAGTGGAAAAGTTATATCAGAAGAATTAGCTACTATTCAATTTGAAGGAGTTACGACAAAAGCAAAAAAAGTGATTTATGATTTAACAGGTGTTACTTCTGCATTAGCAGGAATGTCCGGTGGAAAATCGTTAATTATTTATTACGTTGCTGAAAACGTTAGAGATAGAAATATAAGTTGTGTTATGAGTTTTTGGAATAATGACGATATAAATTCTGAAACAAAACTTCCTGTACTATTAGAAAAGATAATTAGCTTAAAATAAATTATTACCGCTAACAGCTACTACAACGTTAGTTGCAATTTTATACAACTACTATGAAATATACATATATCATTTTACTTTTCATAAATTTAACGGGATATTCTCAGAACATTAGTTTGGACGAAATCATCTCTATAAAAAATAAAAACCTACTGGATGTAAAGAATCTACTAATACCAAAAGGCTGGTTTATTTTCTCTGAATTAGAACCTACAAAAAGTGAATCTGGAGTATTTGTTTTTGCTGTGAAAAGCAAATCGAAAAATAAACACCAAGATTTTTCCACATACGAATCTTTTATAAAATATCATTTTACTTTAGATTCCAAGGTAGATAAAATTAATTACAATACACGATCGGAAAAAGCATATAAGACAATCTTGAAAAGGCTCGGAGAGTTGAATTATAAAAAAATCTCAAATGAGAATGAAATCGAATCCAATAAAATGATTTTTAGTAACGAAAAGAACTTAATAGAAATATCAACAATGCGAAAGTGAAAAATTTCTATATTATAACTTTATGTGCTATTTTCGAATGACTGAAACTATAAATAAAAATGAAAAAACTATTTACTTTAACGTGTATTCTGGTTGTGTTTTCAAATTGTTTAGCACAAAATGAGAGTTTTTCTTTAATTGGAAATTGGAAAGAAATTGAATATCACGGAAATAATGGTGCGGAAGATTATATGCGAAAAATTGAAAACGGACAAATACTTACATTTGAGGAATACAACTTGATTAAAGATGGATTAGGTAACATTGGTACGTATAAAAAGAAGGGGGATAGTCTTCATATTATGTTAGCCAATCAAAACAAATTCTATCGTATTCATTTATATAATAAAAAGTTAACATTAACTCCGGTAACATCAAAATATGAAATAATTTGTGATGAAGGTTGTGGATACATATACACAAAATCAGATAATCCTCAGGTTAATATTCAAGAAGAAAATATAATTTCCGGAAGAATAACTTCTAAAAAAGATAATAACGAAATGATTAGTGTAATCATAAAAAATAAGACAAAAAATGTTTTAGCGGAAACAGATTATTATGGACAATTTGTAATGAAGGCTTCTAAAAATGATGATATAGTTATAAATTATCCTAATATGCAAATGGTAGAATTTAAAATAACAGACAAAAAAAACTATGATATAATTTTAGAAGAATATGTTCATCAAAAATCGCCTAAGCAATAAGACAAGAAAAGAAAGAATTGAGAAGAAAAGGTTTTATAAAATATGAACAATAAAAAAACAGCACATTTTTATTTCCAAACATCGCCAAGCACCAGAACGTTAGTGGCTATTTAAGACAAAACTACAAATGAAGAAATTCACATTTATAATTTTAGTATTGATTTCTTTAACAACATTTTCTCAGACAAAAATGCGTCCAATAGAAGAATTAATAAACGAAAACGACTCAGGTTGGCCATTTGTAAAAGAATGGATAAAGTCAGCAAAAAATAAAGTTGAAATCTTAACTGTTGACAAACAAAAAGCAAAAGACGCTTTATATAGCACTCAAGTTACAACTCGTTCGCCAATGGGTTCAATTGTATTTGAAACAGGAGGGATTTTAGTTGATAATGGTTGGATTAGGATTCTTGGTTCAGGAAGCGAAAAACTAAAAAGAAGTTTGCCTAAATGGAATATTGGGAAAGGTTTTACTGAATTTGGACAACCATCATCATTTTTACTTGTGGCTGATGATGCAATTGGCGGTTTCTTTTTATTGAATGGTGGTGAACTTGGAAAAGACTTAGGGAAAATTTACTATTTGGCACCTGACAATTTAGAATTTGAACCTCTTAACTTAACATATACGGATTTTTTAATTTTTTGCTTCAACAATGACTTGGACGAATTTTATAAAGGTTATAGGTGGAAAACTTGGAAAGATGATGTAGCAAAATTAGATTGTGACAGAGTTTTCAATTTCGTTCCATATTTATGGACAAAAGAAGGCAAGAATATTGAAAAAGCATCTAAAAAGGATGTGCCAATAGAAGAACAATACAGTCTAAATTTGGACTTTAGGAAGCAACTAGGAATAGAAAAATAAACAGCCAGAAACAGTTATTACAACTGATTTGGACAATTGGTGTAATGGAAAATTTGGTTTTTGTATTTTGGGATGATTTGCTTCGCCTGTTTCCTATCACTCGTGTGGCAAATCCAAAGAATGGCGGTAAATTTAGTAGCAAACCCGCTGTAGTATCAAGACGTTGTCCATAATTATAAAAACAAAACGTAAATTCAATAACCCATTTTTACCTATGAAAATAAAAATTTTACTTATTTCAATTATGATCTTATCTTTATTTAGTTGTAAAAAATACAAATCTATTACTTGTGAAGACTTTCATCAATTAGTAGCGCAAAATAATATTTCAGAAGTTACCTATCATCTTAAAAATAATTTTAATGCTGAATGTGAAATAAATGCTGGTGTAACTCCAATTATGACAGCATCTCTATATAATAACACAGAAATAATTAATCTACTCTTAAAATATAAAGTTAACATTAATAAACAAACCCAATCAGGTTGGACAGCTTTAATATATGCTTCAAAAGAAGGAAATTATGAAACTGTTAAATTATTATTAGACAATAAAGCAAATCCTGATTTATACTTAAAAGGAGGTGAAAATGCTTTTATTGAAGCCTGTTCAGCTCAACAAGAAAAAGTTTCTCTTCTATTACTTGAAAGGGGAATTGATGTAAATACAGTAAAAAATGAAATAGGGTTAAATGGTTTAATTGTTGCTTCTTATTTTGGAAATCTTGAATTAGTAAAAAAAACTCTTGAAAAAACTGATGACATAAATCATAAAAACATTTATGGAGAAACAGCATTAATGAGAGCATCAATGACAGGAAATAAAAAAGTGGTAGAATTTTTACTTGAAAAAGGTGCAAATAAATTAATTAAAGACAAATTAAATAATGATGCTCTATTTTATTCTAAAAAATTTGAACATCCCGAAGTCTATAAAATACTTAATTAAAAAAATAACTGTGGCTAACACCTCGCTGCAAGCAATTTAGGTATTTGACTTAATGGAAAGTTAGTTTTGTATTTTGATGATTTGGTAAATCCGAAGAATGGGCTTAATTTAGTCCCAGAACGTATAAGTAATAATAAAAAATCTAAATGAGAAACCTTATCTTTTTAATTATATTTTTTAGTCTGTTAGCTTGTAAAAATGAAGTTGAGAAAACAGAAATAAAAAAAGCTGATAAAAAAGTAGTTTCCAAAACAAATTCTAGTAAAAAACTTTCCTATGATGAAGAAATTGAAAAGCTAAAAATCAACAAACCTAAAAATTCAATACTTTCTAATGACATTAAATTCATAAACGATTCAATTCTTAAAGGGAAATTTAAATTAGATATTTCAAGATACGAGTTAGAGAATTCAAAAAAAGGATGTTTTCCAACTATAATGGAAAAGGAAGAATTTTACGAATATTCAGTCGAAGCCGATAGAAGTTCTACTAAAGAGTTTAAAAATTTGGGAGACTTGAATAGCGACGGAAAAAGTGATTCTGTTTTTATTTTGCCTGGTTTGGGTTGGTGTGAAGAAGGTCAATCCTATTATTTTACGGATAATAAAATTCCAAGAATACTAACTGACTCAAATTGCTGCCATATTCAAAGTATATTTAGCATAGGAGATATTGACGAAGATGGCGGGAATGAAATAGCAGAATATTATTCAAGTTGTGCAAGCAATTTTAAATACATTGACATTTGGACTTTAAAGGAAAACAAATGGAAACTAGTTGATAAATTTGCTTTTTTCTACAATAATGGAAAGTATAATGCTTTCAAGGACTTTCATAAGCTGTACAAGAAAGTATCTAAAAACAAATTTAAGTTTTTAGAAATATCAGATTTGAGAGCAAACGGAGAAGCGGTAATGGAATGGAAAACAGTTACAATGAAATAATTATTGCCTAACAGCTACTACAACGGATTTGGGCAATTGCCGGGAAACTGAACTAACAATTTAAAAATGAAAGCATTTCTATACTTTATATTTTCCCTTTTCTTAGCCAATTGTAAATCGTATGAAACAATTGAGAAAGAAAATGAAAGTGATTTACCAAATCATGCAAAAGCAAAATTATTGAAAGCCTATAATGCTGAAGATAGTCAATATTCAATTATTGTTTTTAGAGATTTTTTTTATGGAGAAAGAATAACATTAAAATCAGACGGAAAAATTTTGCTTAATGATACTATTCGAACAATAAAAAATAATGGCTATGCAAAAATGATAAGAATAAATAATGAAAATGATGTGATTTTATATGATGCCAAACTTAAGGAGCGTATAAAAATAGAAAGTAAGTTGGCAAAAAAATATAAATACATTAATGTCAATAAATATTTTAATGAACCAAATGCTGATGGAATAATAGTTATAGATAAAAAGCCATATAAAATTCAATATACAAATACGTTTGCAGGATTTATGTAAATATTGTAGCCTGACACCAGACGTTTCTATAAACCTTTCATTAAAAACCAAAAAAAAATCCTTTCAAAGAATACTCTCTGAAAGGATTTTATAATTATCAATCAAGTATTATTATTCAGCTACAATTTTAAAATTACTATTCAAATTGTCACCAGAAACATTTAATATATAAACTCCCGATGTATTTTTAGTAGTAATATTTAAAGAAAAAAGCCCATTCCCATCAGAAGTAATCTTTTCTTTTATAATAACTCTTCCTGTCATATCGATTAAAGTTGCTGTAACAGAAGAAGCACTATAACCAGGAATGTTGATAAAAATCTGATCCTTTACAGGATTTGGATAAATACTAATCTTACTTTTGTTTTTAGTGAATTTTTCATTACTCAATGACACATTATTGTATAAGTCTAAAACTTCAGTAGCAGTTAATACATGATTGAATATCTTTAATTCATCAAATTGTCCTTTGTAAGGTGCAGGTGTAGTTCCTGATGTTAATTCAATCGCACCAATATTGCCAATTACCAAATCACTTACTTCGGCAATTCCAGTAACTCCTGTTTCATCCACCTCTACCGGGCTACCTCCATTGGTATAAATTCTCAATTTATGAGCAGTAACATCTCTCATCACCACAACATTTACCCAATTTCCTGTATAAAAATTAGCTGTCGAAGCTGACACTTCCTTTTTTGTTACGTCATCATCGATAGCAAAACGTAACAAATTGGATTTAACCTCTACATTAAAACGTTTACCAGTAGCTCCTGTTACTGCATTTTTGGTCATAGAACCTTTGCAAAGAATATAAGCACTATTTATTCCTGATGGCAATAAACCAGCACTAGCTTTCATCCAAAAAGAAACCGTAAACGAGCCTTTATCCAAAAACAATTGATCCTGATTCGGAATATTGACAATCGGTTTAGCATTTGGCGAAGTTGAAAAATCAATTGCATTGTTCACCTTCCCTGCTACTCTGACACTAGCGTTATCATACCCTAAATCCAAAACACCATCATTGGTATAACTGCTATAATCTTTAATTTGTTCACCATCTAAAGCAGCTTCAGCAAACGGCCAATGCCCTACAATTCCAACTGGAACATTTGCTATCGTTCTAAAATTCCATACATCTCCCGTTGCAGTTCCTTTCGCATTAACAGCGTCTATTCTCCAAAAGTAATTAGTTCCCGAAGACAAACCATTCACCTGATACGAAGGACTGGTAACATAAGCTACATCTCCTAACTTAGTAAGATTGGCAGCATCTGTACCAAAATATACCTCATAAGTTACCGTGTTTGAACTTCCTGCCCATTTCAAAACCAAATTACTATTGGTCAACTCCTCAAAATTATATCCTAAAACAGGTGTTGGAGTAGTCGCTTTTGTTGGTGCCGATGGAATTGGCGGTGTCGTTAACGATGCAATTTCACCATACACAGAAGACAAGCTAATATTTCTTGGGATAATCTTATCTTGACCAAGATATTGTAAAATATCATTAGCTATATAAGTATAACCAGCATCGTTTGGGTGAATATTATCTACAGCTAACAAGGTTGTATTGTTTTTCAATTGGTCTTGGTAAATATCAAAATACATAGTTCCATTGAAAACTGCTACTTCTTTAGCTGCCTGTATAAAAGATAAATGCCTAGCTTGCGTTGGTGCTGCATTTGCTGTAATTGAAGCATAAGCAGCATATCCGGCAGAACCTATATAATAAGCAGGAATAATCAAAATTTGACTAGGTAACCATCCTTTTGAAACGGCGTTATCTATAACAAATTGGTAATCGGTTTTGTAATTACCCTCAGTATAAGCTGGTGCTGTTTGCCCCATATCATTTAAACCAAAAGCAAAAACAATCATCGCTTTGTTAACTGTTTTTATGGGGATACTCACTATGTTATCAACCATATTGGGACCAGCCATGTAGTTAATAGGAACTCGTTTTTGTATCGTGGTTCCTGCAACTCCGTGATTAACCTCTGTCGATCCTAACGCCTTGCTAACTATAGAAGTAAATCTATTAGCTGCTACTGTAGCCCCGCTTCCTTGTGTATAACTATCTCCAAACCACTCTATATCTTTGGCTTGCGAAGCAAAACCTGTACTGTTTGTTGCTTTTACACGATAGTAATATTTTGTATTTGGTGTTAAACCTGAATCGTTATAACTTGTCGTATTCGCTCCAATCGTTGCAATTGTTGCAAAAGTAGTACCATTAACAGAACGTTCTACAACATAGTTATCTTCGTTCGTAGCATTATCAGTCCATTTAACCATCAAAGAACTGGCTGCCGGAACTTCAGTTGAAGTTACATTAGCAAAATTAACATCTGATGGTGGAATGATAAAATCCGCAGGGGTTTCATTGGTTATTCCGTTAATATAAACTTCAATATTCAAATAAGGAGCATGTGTTGTACTTACAGTCAAACCATCAAAAACATTTTTATTCAAACCATTAGTATCTTCCCAAGCATCCGGCATACCGTCATTATCCGTGTCTAAAGGAGCCGGAGCACCATATACATGACCTGCACCACCATTGATAAAACCAAACTTGTCCGTCAAATCTTTTTGAACATACAAATAAGTCGCTGTTGTTCCTTTAGACATCAAATCTGAAATCATCAAATTATCTACCTGATCACGTCTTGGATATGATGCTCCCACGCTTAATACCGCTTTATCAAAAGCATCTTGTGCAGTCAAAGTGGTGTTTTTCATTGGATAATCATAAGGAGTGGACAAGATAGTCGCAATATCTCCCGTAGGATAACCTGCCAAATCCTGAGGAATTAAAGCACCATCCAATACCCCATTTTTATTATTATCAAAATAGTTACCCGAACCATATAAAAAGAAGTTATCATTTCCTCTGTTAAAAGGTGTTGAAGTTGCCGAATTGGTATTAGGTCCTCCAATAAAATAGTTATTAATAATATTTACATCTGAACGACCCGCAGAATCTCCACCCATAATGTAAGCCTCTCCCGATTCGGTATGACCATATGTATTTCCGAAGTTACCCCAATTGTAAACAATATTATTTACAAACTCATTGATTCCTTTTATCTTATTGTTGCGGGTTTTGTTGCAGATGTATAAGTTTCCAATTAAACTTATTTTACCTCCCGATGGCTGCATCAATCCACCAGCTGAGTGATTGTGGCGGTGCAAACCCTGACCTATAATCGAATTTTGAATGGTTATATTATCCGGACTGGTTCCTTTACCATCCCAATTGATCGAAAATACTTCATCTGTAGCCCAGGTAAAAGTCATGTGATCCAAAATAATATTTGCTCCGTTAGAGATACCCGATGCGTCCTGATCTTTAGCAGTTCCACCATAACGAACTCGCAAATGGCGACTAATGGTATTATTTGAGCCTGAAAAACTTACTTTACCTAAAAATACAATACCTTCTCCCGTAGCGGTTTGTCCTGCAATAGTGGTATTTTTGGCTACTGCAATTGGTGTCAATAAGTTGACAATTCCTCCAACTTTAAATATTACAAATCGACCTTCTGCACTAACAGCATCACGAAAAGAACCCGCTCCGGTATCATTCAAATTCGTTACAAAATAAATTTGAGGATTGGCAGCACCTCTGGCTCCTGTGGTATATCTACCAAAACCTGTAGCTTCAGGAAATGCCAGGGATTGAGCTCCTAAATCACTAAAAGTGATTATTAATCCAAAAATCATTAAAAATTTAAGTAATGTAGTTTTTTGTATCATAAAACAAATTGAAATTTTATTGAGTCGCCAAATAAACAAATAATATACGGATATCCAAAAAACTCAAACTAAATCAAAATCCGTTTGAATAATTTATGGGATAAATAGTATATATTTGGAAAATCTAAAGTGGAATATACTTTCGGTAATCTAACCGATTTTGGGTTTATATACGAAAGTTTGTTTCCCTTATCTACAGTTTGCAGTAATGCTAAAAGAAATAACCATAGTGAAAAAATATGCTGAATTTTATAGATATTAAAACGTAATATTAATTAAATTTTAATATTTAGTAAAATTCTAGAGCATTAAAATTTGAAGACTAAACAAGTGCTAATTAAATTGTTTAATAAATATAATAGATATGAAATTAAATAAAACTTTCATTTTTTTGAGTGTATTCTTGATAACTAGTTTTTCTAATGCTTATGCTTCGAAAGTTGATTTGCATATATGGATTGGGCAACAAATAATTAATGACTTAGAAGACGATGGCCAATTGAGTTTTAGTATTGGCGGAAAAGTCAAGCTAATTAAAGTTAAGGATGAAGTTCGTAGAGCAATTTTAGGTAATAGACAATATTTTTTGATGGGTAATATTGGGCCTGATGCTCTGCCGGGCATATATTCGGGACAAATGACAATACATCCTGGAAGCGATAACGATGGATGGGGAACTGGAGATTGGTTGGCACATTTATTAAATAATGCTAAATCTGAACAAGAAATAGCATTTGTTTATGGGTATGCTTGTCATGCGGCTTCAGATGTATTTGCACATACATATGTTAACCAGTATGCTGGAGATTGCTTTAAACTTACGGACGGAGAAACTTTGGTAGAAGAAAGGCATTTTCTTCTTGAAGGTTATATTTCTGAGTTCTTACCAAAAATGCTTAATTATCAAGGTAATTATTTAGGAACACCAGCCAATAATATAAAAATTGGTGATGAACTTGCTATTCCTGTAGATTTTCTTTGGAGAGTGTTTATTCAAGATGAAAAAGCAATAGAAGAGTTTGGTAAAAATGGATCAATTCATCTTTTGGCTGTACATAATTTATATAACGAACTAGGGTCTTTAGCTAAAGACGGTGGTGTCTTAGACGAGATTCATATTTTAGTTGAACAAATTGTTGCTTATTATGTTTTTAATATTTCTTTAAGCAAAGAAGATTTAGAAAAAATTAATGTTGAAAGGCAAAAAATTATGAACTATGGTAATTATGCAATTGATGGGGCTCAGACTGTAGAAAGAGATGTAAAAGAAATGGTTTTAAGTATTAACAAACTTAAAAATGACAGAATAAATAAAAAATTAGAAGAGCTTGGAAATGTATTAAAAAAATGGACAGAATTGCAAAAAGAAAAACAAAAAATTGAGAATGAAATCCTTGAAACGCATAAAAAATTATCCGATACTAGACAACAAATTTGTGGAGAGGTAATTGATGAACTTTGTAAATGGATTTGTTTGGTACATAAACCTTGGCCTTTAGAAGGGTGTGCTGTAAACGGTTGGGGGGATTGCAAAAAGGTTGCTAAACAAATTTGTAAACTTAACCCAGAATATGTTGTTCTTGAGACAACTTTAAAAGCAAAACAACAAACTGAAAATACTGTAAATTCAAATATTAATAATACTTCCGAAGAGTTTAAAAAAATCGTTTCTGAAATACATTCAACAAGCGAAAATATAATAAAAACTGAAATTGAATTATCTCAATCAGCAATAAATCTACTTCAAAGATTTGCGACAAATGAGAATCCACTTAAAAGTATAATTTTGCAATGGAGGAAAGATATTAAAATTGCAATGGAAGAGTATTTTAAGGCAAATGGAACAGCTATTCATAACTCAATTGCAAATCAAGACATTATTGAGCCTCTAATAAAATGGAAAAGTTGCTGGATGCCAGCAATTCTTGGAATTCCAAGTGAAGTTTCAAATGGAATATGTACAACTAAAGATGTCGTTGTTGAAATTAAGGATCTTCTCAATAAAGTCGAAGAAGCTGCCGCAAATCAAGACCCTATTCTTAAGGAAGTAATTAAACTTAGAAAAAAAGTTGAAGAAACTTTGATGACTGTTGCAAAAAAAGAATTATATAACTTAGGCGAGAATTTAACAGGTGTTGAAATTGAGCGTATAGTTAATGTATTAAAAGAAAAGCCTACAAAAGAAACCATCAATAATGCATTTTCAAGTTCTGATAATAGTAAATCTCTTTTAGTAATTTCAAATGCTGCACAACGAATCGATTCAGAAATGAATATAGATAGCGGATATTTTAATCCACTTAAGTTCAATATGGTTTATAATTCTATAGTTCTTTCTAAGATGTCCATACTTGATTTTAATGGATTGAATACCCTTATTGGTAAAAAATTGTACACAGAGGGAGATACATCCTCAATTAATGTTATGGTTAGACTTGCAAGTTCAATTGATGGGAATCACCATTGGCTTCCTGAATCACCACCATTTATAAGGGCTGATGGCAATATATTATATAAATCTAAATCTGGATATGATGAGGGATTTATTATTTGGCAGAATAAAAAAGTTCGAAATAAAATATTCAGAAAGATTTTTCATGGACCTCTAAATCCTGCTTTAGAAACCCCTGAAAAATATGGTTTTGAGAAAATAATACCTGAATCATATCCATATAAGCCAACGGAGAAATGTCCATTCCCAAATTTTCCAGGAAATCCTGAATGTAAGTAGGTATATAAATTTTGATTTGTTAAATAGTGTTATTGAAAAAATTTTGTTTAATAATTAGATTCATATTTGGTAATAACTATTACATTTCTCCAATCGAAATGGGACATTAAAAAATTTTGCAAAACAGCACTACAATGGATTTGGACAATTGGTTTTGAATTTGGGATGATTTGCTTTCGCCTGTTCACTATCGCTCGGGTGGCAAATCCGAAAATAGGGCTCAATTTAGTCCTAACCCCACTTTAGTAAGAAAACGTTCTATAAACATCCAAAAAAAATCCTTTCAAAGAATACTTTCTCTGAAAGGATTTTATATTTATAAACCATAACTATTAGATTCCGGCTATTGCTTTTATTTCGTCAATAATGCGTAAAGCCAAAGCATCTGCTTTTTCTTGTGAAGCTGCTTCGGTATAGATACGGATAATGGGTTCTGTATTCGATTTACGAAGGTGAACCCAGTTTTCAGCAAAGTCAATTTTCACACCGTCAATCGTAGTGATGTCTTCGTTTTTGTATTTCTCGGTCATGGCAACCAAAATCGCATCCACATTAATTTGTGGTGTCAATTCGATTTTATTTTTGCTCATATAATACTCCGGATACGAAGCTCTCAAAGCAGAAACGCTTATTTTCTTGTTCGCCAGATGTGTCAGGAACAAAGCCACACCTACCAGACTATCACGTCCGTAATGCAATTCAGGGTAAATGATTCCCCCGTTTCCTTCTCCACCAATGATGGCATTGTTTTTCTTCATCAGTTCTACCACGTTCACCTCGCCTACTGCGCTGGCTTCGTAGCTTCCGTTATGTGAATTCGTCACATCACGCAAAGCACGGGAAGACGACATATTCGAAACGGTATTTCCCGGTGTTTTGCTCAGCACATAATCAGCACAGGCTACCAGAGTATATTCTTCGCCAAACATTTCTCCGTCTTCGCAGATGAAAGCCAGACGATCTACATCGGGATCCACAACGATTCCTAAATCCGCTTTTTCTTCTACAACCAATTCTGAAATATCCGTTAAATGCTCTTTCAAAGGTTCTGGATTGTGAGGAAAATGTCCGTTTGGTTCGCAGTACAATTTCACTACTTCAACGCCCATTAATTCCAATAATTTTGGAATAATAATTCCTCCGGATGAATTCACACCATCTACTACTACTTTGAATTTTGCCGCTTTTACCGCTTCAATATCCACTAACGGTAAGTTTAAAACTTCGTCGATATGAATATCCATATAAGCATCATTCTCAATAATTTCACCCAGACTATCCACATCCGAAAAATCGAATGCTTCTGCTTCGGCAATCTGAAGGATTTTCTCTCCTTCGATACCATTTAGGAATTCTCCTTTTTCATTCAGTAATTTCAGGGCATTCCATTGTTTTGGGTTGTGTGAAGCGGTAAGGATAATGCCGCCATGAGCACTTTCCAAAGGAACAGCTACTTCAACAGTAGGCGTTGTAGAAAGACCTAAATCCACCACATCAATTCCTAAACCTATTAATGTATTCACTACCAGATTATGAATCATTGGACCGGAAATACGGGCATCACGCCCCACAACAACTTTTAAATTTCGATTGTCGTTGCCATTAGCATTTTTTAGCCAGGTTCCGTAAGCCGAAGCAAATTTCACCGCATCCACCGGAGTCAGGTTATCCCCCACTTTACCGCCAATAGTTCCACGAATTCCTGATATAGATTTTATTAAAGTCATTTAGTTTATGTTTAGAAAGTTTATTCTGTTTAGAAGTTTTAATTATTTGGAAGCAAATATAATTAAACTTAAACAATTGCATAATGGGTTTATTCAAAGTATTTTCTAAATTTACAAAAGCCTAAATCTTATCAACTTCCTAAACCTATAACTTTTCTGAATGAATTTTCTAGCCCACATATACCTTTCCGGAGACAATGATTTGATGAAAATTGGCAATTTCATGGCTGATGGTATTCATGGTAAAAACTTTGATGCTTTTCCATTAGAGATTCAGAAAGGGATTATGCTGCACCGTGCAATCGATACTTTTACGGACGCTCATCCTGTTTTCCGTCAAAGTACCAAAAGACTGCATGCCAATTACCATCATTATTCCGGTATCATAATAGATATTTTTTACGACCATTTTTTGGCAAAAAACTGGAGCAGCTATTCGGATGAAACATTAGATGATTTTACAGAACGTTTCTATCAGTCTCTGAGTGACAATTATGATTTTCTGAATGAGAAAACCCAAAAAATGGTGCCGCATTTAATTGCTCAAAACTGGTTATTAAGCTACCAGACTATCGAAGGAATTGAAATCATTTTACAAAAAATGGACAACAGGATGAAACGCAACGCACACAACTCGAATATGCAATTGGCTGTTGCAGAATTAAGAACTTTCTACTCAGAGTTTGAAACCGAATTCACTACTTTTTTTGAAGAGATAAGAACACATTCGAATCAGAAAATACAAACTTTATAGAATTATGTCTTTCATCCAATCCTTAGAAGCTGCTTTTCAAGAAAATAGTAATCCTGAAAATGGATTGAAAATGGAGAAATACATGCGAAATCACTTTTCTTTTTTTGGAATAAAAACCACAGACAGAAGATTGATTTTTAAAGCCATCTGGAAAGAAAACCAACAGGAAGTGACTGAAAACGCCAGAGCAATTGCATGGGAACTGTTCATAAAACCACAAAGGGAATTGCAGTATTGCGGCATCGAAATCCTGATAAAAGAGCTTAAAAAAAATTATAAAAAAGAAGATATTCAACTCATTGAGAAATTTATAACCACAAATTCCTGGTGGGACAGCGTTGATGTTATTGCCAAATATCTTTTAGGAGAATATGTATTGGAACATCCTTTGGAAACCGAAAAAGTCATTGAACAATTTTCGAATTCAGATAACATCTGGTTAAATAGAAGTGCTATTATTTTTCAATTGGGCTACAAAGAAAAAACCAATTTCGATTTATTGAAATCCGAATGTGAAAAACATAAAAATTCTAATGAGTTCTTTATTCAAAAAGCCATTGGCTGGGCATTACGGGAATATACCAAAACAAATCCCCAGGCCGTAAAAAACTATGTAAATAATACCAATTTGAAAAATTTAAGTCAAAAAGAAGCGTTAAAACATATTCTTTGAGTTTCAAATAGATTAAATTTGTAGTCTCCTATAAAAAGCCAAATGTTCAAAAAATTCCTTTACAAACTTGAAAATCTGATTGCCTGGTCGCGAGATAGAATCACGAACAAACAATTTATATTTTTATCCAGTGTTTTGGTGGGCATTTCGGCGGCATTTGCGGTAATTGTTTTAAAGACTTTTGCGCACAACATTTTCACTTTTGCGACTTACATCACAGGTATTTTAAAATACGGATTCATAAAAGGAATGTTGCCTGTTATAGGTATTATGCTCACTGTTTTCGTAATCAATAGATTTCTGGGAGGTTCTATAGAAAAAGGAACTTCACAGATTTTATATGCCGTTGCCAAAAAAGCAAGTATTATTCCCAAAAAACAAATGTATGCCCAAATTGTAACGAGTTCGCTTACGGTTGGCTTAGGAGGATCTGCAGGATTAGAAAGTCCTATTGTGATTACTGGTGCTGCTTTTGGTTCCAATTATGCACAACGGTATAAATTAAGTTATAAAGACCGGACACTTCTTATTGGTTGTGGAGTTGCTGCTGGAGTTGCAGCTGCCTTCAATGCGCCAATTGCCGGAGTCTTATTTGCTATTGAAGTATTATTGGTTGATGTCAGTATTTCTGCCTTTACCCCTATCATGATTGCCGCTGCTACAGGCGCTTTGGTTTCTAAAATTGCATTAGACGAAACCATTTTATTAAATTTCAAACAACAGCAAAACTTCGATTATCATAATATCCCCTATTATGTGGTTTTGGGATTATTCACAGGTCTTATTTCTGTTTATTATTCAAGGAATTTTCAAAGAGTTGAGCATATTTTTGCCCGGCTTAAATTTTCACCATACAAAAAAGCCTTTTTTGGTGCTTCTATTTTAGCCCTGCTGATTTTTATTTTTCCAACACTTTTTGGTGAAGGTTATGAAAGTATCAAAACCCTGTCTGAAAGTGATCCGGGACAATTACTGGAAAACACCCTTTTCAGCAAATTCAGAAACAACAGTTGGGTACTTTTGGTATTCGTTGGTGCTACAATGATGCTCAAAGCATTTGCCACAGGAATCACCCTGGGTAGCGGAGGAAATGGAGGCAATTTTGCACCTTCTATGTTCCTGGGTTCTTATGTTGGTTTTTTCTTCTCAACATTTTTAAATCTAACCGGACTTACCAAATTACCAGTCAGCAATTTCACCATGGTGGGAATGGCAGGAATCCTCAGCGGATTGTTTCACGCGCCTTTGACTGCGATTTTCCTTATTGCCGAAATAACAGGTGGTTACGACCTGATGATTCCTCTTATGATAGTTGCATCCAGTAGTTTTGCTATATCAAAACGTTTCGAAAAGCATTCTATGGATGTAAAACATCTGGCTCGAAAGGGACATGCATTTACCAGTAATAAGGATTCCAATATCCTTTCTACATTGGAAACTAATGCTATCATTCAAACGGATTACTTAACAGTTTCACCCGATGAAAATTTAGAAAAATTGGTTGATTTGATTTCGCATTCCAATCAGGTTATTTTTGCTGTTGTTGATAAAGAAAAAAATATGCTCGGTATAGTCTATTTCAATGATATCAGAGAAATTATTTTTAATCAGTATCGGGTAAAATATACTTTGGTAAAAGAGATTATGACCAAACCGGTTGATGTCATTTACCCAACAGACAGCATGGAAATTGTAATGAATAAAATCGAAAAAGCAAAAGTTGTATTTTTACCAGTACTTAAAAACGGGAAATACTATGGTTTTATTTCGAAAGCAATGGCACTCGAAGCCTACAGAACGAAGCTGAAATCAATGACAATAGAATAATGTTTTCTGCGTATTGATTTCAAAAAAAACATAAAAAAAGAGTATCTTTAATTCTAACTTTTTTTGAAATGACTCCAAACGAAACTACTCTCAATAAATTCTACACTGCATTTTCTAATGGAAATTCAGCCCAAATGTGTGAATGCTATCACCCTGACATTCAATTCCAGGATCCGGCATTTGGAATATTAAAAGGTCACGATGTTTGTAAAATGTGGAAAATGCTCATCGAAAAAAGCAAAGGCAACATACAAATCGACTTCTCAGATATTAAAGCGGATGAATATACAGGCTCTGCCAATTGGATTGCAACCTATAATTTCAGTAAAACAAATAGAAAAGTCGTCAACTCCATTCAGGCTCAATTTCAGTTTCAGGACGGGTTGATTATCAAACATACCGATAATTTTGACATTTATAAATGGGCAAAACAGGCATTGGGATGGAAAGGAATACTCTTGGGATGGACGGGATTTATGCAGCATAAAATTCAGGAACAAGCCCTTTTTGCTCTGAAAAATTACAAAACATAAAAAATAGAAACTAAAGGTTGCTAACCTTAATTTACTCAAGCGATCAAAAAATCTGAAAAATTAGAATAAAATCAATTTATATGGAAAACTATATCAAGTCTTTCCCTATAATTAAGACTTAAATTTGTATATTGTTTCAAATTCAACAATACAATAAAGAATTTCTTTTAAAAATGCTGATTTTAACGCATAATATCAAAAAAGCGACATAATCCAAAAGTAAGAGCATTTATGAAAAATAAAGCGTCCAAATCATATAAAGCAATTAAAGATGGAAAACAAAGCTCCATATCTACTACTGACATTAGTCAGAATACAATAGTAGAAAGAGCCCTGGCTGAAAATGAGGAAAAATATCGTACGCTTTTTGATCGTAACAGAGACAGTATTACCATTTTTAGACTGGATTCCGATGGTGATCCCGGTAACTTCATTGAGGCCAATCCGGCCACTACAGAAATTTTTGGTTATACAAGACAAGAACTAATGTCTTTGAATATTAAGAGTCTGGAATTTGCTTCCTATAAAGTAAAAAGAAACAGAATAGAAATTTTAAAATCCAATGGAAACATGGATTTTGAAACTGTCATAAAAAACAAAAAAGGAGATTTAAGAAATGTAGAGATTGAATCATTAATAATAAATTACCTGAACGAGCCTGCTGTAATGAATATTACGCGTGATATTACTGAGCGGAAACAACTGGAAATTAGTGCAAAAAAAGCGCATGAAAATCTGACAACAATTCTCGAAGCCATTCCGGATCTATTGTTTGAAGTTGGATTTGACGGGATAATTTATCATTATCAATCTCGTCGGGACGACTTAGTTTTCTATTCACCTGAAGAATTTATTCGAAAAAAAATTCAGGATATACTTCCTCCTGATGTATCGGATATCATTTTTGAAGCCATAAAAGAAGCATCTATAAAAGGCTGGTCAACCGGACTCCAATATTCACTTAATTTACCAAAAGGCAAATATTGGTTTGAACTTTCTGTTTCTCCCATAAAAGGAAGTGATGTTAAAAACATGCATTTCATTGTTTTGGCACGCGATATTACAACACGAAAAACAGCAGAAGAAGCCTTAAAGGAAAATGAAGAAAGACTTCAGGGAATATTCAATGTCGCCAACTCAGGGATTATATTAGTCGACGATAAGCAAAAATTTTTACTTTATAATGATTGGTGCTGTGAAGTGCTGGGTTATACAACAGAAGAATTTAATAACTTATCTTTTCCGGATATTACGCATCCTGATGATCTTCAAAAAAGTAGTGAATACCTAAACAAAATTGTTGAAGGAAAAATTGATAAATACCAACTTGAAAAACGCTATTTAAGAAAAGATAAATCCTTTATTTGGTGCGAAATAACCGTATCAGCTATCAGAGATGAAAATAATAACCTTATCAATGCCATTGGTATTATTTCCGATATTACAGAACGTAAAAAAATAGCAGAAAAAATGATTGCCAATGACGAGTTTTTAAATCAGACTCAGATAATTGCCAATATTGGATCATATGCATTGGATTTCAATACCGGAAAATGGACAAATTCACCTGTACTGAACACTATTTTTGGCATCGACAACAACTACGATAAATCTATTGAAGGATGGGAACAAATTGTTCATCCGGAATGGAGAAAAACAATGCACGACTATCTGAACAACGAAATAATTGCTAAACAAAATGATTTTAATAAAGATTATAAAATCATTCGGGTAAATGATCAGGAAGAACGATGGGTGCATGGAATGGGTAAAATAATGTACAATGAACTAAATCAGCCCACACACTTAATCGGAACCATTCAGGATATTAACAAACAAAAATTAACGGAAGAATCACTACGGGAAAGTGAAGAAAAATACCGTAGTCTGGTAGAAAACTCCCCGGATGCCGTTGTGATTTACATTGATGGAAAAATTGTGTTTGTAAACGACGAAGGAGTTCGTATGATGAGAGCCAAAAATAAGGACGAAATAGTAGGAACATCTGTTTTGAAATTCATTCATCCGGACAGCATGGAAAGCATTATTCAAAGAATGATTGAAGTGGTTCGGGACAGCAACGCATCAGAAATAGTAGAAGAAAGATTCATTGATTTATACGGAAGGGCTATTGATGTTGAGCTAAAGGCAATTCCAACTGTTTACCAGCACCAGGATGCGGTACAGGTAATTCTTCATGATATTACAGAACGCAAACGTACACAGGAAAAAATACATCAGCTATCTCAGGCTGTCGAACAAAGTCCTGTTACCATTATCATTACCAATACATTTGGTGAAATAGAATATGTAAATCCAAAATTTTCTGAAACAACCGGTTATTCTTTTGAGGAAATTATTGGGCAAAACCCCAGAATATTAAAATCAAATCACACCTCTCCTTACGAATATGAACAGCTATGGCAAACTCTTACTGCAGGTAATGAATGGCATGGAGAATTCCATAATGTTAGAAAAGATGGTCAATTATACTGGGAATCGGCATCTATTTCTCCAATTATAAATTCACAAGGTAAAATAACGCATTATATTGCTATCAAAGAAGACATTACTAATCGCAAAAAAGTAGAAAAGCAATTAATCAAAGCCAAGGAAAAAGCAGAAGAAAGTGATAGGCTGAAACTAGCTTTCTTAGCCAATATGAGTCACGAAATCCGTACTCCTATGAATGGTATTCTGGGCTTTACCGAACTATTGAAAACACCAAACTTAGCAGGTGAAGAACAGCAGGAATACATCCGAATTATCGAAAAAAGTGGCGTCCGTATGCTTAATATTATTAACGACATCATCAGTATTTCAAAAGTGGAATCAGGGCAGGTTGAAATATCTTTATCTGATACCAATATAAACGAACAAATTGAATACCTGTATAATTTCTTTAAACCAGAAGCTGCGCAAAAAGGAATATTGCTTTCCATTGATAAAGCTTTAGATGAAAATGAAGCTGTAATTCATACCGACAAAGAAAAAGTCTATGCTATCCTTACCAACCTTGTCAAAAACGCCCTTAAATTTATGGATTCGGGCTCAATCAATTTTGGGTATGCCAAAAAGGAAGATCATTTGGAGTTTTTTGTAAAAGATACGGGATTTGGCATATCCAAAGCCCACAAAAAAATTATTTTTGAAAGATTCAGACAAGCTAATGAAACCGTTACCAGAACCCACGAAGGATCAGGACTCGGACTGGCAATTTCAAAAGCATATGTTGAAATGCTTGGTGGTGAAATTTGGGTAGAAAGTAAAGAAGGCAAAGGAAGTTCCTTTTATTTTACTATTCCATATACTCCTAAATCAGAGCCAAAAGATAAAATCATTGCTAAAGAAATTGTTGTGAAAGAAAAAATAGAAAACGAGATTAAAGACTTGAAAGTATTGATTGTAGAAGATGATTCTATATCCAAATTACTAATTACCATTGCAGTAAAACCTTTCAGTAGAGAGATTATAAAAGTAAGCACAGGTATTGAAGCCATAGAAGCTTGTCACAATAATCCTGATATAGATCTGGTTATGATGGATATTAATATGCCGGAAATGGATGGATATGAAGCCACGAAACAAATAAGGGAATTCAATAAACACTTGGTTATTATTGCTCAGACTGCTAACGGAATGCAAAGCGATAAGGATGAAGCTATCCTTGCCGGATGTACCGATTACATATCAAAACCCGTAAATATTGCTTCATTAGGTGAATTAATACAAAAGTATTTTAAGAAGTAGGATAAGCAAAAGCGTACGAATTATTTGTCAGTGTGACGAACGAAACAATCACAAATCACAATAAAAATAAAACATTAAAAGAACTTAAATAATCGTAATTAGGTAATAAAATCAGCTCCCTTTCAGGTCAAAATCAAAGACCCAATTAACATCTTTTTTGTACCATAGCTGACCTTGGGAAACGATTAAAGGACAGTCAAAATTATTGGTATATAAAGCACCCGTTCCTAATCCCTGAGGCATTAAATTGTGCTGTAAAAATGTCCATTGCGCAATGGCATTTAGTCCAATATTGGACTCTAAAGCCGAGGTAATCCACCAGCCAATATTCAGTTTTTCGGCGAGTGAAATCCACTCTTTTGTACCCCGAAAACCACCTATAAAACTAGGCTTTAAAATGATATATTGCGGCTTTATTTTTTGCAGCAAAGCTTCTTTTTCTTCCAATGCAAATACACCAATCAGCTCTTCATCCAAAGCAATAGGAATTGGAGTGGTTTTACACAGCTCTGACATACTGTCAGTGTTGTTTTTTTGAATAGGCTGCTCAATACTATGTAATTTAAAACCAGATAGTTGATTTAATTTATTTAAAGCTAAAGATGATTCAAAAGCACCGTTCGCATCAACCCGGATTTCGACCTGTTCAGGGGTGAAATGTTGCCGGATATAACGCAATAATTCCAGTTCTTCATCAAATTCTATGGCTCCGATTTTGAGTTTTACACAACGAAAACCATCTGCTAATTTTTCTTCAATTTGTTGCCTCATGAAAGCCTTCTCTCCCATCCAGACCAAACCGTTAATTTCAATGCTTTTTTCACCATCTGTAAAATTCGAAGGAAAGAGCAAAAAAGGGTTTTCGCTGGCTAAAGACCGGAACGCCATTTCAACCCCAAACTGTATGGAAGGAAATTCAATTAAACCTTCCCAAACCTCCTTTTCACCCAAATGAATATTGTCACAAACCCACTGTAATTTTTTCTCATAATCTGGTCTGTCATCAGCGCTCAAACCTCTCAAAATTCCGCACTCGCCTATTCCTTTTTTACCATCTTTTTCCAGAATGATAAACCAGGTTTCTTTTTCGGTCATAACACCCCGGGAAGTTCCTGAAGGCCGCTTGAAATTTAGGATGTATTTATGATAGGTTGCTTTCAAAATAGTATGAATTATTGAGTTTATGGGTTCAAAAAAAACAGCTTTTATAAATAACTAATTAATAAAAACCTGCTACAATCTAATCTTAATCCTCAAACAACCTCAAAACTCTGTCAAAATCACCACTTGGCAATCCAGTTTTTTTGAAGGTTTCAAAATCCAGTTTTACTTTTTGAGTCCAGCTCAAACTATCGGTTACGTTTTGAGATTGGTACTTTTTGTAAATAGGTTTCGCTGATTTAAAATCATTATTAAGCAAATAAGCGTGAGCCAGATTCAGTTGTATCAACAATTCTGAATCATCAAGCTTTTCACCCTCTTTAAGGAATTTAATCGCTTTTGCATATTGTTTGGTCATAATATAGGCATAGCCAAGATTATTATAATCAATTGCATTTGCCTTCCCATTCATCACAATAACGTTTAATTTAGCAATAGCACCACCATATTTCCCTTGTTTTATTAAATCCGCTGCTTGTGTACGTGAATCCGAAGAAATTGCATTAGAAACCCCTGTTTCATTAAAACAGGCATTACCGGAATCTTTATATGCTTTCGATTTTTCGGCAGCCAGCAGTTTTTCGAATTCCTTAAATTGGTATTCCTTTTGTATTTTATTCATTACACAAACACAAAAGTCGTCTGAATTGATAATTTTCTTAGCCAAATCAGAGGTTTTACATTGATTGATGATGAATCTTCTGTTTTCTAAAGTCCAGCCGCTGCTCAGTCTGGTATTAACCCAGGGCACTACTTCCAGAACGATTTTTTGATTCATTATCCAGTTCTTGCTTTCGAAACCAAACCACATTACATTAGAATTAGGATTAGACGACAAGCACAAAGATTTTTCAACAGAAAGCCTTTTGGCATCTTTACTAATAGCTTCTTCCTGATTCAAACACGCTTTTTCCGTATCACCAGTTTTCTTGTATTGGGACGCCAAATCAGCATTCGAAAAAATAGCATACTTGCATTTATCTTCCCCTGAAATTTTTGACAATAACAAAACTGCTCCGGCAGATCCCTGACTAATACCTGATGGATCCGGAATGGATTTCAAAACAGAAACCAGACTACTCGCCATTTGCTGGTTTTCATCCAAAAGCGTGATTCTAAAAACCACTTCGGTGGTTCCTACGGGTAAATCATCAGTTTTGATAATGATTCTGTCGCGTGCTGAAACAATAGTTTCTTTTTTGAAGGCTCTTTCTTTGTCCCAATAACCGTCTTTTTGAGCAAAAACGGAAGGAATTGAAATGCTAATAGATAGCAGAAAAAATATTGTTTTAAAATTCATTTTGTTAAGTATTGAGGGATTTTGGCCCGGATAACAGTGAAAATTCTTTTTTCACGCTTTTTTTGCGTGGGAAAAAGATTGTAACAAATAGCTGACACGAGCGAAGCGAATTAACGAAGCAAAACAGCTCCTGAAAAAACAATTATAACTCGATGCTTTCGCCAATATTAAGCAGCATTAAATCTTTTCCTTTATCGAAAAATTTACGAATGGATTCTTCATGATTAATGACGATGTAACCAAAAGTATCGTAGTGAACGCCTAATATCTTGTCACATTCAACAAAATCAGAAGCTACAATAGCATCATCAACATCCATTGTAAAATTACCTCCAACAGGAAGAATTGCTAAATCCAGTTTGGTTCGCATCGGAATCAGTTTCATATCAAATGTCAGTGCAGTATCACCGGAAATATAAATGTTCTTATGTTCCCCTTCAATCACAAAACCACCGGGATTCCCGCCATAACTTCCGTCTGGAAAGGAACTGGAATGAATAGCGTTTACATATTTTACTCTTCCAAAATCAAAATTCCAGCTTCCGCCATGATTGATCGGATGATTTTGAAATCCTTTATTCCCATAATAGTTTGCAACTTCAAAGTTGGAAACAATAACGGCATTGGTTCTGCGGGCAATTGATTCCACATCAACAATATGATCGTTGTGAACATGTGTCAGCAGAATATAATCCGCTTTTATTTCGTTGATATTAATGTGTGACGCATTAGGATTAGCTGAAATATAGGGGTCAACCAAAATATGCTTGCCACTAACTTCAATACCTAATGAGGAATGACCGTAGAATGTTATTTTCATTTTTTATTTTTTTAGCTAATCACTAATTACTCTTCACCAATTACTTAAAGCTATCTTCCTCCTAAAAACACATTCACAATAATGTCCTGAATTAGCGAAACCATACATAAAGCTAATAGTATTGAAAGTGCAAAAGTACTCAATGCCAGTTTTTTTAATTCCGGATCTAATAGTCTTGGCTCCTGATTGTTATAAACCGTATTTAAATGTTTAATTAAAGGAATGTAAGCCAGTAAAAACAAATATTGATCCAAACGATATTCACTTAAAACTGCAAAAAGCAATACCAAAACCATTGCTGAAACAATTAAGAAATAATGGTATTTTTTGGCTTTAGCTCCGCCAATCTGAACCACGATGGTATTTTTATTTGATTTTCTGTCTGAAGTTTCATCTCTCATATTGTTCAGGTTTAATACCCCTACGCTCAATAATCCGATCGCGGTTGCAGGCAGAAAAAGGTCAAAATCCATTTGTTTGGAATACAGGAAATTTACACCCAATGTACTGACCAGACCAAAGAATACAAATACAAAAACATCACCATAACCCCGGTATCCGTAAGCTGTATTTCCAACGGTGTAGCGAATCGCAGAAGCAATGGCCAAAATTCCCAAAACTAAATAAAATAGGGAATAAACAATATTAGTCTGTCCAAAAGCAAAATAAATCAATGCAATTGAAGACAATAAAGTCAATATCGATGTAATAATAATAGCCTTTTTCATTGCCTGAGGAGTAATCACCCCACTTTGAATAGTACGCTGTGGTCCCACTCTATCGGCATTATCCGTTCCTTTTACGCCATCGCCATAATCATTGGCAAAATTGGATAAAATTTGCAAACCCAAAGTAGTCAGCATAGCCAAACCAAATATTTTCCAGCTGAAAACATCAGTTGGGGTATCAATATTATCTGTAGGTCTAAGCGCATACATACTGCCCACAATTATTCCCGAAACCGATAAAGGTAAGGTTCTCAGTCGTGCGGCTTCAATCCAGTGTTTCATTTTTTATGTTTATTCGTTTATTTGTTGAATCGTTTATTTGGGACTGTAAACTGCGACTGAACACTGAATACTGTTCTACGGTAGCCATTTCTTTTCAAAATTCGGTTTTCTCTTTTCAAGGAAAGCGTTTCTGCCTTCTTTGGCTTCTTCTGTCATATAAGCCAATCGTGTTGCTTCTCCGGCAAAAACCTGTTGCCCCACCATTCCGTCATCGGTAAGATTCATGGCGAATTTCAGCATTTTGATAGAAGTTGGCGACTTGGCTAAAATTTCCTGTGCCCATTCATAAGCAGTATCTTCCAACTCAGCGTGTGGAATTACGGCATTGACCATTCCCATTTCAAAAGCATCCTGAGCAGAATAATTGCGGCCTAAGAAGAAAATCTCACGCGCTTTTTTCTGTCCGACCATTTTTGCCAAATAAGCCGAACCATATCCTCCGTCAAAGCTGGTCACATCGGCATCGGTTTGTTTGAAAATGGCATGTTCTTTACTGGCCAGAGTCATATCGCAAACAACATGCAGACTATGCCCGCCACCAACAGCCCAGCCCGGCACTACCGCAATAACTACTTTTGGCATAAAACGAATCAATCGCTGTACTTCCAGAATATTCAAACGGTGCTGCCCATCATCACCTACATAACCCTGATGACCACGTGCATTTTGATCGCCACCGCTGCAAAAAGAATAGATTCCGTCTTTACTTGATGGCCCTTCTGCCGAAAGTAAAACAACACCTATCGAAGTATCTTCCTGAGCATCATAAAAAGCATTATATAACTCTGAAGTTGTTTTCGGGCGAAAAGCATTTCTTACATCGGGTCTGTTGAATGCTATTCTGGCAACACCATTGCATTTTTTATAGGTTATATCTTCGTACTCCTTTACGGTTATCCAATCCATTATATTCGTTTTAAATTAGCTGTGTAAAAATAGAGGATTTTTTACATTTTTCTACTAATTCCAAAATTAAATCGACAAGGATTTTTTAACAAATATTTCCATAAAGACTTATATATCCCTACATTTGGCCTCGATTATTTTATAAACCAAAATATTAGAATTTATTACTGCTTTTTTAGAAGTATTTGCCTTGGAAAATGAAGTGGTTTTTAAATTTTACGCATAGTTATGATTCGAACTTACACCTTTTTTTTACTGCTTATTTGTACAGTTTCTTTTGCCCAGCAGCCTGATAGTAGTAATTTAGACACTGAAATTACCCCAAATAGTACCGATAATTCTCTGGTATGTTCCAATGAAACAATAGAAGTTCTTAACGATACCATTACGCCAATAATAGATTCTGTTGCTCCTATCCAACAAATCACCCCGGAAGCTTATCCACCTCCATTTAAAGATTATAGAAAACTGGGATACAATACTGCTATTTACGTAGGTGCCACAGTAATTGCTTTTGGAGTACTTTGGTCTATGCCTGAAAATGCTACGAATTGGGATAAAAAAGAAATGAAAGAAAAAGGAGTTTTCTGGAAATGGAAAGAAAACGTAAAAGCAGGGCCTGTTTGGGATAAAGATGACTGGGTATTGAACTGGATAAGTCATCCCTATTGTGGAGGTATTTATTATATGACTGCGAGAAGCAGTGGTTTTAATATGTTTGAATCTTTTGGTTATTCAGCTATAATGTCCACTTTCTTTTGGGAATATGGGATCGAAGCATTTGCAGAAGTTCCTTCCGTTCAGGATCTTATCATAACACCTGTGATGGGGTCGGTTGTTGGAGAAGGTTTTTTTGCTGCCAAGAAATCTATTATACGGCACGACAGAAAAATATTAAAATCCAGATTTTTAGGAATGACAACCTTATTTTTTATGGACCCGTTCAATACAATCCTGGATGGATTTGGTTATCAGTCAAAAGTAAAAACCCAGATGAATATTGCTCCGGTCGGGTTTGATGCTGGTTCCAATAAAACAATTTGGGGAATAAACTTCTCTGCTAGTTTTTAATAAAGATTTCTATTTACACAAATTCCACAAATTGACAGAGTTTTTTAATGTCATTTTGTGGAATTTGTGTTTAAAATTATATACGAAGGATATTTTAAAATTATTTAATCAGCTTAATTCGTAATTCTAAATCCGTAATTGGTTTTTACTCTTTTACGAGATAAATCCCATCTTCCTTAATCTCGATTAGTTTTTCTTTATACAAAGCACCAATGGCTTTCTTAAAAGTTTTCTTGCTCATCTTCAGGACGGTTTTAATATCTTCCGGATGTGAATTATCCGTTAGGCGTAAAAATCCACGGCTGGCACGAAGTTCATCCAGTATCTTTTCTGCATTAGGTTCAATACTTTGATACCCCTGAATTTGTAGCGCTACATCAATTTTATTATCAGGACGAATGGTTTTGATATAACCTCGCATTCTGTCTCCGGTACGAATAGCATCATCATAAACTTCGTCTTTGTACAACAAACCTTTGTGTTGCTCATTGATGATAACATTGATACCCAATTCAGTAATATGCGAAACAATTAAATCTACTTCTTCGCCTTTTTCAACTGTTAGATGATCGTTTTTTAGAAACTGATTGGTTTTGCTTGAAGCTACCAGACGTTTGGTTTTTTCGTCCATATAAAGGTAAACCAGATAGCGTTTTCCTTTTTCCATTGGTCGGGCTTGTTCTTTAAACGGAACCAGAATATCTTTTTCCATTCCCCAATCCATAAAAGCCCCAACCTGATTGGCATAGTTCACACGCAAAAGCGCAAATTCATTCAGTAAAATGTAAGGTTCCAATGTAGTGGCAACAGGGCGTTCTTCGTGGTCCAAATAAACAAAGACGATAAGCTCTTCGCCAATTTCCCATTCGTTGGGAACGTATTTATTGGGTAAAAGTATGTCGTGAATGCCTTCCGGATCTTTTTCGGGATTCCCCAAAAACAATCCCACTTTGGTATCACGTAATATAGTAAGTGTATTGTATTTTCCTATTTCAATCATATTCTTGTATTTCTTATGGCGGCAAAGGTACGAAGATTAAGAGCTAAACCAACTCTTTAAAATACTGCAATAATATTTTGTCATTCTCCAGTGTTGGTGTGAAAACTTCCAGGATTGCAGGCTTTTCATTTTGAGCGTACAAAGCTGTTAGACTATTTTCTAAACTCGCTTCATCATTGGCAACACTATATTCAAAACCGTACATTTTCGCTAATTGTTCAGCGGTCAGGTTGTGGGTAGTTTCAAAAAATTTATTAAAAACAGGCGTTTCTTCATGTCCTGGTAAAATCCTGAAAATACCTCCTCCTCCATTGTTAATGACGATAATTTTAAAATTTTTCGGGATGTATTCGTTCCATAAGGCATTGCTGTCGTACAGGAAACCAATATCTCCGGCGATTAAAACGGTTGGTTTTTCACTGCCAACAGCCGCACCAATGGCTGTTGAAGTACTGCCATCAATACCACTGGTTCCACGATTGCAAAAAACGGTAATCGAAGGATCTATAGCAAACAATTGGGCGTATCGAATGGCCGAACTGTTACTCAAATGCAGCATACTATTTTTGGGCAGGGATGGAATTACTTTTTCAAAAACCTTGAAATCCGAAAAAGGGGTTTTAGCCAGATACTCCTGATGTTTCTTTTCTCTTGAAGAATAAATTTTGTCGTAAGTTTCAAAATAATTACTCTCAACCGGAATTGTCAAAGGGAAAAACTGATTGAAAAACTGGTTTGGACTCACCTCAAAATGTTGGGTCAGGCAGCCATAAGTATCATAAGCCCTCAAAGTATCAATATGCCAATGATGCGCAGGCGTGTATTGTCTTAAAAATGCTTTTACCCTTTTGGAAACCACCATTCCTCCAAAAGTTATAAGAATATCAGGCTGAAATTCCTGAAATTCTTTTGCGGTAAAAGGTGTAATGATCGTGTCGATATTATTCAAAAAAGAAGGATGCTGTAAGTTGGAAGTCGTTTCCGTCATTACGACAACCGAATGATCCTTGGCCAATGTCTCAATAATTTTAGCATCAATTGCATTGGGTTTGTTTTCGCCAACAAGAATTAATTTCTTTTTGGATTGGTTCCAGATATTGGCATATTTTTCAATTCCATCAATCAAAACCGCTTCGTCTTTGGCTACCAAATCCAAAGTTGTTACATCTACATCCAACTCAGAAACCGTTTGGTACAAAGGTTCTTCAAAAGGTGCATTGATATGAACAGGGCCTTTTTTAGACAGCGCTTTATTAATCGCGTCGTTGATTTTAAAATCATTTTCAACAGAAGCTTCTTCGATTAAATTGGCATTATAAAGCGAATGATTCTGAAACACATTTTCCTGACGGATTGTTTGTCCGTCACCAATGTCAATCTTGCTTTGCGGTCGGTCGGCAGAAATGACAATCAATGGAATCTGGCTGTAAAATGCTTCTGCAAAAGCTGGATAATAATTCAGTAAGGCCGAACCCGAAGTACATACTACAGCAACCGGTTTCTGGATTTGCTGAGCAATTCCAAGTGCAAAAAAAGCCGCACAGCGCTCGTCAGCAATACTGTAACAATTGAATTCGGGATTATTTACAAAACCTATCGTTAAAGGTGCGTTTCGGGAACCCGGAGAAATTACTATATTTTTGATTCCTTTGGCCAAACAAATTTGGATAATGCTTTGCGCTAAAGGTATTTTGGGATAAATCATTCTTGTCTTTTTATTTTGCCATAAAGGCACTAAGAAATTAAATTACAGGATTGCAAAGTTACCAACTTAGACTGTTATTTTACTCATAAATTTAAACATATTCTATATTGCTTTTGGCTAAAAGAAATATATTTGTGAAAGTGTATCTCAATTCATATTCTAAACTTATTATCAAAAAATATGCGTTTTCTGTATTTATTCTGCCTATTGATTTTTACACAAATTGGAATTGCTCAAAACGATTTCAAATTTGACGAAAGCGACTACCAGACTATACTGCAGAAAGCAAAAACAGAAAAGAAACCTATTCTCCTGATGCTTTATGCCACTTGGTGTCCCCATTGTGAAAAAATGAAAGCCGAAGTTCTAAAAGACCCTTCCGTTATCGATTTACTCAGCAAAAATTACATTTGCGCGGCACAGGACAGTGATAGCCCTGAAGGAAAGATATTAAAGGCTAAATTCAAAACGACTTCCCTGCCTACTTTTATAATTCTGGATTCTGATGAAAATGAATGGTATCGGCTGAAAGGCGAATACAAAACCGCTTCTTTTATTGCCGAAATTAAGAATGCACTGAATCCAAAACAGCAATTGCCTTATTTGGAAAAAAACTTCCTGACTGATCCGGCCAATACTCAAAAGTGGCTGAGTTATATGAATGTCCTGAAAAAAGGAAGAGAACGTATGTATCTGGCAGAAAAAGCAAAACTTTATTTTGATACCCAAACCGATGAGCAATTAATCAGTGCCAACAATTGGCTGGTGATCTCCAATTGTGTTACCGACATTTCTTCCAGAGAATTTCAATTAGTCTTGAAGCATAAAAAAGAATTTGAAGCCCTGAGTTCCCCGGAAAGAGTAGAGCGAAAAACAACCAGTATCGTAACGGAATCGCTCAAACCTTACACCGAAAATCTGGATACTATCAGTTATTACAAACAACGCAAACTGGCAAAAACCATTCCCTCACAAAAAGTAGATTCTTTAGTTTTTAAATATGACTTACTCCTTACAGAAAGAACCAATAACTGGAACGAATACAAAAAAGTTACTATCGAATCCACAGAGAAATTGGCCTGGAATGATGCTGGTCTTCTAAAAGCAATCAGCAATAATTATTTAAAGAACATTACTGACAAACCTGCTTTGAAACAAGCCATAAAATGGACCAACCGTTCCCTGGAACTAAACAATTCCTATGATGGCAATGTCATTCTTTCCTATCTCTATTTAAAAGTTGACGACAAAAAATCAGCTATAGCTGCGGCTAAAAAAGCCAGGATTATTGGCACGGAGATGAAATTTAATCCGAAAGTGGTTGATGAATTGTATTTGAAATTAGGCTTAAAATAAAGATTATGGAAATCCAAATCAGACCCTACCAAACCGAATATACCCAGGCTATTTTGGATATAATCAACCATACCATTCTACATTCGACAGCTTTGTATGATTATAACATTCGAAGCTATGAACAGCAAAGAAACATACTGGAAGAAAAAATCAATAAAAACTTCCCGGTAATTGTTGCGGAATTAAATAATCAAGTTGTGGGTTTTGGAATGTACAGCGAATTCAGATTTCGGGAAGCCAACAAATTTACCGTTGAACATTCTTTGTATGTTGATGAAAATTTCCACTGCAAAGGCATTGGCAAACTATTGCTTCAGGAATTGATTGCTTTGGCCCAAAAGCAAAAACTGCATACCATGATTGCCGTTATCGATTCTGAAAATCAAGGCAGTATTGAGTTTCATGAAAAATTTGGTTTTAAAACAACAGGAATCATCAGGGAATCCGCTTATAAATTTGACCGTTGGCTCGATTCCGTTTTTATGCAATTGATTCTGGAATAAAAAACATATCAGCCTTAACTGCTGAAAGAATCCTATATTTGCACCTTTACAAATATTATGGACTTTACCCTGCTCTCCTCCCCTTTACAGGGATTTACCGATTTTCGTTTTAGAAATGCCCAGAATAAACTCTTTGGCGGAATAGACACTTTCTACTCCCCTTACATTCGGCTGAACGGTAAACTGGTTATCAAACCATCCTATGAAAGAGATTTGCTTCCTGAAAATAATGTAGGTTTAGAGGTAATTCCACAGGTAATAACGAACGATGCAGACGAGTTTTTATTCGTTGTCAAATACGTTCGGGAATTGGGTTACAAAGAATTAAACTGGAATTTAGGCTGCCCCTACCCGATGGTAACCAAATCCGGAATGGGTTCGGGTCTGATTAAAAACACAGACCAGATCAATCATATTCTGGACAGGGCACATTCGGAAACAGATATTATCGTGTCGATGAAAATGCGTTTGGGCTATGATACAACTGAAGAAATTCTGGACGTTCTGCCGATTTTAGATACCTACCCTATTAAGAATATTGCCATTCACGCCCGTATTGGTAAACAATTATACAAAGGCGGTGTTCATTTGGATGCGTTTCAGCAATGTATTGACAATACCAGACACAAGCTGTATTACAATGGCGATATCACTTCGGTGGCAAAGTTTCACGAAATGCAGGAACGTTTTCCAACCATTGACCACTGGATGATTGGACGCGGATTGATTTCTGATCCTTTTTTGCCGGGTATGATACGAAACAATACCCCTGAATATCCTAAAAACAAAATGGAATTATTCAGTGCGTTTCACGATACTTTATATGCTATTTACAGCGAATCCTTATCAGGACAAACCCATATCTTACTGAAGATGTATCATTTATGGGAATACTTTTCGGCTACATTTGCAAATCCGCATAAGGTATTAAAACAAATCAAAAAAGCCCAAAGCATAAGAAACTATGAAGCCGCAGTAGCGAATATCTTTAAGAACGAGAAAATTTAAGCAACTATCAGCAGTCGGCTTTGGGCTTTGGGCTTTGGGCTTTGGGCTTTGGGCTTTGGGCTTTGGGCTAAAAAAACGAAAGCGCCTTATTCAAGGCGCTTTCGTTTTTTATGCATACATACTTAACATTTGAGCCCAAAGCCCAAAGCTGATTGCTGACGGCCAACAGCTGACGGCCAACAGCCGAAGCTATGCTTTAATCCAATTCACAATTTCCGCATCTTTAGGTAAAGTTCTCGGGCCAATTACTTTTTCCAGTTCCCCTTTTTCATTGATTAGGTACTTTTGGAAATTCCATTTCACTTCTGAATCTTCGAGCCCATTTTTTGATTTTTGGGTCAGGAACTGATACACTTCATTCATATCATCCCCTTTTACCGAAATCTTGCTCATCATCGGGAAAGTAACCCCGTAGTTCAGTTGGCAGAAAGTCGCAATCTCTTCATTGGTTCCCGGTTCCTGCGAACCGAAGTTATTGGCTGGAAAACCAATAATTACAAAACCTTTGGCTGCATATTCTTTATACAACGCTTCCAGTTCCTTGTATTGTGGCGTCAATCCACATTTGGAAGCCGTATTCACAATCATTATTTTTTTGCCTTTCAAGGAAGCAAAATCAAATGTTTCTCCCGATAAATCTTTTACCTTAAACTGGTAAATAGTTTGCTTTTCCATAGCTGTTTTACTTTGTTTGTTCTGACTTTGGCATGAAATGATTGTGAAAAGAAATATTCCACAGGCAATAAGGTATAGGTTTTTCATCTGGATTTAATTTTTTATAAAATTAGGTAAAATGAGTTTTGAAATAACCACAACAATTACTAAAGTTTTGATAAATATTAAAACTTGCAATAGTGTAAACCACAAGGGCTATAAAATAATAACAGCCACTTCAACTACCTAATGAAGCGGCTGTTATCTAACAAAAACAAACAAAACAAATTAACAGTGCCCTACTTTTAATTGCTTTATAAATACATATACGGTAATGAGGTATCTATGGTTTTAAAAAATTAAAAATAATTTATTTCGTAAGAAAAATAAAACGGTTTCAAAATTGACTTATATTTATAAAACCAAAAAGAGATTCCTATCGTATATGTATACAACAAAAACAAAAAAACAATGACACAGGAAGAATTAATACCGTTAATCCTTAAGAAGGATGAACGGGCATTTACAATCATGTATGATATGTATTCAAAAAGTTTATTCTCGGTAATCTCCAATCTGTTGAAAGAGACGGAAGATGCCGAAGATGTTTTGCAGGAAGTATTTGTAAAAATCTGGAAAAGCATCGACAGCTATGCCGAAAGCAAAGGACGATTATACACCTGGATGCTGAACATTGCCCGAAATACTGCCATAGATAAATTAAGATCAAAAGGATATAACAACAGTCAAAAAAACCTATCCTCCGATAATTTCGTACATCTGTTAGACGACAGCAACAAAATGTCTAATAAAATTGATACCATTGGAATTCTGGAATTTGTAAAGAAATTAAAACCGAAATGCATTGAGATCATCGAGTTATTATTCTTTCAGGGATATACCCAGCAGGAAGCCTCCGAAGAACTATCGATTCCGTTAGGAACTGTAAAAACGCACAACAGAAATTGCATTAATGATTTAAGAACTTATCTAAAAGTATAATGGAAACGAAACAATATATAGAAAGCGGGATTTTAGAACTCTATGTGTACGGTTTGCTCACCGAAGCCGAAAACAAGGAAGTGAGCGAATTGGCAAAAAAGAATCGGGAAATCGAGGACGAAATTGTTTCAATTGAAAAAGCAATTGTGAACTTATCGACGAGCTTCTCTCCGTTCCTTTCAGCCGAAAACTTTGAAAAAATCAAAGCCAGACTGGATTTGAAACACGCCAAAGTGATTCAGCTGAAACCAGCAAATAACAGATACCAATACATTGGCTGGGCAGCTGCCGTGATCTTTTTTATCGGTATAGGCTATCAGTACCTGCAATTGTCTGAAACCAAAAATCAGGTGGTGAATGTGGAGAAAGAAAAAACAACTCTGCAAAAAAATCTAATCGATTTAAAACTGAAAAACGAACAGGCAGTAACGGCACTCACAGTTATTCGCGATGCCAAAAACACGGTAATCAATTTGGGTGGTCAGGCGGTTTCGCCAACATCCTCTGCCAAAATTTACTGGAACAAGGAAACCCAGGTGGTCTATGTAGATGCCAGCGGTTTGCCGGAACCTCCAAAAGGAATGGTCTACCAAATCTGGTCTTTGAAATTACAACCACAACTGACACCAACCAGCATCGGATTGTTATCTGACTTTACTGCCAATAACGAGAAGCTATTTGCTGTTGAAAAAACAAGCGATGCCGAAGCTTTTGGAATTACTCTGGAACCTGCCGGTGGAAGCGCTTCGCCTACAATGGAACAATTATATACTTTGGGGAAAGTGTAGTTTAAAAGAGGATAAAAACAAAACGGTTCAACTTAATGGTTGAACCTTTTTTACTTTATTGCTTTTTAGTTTTTGTTATACCTTTATTCATTAAGTAATTCTTCCACTTCTTTTTGTAAAACAGGTAGATTTATGATTATTATTCCCCAAATTACATCGTCGGAAACAGAATCATAACCATGGATTATTCGGTTTCTTACGTCAACAATTTTTCTGGAATTTGAAATTTTAATTTCTGCATCAGCTTTCAGAATTCGACTCATTGCTTCTCCAATTATCTCAATATTCCTTTCAACTGCACGTTTCGTTCGCAAATCATTTTGATAAATTTCAAAGGTTTTGGGTGTTTCAATATAGTAACTTTCTATTTCGTTGATCGAGTTTAGAATGTCATACAGCCAGGTTTTGATATCGTTATCCATAAATCAATTTTTTATTTTGATCCAGGGTTTTAATGAAGTACGGATTTTTAATTGCTTTTTGTTCCAATAAATCAATATTCCTTTTCAATATGTTTTCCAAAGAAAACTTTAAGTCGTAATAGTTATCTCCATAATCAAGAACATCTAATTGCTGAAAATCTACAATCAAATCTACATCACTTTCATTATTAAATTTATCAGTCAAAACTGAACCAAAAGCATACAGTGATTTAACTTTGTGTGTTTTACACAATTCCGTTATATCTTTTCGATATTTTTCTATTAAGTTCATTCTTTTAGATTTAATCAATTATACAAAGATAAATAAAAGTATCAAATTGTATTGCATCTTGATTTAATTCTCAACCGCTTTATCGTATCTTTCTTTAGCCAATTTATCGAATTCTTTTTGGGTAAAACCATATTTACACTCATTCTGTTCTGGATTAAGATTAGAAAACATTAAATCATTGACAGATATTGTTCCTCTTAAACACGCTCCATTATTTGTGTTCAAAGTTTCAGTGGTATCTTGGATATGATTAAAATATATATCTTTTATTTTTGGATAATTTTTTTCTCTTAATGCTAAAAAAGAATAATATCTAACATACGGATTTTTATCTTCAGTTAAATATATTAAGTCTTCTAGAGTAGCTACTCTCAACAAATTTTTATAAGCTTCGTTTTCTTCTGACCAAGTAGTATTTATGGAAGTCTCTTCACTCAAAATATTTACTGCTTTTTCAACTTTTGAATCAAGTTTGTGCCAGCAAGAAATTATGATGTTAAATATCAAAAGTGTTAAAAAAATATTTTTCATAGACAAATCATATTGTTTAGTTAATGCCGAATTTTTCATAAACTTCTGTTGCTGTAATCATTTTCAAAATCGGTGGGCCTCCACTATGCAATTCAGAATTTGGATAAGTTAATAGCCAATAACGATTATCATGTGGATCTTGATAAAGTACTTCCCAACCTGTTATATCTACTGAAACTTTCTTAAGGTAATTAGATTTCAATTGCTCAATTCTTTCGCAAATTTCGTCAGCAATAATCTTATCTCCATTCTTTTTCCACGAGCCAATTAGTATAGTTTCTACTGTATTTAACTTGTTACTGAATTCCATATTCGGTTTTTTGTTGCTTACTCTTAATGTTCTCGTGTTACAGTGGGTTATTATGATAAATCAAGTCGGATAATGCATGATAGATTTTCAAGGATTGCCACATGTTGTTCACAAATAGATATCCATAGAAAAGAAGTAGTATCAGAAAGATAATATTTGTTTTATTCCAAACCTTGACAAATCCAAAAATTAAAAATGATAAGGCAAGTAAGCCTATTACGACTCTTAAAATCATTTGAGCATAGAATGCCTCAACAATCTGAAGTCTAATATTTGATATTAAAATTCCAATATTCAGAATAACTGGCAAAAATAGTCCACAATAAAATAAATATTTGTTTTTCATTTTTGATTTTGGTTTTAATTTTTACGTTTCGTTCTTGTGCAATTGACAGTAACATTACCTTGCAACAAGAGGTTTGGGATTAAATTACCCATTATTGTTAAACAAAATTAACTATCCTTATAAATCATCTCCATTGCCATTGTTTGGATCTTTTTCTTTCTCGTTTTTCGCTTTGTTGAATCGATAAGTGAAAGAAAGCTTGAATTGTCTTTGGCTATATTGCATTTCACCATACGATTGAATAACATTTGGAATCAGGATCTCCATTTTACTTTTTCGGGAGTTAAAAACATCATTGACAGTAAAGGCAAAAGTTCCTTTGTCTTTCATAACATCTTTACTAAATCCAAGATTCATAGCAAAAACGCCAAATACTTTTCCTTGTACGGTGTTTTGGTCGCCAGTGTAATTCATATTGGTTTGCCAGTCAATTTTGTTGGGTAAAGTTACTTTTGAGTTTAATTTTGCAGACCAGGAAGAAGCATTTTGGTCAAAATTTTGGGTTACTACCTGATCGTTAAAATCGGTATACGTATAATCTCCTTTGGTATCAATATTGAAAAAATTGAAATTAGAGTTTAATCGCCACCATTTGTAGGGAGTATAATTGAGGTTCAGTTCGAATCCTGTTTTGAATTCTGTTGCTAAATTGACGAGTTTAGCAATCATTACAGGAACTCCATTGACAAAATCACCAGATTCCCTCTTGGTGTACACAACAACATCTGTAGTCTTATTGGTGTATATGGAGGTGTTCAACAGTATTTTATCCCATTTTTTGAGGTAACCAAAATCGATCACATCGGTCATGGACGGATCCAGATCCGGATTCCCCATAAAGAGGTCGATGTTGTTGGAATAATCGCCAAATGGATTAAGCATACTTGCTTTTGGGCGGGTAATTCTTCGGCTATAATTAAGAGATAAACTGCTTTCCTTTGAAACTTCATAAGTCAAAAAGGCACTTGGGAAGAAGTTGTTGTACTTTTTATGATTAAAATCATTGGAGGCAAGTTGGTTTACGTGAATATTAGAATCTTCCCAACGAAGTCCAAATAAATAAGAGAACTTATTTTTTTTGAATCCGTATTGCGAATAAATGGCATTTATTTTTTCCAGGTATTCCAAATTGTTGCTCAAATCAGTGTTGAGAACAGCACCGTTATAAATAACCGCATCTGATTTTTGATTGGTAAAGCTGCCGCGATAACCCGCTTCAAACTGTCCCGCTTTACCTGTTGGTAAAACATAATCCAATTGGTATAATTGCTTGAATTTATTATGGATATTTCGAGCGTCGTCATTACTGGACTTATTATCACTATCTGTTATATAGTTTAATTCTTTGTAATCGCTGTTGGCAATTTGCACATTAGCATTCAACTTATGTCCGTCTTTCCTGAATTTTTTTCGCAAACTGGATTTAAATTCGGTTTCTTTAGTTTCTGCATCGATATCGCTCACACGGGTTTGAGTATAATCAGTCGCAGCATTAGCGTATTGTTTGTCGAAATTCATATTTTCTACAACAGCTACGTCATTGTTTCTGTAATTGATGGAGTTGGTCCAGGAAGTCGATTTGTTAACATACAATTCCAGGCCTAGATTTCCATTATAATTTTTCTCTTTATTCTCAATTTCATTCGTTTCTTCAATGTATTCTGGAGAATTTGGTTTTGGATTTAGATATTCGGTTTGGATAAATCCATTACCAGGATTATTTCGATACGTATATCCCTGATTGGTAAACAGATTGTAGTGTTTTGTTTTATAATTCAAAGTCCCACTGAGGCTGTTAGTTTCAGGATAACCGGATGCTGCAATCAGAGTAGCATTAATTCCTTTATTTTTACCTTTTTTCAAGATGATATTCAAAATCCCGGCTCCGCCTTCAGCATCATATCGGGATGATGGATTGGTGATTACTTCTACTTTTTCAATGGCATCGGCCGAAATCAATCGGAGCGCTTCATTGACATTAACAGCATTCGAAGGCATTCCATCTATAAAGATGGTTACGTTTTTATTTCCTCTCAGGCTTATGGTTCCTTCCGCATCTACCGAAACAGATGGAATATTATTAAGTACGTCACTTACTGTTCCGCCTTTTACCATCAAATCATTACCAATGTTGTATACTTTTTTATCCAGTTTGATGTCAACCGTCGTTTTTTCAGATCGAACTACTACTTCACTTAGTTGTGAAACATTTTCTTCTAAAGCGATTTCGCCTAAATTAGTACTTTCGCTAAGGCTGCGTCCTTTGATTAGGATAGGTTCAAAAGAAATGAACTCTATTTTAATATCATAAGTTCCGGGATTGATATCAATATTAAATTCTCCTTTTGGATTTGTGATTCCTCCTGAAATTGCTTTTGAAGAATTTGGATTTGTTAAAGTAATGGTGGCATATTCGAGCGCTTGTTTACTCGTTTTCTCAATCACTTTTCCAGTAATTTTTATTTTTGCCATTTGAGGTTTTTCTTGTGAAAAACCCATAAAAGAAGTAATGAACAGAAGGGAAATTAGAACGTATTTTAATTTTTTCATAAAATCTAAAAGAGTTGTTTTTTGTATAAGACGCCAAAAGTTATTCTGTGGCGCTTGGTAATGTCTATAGCGTTTTGGAGATTGGCGAGGTTGGGAAATAAATGAAGCGGGCTTTTTCAATTAAGACAAATTATACAAGTACAAAACCATCTATAAATTCAGCCTAAAACTCCACTAAACGGCTGTTGTGGATCGTTTTTATTTTTCTTCGTATTGTTTAGTCCACTTTGGTTTGTATTTAATATAAAATAGTATTGCTATTGTCGTTACAACTCCAATTCCAATTCCCACACCATTATAAAATGCTGTCGTTGGGTTGCCTGTATCTGTCAATATTATCTTTGGCAGTCTTGAAAATATTTCAGCCATTAACGCAGTATAAAGTCCAACGACACTCCAATACATAAAGTTAAAGTGTTTCAGAAGGTAGTTTTTACCACTTTTGGTCAAAACTGGATAAAGTCCTGCGAAAAGTGTTAAGCAACTTCCAACAGCTAACCAATGAAAAAGCCCAAATTTTCCATAAACTTTATAAATCATAAATGCTGTTACGTTTAGTAATATCATAGAAATCGCATAAATATATCCCACTCGTTTATGCTTTTTGGTTCCTTTTGTCATAACTAAAACCGCAAGTCCTGTGATTAACGCTATAATTGAAACAATTAAATGTATCAATCCTGTTGTTCCGCTTACGATTTGTTCCATTTTTTTAATTTTTTATTTTGGTTTTCAAATATAGATAAAAATACTTACAAATAAATTTCATTATTTCTGATAATTTTACATATAAAAATAACATGTCGGCTAATTGGTATGCAAATTCCAGGACGAATCAAAGCCATATCAAAGCCGTAGATACTCCATGGATAGTCCATGGATAAAGTATAGATAAAGTATGGATAGAGTATGAAATTAAGAAACAGAAAATGCCCATTTTTCCAAAGTAAATACAACGCAAAAGGTATGGAGAAAGGCTAAACCAAAAAAGCTTCCAATCTACATAAATTGGAAGCTTTTCTTATTGGGATGAAAACCTATTTCTTGGTCTTAGTTTTCTTGTAATATTTTCTATATTTTGGATAGGTTATCGCTCCCAAAATAGAGATAGCCAATAACGACTGCCAGATCCAGTCCAGTGATTTTGCCTCACCGCTGGCGTAAGAATGCAGACCTACCAGGTGGAAATTTACCCCAAAATAAGTAAACAAAATAGACAGGAAAGCATAAACACTCATCAGGCTAAAAAACCATTTTCCTCTTAAAGCCGGAACAAATCGGGCATGAATCACAAAGGCATAGACCATAATACTAATCAGTGCCCAGGTTTCTTTTGGATCCCATCCCCAGTAACGACCCCAGCTTTCGTTCGCCCATTGTCCGCCAAGGAAATTCCCTATCGACAGCATAATCAAACCAATTGTCAATGCCATTTCGTTGATATAAGAGATCTCTTTGATGTTCAGTTCCATCTTCACTTTGTTGTCTTTGTTGGTAAACAAAATCAATAATAACGAAACAACCCCTAAAATCATTCCCAAAGCAAATGGTCCATAACAAGCCACAATTACCGCCACGTGGATCATCAGCCAATACGAATTTAGAACAGGTTGCAAATTGGCGATTTCCGGATCTATCCAGTTTAGGGAAGCAGCCCAAAGTATCATAGCTGCTACAAATGCTGATGAAGCCACAGTTAATTTTGATTTTTTATCGAAAGCCAGACCAAAAAACATCGCTGACCAGGCCACATAAATTATCGATTCATACGCATTACTCCAGGGTGCGTGACCCGAAATATACCAGCGTGCAATTAATGCCAATGTATGTAAAACAAAAAGCAAACCGATGATAACATGCATCGTATTTACCGAAATAATCAATACTTTTCTCTCTTTGAATATTTTAAGAATCGCAAACAACAACATCAGGATAGCCGCTGTAAGATACCAATAGGGCAATTTCTGGAACACATCATATTTGTTATACAATATCTCCATAGAGATTTTATCTTCACTAGGGCGAACCTTGCTGCCGTATTTCTTTTGGAAACCGTTAAGGCTTTCCAATAATCCATCAGCATCTTTATAATTACCAGAAACTGCCGCTTGTTCTAGGGCTGCAAAATACATCTGCAAAATATTCTGCGTGTAAGTAGCAGGCATTCCCTGCAAATGCGCATGTCCTAGTTCAGGATAAGAAATCCATTTATTGCCCACATCATTAGGAATCGGGAAAATCTTCATGATGCTTCCGCTCAGGGCATCATTCATCAGATTTATTTTCTTGTCGGTTTCCACAAAATCCGTTTCAAACTGATTAGGATTGGCCGCTTTATAGGCATCATCCAGGTATTTGGCTAATTTGTAGTTTCCGAACTTATCGAAAAAAGATACGAACGAAGCATATTTCGCTTTCGAATCCACACCAATAATTTTACGGATACTATCATTACCTCTTTTGATGTAAATCATCGGAACATGAATCCAGACACTTCCCTCCTTGGTCATAGACAACAAGACCTGATCAGGATTCATCCCGTTATACGAATTCTGATGGCTTACTTTTCGCAGCAATTCAGACGAGAAAGTATTGATTGGTTTCATTCTACCGCCGGCATCCTGAATAATCAATCGTCCGAATTTGGCAGCGTGTGCTTCACTTACCTTGCGTTTGGCAAGTATAGAGTCAATTTGTTTGGTCGTTGGAACAATAATTACACTCGCTTCTTTTCCATTCTGGCTTGCATGTGCCTCGTGCTCATCATGATTGTGACCCGGCGCATTGTGATCATGGTCATGAGTTTGCGCAAAAGCATTAAAGCTTAGCAGCAATAGCAAAACGGATAGTAAACTATTCTTTTTCTTAATCACATTTTCTAATTTTCGTTTCAAATCAGCAAAACGGGAGTTCTTGGTAAACATAATCGCCATCAGTCCAAAATAAAGCATGAAATATCCAAAATAAGTAATAGAGGTTCCCCAAAAATCGTGGTTTACAGATAATACCGTTCCTTTTTCATCCGGATCGAATGAAGATTGAAAGAATCTGTAGCCTTCATGATCTAAAATGTTATTCATAAATATTCTTGCATCAAAAGTGTCGGTACTGTCCTGAACCGTAACCTTACTTTCAAATGAAGAATAACTTTTCTCTGTTCCCGGATATTTCTGGGCAATAAAATCGTTTAGCTTAATATGAAAAGGCAAGACATATTCCTTGCTTCCAAAGAAAAAAGTATAATCTATATTTCCAATTTTAACGGATTTGGACTGACCTGATTTTCCTTTAGTTCCCAGTAGTTTTACAGTTTCCTCTTGCCCTTCAGCAGTTAGTTTTAGTATCAGGGCATCTTCAGTTCCTTTGGCTTTGAAATCATTCTTAGATTCGTAATCGATACTTCCTTTCATTGGCGCATCCGGAAAAACAAAACGTTTTTCACCAATGCTGTAAAGGGAACGCATCATCAACGGCTGCTCCACATCTTTAACAACCTTGCCTTTCAGCTGGTCTGCCATTCGCATAAAATCCCCTTCAAAAGGCATCTGGATGGTAGAAACACCATTCTTTATAGTAATATTAATGGCACCTGCAGTAAATTTATTTAAAGTAAAAAGTACGTTATGAATGTTTTGGATTTCGCCTTCCTTAATAAAATGCTCTTCTCTTCCTCCCTGTCCTGCTTCAACTAATTTCAGGTACAAAACACCTTTAGGATTGGGTTTGATTACTTCTTTGGCACCCATAATGAAATTCTCATATTCCACTTTGAATTCCGTATCGGCAAAGTTTTCAGAAATAGTAAAATTATTGTTGGTAACGGGAGAAAGCAATAATGGTTTTTCGAACACCCTGCGTCTCATTTCGCCTTTGTATTCACCATCAGCAAAAATGGTTAAATACAATTTGTCCGAGTAAAACTTATTCTCCGATGCGCCTTCGCGAATCGGCATCATTCCTTCATAACTGATATAGCGTGTAATGAAAGCTCCTGTAAGAATAAAAATAAATGCCAGATGCAGAATCAATGTAGCCCATTTTTCTTTTCGTAATAAATTGTAACGTTTGATGTTTCCAAAGAAATTAATCACAAAAAACACCATAATAGCCTCAAACCACCAGGAATTATAAACCCAGATACGGGCAGTGTCGGTATTGTATTTGCTTTCGATAAAAGTCCCGGTACCCATTGCTACTGCAAAAGTCAGGAAAAGTATCGCCATTAATCGGGTGGAAAATAAAAAGGAAGTAAATTTATTATTCATCTAAGTAAGAAGTTACGTTTTTTAAAAGCGCTACAAAAGTACTTAAAAATGTTGAGTTGCAAATTTTGATATTTGTTAATTAAAACCAAAAATCAATTCAGTCGAAAGTCAGAAAGTCAAAAGTCGTAAAGTCAGAAAATGGAAGAATAAAAGTCTGTTAAAGCAAGTATTCAGGGTAATTTTTATTTCATATCTGAGATGAAAGTCTAATCAGCGACAACACTACTATTCTTGAGACTTTACAGACTTTATGACTTTGGACTTTCGACTTTTTTATCTAATTTTGCCAAATGATTCAAGTAGTAATTATCGGTTCAGGAAATGTTGCCCAGCATTTGATCAAAGCTTTTGCCAAAAGCAAAAAAATCGATGTGATACAAGTATTTTCAAGAAAAAAAGAAGCACTGACTCACCTACTCGATTCTGACAGAATCACCAATGATTTCAATAATGTAGCAGAAGCTGATTTATATATCATTGCTGTTTCAGACGATGCTATTGCTACTGTTTCTTCCCAATTGCCTTTCGAAAATCGTTTGGTAGTACATACTTCGGGAACTGTTTCTTTAGACGCTTTGGACAAAAAAAACAGGAACGGAATCTTCTATCCCTTACAGACTTTCTCAAAAAATGCAGATGTAGATTTTAGTCAGATTCCACTCTGTCTGGAAAGCGACAATGAAACCGATTTTGAATTACTGAAAACTATAGCCGAAATCGTTTCGGATAAAGTATATACAATCAATTCCGAACAGCGAAAAGTATTACACGTTGCAGCCGTTTTTGTAAATAACTTCGTAAATCATCTCTACCAGATGGGAAATCAAATCTGCCATGAAAACAATGTCCCTTTTGACGTTTTGAAACCCCTGATTCAGGAAACAGCAAACAAGATTATGAAACTTTCGCCAAATGAAGCGCAGACAGGTCCGGCGATCCGAAACGATAAACAAACCATTGCCAGTCATTTGGATTTTTTACAGGACGAAAATCAGGCAACTATATATCAAATACTAACACAATCCATACAAAATAATGGCAAAAAGCTATAAAGAAATAATGAATGACATCACCACTTTCATCTTTGATGTGGATGGCGTACTCACTGATGGTTCCGTTTTTGTAACCAATGAAGGCGAAATGCTCCGCACCATGAATATCCGTGATGGTTTTGCTTTGAAAGCTGCCGTGGAAAGCGGTTACAATGTTTGTATTATTTCAGGAGGAAGCAACCAGGGAGTTCGCATCAGGTTGAAAAATTTAGGCATAACCGACATTCATCTGGGCTCTCCGGACAAAGTAGCAACTTTTGAAGCGTACACCAAATCGTATAATATCAATGTCGAACAGGTTTTATATATGGGTGATGATATTCCCGACTATCACGTGATGAAATTGGTAGGGTTACCTGCTTGTCCACAGGATTCCTGTCCTGAAATCAAAACTATTTCCCGTTATATTTCACACGTAAATGGCGGAAAAGGTGCTGTTCGTGATGTCATCGAACAAGTAATGCGCGTACAGGGAAAATGGAACACCTATTTTGATGGAAAACTGGATTAAATTAGTGATAGTGTTCAGGTAATATGTCTCAACACAATCAAAAATCTAAACTCATAAATCTAAATTAAATGATAAAGACAGTAATTTTCGATATGGATGGCGTAATCGTAGATACGGAACCCGTTCACAGTTATGCTTATTTTCAGCATTTTGCTGAATTAAATATTGATGTTTCCAAAGAAATGTTTACCACATTTATGGGAAACTCCACCAGAAATACTTTCCAAAAATTGAAAGATTTATTTCCTATTGAACATGAAGTTGAGGATTTAATTCAAAGAAAACGAACTATTTTTAATGATGCCTTTGACAGCAAAGAAGATTTATACTTAATAGAAGGTGTTGAGGAATTAATTCAGGATTTACATAGCAATGGAATGCAGTTGATACTGGCTTCTTCGGCTGCAAAAGTGACTATTGAGCGTGTTTTCAACCGGTTTAATTTACATCAGTATTTCACTCATATCGTGAGCGGAGAAGATTTTCCAAATTCTAAGCCAGATCCGGCCATCTTTGAATATGCTGCCAGTTTATCTATAGCTCCAAAAGAAAACTGCATCATTATAGAAGACAGTACCAATGGCGTTAAAGCCGCAAAAGGAGCAGGTATTTTTTGCGTGGGCTATAATAGCATGAATTCTAAACTGCAGGATTTATCATTGGCAGATATAGTCGTTAATAATTTAGACGAATTGAATTTTGAAATAATCTCGAAGTACTGATTCGAATTAGGTAATTATTAACATTTTTACATACCTGAATTTGTAAATTTGAAAAAACTAAACTTTATACAATGAAAAAAATATTTTTAATCGTGGCAATGATTGCAACTTGTAGCATTCAAGCCCAAGTAAAAACACCCCAAGCGAGTCCAAAATCAACATTAAGCCAGATTGTTGGTTTAACCAATGTTGAAATAGTTTATTCCCGACCAAGTGCAAAAGGAAGGGATGTATTCAATAATTTAGTGCCTTTTGGCAAATTATGGAGAACTGGTGCCAATGAAAATACAACTGTTTCTTTTAGTGATGATGTTGTGATTGATGGCAAAACATTACCAAAAGGAAAATATGCTTTATATTCAAATCCAAGAGCGGATAACTGGGAGATCTTTTTTTATACATCTACAGACAATTGGGGAAATCCGGAAATCTGGGATGAATCAAAAGTGGCATTAAAAACAAATGTAAAATCAGAACATTTAGATAAATTTGTTGAAAGCTTTACTATTGGAATTGATAATCTGGATAACAACTTTGCCAAATTAGAATTATCCTGGGAAAACACAATTGTTGCTATTAAATTTGAAGTCCCAACACAAAAAACAGCCCTGACAAGTATTGAAAAAACTTTGGCTGGCCCAACAGCCACTGATTATTATAATTCATCTCAATATTTTTTCCAGTCGAATGGAGATTTAGCAAAAGCGCTGAATTATATTGACAAATCATTGGAAATAAGTAAAGACAAACCATTCTTTTACTACCGTTTGAAATCATTGATTCAGGCGAAACAAGGTGATAAAAAAGGGGCAATTGAAACCGCTAAAATTTCACTTGCCGGAGCAGAAGCTGCAAAAAACCAGGATTATATTAAAATGAACAAAGACAGCATTGCCGATTGGAGCAGAAAATAAATCTTAAAAATTTATAAATAAAAATCCCGTTCTGAATAAATTTTCAGAACGGGATTTTTTTATGCAGCCTGAAGCTGTTTATTCTTAAAAATTGTTGCCTGCATTATGAGGGACAATATAATAGTAAGCATCGCCCCGATAAAATTAAGCCATAAATAACCTAATTTTTCTTCACCACTTGGATAGATAAATATAGCATAATAATAGATAATAAAAATGGTAATCTGACTAATAACTGCGCTATAAAATATAGCTTTTGCCTGAACATATTTAATATAAAAACCAACCAGAAAAATACCCAAAACTGTTCCATAGAAAATAGAACCTACAATGTTTACCAATTGAATCAGATTTTCGAATAACGTTCCAATACTCGCAAAAAGTATAGCTACAATTCCCCAAAAAAGGGTGAAAAATTTAGTTACATTCACGTAATGCTTCTCTGATTTTTCTCCTTTTACATTACGTTTATAAATATCAATTGCTGTTGTTGATGCCAATGCATTCAGTCCAGAAGCCGTTGAAGACATCGCTGCCGAAATAATTACTGCAAGCAATAAACCTATTAGACCTTTCGGTAAATAGTTTAATATAAAATGAAAGAAAACATAATCTTTGTCATTTGTTTCGCTGTTGCTATCCGCTTTTAGAATAATTTCTTTGGCACGATCTCTCAAATCCTTTTCCCTGCTGGATAATCCAACCAATTCATTTCTAAGAATCGGATTGTCATAATCCTGATTGAGCTGGTCGATGTACAATAAGTTAATTACCTTCTTGTCTTCTGATAAGGCGCCCAACTTTTTTTCAAGTGAATGATATTCGTCTTTATAAACTGATTTTTCTATTAATGCTTTGTTGTTTGGATTGAAATTCAACGGAACCGGATTGAATTGGAAAAACACAAAAACCATTACTCCGGTAAGCAAAATAAAGAACTGCATGGGTACTTTAAGAAGTCCATTCATAATCAGTCCCATTTGGCTTTCGCGAACTGATTTTCCGGATAAATACCGTCCTACCTGCGATTGATCGGTACCAAAATAGGCCAGGGCCAGAAAAAACCCTCCCGTGATTCCACTCCAAAATGTATACTTCTCTTCAAAATCAATTGAAAAATCGACTATATCCATTTTGTTATTAGCACCAGCAATATGTAATGCACTATTAAAAGTCATATCGTTGGGCAAATAATACAAAATCAAAAAGAAGGTGATAAACATTCCGGACATAATCACAAACATCTGTTGTTTTTGGGTTACGTTTACTGCTTTTGTTCCCCCCGAAAAAGTATAAATGATTACCAGAAGACCAATCACAATATTCATTAAAGTCAGATTCCAACCCAACAATGCTGATAAAATAATTGCAGGAGCATATATCGTTAATCCTGTGCCTAAACCTCTTTGTACCAAAAACAGAATGGCAGCAAGCGAACGGGTTTTTAAATCAAATCGTTTTTCAAGGTATTCATAAGCCGTAAAAACTTTGTATTTATGGTATAATGGTATAAATGTCAGACAAATAACTACCATAGCAATAGGCAATCCGAAGTAGAACTGCAAAAATCCCATTCCGTCATGATACGCTTGTCCCGGAGTCGAAAGAAAAGTAATCGCACTGGCTTGTGTTGCCATAACCGAAAGCCCTACTGTGTACCAGGGCGTTTCATTGCTTCCTAAAATATAATCCTCTACATTCTTGCTTCCTTTGGTTTTCCATACTCCATAGACTACTATAAAAAGTAAGGTTACAACAAGAACAATCCAATCGAATAGTTGCATAATTTTAGGAGTATAATTGCATTAAAAGACAAAAAATTAAAATATAAACCGCATTCGCCACTAAAACCCAAGTGTAGCTTTTTTTCCAGGTTTTCACTTTTTTTGTTTCCATAATTTTAATTTTTCAAAGAGATTAGATTCGCCATTAATTTATAAGCTCCCGAAACTCCTTCCGGCAGTTCCCTGAAAAAACTTAAACCAGTATAAACATAATATCCTTTTCCGTATGGAGCTATCAATAATCCACCATTTTTAGGGCTTTCGCCTTTGTCATTGGAGGATAAAATTGGAATAAATACTTTATCAAATTCGTTAGGATAATACAATCCCTGTTCTTGTTTCCAGCCTTGAAAATCTTTCTCAGTAATCTTATTTGGCGAATTCAAAACAGAATGCTCAGGAGCTAAAAATCGAACTTCAGCATTTTCTTCCGTAACTCTGTCTCCTGAAATTTTCAATGGAAATGGAGCAATATTTTCAAGAACCAAATTGTTGGGCGAATTATATTGCACAATCATTGTTTTGCCCTCTTTCACAAAATCAAACAGCACTTCCTGCTTTTTGGATAAGCCCTGTACTGTATTATAAGCCCGAACGCCTGTCATAACTACATCAAAATTAGCCAGTTTTTCAGCTGAAATTTCAGCAGCAGTAAAGATTGATACTTTGTACCCCATTTGAGTCAAGCCATTCGGAACTTCATCTCCAGCTCCCATTACATACGCAATCTTTTCGTTATTGGTTTTCAAATCCATTCGAATCACTTTGGCTTCAGCTTGCAGCAATACTTGTTGCTTTGAAATATGATCATAATCAATAATAATTTGCTCCTTATCATATCGTTTTCCGTCAACAACAGCGACACATTTTACAATTGCTTCTTCATCAAATTTTGGTGGTTTTATTTCAAAATGTACGGTTCGTTCCTTGCCTTTTTTATCTAAATTAAATGTTATGAATTTCGGAGATACTTCCCAAATTTCAGGCAATTCCAATTGTATCTGACCTTTTACTCCATCTTTTCCTGCCTTAATTTTTACGGCTATGGATTTACTTTTATTATTGGTAAAAAAGAGTACTTTGTCAACAATTCTAGCCGAAATTTCAGGAACTATATCCAGATAATTATACAACTCGCCTTTTACATTGTCATTGTATTTGTAAACCACAATTTGCTCAAATGGAATTTCAATTCCGCTGATTTGAATATTAAATACCACTTTCACTTCCCTAATAATATCGGGAATTCCAATATTTTTTTGATCAGGAACTATATACATTCCAACAGTTCCTTTCTCTTTCAGCCAATATGGTTGTGTATAATCTAAGCTAGAAGGTAATTGTATATCAAGATTTATATTTTGTAGCATATTACCCTTTAACACTAGATTTTGAGCTATATTTTTAGATTCCGGCAAAATAGTTACACTCTTTAAATTCATTGCTACTGAACTTCTATTTATGGCTTCCAGTTTCAATTTTACTAGACTTCCCGGCATTGCTTCCTGATTGAGTGCAACAGCTTCCAAATATAAACCCGCACAAGCAGCAATCGTTTTTTTAATTTCTTCGGTTTTGATTTGTTTCCAATGATTATCCTCCAAAGACTGTATCATCGAATAAGCTTTCAATAAATTTGAAATACTCGCAGAAGGATTTTCAAAATTAAATTCAGAAGTTATTTTTGTAATCAGTTCACCAATGGGTTTTCCGCCTTTAATCCGATTCCAGGAAGTATCAATACCTTCAAAAACCGAAGATTTATCTTTTACAATATCGCCATTTATTTGCTCCAGATAGTCTATATCCTCTCCACGGCTTCCAGTACTTCCAAAACCTTGCGATTGATGACGACTTCGGCTCAAAGCAGCAATTTCCTGATTTGATTTTCCGATTGAAGAATAATACACACCCGTTGGAATTGTAACAAAATTCGATTTGTCAACTGCATCAAATTTTTCTTTACTGCCATAAAACCAGACTGAAGGATTGAAAAACTGTCTTTTGACTTGCCAGGGTTGTACCAAACTCAACTGCTCTGGGAAAACAGCGGGATTATTCGATTTGTCAAAACTTTCTACACTCAGCATTGCCGATGCCGTGTGATGACCATGTGTATTCCCGGAAGTGCGATGATCAAAGCGATTGATAATTACATCCGGTTGAAATTTTCTAATTGCCCAAATAATATCTGCCAATACTTTTTCTTTATCCCAAATTTCTAATGTTTCTTCCGGATTTTTAGAATAACCAAAATCATTGGCACGTGAAAAAAACTGTTCGCCACCATCAATTTTTCGGGCTTCAATCAATTCCTGAGTTCTGATAACTCCTAATAATTCCCGAAGTTGTGGTCCAATCTGGTTTTGCCCTCCATCACCTCGTGTCAATGATAAATAGGCGGTTCTGGCTTTGGTTTCATTCGAAAAATAAGAAATCAAACGGGTATTTTCATCATCAGGATGTGCTGCTATGTACAATACTGAACCTAGAAAATTTAGCTTCTGAATTTGATTGTAGATTTCTACTGAGTTTGGTTTTTGAGGTTGTTGTGCGTTTATTATTTGGAAAGAGAGAAGAAGAATAACAAGGTATGGAATCAAAACTTTTTGCATTTTTCTAGAATTTAATTTGCAATTAGACCAAATGTAGTAATTAAATAAATTTCTAAATACTATTTTACATTTTCTTTAGTAAAAAGAAACGATGTGTTATTTAAACAAAAAAGAGAGAGTCAAATTGAACTCTCTCTTTTTTTAAACAAATTTAGGAATTAATGTTTACCTTTTCCTTTGTTTCCTTTTCCTTCTTTATGACCTTTATGGCCTCCGTTACCATTATTTCCGTGTCCGTTATTACTATGATGATCAGGTTTTTTCCCTATTGATTTTTGTGGACTGCCTTTATATCCTTTATGATATTTTACTTTATGATCATGAAAATGAGTATAAGGTTTATGTCCATGATAATCCGTTAACACTACTTTATACCCATTGTATAAATCATAATGTCTATGAGGCCCTGGTAAATATCTTCCACGAGTCCATATTCCACTTTGAAAATAAATAAATTGAGATGCACGAATATCATAATAAGCCTCAACATCAGGCAAATAATAAAATTCTACATTTGAATATCCTACTGGTCCCCATGGCGGAGGTGTACCAATATTTACATTAACCGAAACTTGCGAGTGCATCAAACCTGATACAAAAAGAAATATCCCTACTGTAATTAATTTTAATGCTTTCATAGCTTTTAAATTTAGTTTAAAATTCTTAATGTAATAAAGTTACAATAATTATACCGAATAATCCTCATATAATATAAATTCATATTCTAATTAAAAATAGAAATTACATATTCATTTATATTATGAGTAACTTATTTATAAATAACTGTTCTTGGTTTATCTAATCCAAAATTCAGAAATCCAAAATCAGAGGTTTCGAATGTATTTGTTTTTAAAACATTATTGCCGCTTCCCGGAATGGTCGGATAATAAGCAATAGAAATCTGGAAAGTACGAAATACCAAATAATCATTGGTAATAATAAATCCGATACCAATTTTCGAATACGATTTATCTCCCCATTCCAATTTATTCTCTTCATTTCCCAACATTGCAATCGTATAATTAAAATACGGATTTAATCGAAAACCTAAAACTTTCCACGGAGAATAAGTTTGAGTTTGAAAAGTCAGCATTGCTTTTTGATTTCCATAAATAGCACTATTAAAACCTTGGATTCCATAGTCATTATTAATTGATAATTGATCACCAATGGAATTCTGACGATTGATTCCCAAAAGAAATTGTGGTTTTATAAACTGTCTTACTTTCCATTTTCCAACGTCAATTAAATTAGTAAAATAATTGGCTTGGAAAGAAAATGCAGTTTGATTTGTTATTGATTTTTCAAAAAAGGTTCCCAATTCCATATTGAAACTAAAAAACCCCCATTTGAAATAATTCCCATACGATACCTGTCCTCCTAAATAGGGGCGTTCAATATCATTTTTAAATTGATAACCGCCTGTAATTCCATATATCTTTCCAATAGGAACATCCTCAATTACTCCATTTTTAAAAATGTATTTGTCCTGGACAAATTTCCGTGTTGCTATACCAATTCCTGAAAGGAAAAATTGTTCTGATGAATAAAAATTGACAGGGTCATATTCTACAGGTGGACTTTGGAGATATTCTATATTCAAAAACCTGCCTGAAACAATTAAGTTGGTTACTCTGCTGTTTTCTGAGTTTTCTTTAGAAATTCTAAATGAATATCCTGCCCAATAATCTTGTGTATTCAATTTAAAATTCTGTTTTTCATATACCATATTTGCATCAGGAAGACTGTCTCTTCTGAATTGCTGGCTCAAATTAACACCCCCAGCCCATTTTGCAAAAGGAGAATAAAAAGGACGGTCAATAGATATTGTTTTTCTAAAGTCATTATCTAAATCTCTAAAATAATTCAGTTTAGCCTCAATAAATGTATTTTTTATGTTGGGTACAATATACTCTAAGTTATAAGCACTCTTTCCATCAGCATATCTTTTTTGATATTCGCTATTAAAGGTATGACCCGAACCAAAAAAATTACGCTCATTCAGTTGTAAACTGGCATCTGAATTCGACACTCCAAATCTTGGAAGTAAAGTCCAGGTATCCAAAACACGGATATAAACATCAACTGAATCTGAGTTTTTAGCAATCAATTGTGTCCTGATTGCTACTCTGCTAATATAACTTTGAGATCGTATCAAACGCATAGATTCTTTTACCAATAAAGAATCCAAAGGTTGATTCTTCTTGATTAACAAAACATTATAAATGGCTATTTTTTTCGTTTTAATATGGATAGAATTCCCATTCTTTTCGACCCAATTTCTAGGTTTTTTTGTAGAATCAATTTCAGAATAACCAAAAGGATCCAACGTAACAATGTTGATATTTCTAACAATTTTCCCTTCAAATTGCCGATAATTCTGCTGAACTACTCTTTTTTTACGTTTCTGTTTGGAGTTAATTGGTTTAAAGGCTAATTTGTGTATAAGCTTAGTAAATTTATTTTTTTTAGAATAGACTTGAATATTCCTGTAAACCTCTAAGCTATCTTTTTTAGGCTTGTTTTCTTGTGAAAACACCATCTGAAAGCTGAGGAGTATCAAAAGAAATAAGAACAGTTTTTTTTGCGGCATTTAAAAAGCTAAATTTTGGAACGGAAAGAAAAAAGACTTTAAAATTTTCCGTTACAACGTATTGAGATAACAAAGGTCAACTTTTATTCTTTTAAAGTTATTATATTATTTTTCAAAATAATTATAAAATATTAATCTGTAAAATCAATATCGTCATAAGGATGCTTCAGAATAGAAATTCCTTTTTGCAATAACACACTATTTGGATAAACAATCATTTCCCCGCTTTTTGCTTTCAGGTAAATATGAAAAGCCCTAATATCTTCGATCTCAGCTTCTATAGGAAAATCTTTATCGTGGATAAAAATCACATCTCCAATTTTGAATGGAAAATAAAAGAACAGAATTATTCCCGAAGTAATATTACTCAAAATAGACCATTGGGCAACCATCGCAACACCAACAACTGTTGTGAATGAAGAAATCGCAATAATAATATCTCTGGTTCGTACTCCCCAAATTATTATTAACCCAAAGAATGCCAGTACATTTATAAATAAATGAATGTATTTGATAACTAATCTTGTACGGTGTTCAATGGTTTGACTTCTCGTAGCAAAACTTCGAATTAATTTTGCAACTATTAGTCTGGATAACATTACCAATAACAATAGGATTCCGGTTCCAATTACCTCTCTGGTAAAATCGGTTAAAAACATCATAACTATTTATTTTATGCTAATTTACTCAAAAAATCGTAAACTTTGTCGGTAGGCAGCCCCATAACATTAGCATAAGAACCTTCTATTTTTGAAACGGCAACAAAACCTATCCATTCCTGAATACCATAAGCTCCTGCTTTGTCAAACGGCTTGTAATTCTCAAGATAATATTGAATGGCTTCATCATTTAATTTATTGAAAGTTACATTGGTTACTTCGTAAATTACAGTTGATTTTTCATTCGTTTTAAAACAAACAGAAGTGATAACTTCATGTGTTGAATTTGATAAGGATTTTAGAATAGTAAAAGCATCTTTCGCATCTTTTGGTTTGCCCAGAGCTTTATTGTTGTGCCAAACAATGGTGTCGCTTGTAATCAGGATTTCATTCTCTTTCAATTCTCCTTCAAAAGCATTCGCTTTCAATTCAGCTAAAAAGTTCGTGATTTCTTCCCTTTTTAATTCTGGCGGAAAAATTTCTTCGATTTCTTTCAGTCGAATTTCGAAATCCAGATCTAAATCCCTGAAGAATTGCTGACGTCTTGGTGAACCCGAAGCTAGAATCAGTTTGTATTTCTGGAGTTTATTTTTAAGCATTGTATCTTATATTTAGACTGATAACTACAACCGAAAGTATTCCGAAAAACAGAATCCATTTTAAAACGGTGCTCAAATGGTTAAATTCATTTGTTTTCTTAGCGTACCATATTTTTATTGTAAAATAAAGTAAGGGAGCCAAAACAAAAGCAAGTCCGAATAGAGTTCCAAAAAACAAATTATATGTAAATAAATTAGTATTGATATAATACAATGCAAAAACTATAGGAATAAAACTCAATACAAAAACCAATTTTGCGGTTCGATTTACTCCTAAAACAATAGGTAAGGTATTCATTCCCTGATTGAAATCTCCATTCACATCTTCTAAATCTTTTACAATTTCGCGAAGAAAATTGATGATAAAAGCAAAAAAAGCATAGTCTAAAAGTATTCCAAACATCAATCCCATAAGAGGCCTGTTTTCTTCAGAAGTGACAGGATACAAATCAAAAACTCCAATAATAATAACACTTAACGAAAGCAAAAGAGCCACAATAATGTTACCTATTAGTAAACTTTGCTTTAAATTCGTAGCATAAAAATAAAGTGCTGCGGCAATGATTATAAATACAGATGCAAAACTGGGTTTATCAATTATATTCGACAAAATAAAGCCAATAGCAACTCCTGTAACTGTAAACCCAAAATACAGATTATAAGCCTGACTTTCAGAAATAAACTTGCCAACAATTACATCTTCAGGTTTATTTTCCATATCAGTATCCACATCAAAAATATTATTGATGATATAACCTCCAGCGGCAATAAATACTGTTGCTAAAACCAATAAAGCATAGTGCCAATCGGTCAAAGCCAAAGGAATATTTTGCAATTCCAAAAAACCATATTTAAAAATAAGCTGCATCAATGCCAGCATAAGTAAATTTTGATAACGAATGAGTTTTAAATATTTCATTTCTGATTTCAGATTGTAGATTAACGATTTTAGATCTTGTATAGAAAACTATTTTTTAAGTAGATAGCGAATAACAGTTTCAGCAGCATATAAACCAAATAACCCTGGCATATAGCTATTGGTTCCGTAAAAAGATTTCTTAAAATTAGAACCATCAGTCATTTTTAAGCTAGCTTCATCCTGAATTTCAGAAGAAAAAACGACTTTCAGCTTATTAATTTTAAATTCTTTTAAACGTTTTCTAATAATCCTTGCGAACTTACAGTTTATTGTTCGGGAAATATCGGCTACCTTAACCTTAGAAGCTTCCATTTTTCCTCCTGCTCCCATACTGGAGATAATTTTCACTCTCTTACGTTTTGCACCAACTATCAAATTTAATTTTGGAGTAACACTATCAATGCAATCCAAAACATAATCAAATTCATCTGTCACTATTTCGAAAGCGCGCTCCGGTGATAAAAACTCCTCTACTCTTGTTAGTTTCAATTCCGGATTAATGTCCATTAATCGATCGCCTACCACATTTGCTTTAGACATACCTATGGTAGAATGCAAAGCTGGTAATTGGCGGTTTATATTAGTAATATCTACCACATCACCATCCACAATTGTCATCGATCCCACTCCTGCTCTTGCCAAAAATTCGGCAGCAAAAGAACCAACCCCTCCTAACCCAACTACCAAAACATTGGAGTTTCTTAATTTTTCTAATCCTTCAGCTTTAAATAAAAGTTCTGCTCTTTCTGTCCACTCTTTCATTCTATTATAGTTTTTCGTTTAGAATTTATTAACTTATAAAATCAAAAACGTTTTTGTAATTATTATTTATAATTTGTTCTAATTCGTTTAATTCAAAATTCTTGTATTTTGCTGCCAAAGCATACACTTCCTGAATTCCTTCTTCAATTGTATCTGTTTCTAAGAAAAACTTATCATTTGGAATGCTTTTAAAAACCGATTCTAATTCCGGATTTCGCAATAAATTTTTTCCAAACGAAACATAACATCCTGCATCAATCAATTGTTTAGCTAATTGTTCGTTTTTTGAAAATCCGTGGATCAGTATTGGAACACTAATTTTTAATTTTTTCTTTATAGCAATCAATTCCTGAAAAGCAGCAACACAATGAATCACTACTGGTTTTTGGTATTTTTCGGCTAAAGCCAATTGTTTTTCAAAAACGGATTGTTGTATTTCAAATGATGTTTCGCTACGTTTATCCAATCCACATTCACCAAGAGCCAGGCATTCTGGTAAAGCTAATTTTTCGCCTACAATTTTAAAATCACTTTCCAACCTATTCTCATCAATAAATAACGGATGAATACCAATGGAATAAAACGGAATAGTTCCATCAAATTCCTGTGGATATTGATTAACCAATTCCAAGACATCTGACTGATCCGTATATTGGTGTGTATGTAAATTGAAAAACTGCATTGGGCAAAAATAGTTTAAAAGTTAGAAAGCCACAAAGATTTCTATTTTGCAAAAATGGGTTTAAAAATTGTGGCAGTTTTTTATTATTTTTACATCAAACTTCTACTTATGTTCAAACTTCTGGCACGAATCAACAAACTTATCCTTCCTAGTTTTACGAAAAATGGCTTAGATATAGCCAAAGCCAAAAAATGGCAACTGGCAATTATTGGTTATCGGTATTATGTAACTACAAGAGCATTAGACAATTGATTTCAGATTGGTAATTTTAGATTTTAGATTAGAAAATATTTCAAGATAATTTTACATTTAGGTTTGCACGATTATAAAAATTACCTATATTTGCACCCGCATTACGGCCTCGTGGCGCAACTGAATAGCGCACTTGATTACGGCTCAAGAGGTTACTGGTTTGAATCCAGTCGAGGTCACAAAAAACCCTAAACGCTTTAAAATGTTTAGGGTTTTTGCTTTTTCATCACCAAATTGTAGTGTAACTAACATTAAAGTAAGTGTAATAAATACAATACTTTGAGCCACTTTCAGTACTATTTTTAAAAAAAATTGAAAAATATTTCAATTCTGGAACGCTTGTTTCAAAAATAGTTTTACATTTGCAAAGTGAAAATTAAATGGTATGGCTCGCTGTGTAGAATTTAACGAGGTTGAAAAAATTGAAAAAGCAATGAATGTCTTTTGGGAAAAAGGATATAATGCTACTTCGATGCAAGACCTTGTGGATGCCATGCAGATCAACAGAAGTAGTTTATACAACACCATTGGAGACAAACATCAGTTATTTATGAAATGCATTAGCAATTATTTTGATAATGCAATGTGTGAAGTAAAAGAAAAAGTAGCTAAAGAAACATCGGCCAAAGCTGCGTTGATCAAAATGATTACTGATAAAGCAGATTGGATCATTTCCTGTGACAAAGGCTGTCTGGGAATGAAAACGATTTTCGAAATTGCTCCGGATGATTGCACAGTCCGTAATGTAATGAGTAAAAACAATGATATTTTCATCGAATTTATGGCAACAATAGTCCAAAAAGCGATGGATGATGGTGAAATGGATGATACGGAAGATGCTGCATTAATGGCTGAATACATTGCGACTTCTTTTACAGGCTGGAAGCAATCATACATCCTTCACGGAAATCCAATTAAGATTAAAAAAATGTCAGAATTCCTGATTAAGAATATATTTAAATAATACCTTTTTTTTTACCTAAATTCTGGAACGTTTATTTCAGATAAAAATATAGAATACGCATACACATTTTTAAATTACAGCCCTGATTCTGAAACGATTATTCCAGAATCATTGCTCACAAAAACTATAACCTTTAAATAACAAACAGCATGAATTCTGAAACGATTATTCCACAAAAGCAAATATCCAGTTCCATTTTAAATCCAATTCCAATTATGAAAAAAATTACACTCTTAAGCCTTATAGCTGCATTTCTAATCAGCTGTGCGGATAAAACACAAACTCCGGGTGCTGCACCCGCTCCGCTCCTGCCAGTGGCAACAATAACAAATGAAAACACCATAACCGATTCTGAATATCCGGCATCAATTCAAGGAAAAGTAGATGTCGAAATTCGTCCGCAGGTAAGTGGAAATTTAGATCGTGTCCTTGTTGATGAAGGTGCCTATGTTTCGAAAGGGCAGACTTTATTCAAAATAAACGAACGTCCTTTCCGTGAGCAATTGAACAATGCATTGGCAAGCCTTCACGGTGCTGAAGCTGCTTTAATCAACGCACAATTAGAAGTGGATAAATTAACTCCTCTAGTTCAAAACAAAGTCGTTTCCGATTATCAATTGAAACTGGCTAAATCCTCTTACCGAATTGCCGCTTCCAATATTGAGCAGACTAAAGCAATGGTTGAATCGGCCAGAATCAATTTAGGTTATACCAATGTTACTGCTCCCGTAAGTGGTTATATTGGAAGACTGCCAAAAAAACAAGGAAGTTTAGTTTCAGCATCTGATATCGAACCTTTAACTACCCTTTCGGATGTACATGAAGTGGTTGCTTATTTCTCTTTAAGCGAAACCGATTTTATCAGTTTTAAATCCCATTATTCAGGAAATACTATTGGTGACAAAATCAAAAACCTTCCTCCAGTTTCTTTAATATTAGCAGATAACAATGCTTATCCGCAAAAAGGAAAAATTGATATGGTTGATGGTCAGTTTGATAAAACTACCGGAGCTATTACTCTTAGAGCTACTTTCCCAAATGCAAATGGAACTTTACGTTCTGGAAATACTGGAAAAATCAGACTCGGAATCAATCACGATGATGCGATTTTGGTTCCACAATCTGCTACGGTTGAAATGCAGGACAAGATTTTTGTTTTCACTTTAAATAAAGAAAACAAGGTCAGCAAAATGCCTATCACAGTTATCGGAAAAAGCGGTATCAACTATCTTATTAGTGAAGGTGTAAAATCTGGTGACCAAATCGTATTGAGCGGTATCGACAAACTTCAGGAAGGACAACTAATTCAGCCTGAAAAATCAGCTCCAAAAGTGGCTCAAATCATTAACAAAAAATAATTTTTACAGATGTTCAAAATATTTATACAAAGACCTGTACTGGCAACCGTTATCTCCATTTTACTGGTGATATTAGGTGTACTTGGACTTACAAAATTGCCCTTACAACAGTTTCCTGATATTGCGCCACCATCGGTTTTGGTCACGGCAGTTTATCCTGGAGCGAATGCAGAAACGGTTTTACGTTCCGTTGCGCCATCGCTTGAAGAATCGATAAATGGTGTGGAAAACATGACTTATATGAGTTCCACAGCCAGTAACGATGGAACTTTAGCTATTACCGTTTTCTTTAAATTAGGAACAGATGCCGATCAGGCTGCGGTGAACGTGCAAAACAGGGTTGCTCAGGCGACAAGTCAATTGCCTTCCGAAGTTGTGCAGCAAGGTGTAACGACTGCGAAACAGCAAAATAGTTTCATTATGGCGATTGGTATGTTTACCGAAGACGAAGCCAAATACGACCAGACTTTTGTTGCCAATTATGCGCAGATTAACATTATTCCTGAAATCAAACGTATTCCGGGAGTGGGTTCTGCTGCAATTTTTGGTGGTGTAAAAGATTATTCGATGAGAGTTTGGCTGAATCCAACGCAAATGTCCGCTCACAATGTAACGCCAAACGAAGTAATGGCAGCGATTCAGGATAAAAGTCTGGAAGCAGCTCCGGGAAAATTTGGTGAAAGAAGTAAAGAAGTTTTCGAATACGTAATCAAATACAAAGGAAAACTAACCAAACCGGAAGATTATCAAAATATTGCCATTCGTTCCAATGCTGATGGTTCTATCCTTCGTCTAAAAGACGTTGCAAGAGTGGAATTAGGTGCTTACTCTTATAACAGTTTAACGCGTTTGAATGGTAAAAAAGGAATTGTAATTGGTGTGATTCAGTTGGCGGGTTCTAACTCGAATGACATTCAGATTGCGATTAACAAACTGATGGTGAAAGCTTCGAAAGATTTTCCAACAGGTATCAAACACAATATTTTTTATAGCACAAAAGTATCTTTGGACCAATCCATTGATCAGGTAAAACATACTTTATTAGAAGCTTTTATCCTGGTATTTATTGTGGTGTTTATCTTTTTGCAGGATTTTAGATCAACTTTAATTCCGGCAATTGCAGTTCCTGTAGCGATTTTGGGTACGTTCTTTTTCATGCAGGTATTCGGATTCTCGATTAACTTATTGACATTGTTCGCTTTAATTCTGGCGATTGGTATTGTGGTTGATGATGCAATTGTAGTCGTCGAGGCTGTTCACGCCAAAATGGAACACAAACATTTGTCTCCAAAAGTAGCCACACACGAAGCGATGCACGAAATTACAGGTGCAATTATTTCGATTACACTGGTAATGGCAGCAGTATTCTTACCCGTTGGTTTTATGGAAGGTTCAACGGGAGTTTTCTATCGTCAGTTTGCTTTTACGATGGCGATTGCAATTGTAATTTCAGCTGTAAATGCTTTGACATTGAGCCCTGCCCTGGCCGCTTTGTTCTTAAAAGACAATCACGCTGCACACGATGGAGATGCTCCGTATGTTAAACAAGGATTTAAAGAAAAATTCTTTACCGGTTTCAATAATAGCTTTGAATCGTTAACCAACCGTTATGTAGGCGGATTGAAATTCTTAATTCGTAACAAATGGGTTAGTTTAGGCGGATTGGCATTGATTACTATTGCTACAATTATAATGGTAAAAACGACTCCATCCGGATTTATTCCGACAGAAGATCAGGGATTTATTGCTATTGCAATGAACACACCTTCTGGAACATCATTGGACGGAACTCAAAAAGTAATGACCGAAGCTGAAAATGTGCTGAGCAAATTAGAAGCTTCCAGAGATGTAACTGCGATTTCAGGTTTCAACTTACTGACGAATTCTACCAGTCCATCATCGGCAGTGGTTTTTGTATTGCTGAAACCAAATGAAGAGCGTGGTGAAATGAAAGATATCAATGAAATAATGGCCGATGTTCAGGGAAAATTAGGCGCGATTTCCGAAGGTAGTTTCTTTGTATTCAGTTTTCCAACGGTTCCCGGTTTTAGTAATGTGGAAGCTTTGGATTTGGTATTGCAGGATAAAACAGGCGGTAAACTGGATAAATTCAGCGGTATTTCTCAAAACTTTATTGGAGAATTGATGAAACGTCCTGAAATTGCTGTAGCCTTTACGAGTTTCAAAGCCGATTATCCTCAATTGCAATTGGATATTAATGATGCCAAAGCGGATCAATTGGGCGTAAAAGTCAAAGACATTCTGCAAACGATGCAGGCGTATTTTGGTAGTGCACAGGCATCCGACTTTAACCGATTTGGTAAATATTACCGAGTAGTTGTTCAGGCAGATATTGCTGACAGAGCTGATCCTTCAGCTATTGACAGAGTATTTGTGAAAAACAAAAATGGCGAAATGGTACCCATCAATACCTTGGTAAAACTAAGCCGTATTTATGGTTCTGAAACTGCTTCGAGATACAATTTGTTTAACTCTATTGGTATCAATGCGATTCCAAAACCTGGATTTAGTTCCGGAGATGCCATCAAAGCCATTGAAGAAGTGGCTGAACAACAATTGCCTGCAGGTTACGGATTTGAATTTTCAGGACAAACCCGTGAAGAGATTTCTTCGGGAGGTCAGTCGACAACCATATTCTTATTGTGTCTGATATTCATTTATTTCTTATTAGCTGCGCAATACGAAAGTTACATTTTGCCTTTGGCAGTAATCTTTTCTATCCCAGCCGGAATATTTGGAGTATTCGTAGCCATTGGTTTAACCGGAATCGAAAACAACATTTACGTACAAGTGGCACTTGTAATGCTTATTGGGCTGCTCGCCAAAAATGCGATTTTGATTGTGGAATTTGCCGTCCAGAAACGAAAATCCGGTCAGGCATTGGTCAAAGCCTCAATAGATGCTGCCAAACTGCGTTTACGACCAATTATTATGACATCTCTGGCTTTTGTTGTTGGATTGATTCCGATGATGAGTGCCACAGGACCGTCAGCTCAGGGTAACCATTCGATTAGTATTGGTGCTGCGGGCGGAATGATTTCGGGAGTAATTCTTGGATTGCTGATCATCCCGGTTTTATTCATCGTATTCCAACATTTACAAGAAAGAGTTACCGGAAAACCAGTAGCCGTAATTCATAACGAAGAAAAATAAAAATGGAAAATTACATCACAACAATTCTCGTTGCCATCATTATAGGCATCGGATATATTTCTTATAAAGTTTCGAGAGATCTTGAAGCTGCAAAAAGTCCTTGTTCAGAAATTTAATGACAACTTATAAAATGAAAAAATATATAACCAAAATCGTGGTGGTCGCTATTTTGATCACCACAATACTATCCTGTACCGTTTCGAAGGATATTGAAACTCCAAAAGATGCCATTCCTGCCAATTTCAGGAATGCATCGGTTACAGCTGATACGACGAGTATCGGGGATTTGGAGTGGAAAAATTTCTTTACAGAAAAAGATGTTATCCAGTTAATTGACAGTGCCGTGGCGAGAAATAACGATTTGCAAATCGCCACCAAAAACATTGAAATTGCACAATATCGTTTTACACAATCCAAATGGGGCAATGTGCCACAGGCGAATTTGTTTGTGAATGCCAGTACCAGCAATCCGTCTGACAATAGTTTTACGGGAATGAACCTGAATCAGGCATTGGGTATGAAACATCTTGAAGATTATTCGGCAGGAGTTTCCCTTTCGTGGGAAGCGGATATCTGGGGTAAAATCCGCAATCAGAAAAAAGGCGCTTATGCCGGTTATTTGCAGTCGGCAGAAGTAAAAAAAGCGTTGCAGACGAATATTGTTGCCAATGTTTCTAAGGGCTATTACAATCTTTTGATGTTAGACGCACAATTGGATATCGCTAAGAAAAATGTACAATTAAACGATAGTACAACCAACATCATCAAATTAAAATTTGATGCCGGACAAGTGACTTCGTTAGGAATTCAACAATCTGAAGCACAAAGACTAAGTGCAGCACAACTGATTCCTTTATTGGAACAAAACATTGCCATTCAGGAAAATGCTTTGAGTGTATTGACAGGCTCTTTCCCGAATTCGAAACAAAGAAACATTCGTTTAAACGGAATTACAATAAAGAACAACACAGCCATCGGGATTCCGTCCTCCTTAGTAAGCAGAAGACCGGATGTAAAAAGCGCTGAATTGGCTTTGAAAGTTGCCAATGACAATGTCGGAATCACAAAAGCCGATTTATACCCAGCCTTAAGAATTACAGCTCAGGGCGGATTAAATTCGTTCGAAACCAGCAGTTGGTTCAACATTCCGGCTTCCTTATTTGGAACGGTTGCGGGAGGTTTGACACAGCCTTTACTCAACAATAAAAAATTGAAAACCCAATACAATATTGCGGTTGCCGAACGAGAAAAAGCGGTTTTTAGTTTCAGGCAATCGGTTTTGGTAGCAGTTAGCGAAGTATCTGATGCTTTGGTGAAAGTGGAAAAATTGCAACAGCAGGAATCTATTTTGCAGGAGCGTGTAAAAACGTTGCAACTGGCCATTAAAAATTCAAAAATGCTCTTCCAAAACGGAATGGCGGAATACCTGGAAGTATTATCTGCACAAGCCAGTTTACTGCAAAGCGAATTGGAATTGGCCAATATCAAAAGAGAACAGCTTTCTGCTAACACGGAATTATATCGTGCATTGGGCGGTGGCTGGAGATAATATTAAAAAAATATATAACATCTAAATTATAAAAGTATGAGTACAACTAATTTATTTACACCTTTTAACTTAAAGACGTTACATCTTAAAAACAGAATCGTAATGGCGCCAATGACACGGTCTTTTTCTCCAAACGGAATTCCAACGGATGAAGTTGCCGCTTACTATCAAAAAAGAGCCGAAGGCGAAGTGGGTTTGATATTATCCGAAGGAACGGTTATCGACAGACCTTCCTCCTCCAATGATGCCAATGTTCCTCATTTTTACGGAGATGAAGCTTTAAAAGGATGGCAAAAAGTAATCAATGGAGTTCATGCTGTTGGAGGTCAGATGGGACCACAAATCTGGCACATGGGCATTATGGATAATCATCATTCAGGCTGGGTTCCTCCAGTTCCCTTTGAAGGCCCGTCTGGATTAAACCGTCCGGGTTTCAATAACGGGAATACTATGTCTGAAAAGGACATTGAAGATACTATTCTTGCTTTCGGAAAAGCGGCTACCGATGCCAAAAGACTTGGTTTTGATACTATCGAAATTCACGGAGCGCACGGGTATTTAATTGACCAGTTCTTTAATCCGGAAACCAATTTGCGTACCGATATTTATGGCGGAAAAACAATCAAGGAACGCAATCATTTTGCTATTGAAGTAGTGAAAGAAATCAGAAAACAAGTCGGAAATGACTTTGCTGTGATTATGCGTGTCTCTCAATTCAAACCTTCGGATTACAATTATAAAATAGCGAAAACTCCACAGGAATTAGACGCCTGGCTTACGCCTCTTGTAGATGCCGGAGTAGATATTCTGCATTGTTCTCAGCGCCGTTTCTGGGAACCTGAATTTGAAAAATCGGATCTGAATTTTGCTGGCTGGGCCAAAAAAGTAACGGGAGCTCCAACTATTACTGTTGGTTCTGTTGGACTTTCCGGTGATTTCTTTGGTGCTTTTGCAGGCGAAAGCTCAGAGCCTACTTCATTAGACGAACTGAACAGACGTTTCGACAGAGGCGATTTTGATTTGGTTGCCGTTGGAAGACCATTACTTTCTGACCCCAACTGGACTGCCAAAATAAAAGCTGGAAAAACAAATGAGCTTGTTGGATTTAGCAAAGAAGCTTTGGGCGAATTGGTTTTATAATTTTATATTTTGGTTAATTCAAATTTAAACCCGACAGGTTCCGGAAACCTGTCGGGTTTTGTTTTAGCATTTTATTTTTTCTGATTATTTAATAAATGATTTTCTCTGTAACAGTCTGTCCATTTTGCAAAGTTACTTTTACCAATACAAGCTGTTGAACTGAAACCAGATTAGAAATCATTAATTCATTGCTATTCACAGAATCCTTTTTGAAAATTTCTTTTCCTGAGATATCATATATAGCGACTTTAGCAATCGTTTCAACAGCAGAATTAATTTTTATCTGTTTGTTGGCACTAGAAACTAAAACCTGATTTTCAAATGTTTCTAAATCCGGTGTTCCTAATGTTTTGTCTTTGTATCTCAATACAAAACGGTCGTTGAAAGTTCCTGATTCAGTAGTGAAAGCATACGGCTCCGTTTTTAGATTGTGAATCACATTTAGTGCTTTATCTTCTAAATAAACAGCAATTTGGGTGTCATTAAAAACTCCTTCTTTGGTATCAATAATAATATTAAATGTTCCTGCTATGGCACTGAAATAACCCAGTTTTACTTCATCATTTTCATCGAAAGCAGAACGTCCCTGAATTTTATAGGTGTCTTTATCTATAAAAGAATAGAAATTGATATAATTCCCACCATCATTCAGCAAGCCGTCATAACCATTGTCATACCCCATAGTAGCATTGTCAAAATAACCTACCAATTGCTGACTGAACATGCCCAGATTGTTTTCCAGATTCAGCCAAAGACGATTTTTAGCTGTGTTTTTTGATTTATTAGGTTTGGTTTTGAAGAATTGGGTATTCGGGTTTGACACCGATCGCATGCTGTTGTTGAATGTTACATTTCCTGAAGCTTCTGCCTCAATGAAAAATGCCTGTCCTGAGGCGATGTACCCAGAAGGTCTGTTGGTCAAATCTTCTACTGCTCCTGCAACTGTTCCGGAAGTTCCGGTTCCTCCCGCCAATGTATAAACCGCATAATCATCCTGAGAAAAATTTAAAGCATCTGGTCCCAGGTTTACTCCATCACCAATATTTGCCTTGTGTGTCCAGAAATACAAAGTCCCGTTTATAGTTCTATTGACAGAACCCGTGCCAACAATATTGGCATTTATAAAAGCATCTGCTGAAAGTGCCGATGGATATGGATTCCCTATTAAGTTCCAATCGTCATCAGATGGAATTCCCGGAGTTAAGCTTACCGGTGTCGTTTTAACGCCATTGTTTACTTTACCCGCAAAGGTTACAGATGCCCCGGTTGTAGTATAAGATCCGGAAGTGGGTCCCATAATGATGTAGCCTTTTCCGGGATTCATGGTTGAGGCTTGTTGCCAATCATCTTCATCATCGTCAAAACCGTCTGGCCTTGCCGCTGTCTGAGCACCATTGACAATAGTCACTAAATCTTCGAATTTTGTCGGGTCATAAGAGAATGCATAATCAGTTCGCCAATCTGGAAAAGTGGTTGCAATATTGGTAGTTGGACTCTCAATAGGAGAAGACCAGTATGTATAGTCGTATTTATCGAAAGGGGTTGTTGTTTTATTCACGTTTACTTTCCCCGTTCCATTGGTGGTAACAAGTCCGGAATCGTTCACCATGACCAATGAACCCTGATTGCTGATTTCTACTACCGCATTGTTGTTGATCGTTAAATCATTTTGAATTTTCAAAAATCCAAGATTCTGAACAGTTAGAGTAAATCCTGCATTAATCGTCAGGCTGCAACCATTTAAAGTATGATTAGCAGGAATAGTATAATTGGCATTAATGACCTCATTAGTTGTTAATGAAGGTGTGGCAACGGCATTATTATTATCTCTCCAATCGGTTCCGTTCCACGTAATTACGGTACTGATTTTTATGGCATTGGAAGAGACAGAACAAGTGTTTCCATCTTCACTAACTTCGCAATAGTATTGATACCCGCTCAATTCGGAATTATTAGAAATGTTTAAAGTAGCTGTGGTACTTCCGGTATACAGTCCGGTATTCGAAAGGCTGCTCCAGGTTGTAGTGTTTGGAGCATTCACATACCACAGATAATTAAGTTCTTTGGTATCTGCAGGTGAAGTGCCGTTGTATCCTTCTGTTCCCACTACTGTAATAGTTGTGGTTTTGCAGGACGAATTACTTACGGGTGTTGTTACTGTTGGTGTAATCCCAAGGGCAGCCGGTGTTGTACCATAAGCAATACAAGTGTTTGTTGTTCCTGATGATACAGTCTCTACAGTTGTCCAATAAGATGAAACATAGGTTGTGGCAGGTGCAAGTGAGTTGGTATTTCTTTTCATATAATACCCTTTTGAACCGGGTACCTGAATGTCGTCTATTATTGTTGTACCATCACTTGCTCTTAACTGGAAACCATCACCTCCATTAAATGGGCCAGTCAGGGAACCATTGGTAGCAGCGGGTGTAGTACAACTGCTATTGGCTACTTTAATAATAGCTAATGCTCCCGCCGCCACAGTTCCGGTAAGTGTAGCATAATTAGCATAGCCCGAACCATAATTGTCCGTTCTGTATATTCTGTAATTAGACAATGTTTTGCTACTCCCCGTCCCGTTATAGATTGTTATTCCTCCTCCATTGTTGTAGTCTTCGTCATAAATTTCATAAATCACCAAATCTGTTGCTGCAGCTGGTGTACCCTGACAAGCAGTATTCACAGTATTCAAGACTGTAAAAACAGAAGCGGTACTGCTGCAAAGGGCAGTGTTTTTTACAATAAGGCTTCCTGTAGAAGCTCCCGCTGGTATCGTAATTACTAATTGTGTTGCAGAACTGGACACAACAGTACATGAAGTGCCATTTATGGCAGCTGTTGCTCCTGACAAACTGCCTGAACCAGCGGTTATAGTCACCTGTGTTCCTGCTGGTCCCGAAGCAGGATAAACCGATGCTATAACGGCAGGTGTACAAGTGGCTCCATTACCCTGAATAGTGAAATTATATGGGTTTTCATCGGTATCGTTGTTGGCTATAGATATCGTTGCTGTTCGCGTTCCTGTACCACCCGGTGTAAAAGTAATATCGAAACTTGTTGTTCCTGTCAGGGCATTAATAGGTGTTGTTGGCAATGCCGTAACTTTAAAATCTGCTGCGTTTGCTCCCGCAATTACTATGTATGGACTGGCTCCTGTCAGGTTCAAAACACCGGTTCCTGTATTATAAATGACAAACGTTCTTTCTATACTTGTTCCAATATCTACCGTACCAAAATCGGTATAGTCTGAAGTTGATGGGGTACTGTCACCATCAAGGATAGTAGTTCCATTTCCTTTTACATCTATCTCAACTATGGGAACTCCTATAATTTCTACATTGTCAAAAATAAATTCATTATCACCGTTTTGGTCAAAATCATTTAGTTTGAACATCACCGAACTTACATTTTCTATCGCTGCTACGCTGGACAAATCTACTCTGAAGGTGTTCCAGTTGTAATTAGCATCCAGTCTGTTGGCTATAAGTGTGGTATTGTTAAAATATTGTGTGTAGTTATTTCCTCCATCAACCGAATATTCCACATCCATACTTGTAACCGATGTTCCTTTGTAATCCAGTTTTAGGGTTATATCGTTAAAGCCGGTTGTGTTTATTGTAAATATGGCATCACCGGCACCGGAAGATTTTATATCGGTCCAGCCTGCTGCCTGTCCGCGGACATGACTGGTTCCTGTAATATCGGTATATGCGACACCTTCTTTTCCATCGGTGTCTATGGTTCCATCCGTTAAGATTAAGGTAGGTGTTCCGGTAACGGTTTCGCTGGTTACCGTATTGGTGTACGTTCCGGCACTGGATCCAAAATTCCAAAATGCCATCTGAGTTCCCAGTTGTGCCAGTGTTGTAAAGCTCAATTCGGCACCATAAGCCGTTCCGGACGAGTTAGTCGCATAAGCCCTGTAATAATAAGTAGTATTGGGTTTTAAGGCAGCAAGGTAGCTGGTGAATACCCCGTTCCCCGTACCATTACTGCTTGTTCCCGCAGGAGCCTGAGCAATGGTCAATCCGGCAGCAGTTCCCCAAAGAATTCCTCTGGCAGTCACCGCAGCGCCACCATTTGCCGTAACATTTCCACCGGAAGTAGCGCTAAATTGTGCTATGGCTGATACGGTTGTTGTTGTAACCGTAGCGACAGCGGCATAAGAGGATGTAAAGGAAATAGTCAATAATAAGCTAGCCAATAGTAATTTTAGTTTCATCACGTAGTCTGTAATTAAGAAGATGTAGTTGCAGCGTTTCAATGGCCAAAACTAGTACCCTTACGCATTAATTTCAAGGCTTTCAGGTTATCAGATTATTAATGATTGCCGTGGATTTTACTTCCTATTAGCTATTTTTTAATGTAATGGTAAATGAGTGGAGACTTTTAGTTAACAGTACTTCTAATGGTTTTAATAAAAGTAATTTATGTATGCGAATCATCTATCAGGTAGCTATAAAATAATGACTAAAAATACTTACAAATTATTATTATAGTAATCTCTTTATTCTTACTTTTACTCTAATTAATAACATTAAAACATGTAATGACATGAGTAATTTAAATCCAAACAGGTTAAACCTAACCTACCCAGCGGCAGACATGACGCTGATGAAAGCGAATGCCAACGCTACTATTGCAAAAATTCCGGCGGGTGCGACCCTGACCGAAGAAGAGCGTGCCAGTGGTGGCGACATCAATGTGGACAACAAGATTTTTGTTGACGACACGCTGAACGAACTAAACTCCAACGGAGCAGCTATCCTGCCGGCATGGTTCAGCATCCCCAATCTGACGAATGATGTTGCTTTTTATGATCAGTCGGAAGAATTGATTTCATTGTACCAAAACATTATCCTAAGACTAAAAGATGCCCAGCGTATTGCCGGAAGAGAAGCCTTAATCAATGCCAGAAAAGCTTACGAACTATACAAATCAGCTTCTGATGGTGGTGTTCCGGGTGCTCAGGCGAGTTATGATAAGCTTAAGGTGAGATTTGAAAAAAATGCAACCAGCCCCACTTTTCAAAATCCGTAAGACCAATAAATAAAAAAATTTTTCAAATGTTAAACCAACAGCCAGTCTGTTGGTTTTTTTTTGTCAAATTATTCCAATGTCTGTAGTCAAATAAAAAGATTATATTATTGATATAGTGTCGCTATACTTTTTATATAGCATCACTATACGTTTTATATAGTGTAGCTATACTTTTTATATAGCGTCACTATACGTTTTATATAGTGTCGCTATATATTTTATATAGTGTAACTATATTTTTTATATAGTGTAGCTATATTTTTTATATAGTGTAGCTATATTTTTTATATAGTGTAGCTATACCTTTTATAAAGTGTCACTATACTTTTTATATAGCGCCACTATATCTTTTGTATATTTTTTTTACAATCTTCATTTTCAATTGCAAATAACATATATAAATTCTTACTTTTATCAAAACTTAAATTAGATACCATGGTAAAAATTAAAACGGGTGAATTACTCACCGCTTACTGTAATCGCAAACGCATTCGCAAAAGTGGCTTAGCCCGAAAAGCAGGCATTGGCTATCAATCCATTTTAAAACACTTTAAGTCAAAGACACTATCAGTAAATACGTTACTAAAAATTTCGACAGCTTTGGAACACAATTTCCTGATGGACATAGCTGTACAGTTGCCTAAAAATTATACTACCGACGCTCCCGCAGATACACCAGCAGACGACGAAATAGAAGCCTTAAAAGAAAAAATAAAACTGCTTGAAAATAAAAATCAGGTTTTATTAGAGGTCATTGGGGCTAAAGGGTGATTTAGACTGAAATTTATTTACTTTTGAATAAAGTATGACGTTTGTCAGACATATCTACCCGAAATTGGGTGGCTTTGTGTGATTTTGTCATACATATAAACTAGTTAGCGGTAATTTTGAATCACGATTTCCGTAAAATTTCACATTTGAATAAAATTAATTTATGAACGCAAGACATTACAGAACAGAATATAATTTATCAGCCTTAGATTTTCCAGCCTTTGAATCGCTTGGCGAATCAAGAATTGATTTCAGGACTGAATCTCCATTTATCGTAAACAACAAAATGCAACTGAAAATTACTAAGAAGTATATCCTTGTCGAGTTTTATAAAGGGAACGAACACGAAATTCTTACTGCAATATCAGTCTATGAAATACCTATAAGTGAAATTAAAACGAGAGAAAACATACACGAATTTTATAATGATGCTACCTTAGGTTTAAGTGAAGCTTATGAGTTTGCAAAAACGAACTTGCCACTTCCGAATATTAATTTTTCTAGTTTGCCTATCGAAGCTTACCAAAAAGAAATTGATAGAGTTTTTTATGTATTGAACAATCTTAATTAACCAGTAATCATTAAAACTACCGCTAACAGCCGTTTGGCGAGATTGGGGTTTTAGGCTGAATTTAAATATTATTTTGTACTTGGGAAATTTGTGTTTAACCGAAAAATCCCGCATCTTTATTCCCCAACCTCGCAAAGCGCCAGAACGTTAGCGGTAATGCAAAACAGAAAAATGGAAAACGAGAAAATATCAGTGGAAAATGGAAAGTGGTATATCGCTGAAATAATTGAAAAGTGTGAACCCGTAAACCGAAATGAAGCACAAGAATTACGTAGAGTTAAAACTTGGGGAAACTTCCATATAATTAAAGCCGAAACTCCAAAAAAAGCATATGATAAAGCTGTTAAAATTGGAAAATAAGCAGAATATAAATTCACAAACTCTGACAATTTAGAAATGGAATGGATTTTTATTGGAATAGGAAATCTTATACCAATTTATGAAGATATTGAAGATGGAAGTGAAATAATGTGGGAGAATTATGGAGATATTAGTAACAGAAGAGCGATGAAATTTCCAATCAGTGAAGAAAAACTTTTAGCAGAATTAAAAGAAAAGAAGTAAAAACATTGTAAATAAATGCACTACCGCCAACAGCCGTTACACGAGATTTGGGCATTAGGCTGAATTTAAAGATGGTTTTGTACTTGGGAAATTTGTGTTTAACCGAAAAACCTCGCATCTTTAATCCCAAACCTCGTGTAGCGCCAGAACGTTATGGGCAATTCAGAAGAACCTTACTGCTAAATTCACTAAAATGATTAAGAGAAAAGTATTCATTATAAAAGGTTTTTCTAAATCCACAGAGGAAAGAATTCTTGACGAAAATTTTGCAAATTCATACATTGATTTTTTTAAATTATGTGCAGGAGGAGCTTACACTTTAGACGAGGTTGTTTATCTCTCAGAACCTAGTTATAGTTATCTTAAAGAAAACATATATAATGAAAAGCTTGACTACGGAATTATCGTTTATATCGGTCACGGAGCGAATCAACAAAACAATCAACTTTTTCAATTAAATGCTGAAGAAATAATTAAACCTGGGCAATTTACACTTAATACCGAAAAACAAATCATAATTCTTGAAAGCTGTAGAGTTCTTGCACAATTTATACCATTCGTAGATTTGTCGGATAAAATTCCAGCATTTGAAAAAGGTGGAATTCTAAGAAATGCTTTAGAATTGGAACAGTCCCGTGAGATTTATGATAGCCATATAAAAAGATGTGCGGAAGGAATAATGATTTGCTATGCTTGCAGAATTGGTGAAGAAGCATATAGTTTTATGTTTTCAAAAATGTTTTTGCAACACGCAATAAATTGGCATCTTGATTCATCGCGACATTGTGCAATATTACCGATAGACGAATTAATGCGACTCACATTACCGAGTACGGTTGTAGCGGTACAACAAAAATTTGGTTTGCTTCAATGGCCCGAATCAAGTGGAAAAACGAATTTCCCAATTGCAGTTAGCAAATTTTGAACTGCCCATAACAGCCACTACAACGGATTTGGGCATTAGGCTTAATGGAAAAATGGTCTTGTATTTGGAAGATTTGGCAAATCCGAAGAATAGGCTTAATTTAGTCCCAAACCCGCTGTAGTACCAGAACGTTGTACGAAACCTTAAACAAAACCGTGAATGAAAGAGATACTAAAATATATTGACGAAAACGGAATTGAAATTATAATTAAAAAAGAAACTTTTGAGTATTCTCCTAAAGATTTGTCTGAAACTTATTCTGAAAACGGAAAAGAAATTTATACAAAACAATATGAAAACGGAAGACTTTCGAATATTTCATTTTATGCGTATTCTAATGAAGAATTACAAACAATATTAAAAGAGAAAAATGGAGATACTTCAATCACATTCATTCACTATCAAAATTCATATAAAATTACAGAATACTTAACCTACAAAGAAAATATACTCATTGGAAATATGATTACAGTCGATGATAAAGATGAAAATTGCATTTGTTTTAAAAAGTATGAAATGAAAGGTTCGGAATTAATTTGCACTATTACAGACAAAAGCTATTTTGATAAAGGACAAAAAAAATATGAATTTATCTATAATGAAGATGGAACTTGTTTTATGATTGATAGTGTTCAAACTTATCAAGAAGATATTTTTGCTTGGGATATTGGCACATCACATACTGATTTTACATGGGATGGATTTGAGTATTACAAGAACACAGAACCTTTAATTCCTGAAATATAAAGGCATCGCACAACAGCTACTACAACGGATTTGGGCAATTGGCTTAATGCAAAGTTGATTTTGTATTTGGGATGATTTAGCAAATCCGAAAATAGGGCTTAATTTAGTCCCAAACCCGCTGTAGTGCCAAGACGTTGTGCGTCAGTGTAGCCAAACCGAAAGTAAACTATGACATATTCAGATTTTTTAACGGATTCATTCGAAGAACTAAAGTTAAAACAAGAGAAGTTTTTTAATAAGTATGATATAGACTCATATCCGAATTGGTTTTATGACCAAGCAAGTGGAATATTAACTTTTTCAAAGGAAAACAAAGAGTTAAATTTCAGATACTATGAAGTTGGAACATTCTCAAAAACATCGAATACTTGGAAATGGTCATGGGACAATGAACATACACACAAAAAGGTGAAAGAGAAGCTTGAAGAAGTTAAACTCTTTGGTGCGAAAAATGGCTTTGAAAAACTAACTGAAGGTCTGTTTGAAAGTTCAAAGGATATTGGGTGGGATTTTACTTCAGTAACATGTGAAATATTAAATGGAATTGGGGCATATAGACCTGAAACTGAAAATCTATTTATCTTCATGGTTATTTATGACATAATAGAAAATGAAAAAGCAAAAGAAGAAAAGGATAAGTTTGTAAATTGCGAAGAGCATGAAAGACGAAGACGAGCGTTTGTTTGTCAACATTTAACAAAAGAAAGCAAAATTGGTTTTGAAGAGTCTTTTGAAACTTCCGAAGATATGGAGTTCGAATTTGAAGACGATGATTTTCAGGCATGGTGTGATGAATGCGAAAACATCCGTCTAAAACAAGATGGTTGGAATGATGAATCAATGGAGTTTGCCGATATAAAATTGATATGCGAAAGATGTTATTTTGAAATTAAAAAGTCCAACGAAAAGTAAAAACACCGAACGCACAACAGCTACTACAACGGATTTGGGCATTTGGCTTAATGGAAAAATGGTTTTGTATTTGGGATCATTTGGCAAATCCGAAAATAGGGCTTAATTTAGTCCCAAACCCGCTGTAGTACCAAGACGTTAGGCGCAAGTTGAAACCAATAAATGATAAAAAAAATAATGAGACCTTTTTATAAATGCCTACTCTTGTCCTTTGCGTTCTTTTCAATTGCCATTAATGCCCAAAACGATAAAAAATACAGCGGGCTATGGTCGGAAAAACAGAGTGCCAGTACTCGGAAAAATTTGAAAGATTCCGTTAAAACAGTCTATTTCAAGATTAAACCCAAAGAAGGATTGACAATAAAACAAATAGGGCATTTTATAATTTACAATGATATTCGAGACTATATATATCTTGACCTAGACAAGCAGGGCAGGATAAAATCTGAATATTGGGATTCAGGTATGCAACAAACAGAGTATTTGACTACTTATGATTCGCAAAAGCCCTGGGTAACCAAAGATTATATATATGATGAAAAAGATTGGAGCCAGAAAAGCAGGTGTAAAACCGTATTAAAACCCTATTATCCAGTAAGGAATAATAATTTATTGGTAAAACTGAATCGTGTTACAGTTCCAAATGATGACAATGTATTTGATGAAGCCGATGGCAAAATATGGAAGGATTATGATGAAGATATATATATAGATATATATGATAAACAAGGCAGGGTAACTGAAGAGAGGGAATTTTATGTGCATAGGTCTGGTAAAGCAACGCTAAATAAAAATCGCAATGAAAAAGATTTATTTACTCGTAAAATATTTACCTACAATGCCAAAGGGCAGGTCGTAAACCAAAAAATTATTCCGGGTCCGTATGGTAAAGATATGCCATATACAGATTTGGGTACCGAATGCGGTTTTTGCGATGACTTGCAATTAAAGTATGCTTATGATCAGCAGGGGCGCATCACTCAGGTCATTATGTATGGTTGTGAGGAAATAGTCGCCCAGGAAGATTATGTTTACCACCCCACCAAGGATTATGTAGAAAAGGTAAAATGCTATGTCACGGGTCCGGGGAGTATAGCGAATGCTAATAAAAATTTCGAAAAGACCTATAATGAGCAAGGCGATATTGTTAAGAAGGAATTTATTCCGGGTCTTGGTGGACGACTTGGTCTATATGGGGAAACCCGCTACTATACCTATGAGTACGACAGCCATAACAACTGGATAAAATGCAATATGTTTCTGGAGGGCAACCAAGAAGGAGAACCAACGCTAGTTGCAGAGAGAAAAATAGAATATTATAATTAAAGCGAATAAAGAAAAGCGATTATGATTAACAACAACCAGCGCCTAACACACGCTACAAGCAATTTGGGAATTTGGCTTAATGGAAAAATTGTTTTGTATTTGGAAGATTTGGCAAATCCGAAAAATAACGCTTTTTAACCCCAAACTGCTTGTAGCGCGAGAACGTTATGGACAAGCTTAAAACAACTAAATCTTAAAAAATGAAATATTTATTTCTTTCCCTATTATTTCCAATATTCTGTATTTCACAAGTTGACACTAATATGGTGAAAATTATTGAACAGAAGATTGATACTGTTGAAACATCATCTTACAACGATTATGAAAATGATTACTCTATAAAGAAACCAGATTGGCTTAAAGTAGATTCAGATTTACCGTCAAATATGTATGGTGGAGTTATGCCGAAAGTTAATGGAATAGAGAACGCTATTATGATAACTGCTTTTAAAAAGAATCGCTTTGAAAACTTTAAAGATTTTCAGAGAATCTACATTACAGGCAACACATTTGGAAAACCTACTTTGTTTAGCGATCATTATACTTGGTATGGTAGAAATGAAAGAGACTTCAAAAAAGTTAAGTATGGAGTAAGTTCTCGTGTATTTTATATTTTCAAAAAACATATTTATCACAATCAATTTGTTTTACTTGAAACGTCAAGTGCTTATTTATTTGTTCATTTTTGCTCTACACCAGAAACTTACGATGAGAATATAAAGAAATTTAATGAATTTTTGAAAGGATTAAAGGTACAATAAAGCCTGTCCATAACAGCTACTACAACGGATTTGGGCAATAGGCTTAATGGAAAGTTGGTTTTGTATTTGGAATGATTTAGCAAATCCGAAAATAGGGCTTAATTTAGTCCCAAACCCGCTGTAGTGCCAAGACGTTGGCGGTAATTTTAAAGAACGTAGGATACTAAAGAAATAATTATGAATTCATTTTTTAATTTTCAATTTGGAGAATTTAGTCAAGCCACTCCCAATTGGTTTGATTGGTTTTCGTTAATTAGTTCTTTAGTTATCAGTGCTACGAGTATATTTCTTGCATTTTATCTTGCGGAAAGAATTTATAAAAAGGAGAAGACCGATAGAAATACAGAAGATTTAGACATTCAAAATTCAGAAGTTCAATTATTTAAAAATAGTCTCACAGAATTAAATAGTGCTATTGAAAAACAAATTATTGATTTACAAAGTTATATTGACAATAAAGATTTCAAATTAATATTTCATTCTTCCATTCAAGTTGATTTTCTACAATTTATCAATGTCAAATATTTATATAAAAATGCTGGTTTTAATAATATTGAGGATATTAGTAGTATAAATAATTTGATGACATCATTATACACACTTTATGATTTTAGAGAGTCGTTAAGAGATGAAGTTAGAACATACTTGAAAAAATATAATTATCATGAAAGTAAATTCTATTTATATCGTCAGCTCCTTTATACAAAGTATTTTTCAATTTGTAATGTTAGGGCGGAATCAATTATTATAGACGAGGGTGTAAAGAAATGGAAATTTCACGACGATGATAAATTTATGCCGAGATATACTGAATTGATTTTGAAGACGTCCCAAGATACGTCGATTATCGATAACAATGGATTAAAAGACAGAGCAAAATTGAATTCTGAATTCGTTGTACCTTTAATTAATATCGCATTTGAATATGTGCCGGAAGATTTGAACGCGATTGAAATTAATGATATTGGTAATCAAGTTAACAGTGCATTCATAGATATGGAATCAATAACAGAAAAGCATTTTAATGCCATGGAATCATATCTTTCGAATCTACAATCAATAAACTCGAAAGTTAAACTGTATTTGGCATAAGAAAAAACTACCGCCAACAGCCACTACAACGGATTTGGGCATTTGGCTTAATGGAAAGTTGGTTTTGTATTTGGAAGATTTGGCAAATCCGAAGAATGGGCTTAATTTAACCCCAAACCCGCTGTAGTACCAGAACGTTAGCAGAAATTATACCTCAAAATTAGAAATCAACACTGTTTATAAAAAATGAATGAACTGGAAAAACTAAAAAAAGAAATGCTTGAAGAAATAAATAAGATGGAAAAAGTTTTTTTAAATCCTTCATTCGAATCAATTTTTGAAATAATTGATGCTACTGAAATTAAAATAAATATTCCAAAGCATGACATCTCAAATCATGATGCTACTCTTGAAAAAAATTTAGAAGGAGAACTAATTATCAAGATCAAAAATATTTTGAGTAATATGACAGAATCCTATGATGTTGAAGTATTAATAGGTAATAAAACCTACTTAATTGAAGAGTTAAATATTTCAATGTCTAGCACTGTTTTAGAGAAAAAAGGAAATGATGAATTTTTATCAGGGGAAATTAGTTATTGGGGGAAAATACATTCATTAAATTACAAAACTAAATATGAAGAAAATTCATTTTGTAGATTCATAATACCAATAGATAGTTCTCAATTAGATTACTATATTGAAACAAAATCATTTAGTGATGAAAATAGCTTGAATGCTTTTGGAAAAGTTTCTTTAGAACTTAAAGACGGTGAATTTGACTTATATCAAAAGAAAGTTAGAGATAAAAACTATTTCATAATTGATTCCTGTAAAAAAATGGATGGTAACATATTTGCAGACATTTGTCATTCAATTTTAATAAGTTACAGTTTTTTATCAGCCGATTTTCATCAAAATGAAGCTTACTATTTAAAATCAGACACATATGAGTTTTTAAACATTGTTGAAACTTCATATTTAAAATTAAGAAAATCGATTTTATCAAAAGGCACTTGTAATCCAATATACTCAAATCCTTATGGCTACACAAAAGACGAGGAAATAATAAAAAAAGTAGGAAAACAATTAACTCGTTTTGATTCAAAACTTTTTTCAAAACTTTGTGATAAAGTTTTCAATGAATCTGACTATGCTATTTTAATATTACTAATAATAGAATCAAATGTATCAAGTTTAATATTAAGACCTGTTGGATATTCGGTTGCACTTGAAAAAATAACAAATATTATTACGGAAGAAAATAGTGGTCTTAAACCTATTCCTGATAAAGTTTTGTCTAAAAGCTTTATACAAAAAATTAAATCTGTATTAACTGAATTTACAGAACAAATAAATGCAGTCGGAAATAAAGATTCGATAAGAATAATTGAAAAAAATATTGATAGACTAAATAGTCCAACTAATCGCGATAAACTGACCAAACCTTTTGGTATTTATGGCATAAATTTAAGTGATTCTGAATTGTCTGTAATAAATGACCGAAATAGCTTTTTACATGGTAGAAGTATCAAAGCTGAAGATGAAAATTCTGAATTCTTAAAAATATATATGATAACTTTATGTTTAAATAAATTGGTAAACAAATTAATTCTTAAACACATTGGATATTCTGGATATATAATTAACCATTTAAAATCAAACGAAAGATCATTTGAAAGTGAGATTGAAGGGGAAATTTTTGAATTAATATAAAATAACTTCTGCTAACACACGCTACAAGCAATTTGGGTATAGGCTTAATTTAAAATTGGTTTTGTATTTGGAAGATTTGACAAATCCGAATAATGGTCTTAGTTTAATTCCAAACTGCTTGTAGCGTGGGAACGTTAGCGGCAAGATTACCAAAAATTGTAAATAAAACACTAAAATAAATTAAAATGAAAAAAACGTTAATACTTGTAACACTTATCTCTATTGTAACTTTATCATTTACAGTTCTGAAAAATAATGATAAAGATGAAAAAAAGTTTTTAGGAAGTTGGAGTGGTTCTGAAAAAGACAACCAAAGAGAAGGATTAACTAAACATTGGGTACAAAATAGATACAAAGACGGAACTTTCATTTTGATGTTTACAGCAATTGAAAACTGTGAAGTTGAACATGTAGTCGAAAGAGGAAAATGGTCAATAAAAGACGGCTTGTTTTATGAATTGCATAATGATGGAAAAACTGATATTTACAGTTATGAAATTATAGATGACAATCATATAAAATTTAAGACAAAGCAAATGGGAATTGAACATGCTAATTCAGATTATGAATTTATTGATACTAAATTGGAATACGAAAACGAATAAATTATGAGAAATATTAAATACATATTTGTAATAGCAATGTGCCTTACATTTCTAAATTGCGCCTCAACTCAAAATCAAACTTCTAATGACGGAAGTTCAATGGAAAAGGCAATTAAAGTTGGAAGCGTTGAGCAGGAATATAAAATAGTTAGAGAAAAATGTGGAGATTGTAAATTGAAAGGTCAAGGTCTAACATTTAATGAAAAAGATAAACCTTTTGATGTTTTAACTTTTATAAAACCAAACGGTGAAGAAGTAAAATATTATTTTGATATTTCTAAATTTTACGGGAAATTCTAAATCCAGCCGCTAACAGGCGTTTGGCAAGATTGCGGATTTTGTAGTAAATTCACGTTTACTTTTCGCAAGAAATTTTATTTTTAACAGAAAATAATTGGTTCCGAACTTCGCAACCTCGCCAAGCGCCAGAACGTTAGCAGACATATTCGAACGACAGAAACTAAAAAGAAGTTTTAAAAAATGAAAAAAATATTTATAACAGTATTTCTAACTTTACTCGGGCTAAATTCATTTAGTCAAAATTTAACTGTAGAAGAATTTCAAAAAGATGCAGAATTAGCAGGGTTGAAATTTGAAATGCCAATTGGTTACAAAATAACAGAAGTTAAAAAAAATAGAGATTTACAATATAGTTTTGCTATTATAAACGAAGACGGAAGTATGGAAGTTAGGTATTCATTATTTCCAATGAAAGAAAATTTAGCAGAATATGAGAAGTCAAAAGACGATAAAAATGTAATTATGATAAATCCAAATGCTATGTATACTTCATTAATGGTAGCTAATGGAATGAATATGACAAATGGAAAAATGCCAGAGATTAAAAATTTTAATACTAATAGCGTAAAAAAAGAATTCAATGCAGATTATGGAGGAGTAACTACATTTGACTTTAATTGTGAATTTGGAAAAGGTTATAAAATTGGACAATTTGTATGTTTACATAAAGAAAATGTGGCAGATGTAATAATAACTTTTTTGAGTAATGACATAAATAAACATTATGAATTATTTAAAATTCCATTTCATTCTCTAACATTTAAATAAAAATACGTCTGCCAACACACGCTACAAGCAATTTGGGTATTAGGCTTAATTTGAAATTGGTTTTGTATTTGGAAGATTTGGCAAATCCGAAAGATAACGCTGATTTAATCCCAAACTGCTTGTAGCGCGAGAACGTTGGCAGTAATTACAAAAGTGCTTCTAATTATGAATGTTTTAAAGAGATATTTTATCTTTCTATTTTTATCTCAACTTGTTTTTTCTCAGAAAAATGAGTTTGGGAAAGATTACTATTTAGTTGGTTTACTTTCTGAAGATATTGGGAAATGGAAAACAAATAAAAGCTCTGATATTGTCGAACAATTTGATATTAATGAACAACTAATTTTAGATAAGATAATCTGTATCTATAAAGTTGAAAAACCATTCGTTACTAAAACAGATTATGAGCAATTCATTCTACATTCTAAAAATCTTCAAAATGATGTTGACAAATTTTATAATTGGACGTTTGATGATGGTGTAAGTAATGAAAATAATGATTTGTTTTATAGTGGGTCGTTGAAAACTGAACTAATTAAAACTAACTCTCAAAAATTGTCATTCCTTGTTGGAGTTATTGACAGATTTGGCTTCATAGAAAACCAACAAATAGAATTAAAAATAATTTGCAGTTCTTTAAAATTCAACCTTATCAAAGAAATAATTCTAGGTGAAAATTGTAAAATTGTCAAAGAAGTATTTTATAAAGATAATTTACCAAGTAGTTACAATCTTGTATTTATACCAAGTAAAAATATTATTGAAATGCTAAAGTTCACAGATTGTAAGTAACTACCGCCAACAGCCGTTTCACGCAATTGCGAGTTTTGTGGTAAGTTCACGTTTGCGTTTCGCAAGAATTTTTATCTTTAACAGAAAATAATTAGTCCAAACTTCGCAACTGCGTGAAGCGCCAGAACGTTAGCGGTCAGTTTAAGAAGCCGAAGGAAAAACGACAAAATATGAATATCGAAAGAAAGCAATTAATAGAATTATGCGACAAGTTTCTTAAAGATGAAATTCAAAAAATTGATTTGTCAAATTTCGCGTGGAATTGTTTTGCTTCTGATGAAATAGATTGGGACGAAAATG
>JAZKED010000012.1:0-43589 GCA_040387175.1 Bacteroidota bacterium | reverse complement strand
TGTCAAATGCCATAGCCCTGATGGTAGTGGCATCCTCTTGTGCCGGCGTTCGGCACAAGAGATATAGCGGACAGCAGGAAATAGCTCCTAAGAAAAACTATACCTATATATAATGTATAAACTTGTCCTTATATATTGTGTGTATTTTTCTAATCGTCTATATTTGCATTCACAAAATTAAAAACAATGATTAAGATTACTTTGCCCGACGGGTCAGTTAGAGAGTTTGATTCAGGCGTAACGCCGATGGAGGTTGCTAAAAACATTAGTGAGGGATTTGCCAGAAACGTAATTTCGGCTTCTTTCAACGGTACAATTGTTGAAACCACCACTCCTTTGACAACGGATGGCAATCTTACCTTATATACATGGAATGACGAAGGTGGTAAAAAAGCTTTCTGGCATTCGACTTCGCACGTGATGGCACAAGCTCTTGAAGAAAAGTATCCTGGAATTAAATTAACTCTTGGACCTGCTATCTCTAATGGGTTTTACTATGACGTAGATTTTGAAGATCATAAAATTACGGATGCCGATTTCAAAAAGATTGAGGATCGTGTTTTGGAAATCTCAAGAGAGAAACATGAATTCAAATTGCGTCCTGTTTCTAAAGCAGAAGCTTTAGAAGTCTACAAAGACAATGTTTATAAAACGGAATTGATTTCGAATCTGGAAGACGGAACGATTACTTTTTGCGATCACTCTACTTTCACTGATTTGTGTCGTGGTGGTCATATTCCAAATACTGGAATCATCAAGGCAATGAAAATTATGAGTGTTGCTGGTGCATACTGGCGTGGTGATGAAAAAAACAAACAGCTTACTCGTGTTTATGGTGTTTCGTTTCCAAAACAGAAAGACTTAACTGAATACTTGGAATTACTGGAAGAAGCAAAACGCAGAGACCATAGAAAACTAGGTAAAGAATTGGAATTGTTTGCCTTTTCAGCTAAAGTTGGTCAAGGATTGCCTTTATGGTTGCCTAAAGGAGCGGCGCTTCGTGAACGTTTGGAGCAGTTTTTGAAAAAAGCACAAAAGAAAGCAGGTTACGAACAAGTAGCTACTCCGCATATTGGACAAAAAGAATTGTATGTGACTTCTGGTCATTATGCTAAATACGGAGCGGATAGCTTTCAACCAATAAATACTCCTAATGAAGGTGAAGAGTTTTTATTGAAACCGATGAACTGTCCTCATCACTGTGAAATCTTTAATGTAAGACCTTGGTCATACAAAGATTTACCGAAGCGTTATGCTGAATTTGGAACTGTTTATCGTTACGAGCAATCGGGCGAATTACACGGTTTGACTCGTGTACGTGGGTTTACTCAGGATGATGCGCATATTTTCTGTACGCCAGACCAATTGGATCAGGAGTTCAAAAACGTAATTGATTTGGTATTGTATGTTTTCGGTTCCTTAGGATTTGAAGATTTTACCGCACAGATTTCGTTGCGTGATCCAGAAAACAGAGAGAAATACATTGGAAGCGATGAGAATTGGGAAAAAGCAGAAAACGCAATTATCAATGCTGCACGCGATAAAGGACTAAATACTGTTGTTGAATATGGCGAAGCAGCTTTCTATGGTCCGAAGCTGGATTTCATGGTAAAAGATGCTTTGGGAAGACAATGGCAATTGGGAACTATTCAGGTAGATTATAACCTTCCAGAACGTTTTGAATTGACTTACAAAGGTTCTGACGATCAATTACATACACCAGTTATGATTCACAGAGCTCCTTTTGGATCGATGGAACGTTTTATAGCTATTTTGATAGAACATACAGGTGGAAAATTCCCTCTTTGGCTGATGCCAGAACAGGCTATTATATTGTCTTTGAGCGAGAAATATGAAATATATGCGAAAAAAGTTTTAAATCTGCTAGAAAATCACGAAATTCGCGCCCTTATAGACAACCGAAGCGAGACAATCGGTAAGAAAATTAGGGATGCAGAAATGCAGAAAACCCCGTTTATGCTGATTGTAGGCGAGGAAGAAGAGAAAAACGGAACCATATCTATACGCCGTCACGGTCAGGAAGGAAAAGGGAATGTTAGCGTTACAATTGAAGAATTTGCTGCAATTGTAAACGAAGAAATAAGCAAAACACTAAAAGTATTTACAGTTTAACTTAAATTATAAAGTCATAGCAATAAGAAGTAATAGAGGTTACCAACCTCGAGTAGAAAAAAAAGACGCACACAGAATAAACAATCTTATACGTGGTGTGCAAGAAGTAAGGCTTGTAGGTGAAAATATCGAGCCTGGAGTTTTTAAACTTTCGGAAGCGTTAAGATTAGCTGACGAGTTTGAACTGGATTTAGTTGAAATTTCGCCTAATGCTGAACCACCTGTTTGTAAAATAATGGACTATAAAAAGTTCGTTTACATGCAGAAGAAACGTGAGAAAGAACTTAAGGCAAAATCTACTCAAATTGTAGTAAAAGAAATTCGTTTTGGTCCTCAGACAGATGAGCACGATTACGAATTTAAAAGAAAAAATGCTGAGAAGTTCCTTAAAGAAGGTTCAAAATTGAAAGCGTTTGTTTTCTTTAAAGGACGTTCCATAATTTATAAAGATCAAGGACAAATCTTATTATTAAGACTGGCTACCGATCTTGAAGAATTTGGAAAAGTAGAAGCGATGCCTGTTCTTGAAGGAAAGAGAATGATTATGTTCATTGCTCCGAAGAAAAAAAAGTAAGCAGTTTGGCAGTCGCAGTTTTCAGTTCATACTGTAAACCGAGACCAAAAACTAAAAGATAAGTAAGTAAGAATAAATTAAAAAACACTAGGAAAAAATGCCTAAAATGAAAACCAAATCTAGCGCCAAGAAACGTTTTAAAGTTACTGGTTCTGGAAAGATTAAGAGAAAGCATGCTTTCAAAAGTCATATTTTGACCAAGAAATCTAAAAAACGTAAATTAGCTTTGACTCACTCAGCGCTAGTTCACAAAACGGATATGAAAAGCATCCAACAACAATTAAGAATTATCTAATAATTCTTTAGGTTAAAACAATTTAAAATAACCTTGGAGTATGGCCTTAAGTTCCCTTGATTAAATTCGGGACGCCTGCTACAAAAAAACAGAAAAATTATGCCAAGATCAGTAAATTCAGTTGCTAAAAGAGCAAGAAGAAAAAAGATAATGAAGCAAGCCAAAGGTTTCTTTGGTCGTCGTAAAAACGTTTGGACAGTTGCTAAAAATGCGGTTGAGAAAGCAATGTGCTATGCTTACCGTGACAGAAAAGTGAATAAAAGAAATTTCCGTTCTTTATGGATTCAACGTATCAACGCTGGAGCTAGACAAGAAGGACTTTCTTATTCTCAGTTTATTGGGAAAGTAAAAGCTAATGGAATCGAATTGAACCGTAAAGTTCTTGCTGATTTAGCGATGAATCACCCAGCAGCTTTCAAAGCAATACTTAATAAAGTAAAATAAACGTTTTATCAACTCAATTTAAGATTACTTACTTATATAGAAACCCAATCGAAAGATTGGGTTTTTTGTTTTTCATAATTACATTTGTCTTATGGATGCCATTATTAAACACATACAAAAGTTTATTCCTTTAAATGGAGATGAAGCTGAAATCGTGCTTTCTTATTTTCAAACCGAAACTTTCAAAAAGAAACAACTGCTTTTACAAGAAAGTCAAACCTGCAACAAACAATATTTTATAGTAAAAGGCTGTGTTCGTTTCTACATCATCAATGCAAAAGGAATTGAACAGACGCTTCAGTTTGGAATTGAAAATTGGTGGATTACTGATTATTTGAGTTTTCAATATCAAACGTCATCTCACTTTTATATTCAGGCTATTGAAAATATCGAAACACTTTCTATCGACAGAACTTCATTCGAAGAGTTATTAGAGCGACTTCCAAAACTAGAAAAATACTTTAGGCTGGTAATGCAGAAGTCATTTGGAGCTTCACAGGTTCGAATTAAATATCTTTTTACCATGTCTGCCGAAGAACGTTTTCATCATATGAATAATATGTTTCCGGAATTTGTTCAGCGTGTTCCACAATACATGATTGCTTCCTATTTGGATTTTTCGCCGGAATTTATGAGTAAAATTCGAGCAGGAAAGGTCTAACTTGGTTTCTTGAAGTAGTTCAAGTTTTTTGAGAATTCAGTTGCAGAACTTTGTAATGAATTTAAAAAACACATTCGATATGGAAACTAGAGTAAACATCAACGAAACAGAACCACAAGCAATTAAAGCAATGTACTCATTAGTAGAATATTTAGGCACTACGCAATTGTCTAAAACTAATATGGAGTTAATCAAAATTCGTGCATCACAAATCAATGGATGTGCATTCTGTATTAATATGCATACTAAAGAAGCATTGGAAAATGGAGAAACCCACCAGCGTATCTTTTTATTGAACGCCTGGCGCGAAGCTGGTTTATTTACTGAAGAAGAGAAAGTAATTCTATTAATGACAGAAGAAATTACATTGATTCACAATAAAGGTTTATCTGATGAAACGTATCAAAAAGCAACAAAGTTTTTTAATAAAAATTATATCTCCCAAATAATAATGGCAATTGTAACTATCAATGCCTGGAATCGAATTGCAGTTGCTACAGAATTACCAATTGGCTAATTATAAATCAAATCCCAATCGAAAGGTTGGGATTTTTACTTTAATCTTGGTTTAGATTACAAAACCAATAACCCAAATTCTCGTAAAGTATTCACAGGTTTAGAATACCAAAACAATTCGAAGTCTTCTAAACTGGTTTCAAAATCAGATTTTATTTCCTGAAAAGAATAGATTTTAGAGTTTGAAGCTGATAGTTTTTCAAGCATTTGCACCAACCATTCGCCTTCCTTTTTTGCCGTTTGAATAGTGAAACTTTCCTTTTTGTCGTGAAAAGTCAAAGCCATCATTTCCCAACTATTTCCTTTTTTGGATTTTGTGAAATATTCTACAGATGGCTTCCTTCCTAGCCAAACGATTTTGGCAGTTGGTTTAATATTGAAATCTTCGGCTTCATCTAAAGCATTGGCAATAAAATCAGGATGGATTTTTGTTTTCGGAATTTTGAATTCAAACCAATCCTGCAGTTCATAGTCTAAACAAATTCCGTGCATAAAATTGAAGAGCGATTTCTTCAATCCAAAACTAAATTTATCGTGATCAATTCCTGTATTATCTACATAATTAATATCGTTGTTGGCGAAAGTTCCAATCACTTCGGTTTCCTTTACAACACCAAATTTCTCCGGATACATTCCAACAGGACTGTGCGCCGTCATCGCAAATTGATGCCAAAAACCCGATTGTAAAACGCCTGCTTCAAACAATTGACGCACCATTTCCAAACTATCAATAGTTTCCTGAATAGTTTGTGTGGGATAACCGTACATCAAATAAGCGTGAACCATAATTCCTGCTTCGGTAAAATTTCGAGTAACTTTTGCGACTTGTTCTACTGTAACTCCTTTATCAATCAATTTTAATAATCGATCTGAAGCCACTTCAAGTCCGCCAGAAACGGCAATGCATCCTGAAGCTTTTAGCAATAAACACAAATCTGCTGTGAAACTCTTCTCGAAACGAATGTTTGTCCACCAGGTTACTGATAATTTTCTGCGAATAATTTCAAGTGCCAAAGCTCTCATCAAAGCAGGTGGAGCAGCTTCATCAACATAATGAAAACCATTTTGACCCGTTTGTGCAATCATTTGTTCCATTCGATCGCACAATAAATTGGCAGCGATTGGTTCGTACACTTTTATATAATCTAATGAAATATCACAGAACGTACATTTCCCCCAATAACAACCGTGTGCCATGGTAAGTTTATTCCATCGCCCGTCACTCCACATTCGGTGCATTGGATTCACAATTTCGATAACTGAAATGTATTTATCCAAAAACAAATCAGAATAATCAGGTGTTCCGACTTGGGATTGTTTGTAATCACTTCGAGTAGAATCATTTTTATAAACTACTTTTCCGTTTTCTAAAAGGAAAGTTCTTTTGAATTGTCGTTCAAAAGATTCGGGTTTGCAAACTGCTTCGACTAATAATTCTACCGGTAATTCACCATCATCCAAAGTAATATAATCGAAAAACTCGAAAACACGAGCATCTGAAAGCGAACGCAATTCGGTATTCGGAAAACCGCCTCCCATTGAAATTTTAATATTTGGATAATGTTTTCGAACCCATTGCGCTGAACGAAAAGCCGAATACAAATTTCCTGGAAAAGGGACAGAAATCAGAAACATTTCAGGTTGAATGGTTTCTATTCTTTCCTTCAAAAGCGAAAATAAAACTTGATCTATATAAGTAGGTTCTTCTTTTAAAGCAGAATATAATTCGTCGAAAGAATTGGCACTTCTGCCCAAACGTTCTGCATAACGGCTGAAACCAAAATTAGCATCAACACATTCTACTATAAAATCGGAAATATCTTCGAGGTATAAAGTTGCTAGATGTTTGGCTTTGTCCTGTGTTCCCATTGTTCCAAAAGCCCAATCCAATTCTTCCAACTGTGCAAAACGGGAAGCTTCCGGTAAATAATCTTCCTGACAAATCTGAAGTGCCAATGTTGGATTTTTTCCTTGCAGAAATGCAATAACCGAATCAATGGTTTTGATATATTCTTCTTGTAAAGCTAGAATTCGTTTACAGTTGTCTGTTATAGGTTGTGGATTGTTCGACTGAAATAAATCTATTAATCCTTCTTTGGAAAACAATTTCAAAATCACTTCAATACCTAGATCTGCCTGAGTTGCCGAAACGTTTTTAGTATTCAGAAACCCTTTGATATACGCAGTTGCCGGATACGGTGTATTCAGTTGGGTAAATGGTGGCGTGATGAGAAATACTTGAGTTTTCAAAAGGAATTGTTTTGTGCAAAAATAGGGGTTATTTGGGGATTTTTGACAAAATGCTTTCAATGTTACCTTTTACTTTTTGGGTCTTAATTTTACTTTCATTTTGTAGATATTTAATTACATTTGTAGTCTCCAAATCATTGCAAAGAAACATATATTATTCTTTTATTTTTAGTAGTTTCTACTACTATATTCTCTCAAAATAAAAATCAATCTATCGGTTTTAAAGAGAACAAAGGACAAATTATTGACCAAAAGGTAAAACCTAATCCTGATGTAAAATATCTTTTGAATACTAACGGATTGAATGTTCAAATAAAAACCAATGGTTTTTCGTATGACATTTATGAAAGCAAAAAGCGAAATTTAAGCCTGCTATCTTTTCAGAAAAGGAAAAAAATAACAATCCGGATTATTCTTTGGAATATATCTACCACAGAATAGACATTGACTTTGTGAATTCTAATCCTAAATTCTTTACTCCAAACGGTGACACGTATAATGACACCTGGAAAATCAAATTATCTGATTTTGAAGAGGGTTTAACTGTAAATATATATGACCGATATGGTAAATTGATAAAAACTTTAGCTAGCAATACTAGCGAATGGGATGGAAAACACAATGGAATTGATCTTCCTTCTTCCGATTATTGGTTTGTGGTTACAAGAGCGAATGGCAAAGAGCACAAAGGACATTTCAGTTTAAAACGTTAATAATAAACAATTTAATTTAGCATATTTTTTATTTAAAAAATAGAAAGCCGTATTTATTTGAATTTTCAAACCTTATAAAATAGTAAATTATTTAACACTAAAACACTGATTTTTTGTTTACTTTTGCGGACAAAATTCACCTAATGAAGCTTAAAACATTACTCCTTTTCATTTTATTACATCAATGTACTTTAATTTTTTCTCAGGAAACAAGTCCAAAATCCTCTGATAATTTTTTATTTGAAGATAAAAACGGAAAACTAATTACAGATCCTTCTGAAAAAGAAGAATACTTGATAAAACGTAAAAAAGCACTTGAAATTTATTCTAAAAATAATAAAAGTAAAGCGTTATTAAATCAAGTTCCTGTCCAATTATGTTCTAATGGTGGATTTGAAGAATTTGTGAATGAAAACGGAGTGAATGTTCTAAAAAACTTTCAATATACAGTTGACTATCCTTTAAATCCAATTCAATGCAAGTCAAGTACTGAAACTTCTAATTTAAGTATCAAACAATACAACCCAAATGACAATGGTTTGATGGCAACCACTGTTCCTTCCAATCATATTGATGAATTTATTGGCAACATAGATGGCTTTGATCAATATTGTTTAAAATTAAATTATAAAGAATCTGGAGCTACGATGACCTTAGTTCAGGCACAACGATTTAAAACAGATAATGAAAACATATTAAAATTCAATTACAAAGCTGTTTTACAAAGTATTCCAGGGGATGACCACTTGAATGAACAACCGTATTTCAAAGCAAGAATTTTAAATAAAAGTGGCTCTGTTGTTAGCGAATTTTGCCTAATAGCCGATACTGAAAACTGTATTTATACACAAGCTTCTATATTGGAAGGTAACAATATTATTTTATACACAAAAAACTGGCAATCTGGAACTCTGGATATTTCTTCGATACCAAATAATGAAAATTTTACTGTTGAGTTTATGACAACCCGATGTGGTCTTAGCGGGCATTTTGGTTACTCATACATTGATGATATCTGTACATCTCATACTGACGAAAACTTACAAGGCAGCATCGAATTAGATCCTTTGTACCAGTCTTGTCCTCATTCATCAATATCTATATGTGGAAGTTTTACAATTCCAAATTCAGGAAATATTAAGGCAACTGTAAAATCCATAGAGTTAAAAGTCTATGACTCCACTAATAAAGTAATTTTTACTACTTCAAGCACAACAAATGTAGATTTGAACAAAAAAAGATTTTGCTTTGATTTAGATTTAACCTCCTTACCGGATATAACTAAAGAAAGCTATAATGTAAGTGCTTCTATAAATTATGACATTGAGACTGATAAAATTAACTGTACCGGAACTAGCTTTAATGAAGTAAAAGATGATGATTCAAATGCTGGATGGGATATTACATTTTTAAATTGCGATCCAAAATGTAAATTAACACTAGAACCCGCAAGTTTAACTTTATGTGATGATGATAAAAACGGGAAAGAAACTTTTGATCTTACAGATTTAGAACCACTTGTTGCAGGGAAACAAACAGGAATAAAATTTTCCTATTTTACAAAACTTGATGATGCTACTACTGATAAAAATCCAATCTCTAATTTTAAAAACTATGATACCTTTAGTACAACTCTATTTGTTAGAGCAACATTAGATCCCACTTGTTACAAAATAATAGCTGTAAAACTTATCGTAAAAAATCCAGCAGCAAATATAACCGGAGTTCTGAATGTTTGTAGTGGAAGCACGTTATTAACTGCTACAAAAGGAGTAAGTTACTTGTGGTCTAGTGGTGAAAAAACACAAAGCATTAATGCCACCAAAACAGGTTTATATTCTGTTACTGTAACAGATGCTTTAGGCTGTAAAGCCCTTGGTGAAGTAACAATATTACCGAATTCTGTTGCTGCTCAACCTACAATTAAAGTCACACAACCCGATTGTTTTAAAGATACAGGAACAATCTCTGTTACCTCGCCTGCATCATCATACAGCTTTGATGATGGTGTAACTTGGGATACCAATTCAGAAATAAAGAATGTCCCAATAGGAACTTATTTAGTAAAAATCAGAACAGCTAGCGGATGTGAATCTTATAATACTAAAATTAATCTTATTCCATTCTTAGGTTCTTTTCCTGATTATTCCAAAACTGATCCGAAATTTTGTGGAGATTTTGGTACTATAACCATTACAACACAAGGCTCAAGCTATAGTTTTGATGATGGTATAACTTGGGGATCTAGCAATACTAGTGGTAATCTTCCGTCTGGCAATTATCACATTAGGGTAAAAGATATTTTTGGATGTATTTCAAATTATAATAATGTCGAACTCAATTCGGAGTTTCTTCCAGATCCTGAATTTACAGTTTCAAATCCATATTGCTCTAATTTAGGAAGTATTACCATAACAACTCCTGCATCTTCATACAGTTTTGACGGAGGAACTGTATGGCAAGCATCCAACACATTGACTGGATTGACATCAGGAAGTTATATCATAAAAATTAAAAATAATATAGGATGTACCTCTACTACAGCATATGTATATCTCAACGATTTAGAATACACTTACCCTAATTACAAAATAACTGAAGCAGGTTGTGATACTTATGCAAGTATCGAAATAAAAACCCTTGGTGACATGTATAGTTTTGACAATGGATTAACCTGGACTGCTAATCCAATTCTTAAAAACTTAGATGGAGGAACCAATTACCAGTTAATCGTTCAAAAAGGTGGAACTTGTAAGTCAAATACTCAATATACTAGTATTAATAGCTACTACCGGCCTTCACCCATTGCTAATGATTTTGAAGTTACACTATGTGATGATTTAAACGATGGTAACGAAGTAATAGACTTAGCTATCTATAATTCAAATTTAACACAAACTCCTGCATCCAACCAATTTGAATATTACACTACTTTATCAGGAGCTACACAAAGTGATAGAAATTCAATAATCTCTAATTACAATGCACATACGTTAAGCAATAGCAACAACACAGTTTATGTAAGAGTCATTTCACAATTTGGTTGCGCTACAGTTGTAGCTTTAAAATTTATATTTTTAGATTCCCCGAGAATAAAAATGCAAGACAAATATCCGTTGTGTGTAAACAAAAGTGTAGCCATAAATGCAGGTTCAGGCTACGATAGCTATCTTTGGTCTAACGGTAAAAAAACACAAACAATAAATGTATTGGTACCAGGTGATTATTGGGTAAATGTTACCGAAAAACATGGCGCATTAATCTGTGATTCAACAAAAGAATTCAACGTGTTTTTGTCAAACCCTGCAACAATAACAAGCATAAATACTAGAGACTGGTCAGAAATCGATAATATAATTAGCGTCTATCAATCAGGGTTAGGAGATTATGAATATTCGTTAGATAATATAACTTATCAGGATAGCAATACTTTCACAGATTTATCAAACGGAGAATATACTGTTTACGTAAGAGATAAGTTTGGTTGTGGTACAACTACTGAAGAGGTTTATTTATTAATGTATCCCCGTTTTTTTACTCCAAACGGCGATGAATATAACGACACCTGGAAAATTAAACTATCAAATTTTGAAGATGGGCTGACCGTAAAAATATTCGATAGAAATGGGAAACTACTCAAAATGTTAACAAACAAAACCGAAGGATGGAACGGAACATATAATGGACAGGAACTTCCTTCCTCTGATTATTGGTTTGTAGTAAACAGAGCCAACGGAAAAGAGCACAAAGGTCATTTCACTCTAAAACGATAAAAACAAAAAGGTCTTTTAAATAAAATTTAAAAGACCTTTTTTTTATATATGATTAACTGCTTTAAAACTTATGTTCGTCTTTACTAATTAATAATAAAGAAAACAAAGAAATACACGCTGCTATGGTCAAATAAAACCCTACATAGGTCAGGCTATAAGTAGACGCTAACCAAATAGCAATCATAGGAGCAAAAGCTGCTCCAAGAATTCCAGCCATATTAAAAGTTAATGAAGCTCCTGAATAACGAACTGTGGTAGGAAATAATTCAGATAAGAATGTTCCTAAAGGACCATAAGTGAATCCCATCAAAGCCATTCCCATACATATAAAAGCAGTAACTAAAACCGTACTTCCAGAATTTAGAAAATAGGAAAAGAAAAAACCAAAAACAGCAATGGCAATCGTAGCAATAATTAGCATTTTACGGCGTCCGATTTTATCGGCTACCACTGCTGAAATTGGAATAAATAAAGCAAAAAACAATACTGAAAACAACTGGATTAACAACGCATCTCTTTTTTCAAAGCCTAAATCAGAAGTAGCCCAACTCAATGTAAATACAGTCATTAAATAAAACACCAAGAAAGTCGTAATCGCAGCCAATGTTCCAAAAATCAATTGATTTTTATAGGATTCAATTAAAGTCATGAAAGGAATTTTTACTTCTTCGTGTGCCTTTTTTGAATTTTCAAAAGAAGGTGTTTCAGAAATTTTAGTTCGAATATAAAACCCAACCACGACCAGAAGTGAACTGGCAATAAAAGGAATTCTCCAACCATAATCCATAAAATCCTGACTGCTCATCGAATCGGTTAATAACAGGAAAGTTCCTCCCGAAAGCAACAAACCAATTGGTGCACCCAATTGTGGAAACATCCCATACCAAGCCCGTTTATTTGGTGGTGCATTTTCGATAGCCAACAAAACGGCTCCTCCCCATTCACCTCCTAATCCAACACCCTGTCCAAATCGGCAGAGCATTAATAATAAAGGAGCCGCAACACCAATACTGGCATAACTAGGTAAAAAACCAATAGCAACTGTAGAAACTCCCATTGTTAATAAGGCAGCAACTAAAGTAAATTTACGTCCAATTTTATCGCCATAATGTCCAAAAAATGCAGAACCTAAAGGACGTGATATAAAGGCTATAGAAAAAGTAGCTAACGATTGCAAGGTTGCCATAGTTGGACTTGAACTCGAAAAAAATAATTGTGGAAAAACCAAAACTGCAGCATTGGCATAGATATAAAAATCAAAAAACTCGATAGTAGTACCTATTAAACTGCCAAAAAGGACGTGTTTTAATGAATTGGTTTTAGCCGGGTTGGAATTATTTACCATAAGTTAATTATATAAAATGATGTTAATTTTCGAAAATAAAAAAGATTCAATTCTAATATTTTGGTACTTTAGCTTTAAATAAATTTACTATGCCAACTGACTGTATTAGCTACCAAAACTCTGGATATTTCTCCTCTTTGATGAATGATTATTTAGACCAAAAAGAACCTACACAGTCGTTCTACAATCGGTTTCCAAATCTTGAAAATTTCGAAGCACAAATAAAGGAAAAGAAAACCAACTATGCCAATGAAAATCGAGCTGTTTTAGTTTCGGTTTTGCAAAAGCAATATTCCAAAATTTCTTCTTCTAACTTAACTCAAAGAAATATAGAAGCTTTAGCTGATCTCAATACATTTACAATTACTACAGGACATCAACTGAATTTATTTTCTGGTCCCTTGTACTTCTTGTATAAAATTATTTCGACTATCAATTTAACAAAAGAATTAAAAACAAAATATCCATCTGAAAACTTTGTTCCAATTTATTGGATGGCAACGGAAGACCACGACTTTGATGAAATTAACTACTTCAATTTTAAAGGTCGAAAGTTTCGCTGGAACAAAGAAAGTACTGGTCCTGTTGGAAGATTATCAACCGAAGGATTGGCTGATTTTTTTGAAATTTATTCTATGGAATTAGGTACTGGAAAAAATGCCGAAGCCATCAAAAAACTTTTTCAGGAATCCTATTTGAATCATTCCAATTTGGCCGATGCAACTCGCTTTTTGGCTAACGAACTTTTTGGCGAATACGGATTAGTTATTCTTGATGCTGATAATGCAACTTTAAAACAATCTTTCATACCTTATATAAAGGAGGAATTAACACTGCAAACTTCCCATAAAAAAGTTATTGAAATTATTAAAAAACTAAAAAGCTATACCATTCAAGTCAATCCACGTGAGATTAATTTGTTTTATATGGAAGATAATTTGAGGGAACGAATTATTTTTGAAAACGAAAAATACCACGTAAACAATACCAAAATAGAATTTTCAGAATCAGAAATTCTTACTTTACTTGAAAATCATCCTGAAAAATTCAGTCCCAATGTCATTATACGTCCGTTATACCAAGAAGTAATTCTACCTAATTTATGTTACATTGGCGGAGGCGGAGAAATTGCGTACTGGCTGGAATTAAAATCTTTTTTCAAAGCAGTAGATGTTGCTTTTCCAATACTATTACTTCGGAATTCAATCTTATTAGCTACTGAAAAACAAGCTAAAAAAGCAGACAAACTAGGATTATCCTGGAGCGATTTGTTTTCCAAACAAACTGATTTGGTCAATGAAAAAATAAAAGTAATGGATGATTTTACAATTGATCTGTCCATTCAAAAAGATTTTTTAAAAAATCAGTTTCATTATCTGCATACTTTAGCACAAAAAACAGATAAGTCATTTACCGGAGCTGTTAAAGCACAAGAAGCTAAACAAATTAAGGGACTGGAAAATCTGGAAAAACGTTTGTTAAAAGCTCAAAAAAAGAAACATTCCGACGAATTGGAACGAATTACAGACTTGCAAAACGAATTATTTCCCAATAAAAGTTTACAGGAACGCCAAACCAATTTTTCTGAATTTTATCTGGAAAACGGAAATCATTTAATTGAAAAATTAATTACGCAGCTAAAACCTTTAGAAACTCAATTTAAAGTAATTGTATTCTAGATTTAGCATTTTACACCTTTTTAATTACTGATTTATTAAAATCAATTCGTAAAAAAGTTCTATTTTTGCACCAAATTAAAAAAAACACAAAAATGGCTACAAATAGAACATTTACAATGATTAAACCTGATGCTGTTGCTAACGGACACATCGGAAATATATTAGCAATGATTACAAATGGTGGTTTCAAAATCGTTTCATTGAAATTAACACAATTGACAGTTGCAGATGCTCAGGCATTTTATGCAGTTCATGCTGCAAGACCTTTCTACGGAGAATTAGTAGAATTTATGTCAAGAGGACCAATCGTTGCTGCCATTTTAGAAAAAGACAATGCTGTTGAAGATTTCAGAACTTTGATTGGAGCCACAAACCCAGCTGAAGCAGCCGAAGGAACTATCCGTAAAGCATACGCTACTTCAATCGGGGAAAATGCAGTTCACGGTTCTGACAGTGATGAAAATGCAGCTATAGAAGGTGCTTTTCACTTTGCAGGAAGAGAGCAGTTCTAATCTAGACAACTTAGAAAGTTAGATTTTTAGAATTATTAAATTCTAAATAAAAAGACAAGCCCACTTCAATGAAGTGGGCTTGTCTTTTTATGTCTTTTTTAAATCTAACTTTCTAAGCTAGTCTAAAAATCTATGAAGTCTATCGCAAAACAACATCCTTAATTACATCACGTTTTAATTCTTCGTTAATCATCGTGATAATTTTAGATTTTCCGTGACTTAATTCTTCTCTCAAAACCGCCGACGAAAGCTCTACATACAAAGTACTTCCTTTCAAAACTACATTCTTTGTGTAATGATTCACGCCGTTGCCCATCAAGTTTTTCCATGCCTCTTTCACATCAATTTGATCCATTCCGGGTTGTAGCTTGTTAACCTGGATAATCTGCTTCAAAACATTACCAACTGTACTTTGATTATTCAGCCTTTTTGCCATCACCTAAAATATTTATTGATTCCGCTTTCTTATAATGATACTCCTTTTTCTCTGAATTTCTAAAAACTAATTCCTTGTCCGAAATAGCAATCAATTCTTCCGTCCATTTGGCATAAGGAGTTGCATATTCCATAAAAACTTTCCCATCCTTAAATCGAACTCTGGCATTTTCATACGTGTTATTCACAATGAAAGTACCGTCCAATTGTGGCATTACCTTCTTACGAAAACCTTTTCTATCCTTTCCTATTTCAAAATAATCATAGCTTTCATTAATAGCATAATCTTTGTGCTCACCTTCGTCGAAAACCACCTTTTCAATTTCCCAATACCCATTAATTTTGGATATATCTTCAGGTGTTATCGTTTGCTGACAAGAAATAAATAAAAACGATAATAATAAAATGCTTAAAGTATTTTTCATATAAATTTTATTTTTGGGAGTTACTTCCTGCTGTACATTATATCTTTTGTGGGGAATCCCGCCACAAAAGGATGCCGTTTCCATCAGGGCTAGGACTTTTGAGGATAAAAGACATTTCATCCTTCGACAAAGTTAACCTTATAAATTTAAAGAAAATAAAAAATTAGTGCTTTGTTCCAATAAAATTATCTATTGTTCATACTTTTAAAAAAACCAAGAATAAAGAAAATAGCACCAAAAAAGAGTAAAATATAATAAACAGTTATGTTTTTATCTCTGACTACATTCGACAAAACAAAACATACAACACTCACTAAATACAGATATAATGGAGAAATACTTTTGAAAGAAGAAAAATTCATTGTACACTATTTAACATAATCTTTGTCAATCATAAATTCGACAAACATTTTTTATTTAAAGAAACTATCTACAAACTCATATTTATTAAAGACCTGTAAATCCTCGATACCTTCCCCTACTCCAATGTATTTTACAGGAATGTTGAATTGGTCAGAAATACCTATAACTACACCACCTTTAGCAGTCCCATCAAGTTTGGTAACTGCAAGCGAAGTAACTTCAGTAGCAGCAGTAAATTGTTTGGCTTGTTCAAAAGCATTTTGTCCTGTTGAACCATCAATAACCAACATAACATCGTGTGGAGCATCTGCAACAACTTTTTGCATCACGCGTTTTACTTTGGTCAATTCATTCATCAAATTAATTTTGTTGTGTAAACGACCAGCTGTATCAATGATAACTATATCAGCATCCTGAGCCACTGCAGATTGCAATGTATCAAAAGCTACAGAAGCTGGATCACTTCCCATATTTTGTCTTATGATAGGAACTCCAACACGGTCTGCCCAGACTTGCAATTGATCAATTGCTGCAGCGCGAAAAGTATCGGCAGCACCAAGAACTACTTTGTATCCTGCTTTTTTGAATTGGTACGATAATTTTCCAATAGTTGTAGTTTTCCCCACTCCATTTACTCCCACAACCATTAAAACATAGGGTTTGGTATTGATCGGAATTACAAATTCTGTAGCCTCTCCAGAATCAATTTCTGATAGTAAGCCTGCAATTTCATCACGAAGAATTTGATTCAATTCATCTGTTCCTAAGAATTTATCTTCGGCTACACGATTTTCAATTCGGGTGATGATTTTCAGCGTAGTATTGACTCCAACGTCTGAAGAAACTAAGATTTCTTCCAAATTGTCTAAAACCTCATCATCAACTTTTGATTTTCCAGCAACGACTTTGGTTAACTTGGAAAAGAATGATGTTTTTGATTTCTCTAGACCTTTGTCCAAAGACTCTTTTTTTTCTGAAGAAAATATTTTTTTAAAAAAACTCATCGAATTGTGATTGAGGATTAACTCCCAAAAAAAATGGGATTGATTTCATATCATTTTACTATCAACATACCTTTGTCAAAATTTTTAACTTTGATAAAGCTATCGGAACCATAAATTAATTATCTAATATTCCACAGTGATGAAACAGTATCTAAAAATTTGATTGACACCTGACCGATAAGCGAACAGGCGAAGCAAATATAGAAAATAAAAAAGCTACTTCCGAATGAAAGTAGCTTTTCTATATAATGTGATTGCTAATTATTTCTTTTTCAAGAATTCATCAACAGCTTCAGGAGCCATAATAGATTCTACGAATGTATATGCACCTGTTTTTGGAGATTTCACCATTTTGATGGCTTTTGATAATCTCTTAGAAGATGTTTGTAACGATGCTACGGTTTTCTTTGCCATGATTCAAATGTTATTTAAATTTAAATAAAATCTTCAAATGTTACCACTTAAGATTTTATCTAAATCTCTAATTATTACTTAATTTCTTTGTGAACAGTTACACGTTTCAAGATTGGATTAAATTTTTTAATCTCTAATCTGTCTGGTGTATTTTTTTTGTTCTTTGTTGTTATGTATCTTGAAGTTCCTGCAACACCCGAAGTCTTGTGCTCAGTACATTCTAAAATTACCTGGATTCTATTACCTTTCTTTGCCATCTTGCTATATATTTATTTAGGAAAAGATTATTTAATAAATCCTTCTGACTGCGCTTTTTTCAAAACTGCAGAAATTCCATTTTTATTAATTGTTTTTATCGTAGATGCTGCTACTCTAAGAGTAATCCATCTATCTTCTTCTGGAAGATAAAAACGCTTTTTAACTAAGTTTACAGAAAATTTTCTCTTAGTTTTGTTCATAGCGTGAGAAACGTTATTTCCTACCATCGCTCTTTTACCTGTAAGGTCACAAACTCTTGACATTATACTTATCTTTTATCGTTATTCAAAATCAGGGTGCAAAGAAAAGAAAAATAAACGGATGAAACAAAAAATTACATCACATTTTTTAAAATTTCTTTTCGCAGCATTTCCATACACTTTTTTACTGCTCTATCTATCACTTTTTCACGGGGTTGACCAAAATTAAATTCTTCAACAATAACTTCATTTGGTGTTGCTAATGCTATAAAAACAGAACCTACTTCTGCGTCAGAATCACCTTTATTTGGTCCTGCATTTCCAGTTGTTGCGATGGCGTAGTCCGTATTCATTAGACTTTTGACATTAATTGCCATTTGTTTTGCCACTTCAGCACTTACTACAGAATATTCTTCGATTAAATCGGCAGAAATGCCTAAAACAGAAATTTTAGCTTCTGTTGCATATGATACAACACTGCCTTTAAAGTAGCCTGAAGCACCAGGAATTGATGTGAAAAGTTGCGCCAGCATTCCTCCGGTACAACTTTCTGCAGTAGCAATGGTTTTATTTTGTTGTTTTAATAGCCTTCCCACAACAGTTTCCAGAGTTTCATCATCGTCAAAACCAACGATAATATCTCCTATTATTTTTGTTAGAGAAATAACATTTTCCTGAATGGCTTTATCCAATAATTCTTTGTTTGTTCCTCTCGCTGAAAGTCGCAATCGAACACTTCCAGGCGCAGGCAAATAAGCCAACTTTATAAATTCAGGCAAATTATTTTCCCACTCTTCAATTTGTTCAGCAACTGCACTTTCTCCCCTACCATACGTCATAATGGTTTTATGAAGTATGTATGGTCGTTTGTATTCCCGAACTATTTTGGGAATAATTTCATTTTCGACCAGATATTTCATTTCAAAAGGAACTCCCGGAAGTGAAATAAAAACTGTATTTTCTTTTTTCATCCACATTCCCGGCGCTGTACCTACCTGATTGTGGAGCACAGTACATTTAGATGGAACAAGTGCCTGATCTTTATTGATTTGAGTGATCGTTCTTTTATAAAAACCCTCGATTAATTGGGTAACATGAGCCAAAACCACTTCATCCACAATTAATTGATCTTCAAAATAATCGCAAAAAGTTTTCTTGGTAATATCATCTTTTGTTGGTCCCAGTCCTCCAGTAATTATGACCAAATCAACTTTGTTTTGAAACTTTAGAAATGTATCTAAAATATGCTGTTTATCATCACTAATAGAAGCCATCTCATGAACCTCTACACCTATTCTATCTAATGATTTGGCTATAAAAGCGGAATTTGTATCGACAATTTGACCTATAAGAATTTCGTCGCCTATAGTAATTATGGCTGCTTTCATTTTTAGATTTTAGATTGGAAATTATGAAATAATTACAGAATAAGTAACCTATTAAAAATCAAAGTCTTTTTTCAACTCTTTTACAGCGTCTTCTACCTGATTCTTAACACTCTTAAAGGTTTCTTTGATTTCTTTCTTTTCACCTTCAGCTTTTGTCCAGGCCTCAATTTGAAGAATTTCTTCAAAGGCTACTTTTAAACCCAGTAAATCAAGTGTTGGTTTAATTTTATGCGCATAAGAATAGGCATGCTTATGATCTTTCTTCTTGATTCCTTCTTTTATTTGTGCTAAATCATCAGGAACTTCCGTAACAAATAAGTTTACAATTTGCGTAACAAATTCCGGGTCATTATCTGAAAGTGCGTACACTTTTGCTAAGTTGTAATGTAGTGCCATTATTTTATTTGTATACTAAATAATTTATTACCTTCTAAAAATCCTTCTAAAACGTCATCTGGTTTTACAGCTGCCACACCCTCTGGAGATCCAGTAAAAATAATATCGCCAATTTTCAAAGTAAAATACTGCGAAACAAAAGAAATCAACTCGTCAATTTTAAATAACATCTGACTGGCATCGCTTTTTTGAACCGTTTTATTGTTATTGGTCAATTCAAAAGTAATATTTTCTAATGAATTAAATTGACTTTTGTGCAAAAATTCTCCTATAACTGCTGAACCGTCAAATGCTTTTGACTTTTCCCATGGCAATCCTTTTGCTTTTAATTCGTTTTGTAAATCTCTAGCTGTAAAATCTATCCCTACACTAATTTCATCATAATACTTATGCGCGAACTTAGTATTGATATACTTACCAACCTTATTTATCTTAACGATAATTTCTATTTCGTGGTGAATATCATTTGAAAATTCAGGAATTACAAAAGGATGTTGCTTCAACAAAATAGCTGAATCGGGTTTCATAAAAACAACAGGTTCTGTTGGTCTTTCACTTTTTAATTCCTCAATATGTTTGGCATAATTTCTACCAATGCAGATTATTTTCATATTTATAGTTGTTGGTTGTCAGTTGTTGGTTGTCAGCAAAAACTATCAACAAACAACTATCAACTTACTTTGTATTTAATTTTCTTAATTTAATTGCTGTCAATACTTTCTTAGTGTATAAAGGAAAATCAGCATTCTGAATCCAGCTGAAATAACCTGGCTCAGTTTCTAAAATCGACTCTACTTTTGCTCCTTTGTGTTTTCCAAAAGTAAAAATTTCATTATCGTCTTTATCAAATGCAATCATTCCTGCAAAATCAGCAATTTTCTTTCTGGTTGTAAATTCAGAAAGTGATTTTATATCGTTTTCCAATTCCGGGTAGCGATCCAATTGGGCTTTCATAATTTCGTAAGTAGCCATAGTATCCGCTTCTGCTGAATGTGCATTTTCCAAACTTTGTCCGCAATAAAATTTTAATGCAGCACTCAAGGTTCTTTCCTCCATTTTGTGAAAAATAGTCTGAACATCAACAGAAACACGATTTTTCATATCAAAATCTACTCCCGCACGAAGTAATTCTTCTGCCAATAATGGAATATCAAAACGATCAGAATTATACCCAGCCAAATCCGAATCTTTAATCATATTGTAAATCTGATAGGACAGCTCTTTGAATGTTGGCTCATTGGCTACTTTCTCATTACTGATTCCATGAATAGCAGTTGACTGTGGAGGAATTGGAATAGTTGGATTAACTAACCATGTTTTACTTTCTTTGTTTCCATTAGGAAAAACTTTAAAGATTGCTATTTCAACAATTCGATCTTTAGCGACATCAATCCCAGTAGTTTCTAAGTCGAAAAAACAAATTGGTTTGTTCAGTTTTAATTCCATTTATAATTTTTTGAATGACAAATATATCGGTTTGAAAGAAGCTTTCGTCGATTAATTTAAAAATTTTTAGACAAAAATAAAAAAACCAAACGAGTTAGAATAACTGTTTGGTTTTCAATAAAATCTATTATTTAAGAAATTAGAAACTTCTATCTACATCAAAAGCTTCTAAGTATTCAGCTACTCGTTTGACAAACATTCCACCGAGTGCGCCGTCAATAATACGGTGATCATAACTATGAGTTAAAAACATTTTTTGACGAATTCCTATAAAATCACCCTCGGGAGTTTCAATTACTGCAGGTACTTTTCGGATAGCTCCAAGAGCTAGAATACCTACTTCTGGCTGATTAATGATAGGTGTACCAAAAACACTACCGAACGAACCAACATTTGTCACTGTATAAGTCCCACCTTGCGTATCATCTGGTTTTAATTTCCCTGCTTTTGCTCGATTACCTAAATCATTAACCGCTTTCGCCATACCTACTAAATTCAATTGATCGGCATTTTTGATAACGGGTACAATTAAATTTCCATTTGGTAAGGCAGCAGCCATTCCTAAATTGATATTTTTCTTTTTAATAATTAAATCACCACTTATAGAAATATTCATGCCTGGATAATCCTTTAGAGCTTTGGCCACAGCCTCCATAAAAATCGGAGTATAGGTTAGCTTCTCGCCTTCGCGTTTTTCAAATTCGTTTTTGTGCTTATCACGCCATTTTACAATATTCGTTACATCTACTTCAATGAACGATTGTACGTGAACCGAAGTTTGAATTGATGCCACCATATAACCTGCAATAAGCTTTCGCATGCGATCCATCTCTACAACCTCATCTCCTCCGTTTACAGAAACAGGGGTAGCGGTTTGTGGTTTGTTTATTATAGCCTCTGGTTGAGCAGTTGCTTTTGAAGCAACTACTTCTGGGACAACTGTACCCCTAGTCTTAATATAATTTAAAATATCTTCTTTTGTAACTCTTCCTTCTTTTCCTGAACCTTGAATAGTTTCTAATTCCACAAGAGAAATACCTTCTTCCTTAGCAATATTTTTTACCAATGGAGAAAAGAATTTATCCGAATCTGAGAAATTAGTTGGTGCAGAAACAATTTCTTTAGCAGTTTCAATGCTTTTTTCAATAGCAGCTACTTCGGCGGGAACAACAATTTCTTGTTTTTCAGCTATAGAATTTGAATCACCACTCTCAGTTTCGATAATAGCAATGGTTTGTCCTACCTGAATTACATCGTCTTTTCCAAATAATTGTTCTACCAAAACACCAGAAACATCGCTTGGCACTTCACTATCTACTTTATCGGTAGCGATTTCAAGCACAACTTCATCAGCTTCAATTTTGTCGCCAACTTGTTTCAACCAATTTGTAATGGTTGCTTCTGCAACGCTTTCTCCCATTTTTGGAAGCTTTAATTCAAATCTTGCCATAGTGTTTCCTGAAATGGTAATTGTAATTTTTTGAGCACAAAATTAGTGATTAATTTTAGTTTTAAACACAAATTTATATAAACTCATAAATCTAAAATCGTTATGATTTCTCCTCTATCAAAACTACTATTACTTCCTATAATAAAATCAGTCGATTCAGGAAGGATCTTAAAAGTAAAATCAGCATTTTTATTAGTTTCGAAAGTTTGAATTATTGATTTAAAATTGAGATAATTTTGATCGAAAATAATTTCTGTTCTCGTATTTTTTGAAAACAAATTGGAAGTTTTTTGAAGTTCTACCTTTTGATTCAATTGCTTTTGTAATTTTTCTCTAAGCATTTCATCATCAGAAACTAAAATATAATTTTGCGGAGATAATTTTGGTTTTGGTTTTCCCTGAAACATTTTTACGAAAGAAAAAAACACAATTCCCATTTCCATAAAAACAGAAAATAAAAAGGACACGCTGAAATGTTTTTTATAAAAGAAATTCATCGCTTCACGGAACCGTTTCATATATGTATCATCTTTGATTGTACTTTCTCCTTTGTAATGAACAACCGAAGTTTCGTGGAAATAGTAATTTGATTTTCCTCTTTCCAACGCCATGTACGACAAATCAATATCGTCTGAATACATAAAGCAGTTCTCGTCAAAACCTCCAATTTCATTATACAATTCCCGTTTCATTACCATAAAAGCACCAACAAGAATATCTACTTTTCCAGTTTCGTTTTCTTCTACATGTTGGGCATAATATTTTCCGAATGTTTTTGGGAAAAATTTATATAAGCCTGTAATTTTGGTAAATGCCACAAATGGAGTTGGAGTTCCTCGTTTGCTTTCCGGGAGAAAATTTCCAGTTCCATCTATGAGTTTCACACCTACAATTCCTAAATCTTTTTGTTCTTTAGCAAAAGCCAATACTTTTGTAAAAGTATCTTCGGAAACAACGGTATCGGGATTTAGAATGCAAAGATATTCACCTTGTGCTTCACTTACTCCAATATTATTTCCTTTTGGGAAACCTGAATTTTCCTTGTTTTGAATAAGTTTGGCCTTCGGGAAACGCTGCTTTATCATCTCGCAACTATCATCCTGAGAATTATTGTCGATTACAATGATTTCAGCATCAATGTTTTGAATAGCATTTTGAACACTTAAAACACACAGTTCTAAGAAGTAGCGTACATTGTAATTAAGAATGATAACGGATAATTGCATAAGAGCAAATATAAATGAAAAATACAATCTCCCAATAATTTCCTTTTTTGATATTAAAACAAAAAAGCTGTTTCAAATCTGAAACAGCTTTTCTTGTAATTATAAAATCTACAGAAATTTATTGTCCTGCTTCTTTTTTAGCATCCTGTATCATTTTGTCATTTGCTAAAATTGCAAATTCCACACGACGGTTTTTACTTCTGCCATCTGGGGTATCATTTGTTGCAATTGGATTATCAATTCCTACTCCTGTAGTTTTGAAACGAGAATTAGCTAAACCTTTAGAAACTAAATAACTTTTTACAGAAGCAGCTCTTTGACCTGAAAGTGTTAAGTTATATTCTGGCTTACCTGTATTATCGGTGTATCCAAAAATTTCAATATCTGTATCTTTATATTCATTAAACACCGGAACCAATTTATCTAAATTTGCTTTTGCAGTTGCAGTCAATGTAGATTTATTGGTATCAAAACGAACGGCATTTTCATTTAAAACCAAACGAATTCCTTCACCTACACGTTCAACATCAGCACCTGGTAATGCCTGATCAATTTCACGGGCTTGTTTGTCCATTTTATTTCCAATCAAAGCTCCGGTTCCTCCACCAACTGCAGCTCCAATAATAGCTCCACCTGCTGTACCAATACCAGTATTATTACCTATAATTGCTCCAATTAACCCTCCCGCAACAGCTCCAATTCCTGCTCCTTTTTGAGTGTTATTAGCATTTTTAACTGAATCACAACTTGTAAAAAGAGTTGCCAGAAGAAACAAACTGCTTACTCCTAAAATTGTTATTTTTTTCATATCTGTTTAATTTTAATTAATTAGTTTTTTTGAAATTGATAAATTACCTCTTTATTTTGACCCCCAACATTAATATTGTCTATTAGTTGGAATGAAGTTTCTGTTTGATTGGCTACACGTAATACATATCCATCTCTCACTTTTTTTGCTTTCTCTCCAGCGGATAATACTTTTAAAACGAACTGACCGTCTTTATTAACACTCCAAACAATTGGTGAACTAAAAGTCGGACAATCCGATTTTGTCAAAGCCATACTTCCTTTATTGTTATTAGAAATAAAATTCCATGTACTTCCAACAAAACATTTGGAATCGGCAATTTGAAAAGAGTTCACAACAATATAATCTGACCCAGGATAAGAAACATTGGTAATAACCCAATTACCTTTAATACCAACCTGAGAACCTTTATCCAATTTAGTATTTGTTACCGATGTGGATTTACACGCAAATAGCAAAATAGCCATTAGCATCAATGTAATTGTTTTTTTCATTTTATAGTCTTTTTAAGATTAAACTTGATACAAAGATACAATCCAACTGTTAAAAATTGTTTCAAAATAAAAATATTTTATATCAAAATTAACCTTTCCGACATTTTGTCACTTGCAGTGTAATTGGTATCTTATTTGACATAAAAAAAATCGAAATTAAAAACTTAAATCTTAAAAATATGACAACAGGAAAAATTAACGTTTCGGTAGAAAACATCTTTCCCTTAATCAAGAAATTCTTGTACAGCGATCACGAAATATTTTTACGTGAATTGATTTCGAATGGTACAGATGCTACCCTAAAATTAAAACACCTAACCAGTATTGGTGAAGCCAAAGTAGAATATGGCAACCCAATTATCGAGGTAAAAATCGATAAAGAAGGAAAAAAAATTCATATTATCGATCAAGGTTTGGGAATGACTGCTGATGAAGTAGAAAAATACATCAATCAGGTTGCCTTTTCCGGAGCAGAAGAATTCTTAGAAAAATACAAAGATTCAGCTAAAGATTCAGGTATTATTGGTCATTTTGGTTTAGGTTTCTACTCCGCTTTTATGGTTGCTGAAAAAGTGGAAATCATCACCAAATCATACAAAGACGAACCAGCGGCACATTGGACCTGTGACGGAAGTCCGGAATTTACTTTAGAACCGGCAGATAAAACCACTCGTGGAACTGAAATCATCTTACATATTGCTGAAGATTCTCTAGAGTTTTTAGAGAATTCTAAAATCAGTGGTTTATTGAATAAGTATAATAAGTTTATGCCTATTCCAATTAAATTTGGAACCAAAACTGAAACGCTTCCAAAACCTGAAGATGCTCCGGAGGATTATGTAAACGAAACAGTTGAAATTGACAATATCATCAATAATCCTAATCCGGCATGGACAAAACAACCGACAGAATTATCGGATGAAGATTATAAAAATTTCTACAGAGAATTGTATCCAATGCAATTCGAAGAGCCTTTATTCAACATTCACTTAAATGTAGATTATCCGTTTAATTTGACTGGAATTTTATATTTCCCCAAATTAGGTTCGGATATGCAAATCCAAAAAGATAAAATCCAATTGTTTCAAAATCAGGTTTACGTAACCGACAACGTAGAAGGAATTGTACCTGAATTTTTGATGATGCTTCGTGGTGTTGTGGATTCTCCGGACATTCCATTGAATGTTTCCCGCTCTGGATTACAAGCGGATGGCGCTGTGAAGAAAATTTCAAACTACATTACACGTAAAGTTGCGGATAAATTAAAATCTTTATTTACCGAAAATCGTGAAGATTTTGAAGCCAAATGGAATGACATTAAAGTTGTTTTAGAATACGGAATGCTTTCAGAAGATAAATTCTACGAAAAAGCCGGTACTTTTGTTTTGTACCCAACTGTTGATGATAAATACTTCACATTAGAAGAATTAAAGGAAAACCTAAAAGAAAAACAGACAGACAAAGACGGAAAACTAGTTGTTCTTTACGCAGGAAATAAAGAGGCTCAACACTCTTATATCGAAATTGCTAAAGAAAAAGGATATGAAGTACTGCTTTTAGATTCACCGATTATCTCCCATTTAATTCAAAAAATAGAAGGTGATAACAGCGGTCTGACTTTCGTTCGAGTAGATTCCGATCATATTGATAATTTAATCAAGAAAGAAGAAACTACCATTTCTAAATTATCGGATACGGAAAAAGAAAGTTTAAAAACTTCATTAGAAGCTTATATTCCAAAAGCGTATTCTGTACAATTAGAAGCAATGGACAGCCAGGCAGCTCCGTTTATTATTACTCAGCCAGAATTTATGCGTAGAATGAAAGAAATGAGTCAGTCTGGTGGTGGCGGAATGTTCGGAATGGGAAATATGCCGGAAATGTATAATCTGGTTGTAAATACTAATTCCGATTTAGCTTCCAATATTTTGAATACTGAAGACAAATCGACTCAGGAAAGTTTGGTAAAACAAGCTTTGGACTTAGCCAAATTATCTCAAAATCTATTAAAAGGAGAAGAACTTACTGCTTTTGTTAAAAGAAGTTTTGATTTGATTAAATAAGATTTACTTAAAAAAAACGTTTGTATAATCCTGTAAGCCACTGCTTACAGGATTTTTTTGTTTCAAATATTTAATTACATTTGGAAAACTAATATTCCACAAACTAACCTAAACCTAATACAAAATGAAAAAAATTAGTAAACTCTTATTTTTAGTAGTTACTACATCTACAATTCTATTTTCCTGCACTCCTGAGGAAATTGCCGAAAAAACTACAGATCCGGTAGCAGCTTCTATAACTATTGATGCTGCTAATGCATTTGATCTCCAGACAGGTATTCAAATTAATAGTACAGAAAACACCTCTTCTCAAAAAAGAGCCGATGCACCTACAACATGTGCCGTTATTAGTGTTTTTAATTCAAATAGCTACCCTAAAGTAGTTACCGTTGATTATGGATCTGGTTGTAAAATTGGTCTTATCACCCGAAAAGGGAAATTGAAAATTACTTTTTCAGCTCCTATTACCGAAACAGGTAGTATAATGACTATTAAAAGAATAAATTATTCAATTAATGGAATGAAATTAGAAGGGGAAATTGACTATGAAAACAGTACCACAGACCCTACAGTACCTAAATGGACCAGAACTGTTACTGATGGAAAATTCACCAATACCAATGGAAAAGTTTTCACTAACTCTGGTTCTTGTACTATAGAACAAAGTGGAGGAGTTAGTACACCATTCCTTCTATCTGATAATGTTTACGAAATGACAGCAGGAGAACATGTTGTTACTAACGAAGCTGGAAGCACTTTAACTCTGACAGTCATTGAAACTTTAGTAAAAAAATATTCTTGTGACTTTATTTCAAAAGGAAAACTACAAATCGTAGGCGGTATATTAAATGGCGTTATCAATTACGGAACCGATGCTGATGCTTGTGACAATGATTATACTTATACTCATCAGGACGGAGTAGTTTACGAATTAAAAATGTATTAAATCATAAATTTATTTTTTAATAAATTCAAAAAAATCCTTGTTATCCTTGATAATGAGGATTTTTTTTTGATTGCAATTAAACCTTTTTAATCAAAGAATATCTAACAAAAACGACTCCAAATTATTTAAATACTTTTACCATGAATCAAAATACACTTTGGTCACTTCGTTTGGGTTTTTCTAATAAAGAAGCTTCAAAAATTGCTCAAAAAGGATTATCCACTTTTATCGAAAATTCATTTTTGATCCCTTTTGATTCCACTATACCTCCATTCCTTGAAGATAGCCCAAAAACGAAATTAGAATTACAGCAACATCGTGAAGTGTATAAGAATGCTCCTGAGGAACAAAAAAAAGAAAGTCGAAAAAAAGACCGACAGGTTTTAGAGAACATGAAAGCCTGGTGGATTGATAAAATGGCTACTTCAGAATTCCCGCTTCACGAAAAAATGACCTGCTTCTGGCACAACCATTATGTTTCCACATTCTCAAAAGTGAAAATAAATTATTGGATTTTTCAACACAATCAAATCTTGAGAGAAAATGCTTTTGGTAATTTCAAAACACTGACCAAAAAAATCGTCAAAACAAATGCGATGGTTCGTTATCTCGATAATACAGATAATCGAAAAGACAAGCTCAACGAAAATTTAAGCCGGGAATTGCTTGAACTTTTCACCCTTGGCATTGGAAATTACACAGAAGAGGATATAAAAAATGGAGCCAAAGGGCTGGCAGGACTTAGTATTGGAGAAGAAAATGCTATTTACAAACCTAAATATGAAGACAATGAAAGCTTTATTTATTTAGAAAAAAAAGGAAATTTTAAAATTGACGAAATGATTGATATCATCTTTGAACAGCCTAATATTCCTTATTTCCTTACGCAGAAAATATTAAAATGGTTCATATATGATAATCCAAAAGAGGAATTAGTACGTTACTATGGTGATTATTTCAAGAAGGTGGATTTTGAAATCAAACCATTACTGACCAAAATTTTCACCGAAGAGTTTACCAAAAACAATGCGGGTTCAAAAATTAAAAATCCATTGGAATATGTTTTACAGATGATGAATGAACTGAATGTTCAAAATCCTAATGAAAAAATAATTGCCAAATTTATCAAAGATCAAGGAATGGATTTATTTGGACAACCCAATGTAAAAGGATGGGATGGCGGAAATTCCTGGCTCACTTCACAGGTTTTTCTACAACGAAACAATGCAGCAGATTTACTTTGCAATGGAAAAAATCTAAGTGGTGGAAAAAAAGAAGCCGATGAAAATTCGATGATGACACAAAATCCAAACCGTCAGTTAAAAGTAAAATTGAATTGGAATAAAGAGGGAAACAACAAGGAAATTATTTCTGAACTTAAAGACCGTTTACTATTTCATACTGACGAAAGCGACCAACAGGATTTTGAAAAATTATTAAAATATGATTTCGATGCCAAAACTGAAGGATCAGACAATGCCGTGATGCGATTATTTAATTTCATGGTTAAAACACCGGAATTTCAATTAATATAACTAAGTCTAAAGTTAAAAGCCGTAAAGTTGAATGAAAATCGAAACTTTAGACTTTGGACTTTAGGCATTAAGACTTATCATTATGGACAGAAGAAAATTTTTAACGCTTACAGGAACATTCACAGGAGGTTCACTCCTATTGCCTGATTTTTTATACTCTTTCGGTTCGCAAACTAATTTGATTGTTGGGGAACAATGCGTAGTTTTTGTACAGTTAAACGGAGGAAATGATGGATTAAACACTTTTATTCCATTTGAAGACGCTTTATATTATTATTCCCGTCCAAAAATTGCTATTTCAAAAGACGAAGTTTTGAATTCATCCAAAGGAATGGCGTTTCATCCTGCTCTGCAAGGATTTGCCAGTATGCAACAAAGCGGTGATTTGTCAGTTATCCAAAATGTTGGTTATCCAAACCCCGTTCGTTCACATTTTCGAAGTCAGGAGATATGGCAAACTGCTCCAACCCATCAGGAATATCTCAATGAAGGCTGGCTTGGTCGTTATCTTGACTTGCAATGTAAGGAACATCAGCCTACAGCTGGTATAAACATCGACAGTATTGATAATTTAGCTTTAAAAGGAGAAGAACCTAACTCTATTACCGTAAAAGATCCAAATCGATTCAAAACCAAAAGTAAATCAGAAAACGATGGTCAATTATCTGATAATCCGCAATTGGATTTTGTTCGAAAAGTAGCCAATTCTGTTGTTGAAGGTTCTGATGATATTCAAAAAGCATTAGCAAAATCAGCCGCTTCAGATGTGGTTTATCCTAAAACCGGATTGGCTAAAAATCTGGAATGGATTTCGAAATTAATAAAGGGAAACCTGAATTCCAAGGTTTATTACACCTCACTTGGCGGTTTTGATACTCATGATAATCAACTGTCTATTCATAAAAATAAATTGACAGAACTCAATGATGCTGTTTATAGTTTTTATCAGGATTTAAAAAAATCTCAGCAATTACAAAATGTAACGATAGTCGTTTTCTCAGAATTTGGCCGTCGCGTAAAAGACAACGGAAGAGGAACAGATCATGGAACAGCTGCACCAATGTTTGTTATTGGAGGAAATAATCGCGGAAAAATTATTGGACAAAACCCCAATCTTGCAGATTTAGACAACGGTGATCTGAAACACGAAATTGATTTTAGAAGTGTCTATGCTTCCATTTTGAAAAACAAATTGGATTTTGATTCGGCTACCATCGGAATACAAAACAAAGCATTAGAAGGGTTATTTTAAAAACTGAATAAGGGTTATCTTTGTTTGCTTTTTAAAATTAAAAAAATGACAAAAAACAGGATATTAAAAGGAGTTTTTCTGGTTGCAATTGGTGCAACAAGTTATGGAATGCTGGCTACTTTTGTCAAAATCGCTTATAGCGAAGGATTTACAACTCCAGAAGTTACAGTATCTCAAATTATTAACGGAGTAATAGCAATGCTGGTTATTAGTGTTTTTCAAAAAGCAACAACCAAAAAAGAGATTATTAAACCTTCAGCAAAAAACATTCTCCATTTAATACTTGCAGGAACTTCAATTGGTTTTACGAGTGTTTTTTATTATTTAAGCCTCAACTATATTCCTGTTTCTATAGCTATTGTTTTGCTGATGCAAACCGTTTGGATTGGCGTTCTTTTTGAAATGTTTTTGGATAAAAAAACACCATCCATTTCAAAAATAATAGCCGTAATAATTGTGCTAATCGGAACAGTTCTGGCAACAAACCTTATCGAAAACGCTATTCAAATACCATGGATGGGTATATTTTTCGGATTATTATCAGCGGTATCTTTTACAATGACTATGATTTCAGCAAATCGAATTGCTTTAGAAATTTCTTCCAGTCAACGTAGTTTACTTATGCTTATTGGCGGTGCCATTGTAGTTTTAACGTTTGCTTTTTTTTCTCAAACAACTCCTTTCAATTTTGATGTTTTTCTAAAATGGGGAATTGTTCTCGCATTTTTTGGCACTATTATTCCTCCCCTGTTGTTTAACATTGGTTTTCCTCTTACAGGAATTGGATTAGGAAGTATTGTTTCAGCATTGGAACTTCCAGTTTCTGTAATGATGGCTTATTTTATTTTGGATGAAGACGTAAATGGAATTCAATGGTTTGGAATTACACTCATCGTTCTTGCCATAGTCATAATGAATATTGATTATAGACAATTTTTTAAGCAATAATTTGATAATTTACTAAATATTTTAACAAAATATTTTGATAATACTATTCATTTAACCTAACTTCGTATGTATTAATAATCTAAATTTTACATTATGAGGAAATTATTGGCTGAATTTTTTGGCACCTATTGGTTAGTATTTGGCGGTTGTGGCAGCGCTATTTTTGCTGCTGGAATTCCTGATTCAGGAATTGGATTTATAGGTGTTTCCCTTGCTTTTGGTCTAACAGTTTTGACGATGGCTTATGCTGTAGGTCATATTTCGGGTGGTCATTTTAATCCGGCAGTTTCTTTTGGATTATGGGCAGGAGGTCGTTTTTCTCTCAAAGATTTAATTCCCTATATTATTGCTCAATGTGTTGGAGCTATTGCTGCAGCCGGAACTTTGTTTAGCATTGCTTCCGGAAAAGCAGGATTTGCTATTGATGTTACTAAAGCTGGTGCTTTTGCTTCCAATGGTTTTGATGCTTTTTCTCCTGATGGATATTCTATGTGCTCAGCCTTTATTGCCGAGTTTATTTTGACCTTATTTTTCTTGTTAGTAATCCTTGGAGCAACAGACAAATTTGCTAATGGAAAATTTGCCGGAATTGCTATTGGATTGGCTTTAACCTTAATTCACTTAATCAGCATTCCTATTACAAATACTTCTGTGAATCCGGCCCGATCATTGTCCCAAGCTATATTTGTAGGTGGTGAACCTCTGTCACAAGTTTGGTTGTTTTGGCTGGCACCAATATTAGGCGCAATAACTGGAGGTTTGATATATAAGGCTTTATTACAAGATCCTTCAGAGGATTAGTAATATATAAATATCTTTTCAAGAGAAAACTGAACATAAGATATTCTGTTTTCTCTTTTTTTTTACAATGATAAATTTTTATTTATTTCCAAGTAAATACAACCCTCAACTATAGAAAAAATCGCTTATAAAATTTAATAATTCATTAAAATAATATTTTAAAAATAACGTTCTCCAAAAAACAGTAAAAAAAATCACTTTGAATAAAAAAGTAATTGTATTTTTTATTAATATTGGTAATATATTTGAAACAATAATCTATTAATCATCAACGCATACATCTGAATTAATTTTCGCATAATGAAAAAGAGTAGTCACAAAGAATTAACATGGGAGCAAACAGAAAAATTAGTTACGTTTGCCTTGGAGGAAAGAAATCCATTTGAAATCATAAAGAAAGAATTTGGTTTAGCTGAAAAAGAGGTTCTTGAAATTATGAAAAAGAAGATGCCCACAGAGAAATTTGAAATGTGGAAAAAGAAAGCTGCTGCCAACAAACCAAAACCAAAACCTCTTAAAATAGATGATTTTGACGAAGATTTAGACGGTAAGTATTACATAAAGAACAAACTCGATTAATATTTGAACTCCTACACAGGAGTTTTTTTTATCCTTATTTTATACTTAATAATCATTTGGGCAGTTATAACTTTATATTTTGAAAGCATAATAACCTTAAGTAAATCATTTACATGAAAAAACTATTAATAACCTTTACATTAGCAACAGTACTTTTGGGTTGTAAAACAGCCAATACTACAACTACTCCAAACTTAAAAGAACAGATTCAGGTTAATATCAATCTAATAGATATAAAAGATGATAAAGTCTTTGTTACTGTCGACCCTCCAAAAATTAATACTGATGAAATTACTTTTCATTTACCTAAAATGGTTCCTGGAACGTATTCAAACGACAATTACGGTCGATATATTGAAGACTTAAAAGCATATGATAGCAAAGGAAGTTTATTAGTTGTAAAAAAATTAGACGAGAATTCGTGGTCTATTTCCAATGCGAAAAAATTGGAAAAACTTACCTATTTGGTAAATGATACCTATGATACCGAAACCGGAAAAGGTTTTGGCAGCGATGAAATTTTCTCACCAAGTGGTTCAAACATTGATGCAGGCAAAAACATAATGCTCAACACGCATTGTTTTGTGGGCTATTTTACAAAATACTTGTCTATTCCTTATCAATTAACTGTTACACATCCAACAGAACTTTGGGGAGCTACTTCAATGACAGATCAGGATTCAACCAAAACAACTGATTTATTTATTACTTCACGTTATGCTGAATTAGTTGAAAATCCAATTATGTATGCAAAACCAAATCATACTTCTTTTATGGTTGATGGTATGGAAATTCAAATTGCCGTATATTCTCCTACCGGAAAAGTTACTGCAGAAAGCATTACTCCGTCTATGAAAACGATGATGACTGCCCAAAAACATTTTTTAGGCAACATCAATACCACTAAAAAATATACAGTCTTATTATATCTTTCCGCTATAAAAAATGATGCTATGGGCTTCGGAGCTTTAGAACATCCAACAGCAACAACTGTTGTATTTCCGGAAATGCTTCCAAACGATCAGCTTGTTAAGCATCTGAAAGATGTTGTCTCCCATGAGTTTTTTCATATTTTAACACCATTAACTATTCATTCCCAGGAAATCCAAAATTTTGATTACAATGCCCCAAAAATGTCCGAGCATTTATGGATGTATGAGGGAGTTACTGAATATTTCGCCAATTTATTCCAAATCAATCAGGGCTTAATTGACGAAGCAGAATTTTACAGTCGTATAGCAGAAAAAATAGAACATGCCAAAACTTTAGACGACACGATGCCTTTTACAAAAATGAGCGCTAACGTACTGACACAACCTTACAAAGACCAATACTTAAACGTATATGAAAAAGGAGCACTTATAGGGATGTGTATTGATATTATTATCAGAGAAAAAAGCAATGGTGAAAGAGGAATTCTTGATTTAATGCAAAAACTATCCAAAGAATACGGAGTTTCCAAAGCATTTAATGATAACGACCTTTTTGCAGAAATCATCAAATTAACTTATCCGGAAGTAGGTGACTTTTTGAAAACATATGTTGCCGGACCAACACCTATTCCATATGACACTTATTTGGCAAAAGTTGGAGTTACCAAAATTTCCCTAAAAGCGGCTGGAAATGTATTTGAAAAAGACAATAAACTATACATTTCAATGACAGAAAACAATGAAATCATAGTCAATCCGGATATGGAATTAAATGTTTTCTTTACTAATTTAGGACTAACAGTTGGAGATATTATTATTGCTGTGAATGATAAAAATTACACCAAGGAGAATGTCAATGAAATTCTTTTTGATTGTGAAAACTGGAAAGAAAACGATCCTATAAGCATAAAAATAAGACGTGGTGGTGTTGAGCAAGTCATCAAAGGAACAGTTAAATTGCCTTATGAAGAAAAAGAAAGTTTTAAAGCTTCTGACCCTTCAAAATTGACTCTGAAGGAAGCCTGGTTAAAAGGCTAGTACAAAACAAAAATCAACCAAATCCAATTTAGCAATAGATTGGATTTTTTTTTGAAATCGTTTCATGAATCATTCATCTTTCCAAACAATTTTCTTTATTTTGCAAAAAATACATACACCAATGAAAAAAATAATTCTGGCATTCGTTACTCTGTCAATTCTGGCTTCTTGTAGCAAAAAAGAATCAAATACCAATTTACATCTTACAGGATCTGTAAAAGGATTAAAAAAAGGAACTTTATATATTCAAAGAATCAAAGACACCAGCCTTGTTGCTATAGATACTATAATAATAGATGGTGATTCAAAATTTGAAAGTGATCTGAACATAGAATCTCCTGAAATGCTTTATTTATTTTTGGACAGAGGTGTAACGAATTCGTTGGACAATAACATCTCTTTTTTTGCCGAGCCTGGAAACATTAACATTGATACCAATTTAGATTCCTATATCTTCAGCACTAAAATAACAGGTTCTAAAAATCAGGATAAATATGAGGAATATAAAAAAATGAGTATTCGTTTTAGAGATGCAAATCTTGATTTAATTAAATCTAAATTTGATGCTCAAAAAAGTAAAAATCAAAAGCTTGTCGACAGTTTAAATACAAAGCAGGAAAACAATACCAAACGCAAATATTTATTTACCGCTAATTTTGCTCTTAACAATAAAGATTATGAGGTTGCTCCATACATTGCATTATCTGAAATTTACGATATCAACATCAAATATTTGGATACCATACAAAAATCGATGTCTCCCAAAGTAGCACAATCACTTTATGGAAAAAAGCTAACGAAATATGTAGCTGAAATAAAGAAAACTAATCAATAAGTCTCACTTATTTTTAGATACTAAAAACGTCCTGTTCTTTTGAACGAGACGTTTTTTTTTGACCTGTTTCAAATTAGAATAAGTCAAAAGGCATAAATAATAATCAAAACGGCATAAATAATCATTGGTAATATGATACTAAAAAACATATCATACATTTGTCAGACAACAACGAAAATAAAAAAAGTGAACTCAAAATTCCATATAATAACTTTCTTAATCTTAACCCTCATTTGCGGAATATCAAATGCGCAAAATGTTCAGATAGATAGTTTGAAAAGAATTATGCGTCACACAAAAATTGACACTACCAGAATCAATCAATACAATACAATAGCGAATTTATACAAAGAAATCAATCCTGACTCGACATTATTTTTTGCTCAAAAAGCATTTGCCCTTAGTTCAAAAACGAATTTTTCATTTGGATTGGCGACTGCTTATATGAACAAAGGAAATGCTGCTATTGTTTTAGGAAATTACCCGAATGCTTTGAAATATTTTAAAAATGCCCAATCTGAATTTGAAATCATACTGCAGCAAAACCCAAATAAAAAGCAAATAAAAAGTGGTTTGGCCCGTGCCTATGCAAGTTCAGGAGTCGTACATTCAGAACAAAACAATTATGCTTTGTCTTTAAAAAATTATGAACAGGCATTACAATTGTATCAGGAAATCAAGGAACAAACCAGTATTTCCAAAGCACTAAACAATATTGGAGTTTTATATCAATCCCAACAAAACTATACTAAAGCATTGCAATATCTCAAGGAAGCCTACAAATTACAATTAGCCCTCGGAGAACAAAATGCACCAATTACGCTTACTAATATTGGGTATATTCATTTTGGATTAGGAGAGTATAAAAATGCCATTCAATATTATGAAAAGGCAAAAAAAGGTTTTGAAAAAAACAATAACAAACGTGGTTCTGCCTTACTAAACAACTATTTGGGGGATTATTATAAAGAGCAGAAAAACATTTCGCTTGCTTATGAGTACTATCAAAAATCATTGGCTTTATGTGAAGAAATTCAGAATAAATTTGGAGCGTCTCTGGCTTTGTATAATATTGGAGCATTATTACAGGAGCAAAAAAAATACAGTGAAGCCATGCCTTTTGCTACTAAATCACTAGAATATGCCCAGGAAATTGGAGTTTTGGATCAAACTTTTCACAGCGAAAAATTACTAAGTGAATTACACGAATCTTTAAACAATCCGAAAGCCGCCTTAGCTCATTACAAAAATTATATTGCAGCCCGTGACAGCATTAACAATCAGGAAACTTCCAAAAAGTTTGCAGTAGCTGAAATGAATTATGAGTACACGAAAAAAGAAGCCTTACTTTCTGAAGAACACAAAAGGGAAATTCAGCTTGTTGTCTTCTCTATTTTAGGAGGATTATTACTGATCGCTTTAGGGCTTGTAATTTATAACCGAATGCAGGTAAAACGTCAGCTTACACTAAAAAAAGAAGTTGCCGAGTACGAACAGAAAGCCCTGCATTTGCAAATGAATCCACATTTTGTATTCAACTGCCTGAGTTCGATATCGAGTTTTATTGTACAAAACGGAACCGATTCTGCCCTGAAATATTTATCGAAATTTTCAAAATTAATGCGACTCACGCTGGAATATTCTAAAGGTTCACTCATTCCGATTGATAAAGAAATTGAAAGTCTGCAAAATTATCTGGAACTGGAGCAGCTTCGATTTGACAATAAGTTTGAATTTGAAATCCATTCTACCGAAAATGTAGAATTTAATATGGGATTACCTCCCCTTCTTATTCAGCCTTTTGTAGAAAACGCCATCCTTCACGGAATGGTTCCCAAAGAAGGAAATGGAAAAATAAACGTTGATTTTGATGTCAAAAACGATCAACTGATTTGCACCATTACCGATGATGGAATTGGTTTATCAGAATCGAAAATCTTAAAAGAAAATTCGGTTACGGCACATCAATCCATGGCTTTGGAAATCACCAAGAAACGATTGAAGATTATGGAATCCATCACTTCCAAATCGGCAAAAATTGAAATACTGGAATTAAATTCTGATCATCAAAAAACAGGTACTAAAGTCACTTTGTTTTTACCTATTCAATACATCTCATAATACAAAACCAATGATAACAGCATTACTAATAGAAGATGACAAACATCTGCGAACTGGTCTGAAAGCACTTTTAGAACGTTATACCAATGATATTCATATTATTGGCGAAGCCGAAAGCGTAAAAACAGGAATTGCCGCTATTGAAAAATTGCGTCCGCAGGTTATTTTCTTAGATATTCATCTTACTGACGGAACCGGATTTGACATACTAGAACAATTAACAAAAGCAAATGGCAAATTAAAAGCACATGTTGTTTTTATTACGGCGCATGAACAATATGCTGTAAAAGCATTCAAATTTAGTGCCTTGGATTTTATCCTGAAACCTGTTGATCCAGAAGAATTACAGCACACAATGATTAAAATAAAAGAAGCTGTTGGCAAAAACAACTCCTTTGAAAACATTGATTTACTACTCGAAAACATTCGAAAAAAAGTAGATAATTTCAAACGAATTGCACTTTCTACAAGCGACGGAATTCATTTGTTTGAAGTAGCCGATATCATTCGCTGTGAAGCCAAGGCCAATTACACCGAATTTTTTATAAAAAACCACAAACCAGTTCTAATTTCTAAAACATTGAAAGAATATGAAGAAATGCTCACGGAACATGGCTTTGAACGAATCCATCAATCCCATTTAATTAACCTTTCTTATCTGAAATCCTATATCAAATCAGATGGAGGTTATGTAATTATGGCAGATAACAGTAATATTCCAATTGCCCAAAGCAAAAGAGAAAAATTGCAGGAACTTATTAAAGCGCTTTAACCCCAATATAAAAAACAACCAACCACCCAACACATCTTAAATCATGCGAAAAAAAATACTCTTGTTTGTGTTACTATTTGCCGGAATGGTAAATGCACAAAATGTCTCTATTCCTGATACTTATTTCAAAGGAAAACTACTTGAAGCTGATGTTACAACAAATACAGCATTTGATAGCAATGGAGATCCTATTAAAATTGACACCAATAATGATGGTGAAATTCAAACGACCGAAGCTTTAACTGTATACAGACTAAAAGTTTGGAATGCACCAATTCTTGATTTAACAGGAATTTCGAGTTTTACTAATCTTAAAAATTTAGATTGTAGTAATAATGTGCTTTTAAACCTTGATGTTAGTGCTCTAATCAATCTTGTCACATTAAATTGTTCAGGAAATTTAATTACAACATTGGATGTTAGTGCACCCCCTAATCTTAGCCAATTATTTTGTGATGGAAATCGACTAACAAACCTTAATGTAAATGGTTTGAACAATCTTACCATCCTACAGTGTAGTAATAATAAATTAACCAACCTTGATTTAACGAGTTTAACCAATCTCGAATTGCTAATTTGTGATAATAATAAACTTGGCAACCTTGCTATAAATGGATTAAGTAAACTTGATACAGTAATTTGTAATTCGAATAATCTGTCAAGTCTTAATTTGAGTGGATTACCAAATCTTAAGGCTTTATTTTGTACTCACAATCTACTTACCAGCATTAATGTTAGCAGTTTATCTAGCCTTACTCAATTCTCTTGTTTTTACAATCAAATTACTACTTTAGATTTAAGTAATGTTACTAATCTGACCAATTTAAGTTGTGGAGAAAATCACATTACTACTTTAAATTTGAATGGTTTAACTAAATTGAATAGTTTAGAATGTTCTTATTTGCCTAATAATTTAATTATCAATGGCACGAACTTAAATGCACTGAAAAGCCTTCAATATACAGGTTCAAATGCTACTTTAACCCTAAATGGATTTCCTGTTCTTGAAAACTTAAATTTGAATTTCACACAACCTGGTGTAACATTAAACACAACAGGCTTTAGTGCTCTTGCCAATATTTATTTGGCTGGTGGTCCTACAACTAGTTTTACGGTGAATGGTTCAGGAACAACCAGTCTTAAATCTATAAATTGCTCTAATACCCAGCTGACTAGTTTAAACCTGAATGGTCTAAATGATCTTGCCTCATTAAATTGCAGTAATAGTCAACTTACCAGTTTAAATTTGAGTGGATTACCACATCTAACATCCTTGGATTTTAGCCGAAATAAAATTACCAATATCGATTTAAGCAATGTTCCCAATTTAAAATATTTGGATTGTAGCAATAGCTTACTTGCAAGTTTAAACCTAAGCGGACTATCAAATCTTGAACATTTAGATTGTTCTAATCATGCTTCCTCGGGAATAATAGGCAATCAAATTACTTCTTTAGACATAGCTGGATTGACAAAACTTAAATATTTAGATTGCTCTAACTATTTATTTGATGGCGTATTAGGAGCATTAGGTAACGTAATTACCTCTTTGGATGTTAATAATCTGACTGATCTTGAACAATTGAAATGTTCAAAAAACAGACTTCCTAGTTTGGTTGTAAATGGATTAACTAAACTTATTACTTTAGATTGTTCGTATAATCTATTGACAAGTCTGGATTTGATAGGATTGACAAACATTACTAATTTGAATTATGCTCACAATCAACTGTCTAATCTAAACATGGTGGGATTGATAAACATTACAGAATTGGATTGTGCATATAATACTATAAGTACGTTAAACCTTTCGGGGATGCCAAATCTTACCAGACTAAATTGTAGAGACAATAAACTTACAACATTAGATCTAACGGGTTTAAACCAACTTACACAACTCTATTGTAATAATAATTTACTAACAAGCCTTGATGTAAATACCTTTACAAATCTGATCAGCTTAAGTTGTAGTAACAATAAATTGGCAAATCTAGATGTAAATAATTTAATCAACCTAAACTATTTAGAATGTGTTGGTAATGATCTTACCAGTCTTAATCTAAACGGTCTTACAAAACTAACAGACCTAAATTGCGCCGGAAACGATTTAATTAATCTTGACCTAAGCACTTTAACATCGCTAAGAAATCTATTGTGCAGTGTCAACCCGCTTACAACTCTTGATCTTAGTCCTGCGACAAATCTTTTAAATATAGAATGTAGAAACAATCAGTTAACAAATATCGATATTAGTGCGTTGCCAAATTTAAAATCTATTGATTGTAGATCTAATCAAATTACAAATCTTAATGTAAATAATTCACCCCTGCTTAGTTCAATAGCTTGTAGCGATAATCAAATTACAACATTGGATGTAAGTACATCAACTAAACTTACGACTTTGTGGTGTAGTAATAATCTACTGACGAGTTTATTGATTAAAAACGGCAGTAACGAAACGCAATTAGAATTATCAGGGAACCCAAACCTAGCCTACATTTGTGCCGATGATATGCAACTGGCGAGTGTACAAAATCAATTGAATAATTTAGGAATGACCACAACAGTTTCTAACTCCTATTGTAGTTTTACTCCAGGCGGACAACACAATACACTAAATGGGAATACCGTATTTGATGGTAATAATAATGGTTGTAATCCTAATGATCCTTTGCACCCAAATATCAGAATTGATATTACTAATGGAAGCGCTACTGGTTCTGCTTTTACCAATTTACTAGGTATGTCTACATTCTATACACAAGCGGGGAATTTCACTATAACTCCAAACATAGAAAACGCATCCGCTTTCAACATTACACCTACAACTGCTACAGTTGACTTCGCAGATAATGGCTACAATATAAGCGATAGATATTTTTGCTTATCTGCCAATGGTGTTCATCCCGATGTAGAAATTGTTATCACTCCAATTACTCCTGCAAGACCTGGTTTTGATGCGCTATATCAAATTGTCTATAAAAACAAAGGAAATCAGGTACTTTCGGGTAATATTACATTAGCTTATGATGATTCCAGAATGAATTTGAACGTTGCCACACCAACTGCTGATATTGAAACGACGAATAATTTAGAGTGGGCTTATAGCGGTTTGCTACCTTTTGAAAGCCGTGTTATTGAACTTGATTTTAATGTAAATACACCTCAAGCAACACCAGCTGTCAATAATGGGGATATACTAAACTTTGCTGTTGCAATAACGCCTGTTGTTGGTGATGAGTCTCCTGCAGACAATTCATTTAACTACCATCAAACTGTTGTAGGTTCATTTGACCCTAATGACATAACTTGTCTGGAAGGCGGAAGTGCTTCCCCAAGTACTATTGGTGATTATTTGCATTACGTCGTCAACTTTGAAAACACAGGAACTGCCGATGCTGAAAATATAGTGGTGAGAATAGCTGTGGATATAACTAAATATGATATCAGTTCCTTGCAATTATTAAACTCATCACATACAACACTAACCATTATTGATGGAAACATTGTTGAGTTTATATTCAAAAAAATATTTTTACCTTCATCCAAAACAACTCCTAAAGGGGGTCGCGGAAATATTTTATTCAAAATTAGAACTTTAGCAAGTCTTACTACAGGTGATGAAGTTGGAAAAGAAGCCGGTATCTATTTTGATTACAATTTTCCAATTGAGACGAATGAAGCCGAAACCGTTTTCGAAACATTAGCAACTGAAGATTTCAACCTGGATAAAAGTGTTCTTGTTTATCCAAATCCTACTAAAGGAAAAGTGACTATCAGTAGCGAGAATACTATCAAACTGATTGAATTATTTGATGTACAGGGAAGAATATTGCAAACTGCCATAGAAGATAATACTACTACACAGTTTGATATTTCCGGAAAATCAAACGGTCTTTACTTCATCAGAATCACTACTGATAATGGTAGCAAAGTAGAGAAACTAATCAAGGAATAAATTATAGTTAACCATTTATTCTGGTTTTAAAAGCCTTTCAAAGTCATTGATTTTGAAAGGCTTTTTTTATGGTTCATATTATTGATTCCTTTTCTTTAAAAAACATAAAAAAGGGGTAACTATCAGTAGCTTTATGGTGTAAAATACACCCTTTAGGGTGTAATTATCATACCCTTTATGGGTGAAATCAGTAGTAAAATGGGGTAAAATACTCCCTACAAGGGGTGTTTATGATCCCATTTGGGGGTATAAATAGTATGTACAAGGGAGCAAAATATTCCCTATAAGGGGTTATTATCCTCCCATTTAGGGTATAAAGAGGGAGCAAAGTGAAACATACTACTCCCTACAATACTTATTATTTGTAAAATGGAATAAATAGGGATTCAAGGAAGTAAAACTCCCTAGTAGGATAAAATGTATGAGATAAAAATAACTCGTGCCAGGAGGCGTAAATATAGTATACTAAGGAATTGAGGTCGTGCAAAGTTTCAGTAAAAAAACAAAACCCCTTATTTCTAAGGGGTTTATAGAGGATTTAAAGCAATTTACGTGACCACGGTGGGATTTGAACCCACACGCCCTTACGAGCACCACCCCCTCAAGA
>JAZKED010000011.1:0-41533 GCA_040387175.1 Bacteroidota bacterium | reverse complement strand
ACATCGTATAGAATAACTATACACATCGTATAGAATAACTATACACATCGTATAGAATAACTATACACATCGTATAGAATAACTATACACATCGTATAGAATAACTATACACATCGTATAGAATAACTATACACATCGTATAGAATAACTATACACATCGTATAGAATAACTATACACATCGTATAGAATAACTATACACATCGTATAGAATAACTATACACATCGTATAGAATAACTATACACATCGTATAGAATAACTATACACATCGTATAGAATAACTATACACATCGTATAGAATAACTATACACATCGTATAGAATAACTATACACATCGTATAGAATAACTATACACATCGTATAGAATAACTATACACATCGTATAGAATAACTATACACATCGTATAGAATAACTATACACATCGTATAGAATAACTATACACATCGTATAGCCCAACTGTACATTAAATATCAGACTATGGATAATCCATTAAAACCAAAATGCCCCGAAAACTATCGGGGCATTTTGTTGGTATAAAATTTTATATACTATTAACTCTCCATATACGCTTCAATCGGAGCGCAACTACAAACTAAGTTTCTGTCTCCAAAAGCATCATCGGCTCTGCGAACCGTTGGCCAAAATTTGTTTTCGGCTATGTAATCCAATGGGAAAGCGGCTTGTTCTCTGCTGTATGGGAAATCCCAGGTATCGGCAGTAAGCATCGCTAAAGTATGAGGCGAATTCTTCAATACGTTGTTACTGTCTTCGATGGTTGCTGCTTCAATTTCTTTACGAATGGCAATCATAGCATCACAAAAACGATCTAATTCTTCTAAGTTTTCACTTTCGGTTGGTTCAATCATCAAGGTTCCTGCTACCGGGAAAGAAACCGTTGGCGCGTGGAAACCATAATCCATCAAACGTTTGGCGATATCGGTAACTTCGATTCCTTTTTGTTTGAAAGGACGGCATTCCAAAATCATTTCGTGAGCCGCACGACCCATTTCACCGGAGTATAAAGTGTCGTAGTGACCGTTTAGTTTTTCTTTGATGTAATTGGCGTTCAGGATAGCGTGTTCAGTAGCTTCTTTCAATCCGTCGGCACCCAACATCGTGATGTAACCGTAAGAGATTAAACATACCAATGCCGATCCCCAAGGTGCTGCCGAAACGGCTGTAATAGCACTGCTTCCGCCTGTTGGGATAACCGGATTCGATGGTAAGAAAGGAACTAAATGTTCCGCTACGCAAATTGGTCCAACTCCAGGTCCACCACCACCGTGAGGGATGGCGAATGTTTTGTGCAGGTTCAGGTGGCAAACGTCAGCTCCAATAGTTGCCGGGTTGGTTAAACCAACTTGTGCATTCATATTGGCACCATCCATATAAACCTGTCCACCGTTTTCGTGTATGATTCTTGTGATTTCGCAAATCGCACTTTCGAAAACTCCGTGAGTCGATGGATAAGTCACCATCAAACAAGCTAAATCGTCTTTGTGCTCAATCGCTTTTTCGCGTAAATCTTCAACATCTATATTTCCGTTTTCCAATGTTTTGGTAACGATGATTTTCATTCCTGCCATCGATGCAGTTGCCGGATTGGTTCCGTGAGCTGATGATGGAATTAGCGCCACATTTCTGTGGTGATCGCCACGCGATTGGTGGTAGGCACGAATAACCATTAATCCTGCATATTCTCCCTGCGCTCCTGAATTAGGCTGCAAAGTAGTTCCTGCAAAACCGGTAATTACGTTCAATTGTTGTTCCAGTTTAGACAACATTTCCTGATATCCTTGTGCCTGATCTAGCGGTGCAAAAGGGTGAATGTTGTTCCAAAGTGCGTTGCTTAATGGCAACATTTCGGCAGCTGCATTCAGTTTCATGGTGCAAGAACCCAAAGAAATCATCGAGTGGTTCAATGACAAATCTTTACGCTCCAACATTTTGATGTAACGCATCATCGCTGATTCCGAGTGGTATTGGTTGAAAACATCGTGCTGTAAAAATGCAGATGTTCTGTTTAATTCTTCAGGGAAATGAACGGCTTCTGATAAAGTCTCGATTGTGGTTGCCTGCTTACCATTTGAGGAAGCGAAAATACCTGCGATTTTATTGATATCGGCAATACTTGTCGTTTCGTTCAAAGAAATTGAAACCGTATTGTCGTCGATGTAATAGAAGTTTATTTCGTTTTGTTCTGCAATAGTACGCACTTTTTGCGTATCGGCTTTGATAACGATAGTGTCGAAGAAAGCGGTATTGGTTTGCTGTAAACCTAGATTCTCCAATTCGTTAGACAAAGTAGCAGCCAAAGCATGTACTTTATCAGCAATGTATTGCAAACCTTTTGGTCCGTGATATACGGCATACATTCCCGCCATAACTGAAAGCAAAACCTGAGCGGTACAAATGTTTGAAGTCGCTTTGTCACGTTTTATGTGTTGCTCACGAGTCTGCAACGCCATACGCAAAGCACGGTTTCCATTAGTGTCAACCGTTACCCCGATGATTCTTCCCGGCATAGAACGTTTGTACTCGTCTTTGGTAGCGAAATAAGCAGCGTGAGGACCTCCATAACCCAATGGAATTCCGAATCGTTGTGTGGTTCCCACTACTACTGCTGCTCCCATTTCTCCCGGAGGAGTTAGTTTAGTTAAACTTAAAATATCCGCAGCAACAGCTACTTTGATTTCATTTTCCGCCGCTTTTGTAATAAATGCAGTATAGTCGTTTACCTGACCGTATTTACCTGGATATTGAAGGATAGCTCCGAAAAACTCTGATGAGAAATCAAAAGTTTCGTGGTTACCCACAACCAGTTCAATTCCGATTGGAGTAGAACGCGTTTCTAAAACGGATAAAGTCTGAGGTAATATTTCTTCTGAAACGAAGAATTTATTGATGTTATTTTTCTTTTGATCACATGATCTTACGTCGAATAACAAAGCCATTGCCTCGGCAGCAGCAGTTCCTTCGTCTAATAATGAAGCATTGGCAATTTCCATTCCGGTCAATTCGATAACCATAGTCTGGAAATTCAGAATCGCTTCGAGACGACCTTGAGCAATTTCGGCCTGGTAAGGCGTGTAAGCCGTGTACCATCCCGGATTTTCAAAAATATTTCTCTGAATAACAGCCGGAACAATCGCCTGATTGTATCCCAAACCAATGTAAGACTGAAACATTTTGTTTTTGCTTCCCAACTGTGCGATATGATTGGAATATTCATATTCGGTCATGGCAGGATCCAAAGTAAGAGGCGCTTTTAGACGAATGTCATCCGGAAGTGTTTCATAAACAAGTCGCTCGATGGAGTCAACTCCTATCGTTTTCAACATGTGTTGTAAGTCGGTTTCTCTCGGGCCAATGTGTCTTAAAGCAAAAGAATCTGTTTTCATACGAAATAAAAAAAGGGTTGTTTTTCAAAGGCGCAAATTTACGGAGAATATTCAAAAGAAATCGGCTTCAAGGAATTGATTTTTAGGAATCTTTCAACCAAAAGACCTAGTTGTTAACAACGTTGCTTATTTTTGTGTGATGAAAGTTTTAAAAAAGGTAATCGATTTTTATATCCAAAGCAGTATTCACGTCGCTTTGTCGGTATATTCTTTGGTGCAAATGACCTATTTTATGTTTCATATTCCGGAAGATAAACCCATAGCTAATTTTGCTTTTTTTGGAACTATCGTGGGTTATAATTTTGTTAAATACGACAGCTTTGCCCGAACGAATAATGTGCAGCTTCGCGCTAGCCTGAAGCTTATCATTTTATTTAGTGCTTTTTCTTTTCTGGCAGTTGGATTTTACTTTTTTCAATTGCAACGACTAACCCAGATTGTTTCTGTAGGCGTTTTATCCCTGACTTTATTATACACACTGCCGTTTTTTCCAAACCGTAAAAATGCCAGAAACTGGGCTGGAGTGAAAATTTACATTGTGTCTTTGTGTTGGGTGGGAGTGACTTTAATATTGCCAATTATAGATTCGGGCATTGTAATAACTTCTGATTTTTACCTAAAAAGCATACAGCGATTTATACTTGTTTTTGTGCTGATACTTATTTTTGAAATTATAGATTTAACGAATGATGATCCACATTTGCAAACCGTTCCACAGCAAATAGGAGTGAAGCGGACTAAAAATCTGGGCTATATTTTATTGATGATTTTTAGTGCTTTGGAATTTTTGAATAGTAATTTCAAATCTAATATCGGACACTTGTTGTATGTTATTGCCATTTCGCTAATTACAGTTTTGTTTTTGGCTTTTGCCAATGAAAGACGCTCTAAATATTATACTTCCTTTTGGGCAGAGAGCATACCGATTTTGTGGTGGTTGCTATTGCATCTATTTTAATATATTTTTAAACTTTCTTTTTTGTAGCTTTTTTCAAACATTATAAAGTCGGTTTTATAACTTATTTTTCTTGTTTGGTAGCGTATAATCTTCGTTTCGTACCATTTTCTTACTTAAGTCTATCTATTCAGTATAGTTTTGAGATAAGAAAGTGGAGCAGAACCCACTTAAAAAAACGAGGCGGTTCTGAAAAGCCTTACGAGTAAGAAAAAAATACAAAATTTAGAAAACATGGCAGATTTATTAGCAGGTGCTTATTTAGCAAAAGGTACAATTGGAAATGTTGGAACACCAGGTGCTCCTATAGCTACATTTAGTTTAGTTGTTGTACCATCACAAAATTCTGTAACAGGGACAGTAGTAATTACTCAGGCAGTTAGTGGTCCTGATAGTCACATTGTTGTTCAGGTAAAAGGAAAAATATACGCAGCAGGATTAGGAAAATTTACTCAGGTTGTGAGTCTTCAAGGGCAATATGTTCACTCTTTTCCTCCACCGGCAATTGGAGCTTTCTTAGCTGATTTCGATGCTCATTTGGCTGTCGATAATGCATGGAACGGAACAGGAGGATTCTCTTACTACCAGCATAATGTTGAAAACGTACCAGTTGCAGCAATAAATAGTTTAGTTGGGAGTAACTAGTTTTACTTAAGATTTTACTAAACAACTTAAAAAGATTACCTGGCATTTAGGTAATCTTTTTTGTTTAAATAAGTTGGTTAATTTTCGGCAATTTCTTTCAGCATAGCATTCCTATACAAAAGAAAATTAGTTAGATGATTTTTTAAAAGAAAGTAATCAAATAATTTTCCAATACTACCAAACGGAGTTTCATATTGCAGCTTGTCTGTCATTGTGGTAATTCCATTTTTTTCTTCAAAAAAATGCTCGTGTTTGAATGATTTGAATTTTCCTTCTTCCATTTCATCAACAAAATAATTGTAAAAAGTCATGGCTGTAATTCGGCTTTTGTGTGTGAGATAAAATCCGAAATGTTTGCCTCGCCAGGTTACGGTTTCATCAAGATTTATTAATCCGGAAGTTATACCTGCAATGGCTTTTTCATTTGATTTACTGGCAGATTGCTGATGAATATCGATATTTCTGGAAACATCAAAAACCGTTTGTATTGGTGCTTTGATTTTTGTTGTGAGATGAATGGTTGTCATTTGCTTAATAAATTTTTAAAAGCATTATCAATATTTCCAAACTTAAATTTAAATCCGTTTTCTAAAAGCTTTTTCGGAATCACGTTTCTGCTTTTCAATACTAATTCCGTTTCTGTGCGAATGAAAAAAGATCCAATTTCAAGAAGAAAAGCAGGCATTGGAATTCCGAAAGGGAAACCAACACCTTTTCGGAGTTTCTGCATGAAATCATAATTTCGAATTGGTTCAGGAGAAACAACATTGATAACTCCGGTTATTTCTTTTTCGATAATAAAATCAACAGCATTGGCAAAATCTTCTTCGTGAATCCAGCTGATGTATTGGTTTCCTTTTCCTTGTTTTCCGCCAAAGCCAAGTTTGGCCAAAGTCTTTAACGGAATGAAAGCACCGCCTTCTTTTCCTAAAACGATGGAAGTTCGTAAAGCTGTTTTTAAAGTATTGGGAGTTTCAGTTTTAAAGAAAGCTTTTTCCCAGGATAAAGCAACATTTATAGAAAAATCATTTCCAATTTCACCATCAACTTCATCCATTTGTTTGTCTAATGAAAAACGGTAAATAGTAGAAGTTGATGAATTCAGCCAATGTTTTGGAGGATATTTACAGTTTAAAACCGCTTTGTTTAAAATTTTGGTACTTTGAATCCGAGACAATAAGATCTCTTTTTTATTTTTTTTAGTATATCGGCAATCAACAGATTTGCCGGCAAGATTTATTAAAACTGTTGCATTTTCTAACTCAGCTTCCCAACCAGAAAAAGTTTTGGCGTTCCAGTTTAGATACTTTATATTGCCATTAGTTTTTGATTTGCCTCTTGTTAAGATGACAATTTCTTCAAATTTATTTCTAAAATGGTTTACTAGAACTTGTCCTAGAAATCCTGTTCCTGCAGCTATAATGAGTTTTTTCATTTTATAAATTTAATATTAATAGAAGAGCAATAATTCTATAAAGAACCCAAGTGTAAGAGAGGTAAAAAGGCAGATTTAAAATTTTAATTCTTCTGAAATGCTCTGCAAACATTATTAAAACGGTTATTCCAAACCAACCCAAAACAATTGTTTCAGGAAGAGTTATAAATTGATTTAGAAATACTATTGGTGTTAATATCAAAGACCCCATTAAAGAAACAGTCATCAAATTTCCGGCATAATTGGTTATCGTTTTTTTATCTGATTTTAAAAGAAATAAACTTTGAAAAACAATTTGCCCTAAAGCCAAAATAGCTTCTCTTGCAAAACTTGATTTTGGTAAATACGGAATCAGATTTGAATAGTTAAATAAAGTAAAAGTGGTCACTATTAAAGCAAATCCAATAAAAATAAATCTGTATTTGTAATTGAAATCTGGTGTGCATTGTAATTTATTTTCGTCTTTTACTTTACCGGGAATAATTACTTTTCGATTGTATGAAACAAAAGAATACAGTTTTTTTAAGATGAAATGGATTGGCTTTGTTTTTCCAACTTTATCCATCCATGGAAATGAAAACCCTATCACTTTCAGTAGGCTGTCAATTCCATAGATGACGGTGTTGGTTTTGTTGTCAACCAGAGCAATTTCATTTGCAGCACGTTTTAAGTCTACAAAATTTTGTTCTTCTGAAGATAATTGACAATATGATTTCCTTCCATTTTCATCGAGCATCCCACTTTTTACAAAGCCAGCTGTGTAAACACTGCAAAGTGGACAATCTTCGTCATAAAGCAGGGTTTGGTTTTCGAGAGTTTTCATGGTTTGAATAATTAAGCTTTAAAGACTAATCGTTCTTCATTTTGAGTTTCTTTGGCTTTTCTTTTTCCTCTAAAGAAAAAATACAAATTAACAAATAACATGATGCCAAGATAGATAGAAAATCCTCCAATTTTATAACTCAAGGCTTCAATAAGCGTTTGATAATCATTTTTGTATTCGGTAATGGTTAATATCATCAATGCAAACCCCAGATTGAGAAGGTAAAACCCAGTCTCAAAAAGTTTGCTGGTTGCATTTGCAATTTCTTCTCTGCCTTTAAAAATGTCAAGCATGTATATTTTTCCGTTTTGGAATAATGTTTTAGAAACATAATAGGTCAGGAAAATAGCAATTGGTAAATAGATTGCGTAGCCGATTAAAATTTTTGTAGTTTCCATAATAATAAGTGTTTAAGTGTTATTTGATTAATTTGTGGATGTATTTGGTAAGTATGATAATGTTAGTGTAATGCAATGCCGAGATTATAAAAATAATTGTTGCGGTTTTGATGGCTATAACTTCAATAAGCTGATTTGTTGAAAGTATCTTCTCCCAGGAAATTAATGTCATTGCACAATAACCAATATTCAGAAGATAATAACCCAATAATAATATTTGATTTATTTTTTGACACAAATCACTATGATTTGGTATAAGCTCTGAAACGAATATGTTACCGTTCTTGTAGCAGATTTGACCCACTTTCAGAATGATATAAACCGTGATGCTGAGGTAAATAGAATATCCAATGATGTTGAGGTTCATAATTTCTTTTTTTGATTGTATATTATGAATGTTAAGAAAAACACTAATGCTATTGGCAACAAAAATAACCAGTCTAAAGTATCACCATTCCAAATCAAAAAGAAGACAGTTACCAAAGTAAAATAGATATAGATCAACGTATTTTTTGGAAAAATTATCAGAAATAAAATCGCTGCGAAAACTTGTAATGCTCCCGTAATAGCTAATCCGTATCCACCTGCCAATAGAAATAGCAATGCACTTATGTTTATAATTTCGATTATTTTAAAAGTCATTTTCATGCTTATCTTTTGTTTTAAACTTTCAGAAAAAAATGAAAGTTTTGATTAAATTTTTTTATTTCATTATTTTTAGAACCAAACGTCCTAACCAATTTTCATTGAATTCAGTCATTTTGTCTAGCATATTATCTGCTTTTAAAACGAAATCATACAATTTAGTAGTTTGATTAATAAAGTGTTTTTCTTCTGCAGAATCTTTCGATTCAATCGAGGAAACTTCTTTTAAAATTTTAAGAGCGGGTTTAATTTCTCTTTTACTTCTCTCTCTTGCAATTTTAGAAGCCAGTTCATCCAAATCTTTTTCAGCAGTAAAAAACTCTCTGCGTTCTCCGGCTTTGTATTCTTTGTAAACAATTCCCCAATCCATTAATGCTCTTAAGTTCATGCTTGCATTTCCGCGGGAAATTTGCAATTCTTCCATAATATCTTCCATCGAAACAGCTTCGCTGGACACCATTAATAAAGCATGAATCTGAGCCATGGTTTTATTAATTCCCCATTGAGAACCTAATGCTCCCCATGTTTGTACGAATTTATTTTTTGCTTCTTTGAATTTCATTTTGGTTTTTATTTCCTTTTGTTGAAACAAATGTAAGTAAAAGTTTTTAAACTTTCAAAAATAAATGAAAGTTTAATTTGGATTTTATTTTAAAAAAATAAAATTAGTGAAAACAGGTTTTTATGTATCAAATTATTCTGCACCATTCTTTATCTGATTCATGCTTAATAATTTCTGTTCTATACCATTTTAATCAATTAAGTCTACTTGTTTATATAGTTTTGATAATAGAATATAGTTCTTTGAGAGTGTATTCTTTAAGATGTTTTGAAATATTTAAAAAGAAAATTATGAGTATACAAGTTACAAACAAAGATTTAGTCCTTTTGGGTCACGGTAGTTATGGAGGTGGTACAACTAATACTACACTTCCTGTTGAAATTGATTTGTATATTTTACAACCTGTTGGATATACTTTGATGACTGATGTAGCATCAGCATTGATTCAACAAAGGGAAATTAGACAAATCAGGTTGCGTCATGATGGTCGCGGTAATGATTTTATTGACCCTCCTATAGCAAAATATCTTGGCGGCACACTTGCCCCTAATTTTACGCTATATAACCTTGGAAGCCTTTCAGAATGGGGAAAGACAATTATAGGAAATAAAAAGAATGTTGTTACTGTGGATCGAGATACTTTACTATCGGAATTAATTAAATCTGACCCGAAAATTAATGAAGCTTTAAAGCAATTGCCTAAAGGTGAAAAACTGAAATTATATTGGTCAGCATGTGCTAATCAAGTAAGCGGCTATACTGCCAGTTTATAGTTTCCAGAATTTCTAAGGAGTAATATAGAATTTCAAAACTTGATAAAATCAAACTATTAGTGGAGTAGAATCCACTCTAAAAAACGAACTGTTCTCATTCAGCAGATGATGTGAGGTGTGAACCTAAAAACTTTATTAGTAGGAATCAAAAAAATAAATTATGATAAATATTCAAACATTAAATTCGACAACTAATTATACTATTTATTTAAAAAATGAGAGTAGTGACCCAAGAAGTTTCTGGTGTTTTTTAGAAAAGCCAGAGGGAATCTCTTATTATGAAGCTTACGCAAATTCATCAGCTAGTCTATCCGTAATGCCAAATTATGGAGGAATAAATAAGTTTATGATTCCTATTCAATATTCATTAGGAGCTGGTGCATCAAACAATGCGGTAGGTCTTGGCGTACAAATTGATTCCAGCATTATTCAATATGCTCAATTAAAACAAACCTGGGAAGCTCAGTATGCAACCATTCCTCCTAACCAAGGACCAAATTTGAATCTTGTACAAGGTCAAATTAGTCCAGATAATTCAATTGGTTTATTATCGAATGCATATGACCAAGTGAGAAATGAAAATGGCAGATGGTTTAGTAATATGAGTTTTGGTATTCAGACATACAATGGGTTTATGGGAATTACCTGGTCTCCATCTCCAAACAATCAGTATACTATTACTCCAAAGTTTTCATTCTATATAAGTACTGGTGATTTTACGAGTAATGAGCTTGCTGATTTTGCAACAATTTCCAGACAATCTGCAAAAGTGGAATTGAGTGATTTTAAAAATCTAGAAGTAACTGTTACTTTAACGAGTAAAGGAGAATGGTTAGTTCAGCCAGGAAGAGTATAGATGGTATAAATATTAGGTATCCCTATTCCTAAAAATTAGAAAAAAAATGCATAAAAAAGGGAACAATTGATAAATATACAATTGTTCCCTTTTGTGTTGAATCTTTATAAAATTATATGTGTAGTTACTATACAGAAAATGTTTTACTGCATTATATCAATCCTGCTCTCTTTAACAGAGCATCCGGTTTTGGCTCCTGTCCTCTAAAGCGTTTGTACAATTCCATCGGTAATTCAGTTCCGCCTTTAGAAAGTACGTTGTCTTTGAATTTGGTAGCCACTTCTTTATTGAAAATTCCCTTTTCCTGAAAATACGCAAAAGCATCAGCATCGAGAACTTCTGCCCATTTGTAGCTGTAATATCCGGAAGAATAGCCACCTTGGAAAATATGAGAAAACGAAACTGACATACAATTTTCGGCTACATCAGGATATAAAGTGGTGCCTTCAAAAGCGGTGCGTTCGAATGCTTTTACATTAGTGATTTCAGTTGGATTGTTGCTGTGGAAAGCCATATCCAATAATCCGAAACTAATTTGACGCAAGGTTGCCATTCCTTCCTGAAAACTCGCGCTCTCTTTGATTTTTTCTACATATTCCTGTGGAATGATTTCACCAGTTTCATAATGTTTGGCAAACAAAGCTAATGCTTCCGGTTCGTAGCACCAGTTTTCCATTACCTGACTTGGTAATTCTACAAAATCCCAATACACTGATGTTCCGGATAAACTTGGGTAAGTGGTGTTGGCTAACATTCCGTGTAATCCGTGACCGAATTCGTGGAATAAAGTAGTCACTTCGTTAAAAGTTAACAAAGATGGTTTGGTTTCTGTTGGTTTGGTAAAGTTACAAACGTTAGAAATATGTGGTCTTTCGTTTTTGCCGTCTTTAATATATTGCGATTTGAATGAAGTCATCCAGGCACCATTTCGTTTTCCTTTTCTTGGGAAGAAATCAGCGTAGAAAATTGCAACCAATTCGCCAAATTCATCTTTGACTTCATAAGTGGTTACTTCTTCGTGGTATTTATCGATGTCGAATATTTCGGTGAAAGTCAATCCGAATAATTTATTAGCAACAGTGAAAGCACCATTCAGAACGTTTTCTAACTGAAAATAAGGTTTTAGTTTTTCGTCATCCAAATTGAATAGTTTTTGTTTCAATTTTTCAGAATAATAAGCACCATCCCATTTTTCCAAATGGTCAATTCCGTCCAATTCTTTGGCGAAAGCGGTTAATTCTGCAAATTCTCTTTGAGCTGCAGGTTTGGCTTTGGCTAATAAATCATTCAGAAACGATTTTACTTTATCCGGATTTTGTGCCATTCTTTCTTCCAAAACAAAATGAGAATGAGTTGCATAACCCAATAAATTAGCTCTTTCAAAACGTAATTTAGCAATCTTTAGAGTGATTTCCTGATTGTCAAATTCGTTGTTTTGAAATGCTTTTTTACCGGCTGCGATGGCGATTTCCTTTCTCAATTCGCGGTTGTCCGCATAAGTCACAAACGGAATATAACTCGGGAAATCCAAAGTAAAAATCCAGCCTTTCAACTCCTTGCTTTTTGCCAATGATTTTGCAGCTTCTATGGTTCCTTCCGGAAGTCCTTTCAGGTCGCTTTCGTTGGTAATATGCAATTGGTAGTTGTTCGTTTCTGCCAAAACATTTTCGCCATAAGTCAGTTTTAGTTTGGCTAATTCCGTATCGATTTCACGCAGTTTTAATTTTTTATCTTCCGAAAGTAAAGCTCCGTTTCTGGAAAAACTTTTGAATTTTTTGTCCAATAAAGTAGCTTGTTCTGGAGATAAATTAAGACTTTCTTTTTGCTCGTAAACAGTTTTTATCCTTTTGAATAAATCCTCGTTTAAAGTAATGTCATTACTGAATTCCGTTAATAAAGGAGAAACTTCCTGAGCGATTTTTTGCATTTCATCACAGGTTTCCGCTGAATTCAAATTGAAGAAAATAGACGATAATCTGTCCAAAGCATTTCCGGAAAAATCCAAAGCTTCAATAGTATTTTCGAAAGTTGGAATTTCAGGATTATTGATTATAGCATCAATTTCTGCTTTTGCAGCAACGATATTTTCTATAAAAGCAGGTTTGTAATCTTCTAGTTTTATTTGCGAAAATGGTGCAGTATTGTGTTTGGTGTCGAATGTTGAAGTTAAGACGCTCATTTGTTTTATTTTTTTAGCCCCGATAGCAGTGGAAATCCTTTTTTGAGGTTTTTTACCGAAAAAAAGATTGCAACGAATAGCGGGAAATAGCTCCTGAAAAAGAACAGGATAGTTTTGAATCAGTTATTTTTTTAAACCTTCGGCAGCTTTATTAACGGCAGCTTTCAAACCCTCTTTGTAGGCTATGATTTTATCCAAGACATTTTTATCCGAGCTTCCGATGATTTGAGCAGCAAGAATACCTGCATTTTTAGAACCATTTAAGGCAACAGTCGCTACAGGAACACCGCCCGGCATTTGCAAAATTGACAAAACGGAATCCCAGCCATCAATAGAATTGCTTGATTTCACAGGAACTCCAATTACAGGAAGCGGTGACATTGAAGCTACCATTCCCGGTAAATGTGCCGCTCCGCCAGCTCCGGCAATAATTACCGAAATACCGCGTGTGTGGGCATTCTTGCTGAAATCAAATAGTTTTTCAGGTGTTCTGTGCGCCGAAACAATATCGACTTCGGTTTCTATATCAAATCCTTTCAGGATGTCAATTGCTTCTTGCATTACGGGCATATCGGATATGCTTCCCATTATTACGGCTACTTTGCTCATTGTTTTTTATTTAAAGATTAAATGATTGAAAGATTTAAAAATTAGTGCATCACAATCTTTAAATTTTTCAATCTTTAAATTTTTTAATTATTTAGAAATTACTCTTATCGTATTCTTTACATCTTCAGCAATTTTTCGTGCTACAGTGATGTCTTCGTTTACTATAGTTACGTGTCCCATTTTTCTAAAAGGGCGCGTTTGTTTTTTACCGTAGATGTGAGGGGTTACTCCATTCCAGCCTAAAATAGTTTCGATATTTTCATAAATCACATCTCCTGAAAAACCTTCGGCACCGGATAAATTCACCATAATTCCGGCTACTTTACTATCGGTATTTCCTAAAGGCAAATCAAGAATAGCACGCAAATGGTTTTCAAATTGCGAAGTATAACTGGCTTCAATGCTATAATGACCTGAATTGTGCGGACGAGGAGCTACTTCGTTGACTAAAATTTCATCGGTTGACGTTTGGAACATTTCCACTGCCAAAAGTCCAACGTGATTGAATTTTTTGGAAACTTCAAGCGCTATTGCTCTCGCTTTTTCGGCTACTTTTTCGTCAATTCGAGCAGGACAAATTACATATTCCACTTGGTTGGCTTCGGGATGGAATTCCATTTCCACAACAGGATAGGTTTTGATTTCACCCGATGGATTGCGACAAACGATAACAGCCAATTCATTTTTGAAAGGCACCATTTCTTCGGCAATGCATTCTACGTTAGGTAAATTATCTAAATCCTGTAAGGTTCTGATGATTTTTACTCCATTTCCGTCATAACCAAATTCGGTGCATTTCCATACGAATGGTAATTTTAGATTTTGGATTGCAGATTTTAGATTTTCAAGATTTTCAAATTTCTCAAAAGGAGCTGTTGGAATATTGTGCTTTGCATAAAACTCTTTCTGAATTCCTTTATTTTGAATAAGCTTTAGGGTTTTTGGCGAAGGATATACTTTTTTACCTTCGTTTTCCAATTTTTCCAATGCTTCCAGGTTGACCAATTCAATTTCGAAAGTCAAAACATCGACTTGTTTGCCAAAATTATAAACGGTTTCAAAATCCATTAAATCGCCCTGAAAAAAGTGATTACAGGCAATTTTGCAGGGTGCTTCGTCACTTGGATCCAAAACATACGTTTGAATATCAAATTTTCTAGTGTCAAATAACAGCATTTTGCCGAGTTGTCCGCCACCAAGAATTCCTAATTTAAAATTGGAAGAGAAATAATTCATTAGTCATATTGTTTAATGCGTACAAAGATACTTTATATAGGTCGAATGGGAAAATGCTATTTTATTTTCTTCAAAATTTCCCTTCCCACGGCTTTATACGCAGCAGAATGGTGGATGTAATCCTTTTCTAAAATGATTTTCAATTCAGGATGAACCCAATCATAATGCTTGCCTAATAAATGTAATGCACGAATGGCGTAACATTTGGAAGCGACTTTAGTGTCTTTGATTAACCAATCGAAACAAGTTTCCGTGATTTGTTGCAGTTGGTTTTCGGTAAGTAAAATTTCTTTTTTCCTGAAATGAGAAATCGTCAATAAAAGACAAACTTTCGAAATCGAACGAAGGGCGCCATCATCAGTTAAGTTTTTGATATTGGAACAGAAAAAATCCAAATACTCTTGAAGCCATTCGAGGTTTTCGTAGCAGACTAATTCTAAAACCCAACAGGCTTTTGATATATTTTTGTTTGAAGTTTGAAAACAAAGTTGAATCAATTCGGCGAAAAGCTCGGGATTGGCAAGTACTTCATCGGCGTATTTTTGCCTGCTGTCTTTGTATCCCGTTACAGAATCTATTCTTTTTTCGAACTCAGTGGACATCCTCTCTAATTTTGATTGAAAAGTACAAATCAATTGTCAATTGTCAAAAGTGAAATCCCTATCTTTGCGAATTATTTTTAAATCTGAAAAATGATTCAACTCCACGATAAACAATTTGTTCCGTTTGTTTCTGCACAGGAAATCGATTTTGCAATTGCTCAATTATCGAGACTAGTAGAAGATGATTTTGCTGAAGAAACGCCTGTTTTTATTGGGGTTTTGAACGGTGCTTTTATGGTGGTTTCGGATTTTATGAAACATTATAAAGGAGACTGTGAAGTGAGTTTCGTTAAAATGGCATCTTACGATGGAACAACTTCTACCAATGAGGTGAAACAATTATTGGGTTTGGATAAGGATTTGTCAGGACGATCGGTGGTTTTGATTGAAGATATTGTAGACACAGGAAATACTTTGGTTGCTTTGAAGGCTTTAATTAAAAGTCAGAATGTAAAGCGTTTTAAAATTGCAACCCTGTTTTTCAAGCCAGATGCCTACAAACAAGATATTAAAATTGATTATATCGGGATTAGAATTCCGGATAAGTTCATTGTCGGTTACGGTCTGGATTACGATGGTCTTGGCAGAAATTTACCGGAGATATATCAACTTCGAGATTGAAAAATTGAATTATTGAAAAATTAAAAGATTACTAACTTAATATGAATGCAGATAAAAATTTATTGAGAAAGATTACAATCTTTAAATCCTTTAAATTTTTAAATTTTTAAATTACATTTTATGATTAACATTGTTTTATTTGGGAAACCAGGAGCAGGAAAAGGAACTCAGGCAGAGTTTTTAAAAGGGAAATACAATTTGACACATCTTTCAACAGGAGATATTTTTCGTTTCAATATGAAAAACGATACAGCTTTGGGTCAATTAGCAAAATCTTATATTGAGCAGGGTGGTTTAGTTCCAGATGAAGTAACGATCAAAATGTTAGAAGATGAGGTAGCTAAAAACCCGGATTCTAAAGGATTTTTATTCGATGGTTTTCCAAGAACGATTGCTCAGGCTGAAGCTTTAGATGCTTTTTTGGCTGGAAAAAACCAAAATATTACAGCAACAATTGCATTGGAAGCAGATGACGAAATTTTGGTTGCCCGTTTATTGGAAAGAGGAAAAACCAGCGGAAGAGTAGATGATCAGGATGAAGAAAAAATCAGAAATCGTTATCAGGAATACAACGAAAAAACGGCTCCTTTGATGGAGTATTATACAAGTCAAAATAAATTTTATCCAGTAAATGGGATTGGTTCTATATCTGATATTACGGAGCGTTTGAGCACTGTAATCGAAAGTTTATAAGGAACATACGTTTTCTAATCAACTATGGAAATTTTAATAATATTCTTTTTAATTCTCTTAAATGGTGTTTTTTCTATGTCGGAAATCGCATTGATTTCGGCACGTAAAAACCGATTGGAAACGTCCGCAAAGAAAGGAAACAAAAATGCCCAGATTGCATTGGATCTGGCCAATTCACCCAATAAGTTTTTATCCACAGTTCAGATAGGAATAACACTTATCGGGATTTTGACGGGTATTTATTCCGGGGATAAAATAACAGTTGATGTTGTGGTTTTTATCAAAGGATTTAAAACACTTGCTCCTTTTGCCGATTCTATTGCAGTTGGAATTGTGGTAGTGATTTTGACCTTTTTCTCCTTGGTTTTAGGGGAATTATTGCCAAAGCGAATTGGACTAAATCATCCCGAAGCGATAGCAAAAGCAGTAGCCTGGCCAATGAAAATCGTTTCGATTATTACTGCGCCTTTCATTTGGTTATTGACCAGTTCGACTGATTTTTTATTGAATGTTCTACAAATAAAACCCACAGCGGACGGTAAAGTAACCGAAGAGGAAATCAAAGCCATCATCAAAGAAGGTACAGAAGGCGGCGAAGTGCAGGAAATTGAACAGGATATCGTGGAGCGTGTTTTTCATATTGGAGACCGTAAAATAAATTCCCTCATGACCCATAGAAAATCGGTGGTGTTGTTACCCTTGCATTCTAATAAGGATCAGGTAAAGGAATTTATGCTGAAAGAACTGCATTCGATTTATCCGGTTTATGAAGAAAATCACGATGATATCGTTGGAGTTGTCAATTTGAAAAGCATTTTTGCCAACATTGATAAAAACAATTTTAATTTGTCTGAAATTATGATTGATGCTCCGTTTATGATGGAACAAACCACGGCCTACAAAGCATTGGAACAGTTTAAAAAAACGGGAATTCATTATGCTTTTGTTTCGGATGAATATGGTGTTTTTCAGGGCATAATTACCTTGAATGACATTTTGGAAGCTTTGGTGGGCGATGCTTCTGATTTTTATAAAGATGATTTCAAATTAATCGAAAGAGAAGACGGAACCTGGATGGTGGATGGACATTATTCGTTACATGATTTTCTGACCTATTTCGAATTGGATGAATTAATAAATGACTACGAAGTAACCACGGTGAGTGGATTAATAATGACTGAACTTTCCCGTATTCCAAAAGAGGGAGAGAAGTTAATTTGGCAAAAATTTGAGTTAGAAGTCATTGATATGGATGGCGTGAAGATTGATAAAGTGGCGGTGAAAGCCTTAAAATTGTAAAAAATAGTTTTCAGTCACAGTTTTCAGTTGTATGCTGAAAACTGCGACTGCGACTGAATACTAAAAAAATGACAGAAGGAAATTTTGTAGATTACGTTAAAATATTTGTTTCTTCCGGAAAGGGAGGAAAAGGATCTACGCATTTGCATAGAGAAAAATTTATTCAATACGGTGGTCCGGATGGTGGTGATGGTGGTCGTGGAGGACACGTTTATTTGGTTGGAAATAAAGGACTTTGGACTTTATTTCATTTGAAATTTGCCCGTCATATCAAAGCAGGCTACGGAGGAGACGGAAGTGGAGACCGTAGTACGGGTGCTGATGGGGAAGATAAAGTTATCGAAGTTCCTTTAGGGACTGTTGTAAAAGACAAAGAAACCGGTGAAACCTTATTCGAAATTACTGAAGATGGAGAAAAAAGGATTCTTTGTCAAGGTGGAAAAGGAGGTCTAGGAAACTGGCATTTTAGAAGTTCGACAAATCAAACACCAAGATATGCACAGCCAGGTTTACCGGGTGTGGAAATGGACGTGATATTGGAACTTAAAGTTTTGGCTGACGTAGGTTTGGTAGGTTTCCCAAATGCTGGAAAATCGACTTTATTGTCTGTGTTGACTTCGGCTAAACCAAAAATTGCTGATTATCCGTTTACGACTTTAAAACCAAATCTTGGAATCGTTGCTTACAGAGATTTTCAGTCTTTTGTAATTGCTGATATTCCCGGAATTATTGAAGGTGCTGCTGAAGGAAAAGGGCTTGGTCATTATTTCTTAAGACATATTGAACGTAATTCAACTTTGCTGTTTTTGGTTCCTGTGGATACACCAGACATAAAAGGGGAATATGATATTTTGGTAAATGAATTGACCAAATACAATCCGGAAATGCTGGATAAAGAACGTTTGTTAGTTATCTCAAAATGTGATATGCTGGATGATGAACTGAAAGCAGAATTGAAAATACAATTAGACAAAGAGTTCAAAGACATTCCTTATATGTTTATTTCATCTGTTGCACAGCAAGGGTTAACAGATTTGAAAGACAAACTTTGGAAAATGTTGAATGACTAAAAGTCGAAGTTTTATACAAAAAAAGGATTCTAGAAATAGAATCCTTTTTTTGGTTTTTATCTTATTTTACATACATTAGTTTGTAATAACGAGTTTAGAAACACGTACTAGTTTGATTTACTTAATGCCGGGCTGTTTAGGTTTTTTAAAATTGCTGATATTTATAAAATATAATACCATAATCTGAATAAATTATGAAGATATACTTCTTTCTTTTTTTAATTATAATTTCCACACACAATGGATTTTCACAAGTTGAACATGTAAATAGAACCTATTCAGATGGTAAACCTATGGAAACAGGTACCTATGTAAATGGTAAAAAGAACGGAGAATATATTAGGTATTATGAAAACGGAAAAATCAAGACCTATGATAATTATATCTTCGGTAAGAGACAAGGTATTCAAAAAACCTTTTATAAGAACGGTCAATTGCAATCTGAATTGGAATGTGTTAATGATGTTTGTCACGGAATAAGTAATACTTATTATCAGGATGGTCATTTGAAATGTTCTTCTCATAACAAAAATGGTGTGAGCGATGGTAAAACTATTTGTTATAATGAAAGCAGGATTGTAACAACAAGAGAGGAATGGAAAGCCGGAAAACAAATAGGAGAATCTGTTTATTATTATGACAATGGGCAAATAAATACCAGAACTATATTCGATAAAGCAGGTGTAGTAAAATCATCTGAGGCTTATTTTGAAGATGGCAAACGTATGTATTTTTCAAACGTTGATCGTAATGGTAATGGTGAAAATTATACGATTTACCCGAATGATACCATTAGAAATAAAAGATTTTTGAAAAATCATAAATTGATTAAGGAGGAAGATTTTTATGAAAATGGAAAAAATAAAAAAACAATAGAATATAAAGATGATGGACATTATAAAAATGTAAAGGATTTTAATGAAAATGGAAAGTTAAAGGAAGTAAGAGATTATCAGTCTAATGATATTACATATTTTACTGAATATAAAGAAGATAGAACAGAACATTCCGAAATGAAAAAAGGGCGAAAAGATGGTGAATTTGAATCACATTATGCTAATGGGCAACTAGCTGAAAAAGGTCTTTATGTTAAAAGCGAAAAAAATGGGAAATGGAAATCGTTTTATGATGATGGTACAATAAAATTTATAGGGAATTACACGAGTAGTAATGGATATAGAGGAGGATTAAAAGATAGTATTCATACTTATTATTATAATTCAGGACAAATAGAGAAAATTGAAATTTATGCCATCGAAAAAAAATCTAGTAATACGGGCAATTCAAATAATGATTATACTCAAAGTATTAAAGATGGACAATGGAAAGAATATTATGAAGATGGTAAACAGAAAGAAATCTATAATTATAAACAAAATGAACTAAATGGTGATCGTATTTCATTCAATGATGATAAGGATAATAGTATACATTATAAGTGTAGGTACAAATCGGGCTCCAAAGTGGGTTTGGAAATAGTTTATTTTGATGATGGTAAAATTTATACATCCACTTTATGGGATGAAAATGGCTATAAAAATGGAAAAGAAATAATCTATTTTAATGACGAGAAAATAAAAGAAGTTACTAGTTATTCTGAAAATTCAAAAGAGGGTAAATACGAAAGTTTTTATGAAAATGGAAAAATAGAAATAGCCGGGCAATACGATTCGAATATCAAATCAGGAGTATGGAAATATTATTATAGTAGTGGTAAAGTATTCAAATCGGTATTTTATAATGAGCAAAAAGAAGAAACAACGTATTATTATAATGACGGGAAAAAATTTGCATTTACAGTTGTTGATTTATTTGATAGCAGTGAAGAATCCGTATTTGTGTTTTTCGATAAATATGGTAAAAATGTTAGTTTTCAATATTTATTTGCAAAAGAATGTGCATCGGACTGTAATGATAATTGTAAATTGACAGAATTTGAAGCTCATTTAAATGGTGATGGTAATGATATGTCGTCTTTGATTTTAAGTACTCATAATAAAAAGTATACATCAACAACTTGTCACTTTTCTTTTAATTCTACAAGTTTTAGGGGAAAGTAATAAGTTGTTCTATCCTTTTTGTCTGTCTAGGAATAGTTTTAGAAAATATTGAATGGCAAATGAACTCGTGATAAAGGCTAGAGTTAAATACGATATGTATCAAACAAAAACTGCAAAGTCTCAGGAATATTATTAGCTTCCATTTTCGGGTAGATTATAGGTGATTTGAGCCAGTTTTCTATAACTACATCAAAATCATCACCTACTTCATAGACTACAGGAACGCCCAATTGTTTTAAGGCAGCTGCATTGCATTCCTGTTCGTAATGATCACGGATTGGGATACTCAATACTTTTTTCTCCAGGTGCAAAGCTTCTGCCGGAGTTTCGAATCCGCCACCTGTGATGATCCCGTGACAGTTGATTAAGCTTTCGTTAAAGAGCTTTTGATTGACAGGATGATAGGTAATATTACCCTCGGTGTATTTGAAAGGCACATCATTCAGGAACCAATGAAATTGGATATCCGAAAGTTTATTGAATGCTTTTTCCAGACAATCTTTCTGGAAAGAAGGCAAATAAACCGTGATGTGTTTGAGGTCTTTGGGCTCTGCCTGTGCTATTTCATCCTTGATAATGGGAGGGTGAATAAAGGAATCGTATTTCTCGAAATGCAATCCGATATGTTTTGGTGATGGAGCATAATGTTTCAGAATCATTTCGCCCATAATACTTCTTTTTTCCGGTCTTGGCGTATTGGCTGAAACAAAACTCGCCTGATGACCAAACTGTACCGAATGCACTTTTTGCATTTTGCACGCTAATGAAGTGACCGAGTCGAAATCATTGATCACTACATCATAATCTTTTAGAGGCAATGCGTCGGCATCCTTATATATTTGGCGTGGTCGAATGTTTTTTACAATATCCCAATAATTCAATCCGCCACATTTGCTGTAATGCAGGCTGCAACCGGCACTTCTAAATTTTATTGGCAGGTCAATATCCAAACTGGCATTATTGCCACTCAGGAAGAAATCTACCGAGCCAAATTTTTGTAAATAAGGATACAATTGAGTTGCTCTGCTGATGTGCCCGTTTCCTGTGGCTTGTATGGCGTAAAATATTTTCATTTATTAAATGCTTTTAGGATAAAATTTTGGCAACAATGTCATTAAAGACAACATCATCTTTGGTCTCCTGATTCAGATAATGCGATTTGTCGTATTGGTAAATCTTCCATTTCTCTTTCTTATATTCCAATGCTGTAAGGTTTTCAACCCAGTCACCACTGTTTAGATACAAGACTTTTCCATGTTCGTTTTCAACCTCTTTCATTTTTGGCATGTGGATGTGACCGCATACAACATAGCTGTATTTTTTTTCGATGGCAATTTCGGCAGCAGTAGCCTCAAAATTGGAGATAAAAGCAACTGCCTTCTTCACGCTGTTTTTTATGGTTTTGGAAAAACTTCGCTTCTCCCGGTCACAGGCAACCAAAACCCAGTTGACCAGACTGTTGATCAAAATCAATAAGTCATATCCTTTCCCGCCTAGTTTGGCTAGTATTTTGGCATAGCCTTTTGTAGAAGAATCGAATACATCACCGTGAAAAATCCAGGTCTTCTTTCCGTCTAAGTCCAGAATCAGTTTATCGACCAACTCCAGATTTCCTAAAATAAAATCAGAATATTTTCGCAGGGCCTCGTCATGATTTCCGGTAATGTAAACTACACGGGTTCCGGTATTGGACATTTTGATGATGTAGCGCAACACTTCCATATGTGATGCCGGGAAATAACGTTTGGTGAAATTCCACATATCAATAATATCACCGTTTAAAACTAAAGTCTGAGGATTGATTGATTTTAAGTATTGCAATAATTCTTTGGCATGACAGCCGTAAGTGCCTAAGTGTACATCACTTAAAACTACTAAAGGTATTTTTCGTTTCCTTTTCATAAAAAGTTTTTACGAAAGTATAGCGGTTATGTTATGTAAATGTTTCCTGTATATTATCATATTAATTGTTACAAATTGGATTCAGTCTGATAGTATTAAAATAAGAAAAAATAACAAAAAGTAGTAAAAAGAGTATAATAATATATTATTTTATTAAGAAAAATATTTAATTTTGATTTTAATCAAATGAATTATTAATCAATTTAAAAAAAATTATGTCGAATTTATTAAACAACCGTGTGAATGTCACGGCAACTGCGGCTCAGGTAACTGCAGTAAAAACAGCATTTCAAAGTATTTTGACTAATCTTCCTTTTTTGGTAGGTTTAACAACCGATGAGCGCAAATCATTGCTTGCCATTGATGTGAGCAACAAAGCATTTACCGAAGATGCGATTAACGCTGGAGTCAATAATGCAACGCTGGTACCAGGCTATGTTTCAGTAGCGGGGATGCAGAATGATTTAACGCTTTTTGCCCAATTAGATGAACTTTCGGGCTTGGCGAATCAGTTGTCTGAGCGATTGGAAGATACCAAACTGCTAGCAGGAAGCGAGGCTTACAATGGCGCGCTTACACTATACCGCGCATTTGGAACGGCTGCCGATGCAGGTGTTCCCGGAGCTGATGCTATTGTCACTCAGCTCAAAAAACGCTTTCCGAGTAATAGCGGTAGTAATGCACCAACTCCAGAACCAGCGGCTCCCGTCCAGTAAAATGCCATTGCAATTGCAGTCAGCCCCATTAGTTCGCTAATGGGGCTTTTTTGTGGCATAGTAGTAAGTTGACATACTGTTGTTAAGCTTTACTTTATGAAATGCTACTCATTTTGGGTAGTCTTGCTTGTAGTTTCTAGTGGTAATGGTATTCTTTTTTAGTAGCAAATATGCTATTTTTTGGTAGTAATGCTATTATATGTTAGTAGTAATAGCATTACTAAGTAGCAGTAAATGTGCTTTTTTGTAGTAGCATAACTACTCTTTTTTAATAGCTATACTACTGATTTATGGTAGCTATGGTATTTATTTGTAGTATTATTATGTTTTTTTTAAGTGTATTTGTATTACATTTGGGCTGTAATCCTACAAAATATATTTAGAATGAAAAATAGCGATAAGAAATACAGTCTGGATAGAGGCGAGCAATATCCTATTGTGGGGAATTTTATCAATTATCACATGGCACAAAAGGGAATCAAAAAGGCAACTGTCGCCAGAGCCTTAGGGATACTCCCAAATGGACTGGCGGGTTATTGCAAGAGAGATACCTTGCAGTTTGCCGTTTTGTGGAAACTGAGCCTGGTGCTCAAACACAATTTTGTTGCCCAATTAGGCGAATACCTACCGTACCGCTTTGAGACCATACGCGAAAAAGCGCTCAAAGAACAACTCGCCGAGAAAGAAGCTCTGATTCAAAAATTGGAAATACAGTTGGCGACGTTTAGGGAGATGGTGGGGAGGTAGATTAAAGGGTATATCTATTGTATTAGATGAAAATTACGCTATCCAATAGCGACTTACTCATCCAAAATCGGGTAGATTGTCACTGTTTTATAGCTAGTAAATATAAGTTAGTGGCAAACTTAACCGAACAGACCTCATAAAGACAAATGACAGAGAATTTAGAAATTATACAGACCACTGAGCTAAACGAACAAGCAAAAAAGCAAGTGCTTGACTTATGGAATAGTGAATATCCTGAAAAACTTTCATACAATAGTTTGACTGATTTTGATAATTATCTGCAAAACTTAAATAACCTTAAACATTTTTTGTTAACAAGTGACAAAGGCTTAATTTTAGGTTGGGCTTTGACATTTGACAGAGAAAATGAGAAGTGGTTTGCTATCATTTTATCAGAAAAAATAAAAGGACAAGGGTTAGGACGAAAAATGCTTGACGAAATTAAAAATACTGAGCCCGTATTGAATGGCTGGTTAATAGATCATAACAATGACAAGAAAAAAAACGGAAAACAATATATTTCGCCATTGAAATTTTATGAAAAATGTGGTTTTGGAATTTTAAGCGATGTAAGGCTTGAACTTAACAAAATTTCAGCAGTAAAAATAAAATGGGCAAAAATAAGCCAATAAAGCCTGCCACTAACAGCTACTACAGCGAATTTGGGCAATAGGCTTAATGGAAAGTTGGACGTGCATTTGGGATGATTTGCCAGTTTGCTACCCGACTTCATAGATATGTAATAAATTCTCTCGTTAAGGATAGCGCAGTTTTGCAAACTGTGCCTACAAGCGAGAGAAGGTAATGAAAATTAAAGAAAAAATAAAAAATTATGAAAAGAATACTATTTACAATTTTAGCCTTACTTGCCTTCAAGGTTCAGGCACAATTAAACTTAAAATTTGACAAACGATTTGTAGAGTGTGAGGACAAATGGGTAACGTTTACAAAGAGTGAAGACGGTACCTATTTGTATGGATTTATTTATATCGACACGCAAGCCGGTTTGACATTTAACAATGAAGGCACATTCAAACAGAATGCTAACGGAACATTTGAAATCAATAAAATTGAAGGGAAAAGTATCAAAACAAGACTGGAGCCAAACAATGTGCAAGTGGCTGTGATTCCGGAAAATTTATTCAAGGATTTACAAATTGAAGCAACTCCCGAATGGCTTAAAATATACAAAAGAGATGAAAACACAGTAAATCGACAATACAGATGGGGATTCATGTATAACGGCTGGAACGAGTGTGCAAAAGCACTCCCTTTTTTGCTTAAGGCGAATGAACTCGACCCAAATTATGAAGGATTGGCAGTTGAAATTGCCTATTCATATAACTGTTTGGGTGAGTATGATAAAGCTGTGAAAATATTGGAAGAAGCCATTAAAAGAAACCCCACAGATGCTTATGTAATTAAGGAATATATTTATTGTCTGACCAAAATAAACGGAATCGAAAAAGCAACAAAAGAATTTTATAAATCGACTAAAATCTTAAAAGAAGATACGTATAATGCAGAAAATTGCTATAATATTATGCAGTACTATTACAATCAGAAGGATAGTAAAAACTTTAAGGTTTGGTATAAGGAATTGAAGAAGTGGCCAAATCAGAACGAAGAAATTACAAAATATGCAGAAGCAATGAAAAGCGAACTTCAGTAAGAATACGGTTTAAAGATTCGCGTATTCTGTCATAATTCAATTTAAAAATATAAAAATGAGCAATCCATTCGAAGATGTAATCAAGAAAGCCTATGCAGCTTTTAACGAAAGAAATATTGACAACGCATTATCTACAATGCAACCGGATGTACAGTGGTCAAAAGCATGGGAAGGTGGTTATATAAGCGGTCACAATGAAATTAAGGAGTATTGGTCCAGACAATGGACAGAGATAAATCCTAATGTGGAACCAGTGGGTTTCAATGAAAGAGATAACGCAATTCTGGAAGTTACGGTGCATCAAAATGTAAAAGACCTGCAAGGCAATTTAATGTTTGATGGTTTGGTAAAACATATTTACACCTTCCAAGACAGGCTGATAAAAACTATGGATATTGAACTGGTGGAAAATAATTGATTTTTACGAAGCCCAATACATTTAATTTAACACAAAAAACAACACTATGTTTGAAAATCTATTACTCCTACTTCCGTTTATGACAGGCTTAATTTTTGTAATAGCAGGCTTTATTATGCTTAAATTCCCTCCTAAAAGCATTAATTCTTTTTATGGTTACAGAACTTCTAATTCCATGAAAAATCAGGAAAGCTGGGATTTTGCCCAGAGCTATTCTTCAAAAGAAATGATAAAGCTGGGTTTTATATTAATGACTGCTTCTTTATTGGGCTTAGTAACGAAATTTGACCTTTTTATAAATATTTCTATAGGGATAACTTTAACTGTTTTAACCGTAATCCTACTTATTTTTAGAGTTGAAAAAGCCATTAAAAATAAGTTTGGCAACAAATAATGATTCTATAAAAAAGGAAGCTTTCAGATAGAAAAAACTAGCTATTTAATAAAAACACAAAAAGAAATGAATCCAAAAAATACACCACGAGAAACAATTTTGACAAATAGATTTCTGCCTTTAATCTTAATGATTCTGAATTTATCTTTTTTCTTTTACTTAATTCCGGAGCATATCGCAGACGAGTATTCAATATCTTTAGCAATACTTGGAGGTGTGATTACTTTGATTCTTACTTTTTGGATATTTTTTATGCTGATACCAAAGCTTTATGATAAAATCCCAATATTTATGGGACTGTTTGGTATTAGTACATTATTCATTTTCGGTTACTTATTTCTCGTAAAAACGACCAATTACAATTCCAATGAATTGTCAAAAAACGGGGTTTTAACCGAAGCTGTAGTTGTCGACAAAACATTGATTTATGGAAAGAGGGGGAGAACGATACAAAATATTGATGTGCAATTTGTTACAAAAAAAGGAGAACAAGTCACAGCAAATATTATAGTATCCCGAAAAGAATATGATTATTATTCTGAAGGAATGCCTGTTATGATTACTTATTCTTCGGAACATCCAAATATTGCGAGGATTAGTTATAATAGGTAAGAGCGGTATAGCAAAGGAAAACTAAAATCAAAAGAAGGTAATGTTAGATTTTATATTATAAAGGATAACCAAGTAGGAATAATTTTTTCTGGGTAAATAGACTTGGCTATAATGTAAAAAAGATATAATGAACATAAATCAGTTAAAATCTGTACTCATCAGGTTTTCTGTTAAAAGACATCTATTCCTCAAAAAAATCTTTATTTTTGGATAATGAAGCAAATGATATTTTTTTTCCTCGTATTCCCTTTATTGATTTTGGCTCAGTCCAATTTTGATAAGGCAGAAGAATTATTTAAAGAAAAGAAATACAGCCAGGCAGAACCTCTTTTCGAAACTTATTTAAAACAGAATTCTTCTCATTTAAAAACCATTGAATATCTGGGTGATATTGCAGGTCACGAAAAAGCATGGGATAAAGCCATTGGTTATTATAAAAAACTAAAACAATTGAAACCTTCCGAAGCCAATTATCATTTCAAATATGGTGGCGCACTAGGGATGAAGGCGAAGGATTCCAATAAATTCAAAGCTCTGGGAATGATTGGAGAAGTGAGACAGTCATTTGAAAAAGCTATAGCACTCAATCCAAAACATATCGAAGCACGCTGGGCATTAGTATACTTATATATAAACTTACCGGGCATTGTGGGTGGAAGCGAGACCAAAGCCATAAAATATTCGAATGAATTATTGAAATTATCTTCTGTTGATGGCTATTTATCCAGAGGTCAGATTGATGAATACTTTGAAAGATACACGGCAGCAGAAGAACAATATAAAAAAGCAATTGCAGCAGGAAGTACTAAAGTAGGAGTGAAAATGCTTACCAACTTGTATAAAAACAAAATGAATCAGCCCGAAAAAGCGGCTAAAATTAAAATATAAAGAATAAGAATATGAGGACTCATTTTATCGCCATTGGCGGAAGTGCGATGCACAATTTGGCTTTGGCGTTACATAATAAAGGATATCAGGTTACCGGAAGCGATGATGCGATTTTTGAACCATCAAAAACCCGTTTGGAGAAAAAAGGGATTTTACCGGTAGCATTAGGTTGGTTTCCAGAAAAAATTACCCAGGATATTGAAGCAGTAATTCTTGGGATGCACGCCAAAGCGGACAATCCAGAATTATTAAAAGCACAGGAATTGGGATTGAAAATTTATTCCTATCCAGAATTCTTATACGAACAATCTAAAAATAAAACCCGTGTAGTGATTGGTGGTTCCCACGGAAAAACTACGATTACTTCAATGATTTTACACGTAATGCACTATCATAATATTGAAGTGGATTATATGGTGGGGGCGCAATTAGAAGGTTTTGATACGATGGTTCACCTTACTGAAGAGAATGATTTTATTGTTTTGGAAGGTGACGAATATTTGTCTTCACCAATAGACAGAAGACCAAAATTTCATTTGTATCAGCCGAATATTGCTTTGATTTCCGGAATTGCCTGGGATCATATCAATGTTTTTCCAACCTATGATTTTTATGTAGAACAGTTTGAAATCTTTATTGCTAAAATTACCAATGGAGGAATCATGGTTTACAACGAAGAAGATTCTGAAGTAAAGCGTGTTGCGGAAGCTGCAACTAATCCAATCCGAAAAATACCGTACTCAACCCCAAAATACGAAGTGAAAGATGGTGTTACGCTTTTGGAAACTCCTGAAGGAGCAATGCCAATCGAAGTTTTTGGAGCACATAATCTGAATAATCTGGCTGGAGCAAAATGGATATGCCAGAATATGGGTGTTGACGAAGCCGATTTTTATGAAGCGATTGCGAGTTTTAAAGGGGCTTCTAAACGTTTGGAAAAAATTGCAGAAGGAAAAGGTAAAGTAGCTTACAAAGATTTTGCGCATTCGCCAAGTAAAGTAGCTGCTACAACAAAAGCGGTGAAAGAGCAATATCCAAATAGAACTTTGGTGGCTTGTCTGGAATTGCATACGTACAGCAGTCTGAATGCCGAGTTTCTGAAAGAATACGAAGGTGCATTAGAATACGCGGATGTTGCCGTAGTTTTTTATTCACCAGATGCGGTAAAAATTAAGCAGCTGGAAGAAGTGACTTATGAGCAGATTGCCGAATCATTCAACAGAAAAGATTTAATTATTTATACCAATCCAGCAGAATTTAAAACTTTTTTATTCAATCAAAATCTGGATAACTCCGCTTTGTTATTGATGAGTTCAGGAAATTACGGAGGACTGAATTTTGATGAGGTTAAAGGTTTGATTGAATAATGGAACAAGCTAGTTTTCCTATAACGAACTGGTCTGAAGACGATAAGCCACGCGAAAAATTAATGCTGAAAGGCAGAAGTATTTTGAGCGATGCTGAATTGATTGCTATTCTGATTGGTTCTGGAAACAGAAACGAATCGGCAGTGGATTTAAGTAAAAGAATTTTGGCCAGTGTAGATAACAATCTGAATGCTTTGGGGAAATTATCCATTTCGCAATTGATGAATTTCAAAGGAATAGGGGAGGCAAAAGCCATTTCGATTATCGCCGCTATGGAATTAGGAAGGCGAAGAAGGGCAGAAGAGGCAGTTGAATTGAAGAAAATCACATCCAGCAAAATGATTTTCGAATTAATGCAGCCTATTATTGGAGAACTGCCGCATGAGGAATTTTGGGTTTTGTATTTGAACAATTCAAATAAAGTACTTTCTAAATCCCAACAAGGAAAAGGTGGAATTACGGGAACTGTAGCAGATGTTCGATTGATATTTAAAATGGCTTTTGAATTAGGTGCAACGGCAATAATCCTATGTCATAATCATCCTTCGGGAAATTTAACTCCCAGCGATGCGGACAAACAATTGACTCGAAAACTGAAAGTAGCTGGAGATAGCTTAGATGTTAAAGTTTTGGATCACTTAATTGTTGCTGAAACTAAATATTTTAGCTTTGCAGACGAAGGAATCTTTTAAATTATGAATAGAAATATAACAGATGTCTTTTTTGATTTAGATCACACACTTTGGGATTTTGAAAAGAATTCGGCACTGGCATTTGAAACGGTCTTTAAGTTGCAAAATTTAGAAATAGACATGACCCAATTTCTGCCAATTTATATTCCTATGAACAGAGAATACTGGGAAAGATATCGCAAAGATGAAATAAGTCAAAAAGAACTTCGTTTTGGTAGATTAAAAGATACCTTTGACTTACTGAAATTCAATATTGAAGATGATTCAATTGTACTGTTATCGGAACAATACATTTATTATTTGCCTACATACAATCATTTGTTGGAAGGAACAATTGAAATTCTGGACTATTTAAAGACTAAATATAATTTGCATATTATTACTAACGGTTTTGCAGAGGTGCAGGAAATCAAAATGAATAATTCTGATATTACCCATTATTTCAAAACCATCACTAATTCGCAAATGGCAGGAGTAAAAAAACCAGATTCCTTTATTTTTGAATATGCTTTGAATTTGGCAAAAACTAAGAAAGAGAATAGCATTATGATTGGTGATTGCATTGAGGCAGATGTTCAGGGTGCTTTAGATGCGGGATTGGATGCTATTTTTTTTAATGAAATTAATACACCCGTAACTGCGAATATTAAACAAATAAACCATTTATTAGAACTTAAAAAATACCTGTAATTATGAAAATTAAATTTTTGATCGTTATTCTTCTTACTTCTTTTATTAGTTTTTCGCAATCAGTTAATGATTATAAAGCGGTAATAGTGCCTTTGAAATTTGACTTTGCTAAAGGGGAGAATCCATATAGAATGTCAACCATTACAAAAGCTAATTTAAATAAAGCGGGTTTTGTAGCTTTTTATGAAAATGAACAACTTCCAGATGACTATAGAGATAGATGTGAAGTCTTATATTCAAATGTCAAAAAGGAAAGTGGTTTTTTAATCACAAAGCTATTTATCGAGTTTAAAGATTGCTACGGAAAAGTTATTTATACCTCGGAAATTGGAAAAAGCAGCCGTAAAGAATATGATTTGGCTTATGCGGAATCTATTAATTTGGCATTTATGTCTGTAAAAAATTTACATTACAAATACAATGGTAAAACGGGTTCTCCTCATGTGAAAGTTGAGCCTGCAATTGTAGCTCCTGTTGCAGCGACAGTTGTTTCAGTACCTGTTGCTGATGTTGGAGATCCTAATTTGCTGTATGCTCAAGCAACAGAAAACGGTTTTCAATTAATAGATAAAACACCAAAGGTGGTTATGAAATTACTTAAAACCTCCCGAACAGATTCTTTTATTGCTATAAAAGATGGTGTGCAGGGGACTTTAAATGCCAAAGACAATCAATGGTTTTTTGAATATTATAAAGAAGACAAATTAGTTTCTGAAAAAGTTGCTGTTAAATTCTAAGTTAGAGTTTAATACCCGTATTTATCTTTCCAACGGTTCTTTAAAAATTCACGGTTGCTATTCTCTCTTGAATTGTTCCCCGGATTATAAAGAACCGTTTCTTTTATTACATCTGGAAGGAATTCCTGTTCGGCAAAATTATTGGCATAATCGTGTGAATATTTGTATTCGTCGCCATAACCCAATTCTTTCATTAATTTTGTTGGAGCATTACGCAAATGAATCGGAACAGGTAAATCTCCGGTTTGTTTCACCAATTGTTGAGCACTTCCTATAGCCATATAAGAAGCATTGCTTTTAGGAGAAGTAGCTAAATAAATGGCACATTGGCCCAGAATAATTCTGCTTTCGGGATAACCAATTGTGGTTACTGCCTGAAAAGTATTATTAGCCATAATAAAAGCAGTTGGATTAGCATTTCCAATATCCTCACTGGACAAAATAAGCATTCGTCTGGCTATGAATTTTACATCTTCGCCACCTTCAATCATTCTTGCTAGCCAATAAACGGCACCATTTGGATCACTCCCACGAATTGATTTTATAAAAGCCGAAACTATGTCATAATGCTGTTCGCCACTTTTGTCATACAAAACAGTGTTTTGTTGTACTAATTCAAAAACCCGGTCGTTGGTGATAATAATTTCATCTTCATTAGAAGCATTTACGACCAGTTCGAAAATATTTAATAGTTTGCGTCCATCGCCGCCGGAAAGTCTTAGTAAAGCTTCTGTTTCGGATAGATTTATGTTTTTTGTGGCCAAAAATGTGTCAGTTTTCATGGCACGTTGCAATAAAGTTTCTAAATCATCTTTGGTAAAAGCATTTAAGACATATACTTGACAGCGGGATAATAATGCGGGAATTACCTCAAAACTTGGATTTTCGGTTGTAGCACCAATAAGTGTTATCCAGCCTTTTTCGACAGCAGCTAATAAGGAATCTTGTTGCGATTTGCTAAAACGATGAATCTCATCAATAAAAAGAATTGGATTTTTGGAAGTGAAAAGACCGCCACTTTGTTTGGCTTTTTCGATTACATCACGTATGTCTTTTACACCTGAATTGATGGCACTCAAAATATAAAAAGGACGTTTTGATTCCTGAGCTATTATTTGTGCCAAAGTAGTTTTTCCCGTTCCTGGCGGTCCCCAAAAAATTAATGATGGAATAATTCCTTTCGCTATTTGTTGTGTTAACGAACCACTCGGTCCAACCAAATGGGATTGACTGATGTAGTCTTCTAATTTTTGTGGACGTATACGTTCTGCTAGTGGTGCTTCCATTTTTTTGTGTCTTAAAAAATAACTTCTGTAAAATTAGTGCTTTTATTTAAAGCATCTGTCATCTATTCTCTATCATCTATTTTCTCTTTTTAATATGACAAAATAGCACTAAATTACTTTTGGATTCATTTTTGAACAATTTAAAATCTAAAATCTAAAATTTATTAATGAACGATAACCAATTCAAATTTTCCAATTCTGTTATAGCATTACCACTTTTTTTTGTGTGGTTTTTGTGGTTTATTTATTGGCTTCAAATTAAATATGATTTTGATTTTGACGAAAATGGGATTCTTCCAAGAACATTTTCGGGTTTGCAGGGTATTGTCTTCAGTCCTTTTATCCATGCTGATATCCAGCATTTGTATAATAATTCAATTCCTTTATTGATTTTATTGGCCGCTTTACGTTTTTTTTATGTGAAACAATCTTTTGAAGTTATTGGTTATGGAATTTTATTTTCGGGATTAATAACCTGGATAATTGGTAGAGGAAATTATCACATTGGTGCAAGTGGATTGATTTATGTTTTAGTCAGTTTTATTTTTTTCAAAGGAATTCAAACCAAATATTATCGACTAGTAGCTTTATCCCTTACCGTTATCATAGTTTATGGTGGTTTGGTTTGGTATGTTTTTCCAAAGGTGGATGAGAAAATTTCCTGGGAAGGACACTTAGCGGGTTTTATTACTGGTTTTGCACTTTCACTATATTATAAAACACCAGAATATAAAAAGATAATCAAATACGATTGGGAGCATCCTGATTTTGATCCAATGCAAGACAAGTTTATGCAACGTTTTGATGAAAACGGCAATTTTGTGAATCTTCCAGAGATTGAACACGAAGAGGATATACAATCTTATTATTCATCTAATATTCCGGTAGATTACACTATTGTGGAAAACGAAAAAAATGAATCAAAACCTGAGTCTTGATTCATTTTTATATTTTTAAATCTAAATTTCTTAGCTTCTTTGTCTAACGGCTTCGTATAAGAAAGCGCCACAAGCTACAGAAACATTCAGCGAACCAATTGTTCCAAACATAGGTAATTTTGCTTTTTCATCCACGATTTTAAGAACTGAAGGATTGATTCCTCTGTCCTCAGAGCCCATGATAATGGCAACAGGTTCGTTTAGGCTAATATCATAAATAGTTTCTTCTGTTTTTTCTGTTGCAGCTACTGTTTTTATTCCTGAGCCTTGTAGATAGAAAATAGCATCTTTAATATGTTCTACTTTACAAATAGGTACATTAAATACAGCACCTGCCGAAGTTTTGACTGTATCGCCGTTTACCGGAGCTGAACCTGCTTTTTGAACTATAATTCCATTTACACCTGTGCATTCTGCAGTTCTGATAATGGCACCAAAATTACGAGCATCTGATATTTGGTCTAAAATTAAAAACAAGGGAACTTTTCCAGATTCAACAGTAGCATCTACTAAATGTTCCAATTCAATAAATCCTATTGGAGAAATTGAAGCTACAGCACCCTGATGATTGTTAGGAGTCAATCGGTTTAATTTTTCAACAGGAACGTAGGAAAAATTAATATTGGCACGTTTCATGACTTTCATTAAGTCTTTCATCAATTCGCCCGATATTTCTTTTTGTATAAATACTTTATCAACTTCTTTTCCTGCTTGTATTGCCTCAATAATGGCTCTTATTCCAAAAATCAAATGTTCTTTTTCCATGGCGCAAAGATATAAAAAAAAACCACCCTTTTTTAGTGGGTGGTTTTGGGAATTATTTTATGGTAGAATTTAGTCTTTATCCCACCAAACTTTAGTTGTTGTATTGCTAATAACTGTTGCATTTATATTGTAATTTCTTTCTTCAACTGATGTAGGAAATCTTACAGGAATAAGTTTTGATGCGGAATTCTGATTAGGAATTAATGCTGGAAAGCCTGTTCTTCTGTAGTCGTTATAGGGTTCCATTGTCAAGAAAAGGGCAACGTATTTTTGTTGGATGATGTTTTCTAAATTGACAGTTCCGGTTACACTTGTAATAAAGCTATTTGTGGCTGGAGTTCCTGTAATTTTAAGTACTGACGCTTTTATCCCATCTTCTAATGCAGTTTTGGCACCTAATGGATCTGATAATCTTAATTTGGCCTCAGCCTCAATGAATTTAGCTTCAGCATAAGTTACTATCCCAATATTTGATGTTACGCTGGCAAATGCAGGACCAATGTATGATGTACTAACAGTCTCTAAGTCTTCTGGACTGTTACCACTATATACTGCTGTTGGATTTCCGTCTGCATCTTTTTCACTGGCAACAGCAAACGTTTTTCTAGGGTCATTGGTGTTTATTAAGTAATCAACGAACGTTTTTCCCATTTTAAGATAGTTTGTACGACTAACTTCAAATGCATACCATTGATTTTGTCCATTAGAAGTGCCGGGAAAAAAAGTATTGGCATCATCATCATTTGAACTCATTCCTGAATTGTTAATGTTGTCTAATGCTTTTTGAGCAGCATTGGTATCTACTTGAGATAGTCTTAATGCATATCTGGCTTTTAAAACATAGGCAACTTTAATCCATTTATCGGTATCACCATTAAAAATATAATCATCATTGTCAGGAACAGAAGCATTACTGCTGGCTGGTTTTTTTAAATTTAAAATTGCTGCATCCAGTATGGTTTGTAATCTTTGGTAAATTTCTTCTTGAGTATTATATGTTGGATATTTGATTCCTTCTTCAGCTCTAAAGGCTTCGTCATAAGGTACATCTCCCCACATATCAGTAGCGTATCCTAAGTTTATTGCAGTTAAAACTTGTCCTATTCCATTGTAATACGGATGGCTTGTGGCAAAATCTCTGTTTAATAGATATCCGCTCATTAAAGTAGTGCCATATAACGTATTCCATTCGTTAGTAATATCGTTTTCCGATATAATATAATTGGCAACTTTATTCATTTGTCCCACTTCTGTACCTGCTAAATGTTGTGTGAAAACACTAGAAGTTCTGATCAAACCACTAGTGTGATTTGAAAAAGTAGAAACTTCCATAGCTGCTAATAGCAAAGATGGCGAAGAAGTAATAGGCTCGTTTGGGTTTTCGTTAAAACTATCTAATTCTGATTGACAACTAGTTAGTAAGCTAACAATCAAAGTTGCAAGAATTATGGTTTTTATATGTTTTTTCATTTTCATTTGGTTTAAATTTAAAATCCAACTTTAAAAGTCATTATGAATGATTTACTACCCGGATTGTTGAAATAGTCTAATCCATTGATTTTTGAACCTGCACCAGTTAAACTAGTTTCAGGATCTACACCTGTGTAATTGGTGTTTAGCCATAAATTTCTTCCTGTAAAAGATATTTCAGCAGAATTTAGAGTTTTAATTGTTTTTACATCGAAGGCATAGCTTAAAGAAATATCACGTAATCTAACCCATTTTACAGTTTCAACAAATTGTTCTTCTGCTCCAGCATTGTCTCCTACATAATTTTGGAAATAGTCTTTTGCAGGTATGGCAATATCGTTTGGGGTTCCGTCTTCTTTAACTCCCTCTATGATGTAAGTGCGTTCTCTGTCTGCAGAGGTTGCTGAAATTCCGAAGTTGTTTAATCGCGCTACGGTACCGTTGTATACATCTCCTCCATATCTGATGTCTAATAATGCTGATAAAGTAACTCTTTTGTAGGAGAAAGTATTTCTAATACCGGCTGTCCATTTTGGAGCAGAGTTACCTATATTACCTGTTTCGTCTGCATATATAGGAAGCCCATCGCTACCAATTATTTTTTGATTGCTTGCGTCCCGTTTCCATTTAAGACCATAAAAACTTCCCAAAGGCTGTCCTTTAATGGCGTAATAGCTAATAGATCCAAACGCTTCTTCAATTTCAATTTCAGGTAAGCCACCTGCAATGTCGGTTACTTCGCTTACGTTTTTAGCCCAGTTTAAGTTGATGTTCCACTGAAAAGGATTGTTTTTTTTAAATATGTCATATCCAAATTCAACTTCGATACCTTTATTGACTACTTCTGCAGCATTTTGATATACATTAGCAAATCCACTAGTTTGTGGTAATGGTAAATTTATTAATAGGTCTTTAGAGGTTTTGTAGTAAAGGCTAAGGTCGAGTGATAAACGGCTATCTAAAAATTTTGTACCTAAACCAATCTCGTGTCCCAAAACCCTTTCAGGTTTTAATTCTTGATTTCCTAATGATCCTTGTGGAGACATACCATTAACTCCATTGTACGGAAAACTAAGTCCGTTGGTAAAACCATCAGTCATAAAGGGTTGTGCGTATGTACTGAGTGTTCTGTAAGGTTCTGGTGCTATTCCTACTTCACCATATCCATACGTTAATTTTATAAAGTTTGTCCATTCGGGTAATTGGAATGTGTTTGATAAAACCCAAGAAGCAGAGGCTGCTGGAAATACAGCATTATTGACTAGTGTTCCGTATGTTGAGGACCATTCTTTCCTAACGGAACCAGTAATAAATAATTGATTTTTCATATCAAACTCTAATTGTCCAAATAGAGCTCTTGACATAATGTTTTCTTCATAATTTGAAGCGTATAAATCCGTTGCATTTGATAAGTTGTAAACATATCTAACAGCTAGGTCTTTACCCCTTGAGAAAACATCTGTATTGTGTGAAGAACGTAAATTAAGACCTGTTGTGTAATTTATTTTTAACCATTCAGATTTTAATGGTAGTAAGCCACTTGCGATGAAGTCGGTATAAAATTCTTTATTTGTTATGTTATTGAAAGCGACTTCTCCAATACCTCCAAGATCATCTCCATTTGAAGAAATTGCGAATATTTGTTTACGATAATCGGAGTAGACATCTAATCCTCCCTTGACAGTTAGTGATAACCACTCAGCTGGAGTGTATGTTAAAAACATATTACCTAACACGCGATTCACGTCACTTGTTGCAGGGTTTTCATTTACCGTAAAATAAGGGTTATCGTAAAAGTCATAATAATTTGTATTATTTCCTTCTGCATCTTTGTAGTTTCTTAAGTCGTAGTTTCCTACAGAGCGCATTAGACTTAACATAACTCCTGAAGTATTACTTCCGTTCTGAGCTAATGTATTGGTTGTTCTGGTATATTGTAAGCTTCCGCCGGTTTTCCATTCGTCACTTAATTTTAAATCTCCTATAATTCTCAAAGTGTTTCTCTTTAAACCAGTTTCAGGTATCATACCTGTTTGGGATACATTACCATAAGAAGCTCTATAGGTTGCTTTATCATTTCCTCCATAAAAAGAGATGTTATTTGTATAGGTTATACCTTCTTGAAAAAAATTACGAACATTATTATACATAGGAACTCCAATATCTGAGGCTAAAGGTCCCCAGCTTCTAGGGGTGTCTGGGTCTACGGCTGTAGCAGTTGCGTCATTTCCCTGAACATATAGATTTTGTTTGGCGGGTAATTGGCTTACTTTGTCAATTGCTAATGAGGTGGAGTAATCAATTCCTAATCCTCTTCCTGCTTTTCCTTTTTTGGTTGTATAAAGAATAACACCATTACCTGCTCTTTCTCCATATAATGCAGCTGCAGCTTGTCCTTTTAAGATAGAAACGCTTTCTATGTCTTCAGGATTAATATCTAATGCTCTGTTAGAGTTGTTAATTCCTGATAAATCAGCATTAAAAGGATTGTCTCCAGCTCTAGTTTGATTGGTAGTGTTGTCAATTGGGACTCCATCTATAACAATCAATGGGTCTGACTTTCCTTTAATAGTGTTTACTCCTCTAATAATAATCTTGCTTGAAGCACCAGGGGTTCCTCCTGAACCAATTACTTGTACACCGGCTGCTTTTCCAGCTAAAGATTGAAGTATGTTTTGTTCTCCAGATTTACTGATTTCATCTGATGTTATTTTAGATACAGCATATCCTAATGTTTTTTCAGACCTTTTAATTCCTAATGCAGTAACTACTACTCCTTCAAGCTCTATTGTTGCACTTTCAAGTTTAACATTGATTGTTGTTGAATTAGCCGTAATTTCTTGAGTATTCATTCCAATGTAACTAAAAATCAAGACTTCGCTTGGTGTTGCTTTGATTGAATATTTTCCGTCAAAATCAGTTTGAATTCCAGTTTTACTTCCTTTAATTAATACAGTAACTCCCGGTAATGGTAATCCTGCATTGTCAGAAACAACACCTGAAACAACCCTCTCTTGCGCAAAGGTAATTTGCGTCACAAGTACTATAAATAGTACAAAGAATTTATTGAACTTTAGTTTCATGTTTAAATATTTTGAATTAGTCTAACAAAACTCTTAATAATTTGTTAACTTTCCTAATATTTAAGTTGTTATTTTATGCGTGCATATAAATATTAACGTTTTAACAATAATAAAACATATTGTTATAATATTTATTTTTTTTCGAACTTTAAAATTTGATATTGTAGCTTATGGTAGCGATGGTGTTTTCAAATTTTACTTCTTGATTTCGGGTATTGCCATTTGCAAAAGCTATTTTTAATAATCCATTTCTGGTTTGTACTCCTATTCCAAAGCCAAAACTAGTAAGGTTTTCATCGAATCTAGAGTTTTTATCTTCATAATATCCATAATCTAGAATTGTGTTAATAAATAAATCTGGAGAAACAATGTATCGGTATTCAGTAATAATTGCGGCCATAAAATTTGCTTGTAAACTATTTTCGGCAAATCCTCGAATAGAATTTACTCCTCCAAAACGGTATAGTTCATTGATTATATAGTTGTCACTTTTTAAGAAATAATTTTGATAATTTATGTTAATGCAATTTTTCTTGTTCAAATAGAAATTATTCATCGCATTGATTTGAAAGTAAATTTGCTTGTCTGTTCCTAGAGTTTCTATTAGTCCATTCGTTGTTCTTGTGCCTGTTCCCAAAGTAAGTGAGATATTTGCTTTTTTTGGAAAAGTCGAATTGATGTAATCTAATTTTGTGTATTCTAAAGTTGACGTTAGAAAAGAGTTTTCGTAATCACTAATGCTATTGTTATTGGTATTTTGAATGTCGCTGGATTCAGTAGATTGATAACCTAAATAGATTCGGGTATTGTAATCTACAAAATAGCCTAAGTCTATCGATGTTTTTGTATTCTGAAAAATACTGTCTTGCTTAAAAATGTAAAGTTGGGCTTTTAGTCCTACTGGGCTTTTGAATAGGTAAGGTAAATCAATGCTAGCTTTGAAAGTGGTTTGATTGTTTCCGTCACTTTTCCAATTTATTGAAAACTGTTCTCCAGCTTTAAGTGCGTTTTCTAAAGTTAGATCTAAATATCCATTAAAAACTATTTTGCTGTTTTCGTTATTAGAGAAGCCTACGAAGCCATCAAAATTATTGGACTTTCTTTTTTCTAAATACACATATACTTTGGTAGTGTCTTTAGTGAATAAAATTTCGGGGTATTTTATCTGACTTACAAATCTAAATTTTTCAAAATCATCGTGGATTTTCTTAACAACGTCTTGGTTGAAAGGATTGTTTTGGTATTTGCGATTAATCTGTTTAAGATGTCCTTCGGGGAAACTATTTTTTTTCTTGCTTTCGGCAAATTTTACAACAATGGAGTTTAGTTGCCTTTGCTGTCCAGATTCAAATTGTAAATCGGCGTAAAGTGAATTTTTCTTCTTTTGTATGTTAATCAATTTTAATTTTGCCATAGCAAAACCTTTTTGTTCGAGTTTGAGTAAAGTTTTGTTTAGAAAGGATTCTGTTTCTTCGTAAGGCAATATAATGGTGTCCTTTTTTTTATCCAATGCAATCAAATCATAAACAGCTGAATTTTTACCTATATATATGTGTATTGATTTTATTCTTTTGCCTAAGTTAAATTTTGCGGTATAGCTGGAATCATTTTTTTTCAGGGTTTCTAGTATCTGATTTTCGAGAAAGCCTTTTTGGGATAATTTTTCAGAAGTTAAATTAATTTCATCCGTTAAAGATTTTATGTTTTTATGTGTCGGATTATAATTTAGGGAATCAAGCACTTTGTTTTCGAAATCAGAACTTCCAATTAATTGCAATTGAAAATTTTGGGCTGAGCAATTCAAACCAAATATTAAAAACAGAAAAATGTATGCGAAAGGTTTCAAATGAAATAAAATTTTAATAAAAGTAATGCAAATATCTAATGTTTACTATAAAATTTGCGGGATAAATAATAGTAACGGAATAGCTTCAAATGTATTGTTTTGTTTCGGCTAGGATTGTTAGAATGGTTATTTGGTATTTCATTAATAAACAAATATTTACTTCTGTTGAAAATTAATGGATTCTGATTTGTTTACTGAAAAATATTTTCTACATTTGCAACCCCGTAAAAAGCGGGAATTTTATAAACAAGTAATTTTTAGTATTTAACTATGCCAACTATTCAACAATTAGTAAGAACAGGAAGAACTCAAATCACTAAGAAGAGTAAATCGGTTGCTTTAGATTCTTGTCCTCAAAGAAGAGGTGTTTGTACGCGTGTTTACACTACAACTCCAAAAAAACCAAACTCTGCAATGCGTAAAGTAGCGCGTGTACGTTTGACAAATG
>JAZKED010000010.1:0-9772 GCA_040387175.1 Bacteroidota bacterium | reverse complement strand
TTTTTTCACCCTCTTTAATTTCATAGAAAACTGTGATTGTGTCTCCAGCTCCGAATACAGGGAAATCTTTTCTTGTTACGAACTCGTCTTGAACGAATTTCAATAAATCTGCCATTTTATTTTTATTTTATGGTTTAAAAAGAGCAACATTCACGGATTTCGCCAGAGGTTGGTCTAATGAGGGCGCAAAAATAATTATAAATTATGAATTATGAATTATAAATTGCGATTATTTTTAATTTTCTTCCAACAAATCGGGTCTACGATTCTTAGTGTGTTCATACGCCATATCTTCTCGCCATTTGTCAATTTTGGCAAAATTTCCGCTGGTTAAAACCTCAGGAACTTTCCAGCCTTTGTAATCCGCAGGTCTTGTATATATTGGTCCTGACAATAAGTTATCCTGAAAACTATCTGTTAATGCCGAAGTTTCATCACTCAAAACACCTGGAATCAATCGGATTAAGGCATCGCATAAAACCAAAGCACCTAATTCTCCGCCACTCAAAACGTAATCACCAATCGAAATTTCTTTGGTAATAAAATGATCACGAACTCTTTGATCTACACCTTTATAATGTCCACAAAGAATAATGATGTTTTCATACATCGACATCGTATTAGCCATTTTTTGGTTCAAAGTTTCACCGTCTGGCGACATATATATGACTTCATCGTAAGTTCTTTCGCTTTTCAAATGTGATATACAATCATCAATAGGTTGTATATTCATTACCATTCCGGCACCGCCACCATATGGATAATCGTCCACACTTTTCTGTTTGTTGGTCGTATAATCGCGTAAATTATGAAAATGAACTTCCACAATTCCTTTGTCGATAGCACGTTTCATCATGGAAGCCTCAAACGGACTTCGCAATAATTCAGGTAAAACGGTAATAATATCTATGCGCATTTTTTTATTTTCTAGGTCGCAAAGGTACAAAGTTTTTTTTCAGAAGCTATTTCCAGCTATCCGTTACAATCTTGCGTTCTAAAAATGGTTTTTTCTACGCCCCAAAAGGAGCTTCCGTTGGTCGCTCTTTTAAGGCAAGAAAAAATCCATTTTAGTCCACAAGGATTTTTCACTGTTATCTGGGCTAGGCCTATGCGGAATAAATTACATTTTTGTTTCTTTATGAAATGATTTACTTTTACAAAGACAAAATTCAAATAATAATCACATAAAAATAAATATACAATGCAAACTTTTGGAGCAAGCAAAGAATTTATAAAAGACGACGAATTCGAATGGGAAGTAGTTGGAGAAGGTATCAAACGCAAAATAATGGGTTATGATGACACAATAATGATGGTGAACGTTCTTTTCGAAAAAGGATCTATTGGAGTGCCTCACGAACATTATCATTCCCAAGTTACCAACGTTGCTAAAGGTGCTTTTGAAGTAACCATTGGCGGTGTAACTAAAGTTATGAAAGAAGGCGATTGTTTTTATATCCCGCCACATATTGTACACGGAGTAATTTGTGTAGAAGAAGGTTTGTTGATTGACGTTTTCAGCCCAATCCGTGAAGATTTTATGGCGAAAAAAACATATTAATACAGAAATATTAAAATGGCAGTATTTGCAAATCGTCAACTCTAATAAATTTTGTAAATTTGCACCTCAATAAAAACTAATAAAAAATGGAAAACGGAATATACGCTAAATTCAACACTGCAAAAGGTTCGATTTTAGTAAAACTAGAGCACGAATTAACACCTGGAACTGTTGGTAACTTCGTAGCATTAGCAGAAGGAAATATGGAAAATAAAGTTAAACCTCAAGGAACAAAATTCTATGATGGTTTAAACTTCCACAGAGTAATTCCTGATTTTATGATCCAAGGTGGTTGTCCACAAGGAACTGGAACCGGAGATCCTGGATATAAATTTGACGATGAATTTCACCCAAGTTTGAAACACGATAAACCGGGAATTTTGGCTATGGCTAATTCAGGACCAGGTTCAAATGGTTCTCAATTTTATATTACTCACGTTCCAACTTCTTGGTTAGACGGAAAACACACTGTTTTTGGTCATGTTATCGAAGGACAAGATGTGGTTGATGCAGTTGCTCAAGGTGATAAATTAGAAACTCTGGAAATCATCAGAGTAGGTGAGGAAGCCCAAAAATGGAATGCTATCGAAGCTTTTGTAAGTTTAAAAGGAGCTCGTTTGAAAAAATTAGCAGCTTTAAAAGCAGAATCTGAAGCTAAAATGGAACAACTGGCTGCTGGTTTCGAAAAAACAGAAAGTGGTTTGCGATACCAATTCATCCAAAGAGGTGAAGGAAAACAAGCAGAAGCAGGTAAAACAGTTTCAGTGCATTACGAAGGTTCTTTAGAAAGTGGAAAAGTTTTTGATTCTTCTTACCCAAGAAAAAAGCCAATCGAATTCAAATTAGGAATTGGACAGGTAATCGAAGGCTGGGACGAAGGAATTGCTTTGTTGAAAGTAGGTGATAAAGCCCGTTTTGTAATTCCATCTGATTTAGGATACGGACCAAGTGGAGCAGGAGGAGTAATTCCACCAAACGCTACTTTGATTTTCGACGTTGAATTAATGGACGTAAAATAATAATTCTTCAGTGGTCACTGGTCAGTTTTTAGTGGTCAGTGATATTTTGATAAATGTTAATCCCAATACTGTAATGGTATTGGGATTTTTTTTATGTTTACTTAAAAATGTAAATCTATGAGAACTCAATTATTTTTATCAGCATTAACTGGATTTTTAATAGCTTCTTGTTCTACTAAAAAACCAACTACTGTTACTGAGACCAGCATTCCAAAAGAAAATATAAAACAAGAAATAGTTTTAACCCCAGAATTAATGGAAGGAAAAACATTATATGAAAATAGCTGTGTCAAATGTCATAAATTATACGACCCTAAAGAATACAGTCAGGAAGACTGGGCACCAATTCTCATTAGAATGCAGAAAAAAGCACATTTGGATGACGCCCAAATCACTTCAATATCACATTATATTAATTCGCAATTATAAAATTCTAAAAGCATTCAGAAAAACGGATGCTTTTTTTATTTCTTCCATTTGATATTGCAACCCAAACTTGGTTTTTGATTGGGATTGATACTTCTATTATAAAGTACGCTATCAATAGCCCCTCGCAAGTCGCTTCCGCTTAAAGGAATTCCGTTAGCTGGTCTGCTATCGTCCAGCTCACCCCGGTAAACTAATTTGTTTTGATTGTCAAACAAAAAGAAATCGGGTGTACAGGCAGCGTCATAGGCTTTGGCAACTTCTTGGGTTTCATCATATAAATAAGGGAAATCAAAGTTGTTTTCAAAAGCAAATTCGGTCATTAATTCTGGAGCATCCTGTGGATAATTTATCACATCATTACTCGAAATAGCTGCTACGCCAATTCCTTGTACCCGATAATCATTAGCAATTCGTATTACTTCACTAATTACGTGATGCACAAACGGACAATGATTGCAGATGAAGACAATGAGCGTTCCTTTTTCTCCTTTGATGTCCGAGAAAGTAAAGCTTTCGTTTGAATTAGTGTCCTTTAAATAAAACTCGGGAGCAATCGTTCCAAGAGCCAGCATATTTGACGGAGTTCGTGACATTTTTTATTTTTTTTAAAGTTTAAAGTTATGAAAACTATTGTTTTTATGGACTATAAACTCTAAATTAGTTTACTGAAGTTAATGCTAAATAAAACTATGGATTTAAGCTGGTCTGAATTTGAAAGAGTAGAAATGAGAGTGGGAACTATTATCGAAGTCAATGATTTTCCTGAAGCCAGAAAGCCGGCTTATCAGCTGACAATTGATTTTGGCAGTGAAATTGGAATCAGAAAAACATCGGCACAAATAACCCAACGATATCAAAAAGAAGCATTGCTAAACAGGCAAATTGTTGCTGTAGTAAATTTTCCTAAAAAACAAATCGGTAAATTTATGAGTGAATGTCTGGTTCTTGGAGCAGTGGGAGAAGAGGGTGATGTGATTTTATTGGCACCCGATTTCAGGATTGAAAATGGCTTACGCATTGGATAAAAAAAACACCTTCAAATCTGAGGTGTTTAAAAAGAATTAGTCATTCATTACCGTAATAATTCTTAAAGCTTTATTTCCAGAAGGTAATAACCAATCAACCTGATCATTTTCTTTAAAACCAATAATTGCTACTGATAACGGTGCTAAAACAGATATTTTTCCTTCTTTTAAATTAGATTGTGATGGCATAACAATTTGAATTTTCATTTGTTGTTTGCTATTAATGTCTTCAATTATTGCAAACGAATTTATTCGAATGATTGTTTGATCCAATACATCTTCTTTACTTACAATTGCCCGGTCTAACTCTTGTGTCAGCAAGGCGATTTCTCTAATGTTTGTAGCATCTTTTGCGTTTTTTACCAATTTTCGAAGTATTGTATAATCGGTCATTGTTAAAACAGGAGTTGGTTTCATAGTCATTTATTTTAGGATTAATTTTTTTGTAGAATGCATAGAAATGAATAAGCCAAATAACTAATTACCACAAAAGTAAATAGCTTCAACAATCATTTCTTAAATTTTGGAATAGTAGAGAAAAACCTTCGTCTGAAGTAGTTTGTTTTATATAGACGAAGGTCTAATTAACAAAGGCTTTTGAGTGCGAAAATTTGGTACCAAACACAAAAGTCTCTTTAGGAAAAGAGCTGTAATTGGGTTGTGTATGGGGAGAAATAGTCATAGAATTAAATTTCGCACTGCAAAAATACATTCCTTTTTCTATTATCAATATTGATTTGTGGTATTTGTATTGGATTTAACATACTACAATCGAAAACTGGAGAAATAAAAAATCCGAAGATCTTTCGATATTCGGATTTTGATAATTCAATTTTATATTATTTGTCAATTGGTAAAGAAGTAGAGTGGCCCCATTCTGTCCAGGAACCATCATAAACGGCTTTTGGATTGTCTGAAATAAGTTCCGTTGCCAATAAGAGAATGCAAGCTGTTATTCCTGAACCACAAGTAAAATATAAAGACTTATCATTTAAGTTGAATATTTCTGATAAAGCTTCCTTTGATTTGTATTTGCCATCTTCTAATAAATTGCCAAAAGGAATATTTATAGAGCCCGGAATATGTCCATTTCTAATACCAATTCTTGTTTCTTCTATTGTAGCGTGAAAACGATCTGGTGACCTTGCATCGATTAAAACTGCTTCTTTTGAATTTATATTTTCCAGAATCTGTTCTTTGTTTTTGATTAATTCAGGTTGAAGTTTAGCTTCAAAATCTCCTTTAGGATAGGTTTTTTTCTTTTGAATTTCAGTGGAAAAACCTTCTTTTATCCATTCAGGAAGACCTCCGTTTAAAACGTAAATATTAGAATGTCCCATAGCATTGAACATCCACCAGACTCTAGGGCTTAGGTAAATTCCTAAAGTATCATAAACGACAATTGTACTGTTTTTGTTAATACCTAATTTTTGACATTCAATAGTAAATTGAGTAGCAGAAGGAAAGGTATTGGGTAAAGGATTTTGGGTATCACTAAAAGTGTTTTTTATATCGAATACTCGTGCTCCTTTAATTTGTATATCCTGAAATTGATTTTCTAAATTAGATTGGTTTTGCTCTAATCGGGCTTCTAAAATAATTAAATCTAAATCATCTAAATGTTCATGAAGCCATTTTGAAGATACGATGGTTTTTTTCATTTTTTCTTTTTATAAAAGTACAATACAATATCTAATAAAAAAATCCGAAGATCTTTCGACTTTCGGACTTAACGGTTGGTTGGTTAGTTATTTTTTGTTTATTAAAAATTAAATATCGTCAAAATCAATATCAGTGAAACTAGAAGTTGATGGAATTGCTGTTTCATCCTCTTCTTTATCAGTGCCATATTCTTTTTTGAAATCTTTTTGGTGTCTTTCAGAGATTACTTCTTCGCCTTTGTGGTTCAAAACGTAAGATGTCATTTCTTCTAAAATTTCTGCGAAAGCAGTAAAGTCTTCCTTGTATAAATATATTTTGTGTTTCTTGAAGTGAAATGAACCGTCTGCTTCAGTAAACTTCTTGCTTTCGGTAATAGTAATGTAGTAATCATCAGCTTTTGTAGCTCTTACATCAAAGAAATAAGTTCGTCTTCCAGCTCGTAAAACTTTAGAAAAAATCTCCTCTTTTTCTAACATATCATTTTCTCTCATAATCCTTCTGTCTATTTGTGGTTGTTAAGCAGAAACCAAAAATCTAAAAAATATATGTATTAAACAACAATTATTGCAATTCTTTTTCAGAAAGTTGTTTAAGGTACAAGGCTGCGTAATAACCATTTTGATTTATCAATTGAGAATGAGAGCCTTGTTCGATAATTCGGCCTTCATCAAGGATAATAATTCGGTCTGCATTTTTCGCTGACGATACTCTATGGCTGACAATAATAGTCGTTTTGTCTTTGCAAATTTCCTGTAGATTGTTCAAAATCGCTTCTTCCGTTTCGGTATCAACGGCGGATAAGCAATCGTCAAAAAGCAGAATTTCCGGATTTTTAATAATCGCTCTTGCTATAGAAACTCTTTGTTTTTGTCCACCAGAAAGCGTGATTCCTCTTTCGCCTAAAATGGTTTCATATTTTTTATTGAAACCGATAATGTTGTTGTGCACCACAGCACTTTTTGCAGCACTTTCCACTTCTTCATCAGTGGCATTTTCTTTACCAAACTTGATGTTATTTTTAATGGTGTCCGAAAACAAAAAGGCATCCTGAGGTACAATCCCGATACTGTTTCTTAAATCATATAAATTGACAGTACTAATTTCTTTTCTGTCAATTACAATACGTCCGTCGGTTACATCATACAAACGGGAAATAAGGGAAATAATAGTAGATTTTCCAGAACCTGTTTTTCCAAGAATAGCAATAGTTTCTCCTTTATGAATAGTAAAACTCACGTCTTCCAATGCTTTTATATTGGTGTCTTCATAGGTGTAGCTTACATTTTCGAAAGTAATAGTACCTTCGATAATGGTTCTTTCAGTATTGTTGTTTTGAATTTCGGGTACAATTTTCAGGAACTCATTGATACGTTTTTGAGATGCTTCAGCTTCCTGAACCATTGACGAAACCCAGCCTAAAGAAGCTACAGGCCAAGTCAGCATATTTACGTACAAGATAAATTCAGCAATGGTTCCAATGCTTTCGATTGTTCCGTTGATGTACATTAATCCACCAAAATAAATCACTACTAAGTTGCTGATTCCAATAAGAGCCAACATCAAAGGTCCAAATAAAGCCTGAATTTTTGCCAGACTTAAACTCTTACTTTTACTTTCGTCTGCCAATGTTACCAAATTATTCTGATGCTGATCTTCTAATGAATAGGCTTTGATTACCCGGATTCCTGAAAATATTTCCTGTGTAAAACTGGAAACTTTCGATAAATATTGTTGAAAAACTGTACTTCTAATATTGATTTCAGAACTGATTTTAAAGATAGCATAAGACAAAATCGGTAATGGAAGTAAAGTGTATAAAGTCAGTAATGGCGATACATTAAACATATAAACGATGACAATTGCAAAACGGATAACGGTATTTATAGTGTACATTATCGCTGGGCCAACATACATTCTGACTTTGGAAACATCTTCGCTGATGCGGTTCATTAAATCTCCCGTTCGGTTTTGTTTGTAGAAATTCTGTGAAAGATTTTCATATTGTCTGAAAACCTCATTTTTTAAATCGAATTCTATGTGGCGTGACGTAACAATAAGCGTTTGACGCATTAAGAAAGTCAGAAATCCTGCGATTATGGTTGTACCGATAATTAAAAGGATATCAGAAATTAATTCCTGCTGAATAACCGATTTTGAAATGGTTGCGTCTTTAGAGAAGTTTTCTATGGCGCTAAATGATTTGCTGATTAGTTTTGGAGTAAACAGTGAAAATATTTGGGCAACTATCGTAATAATAATTCCCAGCAAAAAACTGAATTTATATTGGATGAAATATTTATTGAGATAACGTAATTCTTTCATATAAAGTAATGATTCTTAAGAAAACCAAAGGTAAGATGAAATTCAGATATTTATTAGGGTTGAACACGTTAAAATTATTGTAACTATTTGACTAGGTAAAAATTTCCAATTCAATTTGTTTAAATTGGTGGAATCCAACTTTGTTTCTGGGGAGTTTTATAATTTGTATTGATTCTTTTTTGATTCTCCGGAATTGATATTTTTCAAGTTTAATTATTTTTTAAAAAATGAAATACTTATTTTTGCAGACTAATTAATAAAAGTTCTTACAAGGTGGTAAACAGACGACACATTCGCGTTAAGGTTATGCAATCCATTTATGCGATGCATCAAAATGGCTCAGATAATTTAGAAAAAGAAGAAAAATTCCTTTATTATAGCATCGATGCCATTCAGGATTTATACCTTATCATGTTATCCTCCCTGATAGAAATTTGTAAAAAAGAAACTGTTTTTTTACACCTTTCCAGCCAAAAACATCTTGCCACTCCGCAAGAACGTAAGCCCAACGAAAAGTTCATCAAGAACGCTATTTTTCAAATACTTGCCGAAAATAATTCGTTGAGCATCGCATTAGAAAATCGTAAAATTGATAATTGGACATTGAATGATGACTACATTTTATTGCTTTTGAATGATATTAAGCAAAGCAGGTTATACCAGGATTATATGCGTAATTCGGTAAACACATTCGAAGAAGATAAAGATTTTATCGTTGAATTGTTTATGGATGTGATTGTTCCAAATGAGAAATTATACGAATACCTGGAAGACAATAAACTGACCTGGATTGATGATATTCCTGTGGTAAACACTGAAATTATCAAACAATTGAAAGCGATAAAAAATGTTGAAGAAGGCGGTTTAAGAGTTCCAAAAATCTTTAAAGACAATGAAGACAAGGATTTTGTTAAGGATTTGTTCAGAAAAACAGTTTTGAACGAAAAAGAACTGGCTAAAGAATATGATGATAAAACGCCAAACTGGGACAGTGAAAGAATTGCAGAGATTGATACAATTATACTTAAAATGGCAATTTGCGAATTTTTGAAATTTCCATCCATTCCAGTGAAAGTTACATTGAACGAATATCTGGAATTAGCTAAAGAATATTCTACTCCAAAAAGTAGTATTTTCATCAACGGAATATTAGATAATTTGGTCAAAGAATTAGAAGCCAATGACAGAATCAAAAAAATCGGTCGTGGTTTAATGTAAAAACTAACAAATTATAAAAACAATAATAATCAATAACAAAAGAATTTAAAATTATGGAACAATTAAGTCAATTTGCACCGTTTATATTAATGTTTGTCGTTATCTATTTCTTTATGATCAGACCACAACAAAAAAAGGCAAAACAGGAAAAAGAGTTCGAAAGTGCTTTGAAAGTAGGAGATAAAGTGATCACTAAAAGCGGACTTCACGGAAAAGTAGCTGAACTTTCAGAAGGAACAGTTGTTATTGAAACAATGGCTGGAAAATTAAAAATGGAGCGTTCTGCCATTTCTATGGAAATGAGTGCTGCTTTAAACAAGAAAGCATAATTAAAAGCATCTTAAAATAACCAAAGCCCCAATGCTGTAATAAGTATTGGGGCTTTTGCTTTAGAAAAAATTATTTTTTCTTGCTTTTGCTTTTCTTATTTTTCTTTGCTTTTTTAGCTTTCGCTTTGGCTTTTTTCTCTTTTACTTTCGCTTTTAGTTTCTCTTTTTTAGCTTTCTCTTTTTTGGCTTTCTTTGCTTTTTTAGCTT
>JAZKED010000009.1:0-38089 GCA_040387175.1 Bacteroidota bacterium | reverse complement strand
TGTAATTCATAAAACTTCCGTTAGATCCCATTTTGTTTGGGTCATGAGAAGTCACGATTTCCATTTCCAGATTTTTTACTTTATGGTTTTTAAAACTTCGATTAGGGATAAAAACACTTCGCATCGTTACGGTAGCACTGGTGTCTTTAATCATTTCCGGAGTGGTTTTGTGAGTGAAAAAGACATTACGCGTTTCGCCAGGATTAACCCCATCAAATTCCAGAATAGTTACGTTTTTGTATGTTTTGTGTGCTTCTAATAAAGTAGCGTCCAAATCTTCTTCTGTGGTAGTAGTTCTGTATTTTTTGAATGTTGCCAATGCATTAGCGGAAGCTAAATAAGAATTGGAATTTTCTACATCATCTATAGTCGCCACCAAATTTTCTTTTACTTCTCTTTCACCTGCGTATGTTCTGAAATCAACCAATTGAAAGTTGTCGTTTTTGAATTGTTTTTCGTTGTAAAAAAGATATAATTTTCCGTCAGCTACATAGTTTTCCATGTTTTGATAACTTACAATCACTTCCATTTGCTGGTCGGGAATGGGGTCGCAGTTTTTCTGGATAGCCAATCCATTTTGGTCTTCAATGGAAGCAATATCCTGATAAATTTCTTCAGTTGAAACTTCGTTTACTGCAACTGTTTTTGGTCGGGTTGCGGGTGGTTTTCCGTTGTCGTAATTATTGGTTACAGCCAATTTAGTTTTGTAAGTTCCTTTGTTTTTATAAACGTGTTTGGGTTCGGCTTGTTTGCTGTAATGACCGTCACCCATTTCCCATAAATAAGAATAAGATGGTTTTGGTGCACCGGCAATCGGGATTAATGGAGGCGTTTCTGGTTTGAATTTGACCACATTTGCCTTTTGATTATAAGTAATATTGGCTCTTCGGGTTACAGTGTCTTTTACCTTCGTCTGTGAAAAAGAGAAGAGGAAGAATAGAAAAAAGAAAAAAGATAGCTGATGTTTCATAATCAATTTCGTTTTTAATCTCATGTTAGTAGGATAGACTTCATAAGAATATTTAAAAATAGAAAAAAGTGGTGAGCAAATCACCACTTAGTTTAAAAAGTTCTATTTTAGGCTATTGTATCGCATTGATTGCGGCTACTAATTGTGCTTCAGTACCTACAGTAGTTTCTGCCAGCGTGAAAGTGTAAACGTCATTTGCCGCTACTGTTACCGCTTTGATTGCATAACGCCATTTACCATTCTCTTCAGTGGCAAAAATTACGTGACAAGCTAAACCAATTGGAATTTGACCGTAGTGTTCGCTGAATAATCCTTCTGGAGTATAAGTGTCTAATTTAGCAAGAGCATTTTGACCTTCTCCATCATAAGATAAATAAATGGCACTGTTGGTATTATCATATCCTTCCGGAGCATCTGCAAGAATAGTGGTTCTTGGTCTTGGGTCGCTGTAAAATTTATCAACATTGGTCCATCCGAAGTTTCCAAAAGTTACAAAGTAAAAATTTCCTTCACCCTGTACGCCACCTTTTCCGTTAGTTCCTGCAGCATCCTTAGCTTCCTCCCAGGCTAAATCTCCTCTTTCATCTATGATTCCGTTCCATAAAGTCATTGCATTATCAACACCATCAGTTAAACCAGCTGGTACTTTAAGATTGATGCTGCAAGTAGTGGCTAATGCAACTCCTCCTTGTGTAGCTTTGATGAAAAATTCTCCTCCGGAAATTAATAGACTGCGATCACCATTTGGCATAATCCCCATTGTAGGTTTGTTGGTAACCAACATATTTCCTTTATCAAAAAGTTCAATAAATTCGATGTCAATTGCTCCAGTCGCAGCATTTCCGTTTTTGGTAAGGCAATTTCCGTTTATAGTAATCACTACTCCTTTTTCAGAAGTTAGTGTTATAGCTCCATCTCCTGCGGTTGCGGTGAAATTTTGTTTTATTGCGTCCAGAGCTTTTTTTCTAACAGCTGCAAATTCGGTAGCAGTTGCCGGTGTTTTAGTATCATCATTATTTTCACAACTGATGAATGCTATTGAAGCTAAGAATAATAGTCCGATGTTTTTAAGATTTGATTTCATAATTTCTAATTTTTAAATTTGGTTGTTTATGGTTTAATATTGTTATATCAATTCGGGTTTGATATTGTTACCCTTATTTTCAATTTTATTTTTTATTAATTCTGGTTTCATTCTTATATCAACTTTGATTTTGAATTGTTACCCTTTGTTTTGATTTTTTTATCGGGTAATTAATGCCCAGAGTTTATGAATGAAATTGATTCCTAATTTTTTTAAATTTTCCATAATCTAAAAGTTTTAAAAAGTTCCAATTATTGATTTATACGGTTATATCAGTTTGGTTTTATATTTGTTACCCCTTTTTTTAGTAATTTCGAAAAAAAGTTTTTTTATGGCTAATGCTACTATTCATCCGGACCAAATTTATATTGATGGACTTGCCAATAATGATTCGGTAATAATTCAGTCTATTTATAAAAAGTTTGTTCCCAAAGTGGTTTCTTATATAAAAAACAATTCTGGTGATGAAGATCAGGCGCAGGATGTCGTTCAGGAAATTATGATTTTGCTTTTTAATCAGGCCAAAGCCAATAAACTGCAACTGACTTGTCCGTTTGACGCCTACTTCTTTTTATTGTGTAAAAGAAAATGGCTGAACGAAATAAAAAAATCTTCGAATAAAGGGGTAACAATTGATGCCGATTTGCCATCTATTAATGAATCCACCGAACAAATGGTTACAGAAACAGAAATGTTCGACGAAAAACAGCAGCTTTTTGATTTGATGTTTCAAAAATTAGGCGATAAATGCCAGGAATTATTGAAATTGAGTTTTACCATCAAATCGATGGAGGAAGTTGCCGAAAAACTGAATGTAACTTATGGTTATGTAAGAAAGAAAAAATCGTTGTGTATTGGTCAATTAACCCAGTGGATTCAGGAAACAAATCATTTTAAATCTTTAAAAAAGAGTTAGCCATGAACGAGGAACGCTACATAGTATTCGATCAATATCTTGCAAACGAATTGTCTGCTGAAGAGAAAACAAATTTCGAAAAACAATTATCAGAAGATGAGGAATTGGCTTCTGCTTTTGAAACTTTCAAGGAATTGAATCTTCATTTGGATAATAAATTTGGAAATGCAACTGAATTGAATACTTTCAAAAAGAATTTAAAATCAATTTCTGCGGAACATTTTAAAACCAAAAAATCAAAAGTTATTGCTTTCAGACCCTGGCAATATGCTGTTGCGGCTTCGGTGGCAGTTTTGTTTGGATTATTTGTTTTTCAAAATATAAATCCATCTTTTGACGAGTATAACAATCCTGAAATGGCAACTTTTATTGAAAGAGGCGATGTAAATGAAAATTTAAAACAAGCTCAGGATGCGTTTAACGCAAAACAATACGAAACAGCAATTCCTTATTTTGAAAGTATTTTAAAAGAAAAAAAATCAGCAGAAATCCAGTTTTTTTATGCTATTTCACTTTTGGAAGAGAATCAATTTCAAAAAGCTGAAACTAATTTATCAGAATTAAAATCCGGAAATTCTCTTTATAAAAATAAAGCAATCTGGTATTTGGCACTTTCAAAACTTAAACAGAAAGATTACAAATCCTGTGAAGAAATTTTGCTAAGCATTCCTGATGATTTCGAAGATTACGACCAAGTGGATCAATTGTTGAATGATTTAAATTAAATTTTTATCATATAAGATATTTATTTTTGAATACATTTCTTAAAATGCCTATATAGTTCATTTTTTTGAGTAAGATTGTATCTTTGCTACCAAATAAAGACTGTAATGACAATTACCGATACTCATACTCATTTATATTCCAGCGAATTTGACGAAGATCGCAACGAAATGATTCAGCGTGCTATTGATGCTGGCGTTTCACGCTTCTTTATCCCTGCCATTGATTCCAATTATACACAATCAATGTATGAGTTGGAAAAAGTGTATCCTGACAATATTTTTTTGATGATGGGCTTGCATCCCACGCACGTAAAAGATAATTATCTTGAAGAACTACAGCATGTCGAGGAAGAAATGGCTAAAAGAAAGTTCTTTGCTGTTGGCGAAATTGGTATGGATTTGTATTGGGATAAAACTCATTTGCCACAGCAGCAAGACGCTTTTAGACAACAAATCCAATTAGCTAAAAATTACAAATTACCTATTGTTATTCATTGCCGTGAAGCTTTCGATGAAATTTTTGAAATATTGGAAGAAGAGAAATCTCCTGATTTATTTGGAATTTTTCACTGTTTTTCTGGAACATACGAGCAGGCACTTCAAGCCATTTCTTATAATATGAAACTTGGAATTGGAGGTGTTGTGACGTTTAAGAATGGAAAAATTGATCAGTTTCTGAATCAAATTGAGTTACAACATATTGTCCTGGAAACAGATTCTCCTTATTTGGCACCAGTTCCTTTTAGGGGAAAACGCAATGAAAGCAGTTATTTAATTAATGTTGTTGCTAAATTATCAGAAATTTATAACTTACCACAAGAAGAAATTGCACGTATTACAACTGAAAATTCTAAAGTCATATTTGGGATTTAACGTAGAATTCGACTATTTTTGTTAAAAATTTTGTTCATTTGTCCAGATAAAAAAATATGCTATATGTCAAAATTTGACGCCATCCGTCCATTTTACGATACCGAAGTAAATGATGCCATTCTGAAGGTGGTTGATCACCCAATGATGAAGGCGTTGATGAATTTTACTTTTCCTGATGTTGCAGATGAAGTTTGGAAAGATCAGCTTCGCAGAACACATTCTACAAGAGATTTTCAATGTAATTTTATATATCAATCCCTTCAAAAAGTATTAGAAAGAACTTCGGATGGATTAACTACTTCGGGTTTTGAAAAATTAGAACCTAATACTTCTTATTTATTTATTTCGAACCATAGAGATATTCTTTTAGATACTTCTTTACTAAATGCTTGTTTGTTTGAGCATAAATTAGTGATGACTGCTTCTGCTATTGGAGATAATCTGGTAACCAAATCTTTCCTTAAAGTATTGGCAAAACTGAACCGGAATTTTTTAGTTCTAAGGGGTTTGTCACCAAGAGAAATGTTGCAAAGCTCCAAATTATTGGCAGAATATATCAGTATATCATTGCAGCATGAAAATCGTTCCGTTTGGATAGCACAACGTGAAGGAAGAACAAAAGACGGTAATGACGCTACTAATTCAGGTGTTTTGAAAATGCTGGGAATGGCTTCTGATGAAGAAAACCTCATGGATTATTTCAAAAAAGTTAGGGTAGTTCCTGTTTCTATTTCTTATGAATACGATCCAACTGATGCTTTGAAAATGCCTCAACTTATAGCGGAAGCGCAGCAGGAAATTTATATCAAAGAAAAAAATGAGGATTTCATCAACTTGATGAGTGGAATTATGGGGCAAAAGAGAAGAATTCATATTCACGTGGGAGATATCCTTGAAAATGAATTAGAAAGTATCAAAGTGCAACACGATAATTCCAATAAGCAAATTCAGGCATTAACACAGGTAATAGATGATTCAATTTTGAGCAACTATAAACTTTGGCCAACTAATTATATTGCTTATGATATTGTGAATAAAACCAATACTTATTCGCATTTATATACTGAGAATGAAAAGTCACTTTTTGAGCGCAGATTAGAAATGAGAATTGATTGTAACAATCCGTTAGCATTGCAAAGTTTTCTGGCGATGTATGCCAATCCTGTTGTAAACAAGCTGAAATACGAAAATGTACTCTAAAACCAAAATACTTTTGATTTATACCGGTGGTACCATTGGTATGAAAAAGGATTTTGAAACAGGAGCACTCAAGGCTTTTAATTTTAGTAAGTTACTACAAAGAATTCCCGAACTGAAACAATTGGATTGTGAAATCGAAACTATTTCTTTCGAAAACCCAATAGATTCCTCTAATATGAATCCCGAAAAATGGGTTCAAATCGCTGAAATTATTCAGGATAATTATTCCAGTTTTGATGGGTTTGTAGTACTTCACGGTTCTGATACCATGTCCTATTCTGCATCTGCTTTGAGTTTTATGCTGGAGAACTTATCTAAACCCGTAATCTTTACAGGTTCACAATTGCCAATAGGTGACTTAAGAACCGATGCTAAAGAAAATTTAATAACCGCAATCCAAATAGCCGCTTTACAAGAAAAAGGAGCGCCTCTAATTAAAGAAGTCTGTCTATATTTTGAATACAAATTGTATCGTGGTAATCGGACAACTAAAATAAATTCTGAAAATTTTAATGCTTTTATTTCGCCTAATTATCCTGCTTTGATAGAATCGGGAGTAGACTTGAAAACCCATCCTGAATTATTTTTACCTCAAACAAAAGGAGATGATTTAAAAGTTCATAAGATTTTGAACAATGATGTAGTGATTATAAAACTGTTCCCTGGAATTAGCGAAACTGTTCTGACAGCCATTTTTGAGATTCCACAACTCAAAGGAATAGTACTGGAAACTTACGGAACTGGAAATGCTACAACTGAAGATTGGTTTTTGTTGTTATTAAAAAAAGCCATTTCCAACGGAATACATATTGTTAATGTTACACAATGTTCTGTTGGAAGTGTCATAATGGGGCAATATGAGACGAGCACTTCCATGAAAGGTATTGGATTAATTTCTGGAAAAGACATCACTACAGAAGCTGCCATTACCAAATTAATGTACTTATTGGGACAAAATGTGACGCCTGCTAATTTTAAAATAATATTTGAAACTTCATTACGGGGAGAAATTTCATAAAAATCGAATTTTAATTTTCTTTAGTCATTTTTTTTCGTGTTATTTGCAGACCAATTTAGAGAGGTGTCCGAGTGGTTGAAGGAGCTAGCCTGGAAAGCTAGTATATGGGTAACTGTATCGAGGGTTCGAATCCCTTCCTCTCTGCAGATATTTTTATAATTTTAAAAAGGTAGCCTTTCGGTTGCCTTTTTTTGTAATTTTATCACACAAAAAAACTAGTATGCGATTATTTCTTAGCTGTTTCCTTTTCTTATTGATTTCTTCTGTTTTTTCGCAAGAAAAAGCAGATATAGAAGATACACTAAAAGTAAAAATAGACTCTCTTTATAGAGAAGACCAGTTTTATTTTAGTTTCACTTTCAACACTTTGCAAAAAAAACCGGTGGGTTTGACCCAAGATAAATTTTCATCTGGTTTTTCTATAGGATTTCTTAGAGATATGCCAGTTAATAAAAAAAGAACTGTTGCTATAGCTCCTGGTCTTGGTTTTACATACAACAATTACAACCAAAATTTAGCCATTACGAAATTAAACGGTACTCCTGTTTATACTATTATTGATGCTAATACAGCGTATAGTAAAAACAAATTTTCTCAATTATCTGTTGATGTTCCTATTGAGTTTAGATGGCGTTCCTCTACTTATGAAAGTCATAAATTTTGGCGAATTTACGGTGGATTTAAAATGAGTTATTTGATTTACGATAAGTCTGTTTATCAAGATTCTGAAGAAAAAGTAGTTGTGTCCAATAATTCAGATTTTAATAAATTTCAATACGGAATGTATCTTGCATCCGGGTATAATACAATAAATGTTTACGCATATTATGGTTTAAAGTCGCTATTTCAATCGGCAAGAACCAGTACGATGGAAAGTATAAATATGAATTCGTTGAATGTTGGAATTATGTTTTACATTCTATAACCAAAAATAGAAAACAAGACATTGTGGAATAACTCCCAAAATAAATCCAATTGCTAATTCTTTAGGAGTGTGTGCATTCATTTCTAACCTCGATGAAGCTAAAACACCATTCATGAATACAAGCAGAGCAATCATATTTGTAGTATGAGTTTGATTGTGGATGCTTAATCCAATAATAAAAACAGTCAAAGTGCTTATTCCCATCATATGCAAACTGGCTTTTGTTTTAAAAAACAACAATATCAGAGCCATAAAAGTGCTTAGTAATCCTCCTAAAAAGAAAAAATAAAGCTCGGGAAAATGTTCGATTGTGATACTTTTTCGAATTAACAGTATTGTCAAAAAACACAGAATGATTAATGGTGTTTTTCGCTGTGAAATCTCTGCAACCATTATTGAATCTGCTTTTCCTGCATTGCGTAATACGAAAAAGAGCAGAATAGGAATCACAATTGTAATAATGACTATTTGTAAAATAGCAAAGTATTTTTCGGCATCTGAATAATAAGAATTATTCAGAAAAAAGTAAAACAAGGCAGCATAGACCGGAATGAATATCGGATGAAATAAATAGGAAAAAAAAGGAAGTATTTTTTTTAAATTCATTCTGTAAAGTTAAATTCTGAAATCAAATATTTTTTCACTAGGTTAAATCTGTAATCTTAAATTTTTTTCCTCATCCTCGCCACTGGAATATCCAGCTGTTCTCGGTATTTCGCAATGGTTCTTCTCGCAATGGGATAGCCTTTTTCTTTTAGGATTTCAGCCAATTGATCATCTGGAAGCGGCTTGCGTTTGTCTTCTTCTTCTATTGTGTTTTGTAGAATCTTTTTGATTTCAAGTGTGGAGACATCTTCTCCCTGATCATTTTTCATCGCTTCCGAGAAGAATTCTTTAATCAGTTTTGTACCATAAGGCGTTTCCACATATTTGCTATTTGCCACACGTGAAATAGTTGAAATGTCTAAACCAACCATATCGGCGATGTCTTTAAGGATCATTGGTTTCAGTTTAGTTTCATCGCCCTCCAGAAAGTATTCCTGTTGGTAATGCATGATGGCATTCATCGTCACATAAAGCGTCTCCTGGCGTTGTTTGATGGCATCAATAAACCATTTCGCTGAATCCAGTTTTTGTTTGATAAACTGCACTGCATCTTTCTGTGCACTTGATTTATCACGGGAACTTTTATAGGTCTGCATCATTTCCTGATAATCTTTGGAGACGTGTAGGGAAGGAGCGTTTCTTCCATTTAGGGTCAAAACCAATTCATCTTCAATAATTCGGATAGAAAAATCGGGAACAACGTGTTCTGTAATTTTGTTGCTTCCGGTAAAAGAACCACCAGGTTTTGGGTTTAGTTTTTCTATTTCGTTGATGGCAGTCTTGAGTTGTTCATTCGAAACAGCATATTTCTGTAACAGTTTGTCGTAATGTTTTTTAGTAAAAGCATCAAACTGGTTTTCGATAATATCAATGGCTAATGCGATGTACTCTGTAGGGGTTTTGTGTTTCAATTGCAGCAACAAACATTCCTGTAAGTCACGTGCGCCAACGCCTGAAGGTTCCAGTTCATGAATGATGTGTAACATTCTCTCAACCATTTTCTCATCAGTATAAATCCCCTGAGTAAATGCCATATCATCAACTAAATCCGGAGTACTTCGTCTGATATAACCCATGTCATCAATACTTCCTACCAGAAATTCTGCAATTTCACGTTCGTTTTCATCTAATATGAAAGTATTTAACTGATTGATTAAATCCTGATGAAAACTAATTGGTGCTACCAACGGCGATTCGCGTTCTTCATCGTCATCACTGTAATTATTAGCCTGAGTTTTATAATCCGGTGTTTCATCACTGCTTAGATATTCATCAATGTTGATGTCGCTGATGTCTTCGCTGTCATTATCATCATAATCGTCGAATTCGTCATTAGTGTCATCGTTGTCGAATTCATCTTTATCGTAAATTTCATCATCCTCAGTTCCTGTTTCCAATGCCGGATTCTCATTCATTTCCTCTAGCAAACGTTGTTCGAATGCTTGCGTAGGCAATTGAATTAACTTCATCAACTGGATTTGTTGTGGAGATAATTTCTGCGACAGTTTAAGATTTAAAAATTGTTTTAACATTTATTTTATAAGTTTAGAGGGTTTAGAAAGTTTAGAAGGTTAGTTATGAGTTTTACTCTAAACTAATAACCTTTAAATCTTCCTAAACTCTTTTTAGAATTCTGCATTTTGTGGCGTTCTCGGAAAAGGAATTACATCGCGAATATTGGTCATTCCCGTTACAAAAAGCACCAGTCTTTCGAACCCAAGTCCAAAACCGGAGTGAACGGCACTTCCAAATCTTCGGGTATCCAAATACCACCATAATTCTTCTTCGTCAATCCCCAAGTTTTTCATTTTTTCGACCAAAACCTCAAAACGCTCTTCTCTTTGTGAGCCACCTACGATTTCTCCAATTCCGGGAAAAAGAATATCCATCGCACGAACTGTTTTTCCGTCTTCGTTCAAACGCATATAAAACGCTTTGATATTGGCTGGATAATCAAACAAGATTACCGGACATTTAAAGTGTTTTTCTACCAAATAACGTTCGTGTTCCGATTGTAAATCAGTTCCCCATTCGTTGATGATGTATTGAAATTTTTTCTTTTTGTTGGGCGTTGAATCTCTTAAAATATCAATTGCTTCAGTATAAGATACGCGTTTGAAATTGTTTTCCAAAACAAAGTTCAGTTTTTCCAGTAGACTCATTTCACTTCTTTCGGCTTGTGGTTTTGATTTTTCTTCTTCTAAAAGTCTTCCTTCCAGAAATTTCAAATCATCATCGCATTTCTCCATAGTGTATTTGATTACATATTGGATAAAATCTTCGGCCAAATCCATATTGTCATTCAAATCATTGAAAGCTACTTCGGGCTCAATCATCCAAAATTCCGCCAAATGACGAGATGTATTGGAGTTTTCCGCTCTGAATGTTGGTCCAAAAGTATAAATCTGACCCAAAGCCATGGCGAATGTTTCCCCTTCTAATTGACCGGAAACCGTTAAGTTCGTATGTTTTCCAAAGAAATCTTTTTTATAATCAATCCTGCCTTCTTCGTTTTTAGGTAAATTTTCTAATGGCAATGAAGTCACCTGGAACATTTCACCGGCACCTTCTGCATCTGCACCCGTGATAATTGGTGTGTTTACATATACAAAACCCTTTTGTTGGAAATAACTATGAACAGCAAAAGACAAAACCGAACGCACCCGCATAATTGCTCCAAAAGCATTGGTTCTAACTCTTAAATGTGCATTTTCACGCAGGAATTCCAAGGAATGTTTTTTAGGCTGCATCGGAAATTTCTCTGCATCCGAATCGCCAAGGATTTCCAGTTTCTTTACCTGAATTTCATATTTCTGACCCGCACCTTTGCTTTCTACCAAATCACCCGTAACCGAAACTGCAGCTCCAGTGGTGATTCTTTTCAAAGTTTCTTCCGGCGTGTTTTCAAAATCGACAACACATTGTATATTATTGATGGTCGAACCGTCGTTCAACGCAATAAATTGATTGTTTCTAAAAGTCCTTACCCACCCTTTCGCATTTACTTCGTGAAGTATTGTGGTACCGTTTAGCAAGTCTTTAACTTTTGTATGTCTCATCGTAATTTCTTTATTGCCGATTGCTTCAATTGAGTTACAAATATAATCGATTTGTTTGTAAAGTCATTGGATGAAGTGGTCTATTCAGGAGCTATTCACGTTATGCGCTAGATCTTTTACTCTTTAAAGAAAAAAGCAAAAGGTATATTATGAGAACAATTTGGATATCAAGACTAGCGAATAGTAGAATTATATATTTTAAACGAATTTATTATTTGTGTTTTTTTTAGATAAAAATGAAGCTGGATAATGTTGAAAATGTTCTCCAATATTATTAACCTAAGTTTTTAGCTATATTTGCAGGCATTAAAAAACAAATATGGCTTTGGAAAAATTTGAAATAGATATAAAATGGGGTAGCTATTTTGTAATAGTTAATCTAATAATTTCAATTACTATAGCTTTATTTATTCTAGTTATCTTTCCCACAAGTTTTGAAGACAGATATAATTCAAAATTTCTATCTAGTTTTCTCATAATGCTTTTTGTAATTCAACTGTTTTATTTTGTTCGAAAAGCAATTAAAGAAAACAAAAAGTATCAAACAATCAGATTTTTTGCAAAGGTGTCAATTTTTTTGCGCGTTTTATGTTTTTATAGTTTCATTGTTTCTTTGAAATATATATCCCCACAAATTACTTCTTTGGAACTCAATTCTATTTTAAAATATAGAAAAAATAATCTCTCAGAATTTTTAATAGATGATGATGAAATGAAAGAGAATAAAAGTAATTGGTAGAATGATTTAGTAATTACAATTAATACAAGATTTACTCGATAAATAATTTTGAAGAAATCTGTAATATTTTATTTTGAAACATAAAAAATCCCGTCTATTAGATGGGATTTTTTAGTAATATAAAAAGAACTCAAATAGGTTAAATTAACTATTTACTCTTTCTTCAAAGCATCAATTTCTTCATCGCTATGTTCAAGGATGTCAATTTTAGGTTCGATAAATTCTTGCTCGTTTGCCAGTGTTTTGTTCAGTGTTAAGACCAAAGCAGGCAATAACATTAAATTAGATAACATTCCGAATAACAACGTCAGGGAAACCAATCCGCCAAGAGCAATGGTTCCACCAAAACTCGATAACATAAAGACTGAAAATCCAAAGAACAATACGATAGAAGTATAAAACATACTTAAACCGGCATCATTAAAAGTAGCATAAACCGATTTGCGGATTTTCCAGTTGTTTTTCTTTAATTCCTCCCGATACTGAGCCAGGAACCGGACAGTATCATCTACGGAAAGCCCAAATGCGATTCCGAAAACCAATATCGTTGATGGTTTCAAGGGAATGTCAAAAAAGCCCATGATTCCGGCAGTTAGTAATAACGGTAATAAATTGGGAATAATAGAAACCAAAATCATTTTGAACGAACGAAACATGAATCCGATTAAAAGTGCCGTCAGGAAAAAGGCAAAAACTAAAGACGAAAGCAAATTATCCAGCAAATAGCCCGTTCCTTTTTGGAAAACCAATGCTTTTCCTGTGATAGTTACGTGAAAGCGATCTGGTGGGAAAATTTTATCGGCTTTTTTGCGGATTTCGGCTTCCACTATAGGCATAACTCCTCCGTTATCATCTCGCATAAAAGTAGTAATTCGGGCAAATTGACCGGTCGAATCTACATAGCTTTTCATGATGTCGCCTTTGGTATTTTTGGTGGCATTTTTAGCATACGACAAAATAAAAGCCTGCTCTTGTGAAGTTGGTAATTCGTAATATTCCGGATTTCCATTATAATAAGCTTGCTTGGAATATTTGACCAAATTGACAATAGAAATAGGTTTTGATAATTCCGGAATTTCATCAATAGCCGTTTCCAATTCTTCCATACGCTTAAGCGTAGAAAGTTTCATGACGCCTTTTTTACGTTTGGTATCAATCATAATTTCCAAAGGCATTACACCATCAAATTCTTTTTCGAAGAAAAGAATGTCCTGAAAAAATGGAGCTTTTTTTGGCATGTCTTCTATAATGCTGCCTGAAATACGCATTTTGTAAATTCCAATAATACTGATTACCAAAAGTGAAACGGCAACCACATAGATAGAGAAACGGTTTTCTTTCACATTTCGAAGAATCCAGTCCATAAACGATTTTACGTACCCACGATCCAGATGTTCGATATGACGGTCTTTTGGTGCGGGAATGTAACTGTGGAAAATTGGAATAACTATAATACACAAAAAGAACAATGCCATAATGTTGATCGAAGTCACATTTCCAAACTCAATAAGCAGTTTGTTATTGGAAGAAATAAAGGTAAAAAACCCAATAGCTGTAGTAAGATTGGTCATAAGAGTTGCCATTCCTACTTTGGTAGTAACGCGTTGCAGTGCTTTAGCTTTATTGCGATGAACTTTGTACTCCTGATGGTATTTATTGGTCAGGAAAATGCAATTCGGAATTCCGATAACTATAATCAAGGAAGGAACCAGGGCGGTTAAAACCGTGATTTCGTAATTCAATAATCCCAGAAATCCAAAAGACCACATTACACCAATAATTACGATAATTATTGAAATCATTGTAGCTCTAAAACTTCTGAAAAAGAAAAAGAAAAGTAATGAGGTTACTAATAATGAGGCACCAATGAAGAGACTTATTTCATTAATAATGGTTTGTGAATTGAGCGTTCGGATGTATGGCATTCCAGAAACGCGAAGATCGATGTTTGTTTCTTTTTCGAATGTTTCTACTGCCGGAACTAATTTTTCTACAATAAAATTTCTTCGGATCGGTGTATTTACGATTTTCTTGTCTAGGTAAATAGCGGAACGAATGGTTCCTGATCTTTTGTTGAATAATAATCCTTCGTAGAAAGGCAGATCATTAAATAATTCCTTTTTTATTTTCTCCAGATAGATTTTGTCTGTGGTTTTGTTTTGATCTACAAAAGGAACCAATTCAAATTTTTCAAGTGCCTCGTTTTTTTGTAATTTCTTTAAATCGTTTATGGAAATAACTAAATCAACTGCTTTATCTTCTTTAAGGGAATTCATTAATTTAGCCCAAGCTTTATATGCTTTTGGAGTGAAAAATGTCTTGTCTTTTACACCAATGATGACTAAATTTCCTTCTTCACCAAACTTGTCCAGAAAGGCATTGTATTCAATATTGACAATATTATCGTCTGGAAGCATATTGGCTTCCGTATGAGTAAAATGGATGTTTTTCCATTGCATTGCCAAAAAAATTGTTGCTGCTACAACAATTGACAACATTAAAATTCTATTTCTAAGTACGATTCGGGCGATTAATTCCCAAAATCCCAAACTAAACCATTTGATCATATTGATTTTTTAAACGCGCCAAAGGTAATTAAAAGTACCCTAGTTTATTGGTTTTTAACAAAGCTTTTTGTTCGTTTTGAGGTCAATTCAGTGATTTTATTTTACAATAATATAATTTTATTGGATGTAATTTATATATTTGGATTTCTCATCTTTGTACGAAATTTATTGAAGCGATAACTTATGAAAAATAACAAGAATACCATATTTTATTTAATAGTTACAGGCGGTTTTTCAGCTTTGATTTATTGGATTTTGACGATGGGAAAAGGCTTGGAAATCCATAAAAAATTCTTGCATCCCGTAGTTGAAAATGGGCATTGGAATGATTTTGTAGATTCGATGTCAAATAATTTGCATCATCCTCTTGCCATTCTTTTGGCACAAATTGTAACCATAATACTTGTTGCCCGTTTTTTTGGCTGGGTTTTTAGAAAAATTGGACAACCTTCTGTAATTGGCGAAATCATTGCAGGAATTGTTTTGGGCCCGTCATTAGTAGGGTTGTATTTTCCCGAATTTTCCGAGAATTTGTTTCCAGTTGCTTCTTTAGGAAATTTACAGTTTCTAAGTCAAATCGGATTAATACTTTTTATGTTCGTCATTGGTATGGAACTCGATTTGAAAGTGTTGCAAAACAGAGCTAAAGACGCAATTGTCATTAGTCACGCCAGTATTATATTTCCTTTTGCATTAGGAATAGGGTTGGCATATTTTGTTTATTTCAGATTTGCTCCGGAAGGTGTCGCTTTTTTACCTTTTGCTTTATTTATGGGGATTGCTATGAGTATTACGGCATTTCCTGTTTTGGCAAGAATTGTTCAGGAAAGAGGAATTCATAAAACTAAATTGGGAGCAATAGTAATTACCTGTGCCGCCGCAGATGATATTACGGCCTGGTGTATATTGGCTGCTGTAATTGCTATTGTAAAGGCTGGAACTTTCGTAAGTTCACTATATATTATAGGAATGGCAATTGTTTATGTAATGGTTATGCTTTTTGTGGTAAAACCATTTTTGAAAAAAATAGGCGAGTTGTATAGAACTAAAGCCAATTTGAATAAACCCGTTGTGGCTATTTTCTTTTTGACTTTAATTATATCCTCTTATACCACAGAAATTATTGGAATTCACGCTCTTTTTGGTGCTTTTATGACTGGTGTTATTATGCCTGACATTACCAAATTCAGAAATCTTTTTATAGAAAAAGTAGAAGATGTTTCGGTGATATTATTACTTCCATTATTTTTTGTTTTTACGGGTCTGCGAACAGAAATCGGTTTGCTGAATGATCCTTATCTATGGAAAGTTACCGGATTTATTATTCTTGTTGCCGTAGCGGGGAAATTTTTAGGAAGTGCTTTAGCTGCAAAATTTGTTGGGCAAACCTGGCGTGATAGTTTAACTATTGGTGCTTTGATGAATACCCGTGGTTTGATGGAACTGATCGTTTTGAATATTGGTTTCGAATTGGGAGTGCTTACTGCCGAAGTCTTTACTATGATGGTTATTATGGCTTTGGTTACTACTTTTATGACTGGTCCATCATTGAGCTTAATCAATTATATTTTCAAGACGAAGGATGTGAATGTGTCTGACGAAAATTTTACTGTTGATAATAAATATAAGGTTTTAATCTCTTTTGGAAACGAAGAAAAAGGAAAATCCCTTTTGCGATTAGCAAACAGTTTGGTCAAAAATCAAAAAGAGACTTCAACGATTACGGCTATGCATCTTACTTTAAGTGATGAGCTCCATTCTTATAATTTGGAGCAATACGAGAAAGATAGTTTTACCCCTTTAATTCAGGAATCCAAAGTATTGAAACAAGAAATAACAACCTTGTTTCAGGCAACAGTCGATATTGAAACTAATATTGCAGATATTGCCAATAATGGGGAATATGATTTGCTTTTGGTTGGTCTTGGAAAATCAATTTTTGAAGGTACTTTACTTGGCAAAGTATTGGGATTCACAACCAGAATTATAAATCCCGACCGACTGATTGATAAGTTTACCGGAAAAGAAGGCTTATTTGAAAATTCTCCTTTTGACGAAAGAACAAGACAGATTATTTCTAAAACCAAAATGCCTTTGGGGATTTTAGTGGATAAAGAATTGCAAAATGTAGATCAGGTTTTTATTCCAATTTTCACTGCTGAAGATGCTTTCTTGATGGATTATGCCCAAAAATTAATTTTTAATAACAATTCTCATATCACGATTTTAGATGTAAATGGTCACGTGAAAACTAATTTTGTACTGAAGAGCGCTCTAAGTTCATTGGAACAAAAATATCCTGAAAACATTCTCTCAGTGACTGACAAAATTATCAAAAAGGAATTTTTGGCCAAGCAGGATTTGATGATAATTAGTATTGAAAGCTGGAAATCACTAGTTGATTCCCGTAGTATCTGGCTAAGCAGAGTCCCTTCTGTACTGATAATGAAACATTAATAAATAAAAAAATCCGCTTTCGAGCGGATTTTTTTTATTTGATTGTGAAAGTAAAATTACACTTTCATGATTTCAGCTTCTTTGATAACAAGATGCTCGTCAATTTTTTTGATAAAACTATTCGTTAGGTTTTGGACTTCTTCTTCGGCACTTTTACAAATGTCTTCCGAAGTTCCGTCTTTTTCTAGTTTTTTGATTTCAGTATTGGCATCCTTACGGGCATTTCTGATTCCGATTTTGGCGTCTTCTGCTTCCGCTTTGGCTTGTTTTGCCAATTCGCGTCTTCTGTCTTCTGTCAAAGGCGGAACGCTGATTATGATTACATCACCATTATTCATCGGATTAAAACCAAGATTAGCTATCATAATAGCTTTTTCAATAGCATGCAGCATATTCTTTTCAAAAGGCTGCAATGTAATAGTTCTTGCATCTGGAACGCTGATTTTTGACACTTGTGAAAGTGGTGTTGCAGATCCATAATAATCTACAAAAACACTTCCCAGCATTGCCGGAGATGCTTTTCCGGCACGGATATTTAAGAATGCTTTTTCTAAATGGGCAATAGAACCTGCCATAGATTCTTGCGTGCTATCTAAAATAAATTCTATTTCTTCAGTCATTTTTTAGTTTTTTAGAATTTCAGACTTCTTGGATTTTTAGATTTTTTAGTAACTATTACAGTCTAAATAAGTCTAAAAATCTACCAGTCTAACTGGTCTATTATATATTTACTACAGTTCCTATGTTTTCGCCTTGGCAAATTTTCAATAAGTTACCAATTTTGTTCATGTCAAAAACTACGATTGGCAATTTATTTTCCTGACTCAATGTGAAAGCAGTTGTGTCCATTACATTTAGTCCTTTTTTCAATACATCATCAAACGAAATAAAATCAAATTTTACTGCTGATGCATTTTTTTCAGGATCGCAGTCATAAACACCGTCAACACGGGTTCCCTTTAGGATAACATCTGCATTAATTTCGATTCCTCTTAAAACTGCTGCTGTATCAGTAGTAAAATATGGATTTCCTGTTCCTGCACCAAAAATTACGATTCTGCCTTTTTCAAGATGGCGATCTGCTCTTCTTTTGATATAAGGTTCAGCAATAGATTCCATTTTTAAAGCTGTTTGTAAACGGGTTTTCATTCCTTTGTCTTCAAGAGCTCCCTGCAAAGCCATTCCGTTGATCACAGTTGCCAGCATTCCCATATAATCTCCTTGTACTCTATCCATTCCGGCACTCGCACCAGCAACTCCTCTAAAAATATTTCCTCCTCCAATAACAATAGCAATTTCTACTCCTTTGCTTTGGATTTGCTTAATTTCTTCAGCATATTCGGCTAGTCTTTTTGGGTCAATTCCGTACTGTAAGTCCCCCATTAAGGCTTCACCACTTAATTTCAGAAGAATTCTTTTATATTTCATTTTAGTTTGTATTTAAAATTTGGACTTATGCCAGACTCAAGTTTTTTTTGATTTGAGTCGTGCAAATATAGTCATATTTCTAATTTTTGAAAAAATGTTTTCTTAAAATTAATAATTGAATTTGAGTCAGTTTCATCTAATTTTATTCAAAGAATCGCTTACTGAAATCATAGTTTTTTGTTAAAATGATTAAAAATAAAAAGAAATAATTGTAACTTAGTATAGTAACACAAATCTATTAATTTGATTTACTTTTTTTATTGAGTGTTTAAATATTGTTTAACAATTTAAAAAACATTATTATGAAAATGCTATTCGAAAAATTTTACCGCTACGTTTCTACTTTCTTATTTGGAGGAAAACACACAGCACATTATTAACGGATTGAATATAAACAAGTAAAAAAAGAGTATGGTTGAAAATTACTTTATAAAACACATCCCAAATTAATTTGAATTTGGGATGTGTTTTTGTTTTTGATGCAATTACTGAATTAAACTTTGTTCAAATAAAGTTACATCTATGGCATCATTCACGTCATAATTTCCAATTTTTGTTCTGCGTAACACCGTTAAGTGTGAACCTGAGTTCATCGCTTTGCCAAAATCGTAAGCCAAAGACCGAATGTAAGTCCCTTTACTGCAAACGACTCTAAAATCAACTTCGGGAAGCGCAATTCGGGTAATTTCGAATTCGTGGATTGTTGTTTTTCTACTGGATATTTCTACTTCTTCTCCAGCACGAGCATGTTCATATAAACGAACGCCGTCTTTTTTAATAGCTGAAAAAATAGGTGGTTTTTGATCAATTTCACCTAAAAATTGTTTCACGGTTTCGTGAATTAAGGCTTCGTTAATATGTGAAGTGTCGAAAGTTTGGTCAATTTCAGTTTCTAAATCATATGATGGAGTAGTAGCTCCAATGTAGAAAGTTCCTGTGTATTCTTTAGCCTGACCTTGAAGTTCTGTAATTCGTTTGGTAAATTTTCCAGTACAAACCAGTAATAATCCACTAGCCAATGGATCTAAAGTGCCAGCATGCCCAATCTTGAATTTTTTAGGAAGTCCAGCTTTATTGATTAGAGCATATTTCATTTTATTAACTGCCTGAAAAGAAGTCCAATGCAAAGGCTTGTCAATTAAGATGATCTGTCCGTTTAGATAATCTTCGGTTTTTAGGGGAATTATTTTATGTTGCATTTTCGGATAGATTTTCATTTTTTTTACAACTGTATTTATAGAAAATCAAAGAAGCTATAGCTGCTGCAAAATGTTTTAGTGAATGACCACTTATTCCTCTATTACTTAGGTTGTAAATTTGTAAATCATAGCTTTCTAAAAATTTAGCAACAATATAAGCGAATAAAATCAGCCAAAAATACTTTTTGAGATTTGTATTCATTTTTGTTAACAAAAGAATAAAAATCATAAGTAAAATAGGCAAAAACTGAACTAGTAAATAGAATCGTAAATCCTTGAAGATTGCCCAGTAAATTACAGATAAACAGCCTGTTAATAAAAATGGATACAACATTTTTTTGCCAATGTGTAAAGCTATAAATTCGCTTAAAATTATCGATAAAAAAGACATAAACGAAATAGTCATTGGTAATCTATCCCAAATTAAGCTTGTGTCATTTGGATTATAATGATAGTAAGCTGATCCAAATCCCGTACACAAAACACCAAAAAAGAAGAAAGAAAAATTTCTTTCCAAAGGATGGTTTTTACTATTTATTAAAGATTTCCAAAGACCTGCAAAACCTATTAAAACAAAAGGAAAATTGGAAATGACATTCCAAAAGTTGGGAATAGAAAAAAAACTTACTTGATCAGCAAATTTATGATACTCTTGATTTTGAAGTATTGGATCTATAAAAAAAACAGCAATAATTGCAATTGTTGAGAGAACATATATGATTTTTAGTAGACCAGATTTCATTAAATTACAGTCAAAGGATGAATGAAATAATGAATTGCTAACAATACAATTCCAGCTATAATGCGATAATAGCCAAAAACTTTAAATCCGTTTTTTGTCAAAAATCCGATGAAGCTTTTGATTGCCAAAAGTGCGACAATAAAAGCTACAACATTTCCAATAATTAGGTAATTAATCTGCTCGTCTGAAAGTATGAATCCGTCTTTATAATAATCGTAACATTTTTTTACCGTTGCGCCTAACATAGTAGGAACTGCAAGAAAAAAAGAAAATTCGGCAGCCGATGTACGTGATAGCTTCTGAGACATTCCTCCAACAATGGAAGCACCACTTCTGGAAACTCCTGGAATCATCGCCAGACATTGGAACAAGCCAATTTTGAAAGCTTGCAAATACGTAATTTCCTGAGCGGTTTCAGATGCATTTGGATTGTTGAACCATTCGTCTACTTTCAATAAAACAATTCCGCCTAACAAAAGAGAAATCGCGACAGTCACAGGGTTTTCTAATAAAGAATCTATAAAATCACTCAATAATAATCCCAGAACTACTGCAGGAATAAAAGCTACCAATAATTTGAAATAAAAATCAAAAGATTGAAAAAAGCGTTTGAAATACAAAACTACAACCGAAAGGATAGCTCCTAATTGAATGACAATCGTAAAAAGTTTGGTAAAATCATCGTGTGCAATTCCAAAAAAGGAAGAAGCGATAATCATATGTCCTGTAGAAGAAACGGGCAAAAACTCAGTGATTCCTTCAATAATAGCAAGGATAATAGCTTGTAATGTATTCATTTAGATTTTTAGATTTATTAGATAGTTAGACGATTTAGATTTTTAGATTCTTGTGCAATTATTAACTTTTTACGTCTAATAATATAAATGGTCTAAGATGTCTGATTTTCTATACGTCCTTTTTAGGATTTTTAAGAATAGCGTAAATAGTGATTCCAAAACCAATTAAAACAGTTGTTGGAGCCAGACGAATTCTTCTAAAGTTGAAGATATCTTCGTTGAAAACATTTGGATCTTCGCTTCCACCGCCTGACATCAATATAAATCCAAGTGCTATAACTGCAATCCCAATCAATAGAATTTTGTAGTTTACTTTTTCAAAAAGAAATTGGGGTTTTTGTTCTTCGTTTTTCATCTTATTTTTTTACTGAACACTAATATAAATCGTCTGTTCTTAAATTCAAAAATCGTTGTGTTGCAAAATAGGTACTTACCCAGGTAATCAAAACACCAGCTCCAAAAACCATCAATAAGACTAATCCAACTAATATTTTATCTTCCAAAATCCCTAGTCCTGGAAAATTAGTTTCAAGATAAATCAAAACTCCAATAAGAGCAACAATAGCCAAGCCTGCGCCAATCATCCCTAATCTTACACTTCTAATCAAAAATGGTTTTCTGATAAATGATTTGGTAGCCCCGACCATTTGCATTGTTTTAATAATAAATCGGTTGGAGTGAATGGACAAACGTAAAGAACTATTGATTAACAAAACAGCAATAAAAGTCAGGAAACCACTAATGATTAAGATCCACATACTCACTTTTTTGATGTTATCGTTTACCAAATTCACCAATTGTTTGTCGTAAACAATATCTGAAATCATAGTATTGGTTCGCAAACGATTTTCGATTTTAGCGATACTGTCTCTAACTACATAATCTGCTTTTAGGTGAATGTCATAGGAGTTTTGCAAAGGATTTTCGCCCAGAAAGGTCATGAAATCTTCTCCAATAATATCCGTATGTTGTTTTGCAGCCTGTTCTTTGGTAACATATACAAATGACTTAGCAAAACGAGCGGTTTTGAGTTCGTTACCAAAAGCTTTTAAAATAGTATCATTTGCTTCATTTTTAAAAAATACTGTCATCGCAATTTCTTCTTTGAAATCGTCAGCCAGTTTTTTAGAATTAATGATGAAAAAACCCAGTATTCCTAATAGAAACAATACCAGAAATACACTTAATACTACCGAGAAATAAGAGGAAATTAACCTGCGTTTTTGAAATTTATCAAAGTTAGAAGCCATAGTTTATTGTAATTATGCCGTAAAAATAACAAACAAATTCTTTAATACGAAGTTATAACGATCAAAGTTTTGACATTCTTACAATAACATCTAAATTTTTTTATTGCGTTTTGCTATTAATTATGCTTTTAGTTAAAAAAAGAATTTAAGTAAAAAGTAATTTCAAGCCTGCAATTGTTAAGCCAAGTGCCAGAAGATATTTTAATGTTTTGGAGTTAAATTTCTGACTGCCAAAATACGAACCCAACAAACCTCCGATCACTGTAGCAATCACTGCCGCCTGTAAATCTTCGGTTAAATTAAAACCTCCTTTGTGAATTTGTCCGTAAAGTCCCGAAAGCGAATTAACAAATATAAACAATGCCGAAACTGCAGCTGTTTCTTTTAATTTTGACCAGCGCATCAAAAGCATTACAGGACTTAGAATTATACCGCCGCCAATCCCTAACATTCCCGAAAGAAGTCCAATAATACCTCCTGAAAGAAGCCCAGCCCATAAGGGAATTTCTTTATTTGGCTCCTTATTTTCTTCGAACTGATATAATAAACGAATGATGGAAATAAAAACACAAACTGCCAATATTTTTTTATAGATAGCATCAGATAAAGTCATTGTACCTCCCAAAAAAGCCATTGGAACACTAGCTATTGCAAAAGGCAGAAACAACTTTAAACGGAAAAATCCAGACCTGTAAAAACCAATAAAAGAAAACAAGGACACCGCCAGATTCATGACTAAAGCAGATTGTTTCATCATAATTGGAGCTACTCCTGCCATTGCCATAACTGCCAAATAACCACTGGCACCGCCATGACCCACAGAAGAATATAAAAAAGCCACAATCGCCAGCAACAACAGTAATAAAATAGAATTGCAATCCATAAATAAATTGTTTAATAAAATAATATTTTCAAAAATAAGCACTTATAAGTGTCACTGAAGATCTATCAGTAATTTATTTATTACAAATAAATCATTTTTACATCAAGTATCACAAATATAAGTTCCTATTATAAACGTGTTTTATAGTTTACCAATATTCCAGGTTAGTGACAAGTAATAAAAAGCTCCAATTTGTGGTCCTCCTAATATAGAATAATAGGGTTTATTTAGGAAATTAGTCCCTCCAAGTTTGGCAATTACGTATGGTTTTTCAAAATTATAATTGATTTGAGCGTCCATTGACCAATATGCAGGTACTTCTCCACTAACCAGAAAGGAAACATAGTCGTATTTACTTTGTTGGCGATAAGTAAAACTAACTCCAAAATGGTTCCATAAATTTTCTGCTACGACTGTTCCGTTTGCGATATATTCCGGAGTGTTAAAACCATCTTCCAATCCATCTTTGTCATCAGTTCGGTCTAATTTAGAATAAGTCACATTTCCTAAAAACGAGAACATATTGTTGTAGCGGTATTTCAATCCTAAACTGCTTCCATAATTGTATATTTTACTTTTAGAATTCGTCCACAATCGGTAACGGCTTTGAGTAGTTTTAGCATAAAGAGCAGTCGGTATTTGTGCCGGATCAGTAGTATTTGGAATACTGGCTTCAACCTGGGCAATGAAGTTTTCGTAACGATTGTAATAAAAGTCGGCATCAATAAACAAACTCTTTTTTAAGGCAAGACCTCTGAATCCAAATTCAAAAGAACGAACAAATTCAGGTTCCAGATAAGTATAAGGATTTTTTTGAATAGTGCCTTTATTTTTATCAATCGCTTGTACCTGAGTTAATCCTAATGTATTGATATCGCTGGTTACCTGAGCTTGGAATTTATCAATGGATGCTTTGGTATACGAGTTTTCGAAAATTCCGTCAGACATGATTCGCAATCCCCCTACTCGTTTTACGCCACCACTGTTTACATTAGAAAAACCTTCAAAAATACTCGGGAATCGGTAACCGCTTTGGTATGATGCACGGAAGTTAATCGCTTCTTTTGGAGAATATACAGCCGTAACCCTTGGTGTGAACTTCACATCAAAATAATCGGCTTTGTCGGCGCGGATTGCTGCGCTCAAGCGTAGTTTTTTATCAAATAAATCTTTGCTTAATTGGGTGAATCCGCCTGTCTTTCCATATGTCAGGTTTTCGCCACCATTAACTGGATTGATAAAGTAATTGCCATCCGGCACAATGATATAAGTTCTGTAATCAAATCCACTTAAAAGTTGTGCGCCTATTTTATTGAAAAAATCTGCAAAAGCTTTGTCCCAATTCAATAAACCTTCGGAATGAATAAGGCTTGATTTTACGCGAAGTGCTGAGCCATAATCCCAGTTATTGATGTTGACCAGTTCTTCTTTCTTTTGTTCATACGCATCAGTACCGGGAATAAATCTTCCCTGATCGGATGCTGTTCTTGCTATTTTATGGGCATCTGAAACAGCAGATCCATTGTTGACCGCATTGTTATAAGCTGTAGTATAATCAGCAAACCATTTATCATCTGATTTATATGCCCGATCCATATTTTCTGCCAAAGAGCGCATATTGTATGAGTTACCCGTGTTTTCCTGTGTCAAATAGGCGCGAACCATAAAAATGTCTGTATGGTAATCTACAGCATATTGATTTAACTTGTAATCTTCTAATCTGAAACGATTCGAACGCTGATAAACCGTATTAATCAAAGCGCCTTTATAAGTCACGGCTAATTCGTGACCTTTTTTTGGTCGGAAATACAAACCTCCATCCCATTTGTAATTTTCAATTCCATAATCGGCAATGTCGGTTTCTCTGTATCCCGTTCTGGAAACTACGTATTTTTTACCTTTTAAAGTAAGTGTTTTTCGGTTTGCCGATTCGTTTCCATAGCCGTTTACCTCATCATAAGCGGGATTGTCTTCTCCATATAAATTGGTCGAAGCATTGATATTTGGAGCCAAATCGGTTCGGTTATTGGCAACCCAATCCGTTCCATTTGTAATAGAACCATTTACTTTAAATGCGAATTTTGAATTAATTGCTTGGGCATAACGAAGATTGGTTGTGGTAAAAAGCTGGGGAGAGAAACGATCAACGTTTCCAGTGTGATTCACACCTGTTAATTGCTGCATACTCATTCCCTGATATTCAAAAGGGTTTTTGGTCTGGATATTTGCCAATCCGTTGATGGCATTCATTCCGTATAAAGCAGCCGCAGATCCCGGTATCACTTCGATTTTATCAATATCAAGGTCGTTGGCTCCCAGAGCATTGGCAATGGGTGCTCCCAAATGCGGTGCCTGATTGTCTATTCCGTCGATTAATTGAGCAAATCGAACATTGGTGGTATTGGCAAATCCTCGTGTATTAATGACTTTGAAACCTAAACTAGGCGTGATGATTTGTACCTCTTTTAAATTTTCCAAAGCATCAAAATTAGATGGCGAACCGTAATTTTTGGCATCGGCAGATTTTAATTGTTCGATACTTATTGGGGAACGCAAAAAACTTTCTTTGGTACGGGAAGCGGTTACGACTACTTCCTGAAGGTTTTCTGTTTTTAAAGTGTCTTGTATGGGTTTTTGCGCCAAACTTTTTAAGCTTAGCAATAATAGGATTAAAGGTAATGTTAACTTCATATTTTGACAGGTTTTCAGTATGTTTAAAAATGAATACTGATGATTAATAATTTAGTTTTAGTTGTTTTTATGTTTAGTAAAATTCAGTGTGTTTTAAAATGAATAGTGATATGTAAATTTTTTAAAACTTCAGATTTTGAGTTTCTTTTTGAGCAAAATCCTTAATGCGTTGTTCGATTTCGAGAAAAGTCTGAATAGCTTTTTCTCCAGCTTCGGTTAATCGGGCACCGCCACCGCCTTTTCCGCCTAATAATTTTTCGACCAACGGACTTTCGGCGCGCTGATTCATTTCTTCGACCAATTGCCAGGCCTGACGATACGCCATTTTCATTTCTTTTGCCGCATTTGTGATAGAACCTGTTTTTCGAATATTTTCCAAAAGCCAAATTTTTCCAATACCCAAAAACGAACCTTCGGCTTCTTCAATCCAAACTCTCACTTTTATATCGTATTTTTTATTTTTCGGCATAAGGCTGTGTTTATAAAAACATACTGCAAACATACCTGTTTTTAGTTATTTTCACGTAAATAGTTATTTATTTATTTATTTATTTTTCTTTGTTAGAGAAATAACTTTGGCACAAAGCACAATAAACGTAAATTTGTTCCTAATTCTTACACATTTTTAAATGAAAAAAGTCGTCATTCAACTTGTTTTTCTGCTTGTATTAAATATTGGTTTTTCTCAACAAATTGCTATTCCATACCGTGATGGAAACAAATGGGGAGTTTGTGATTCTGAAGCTAAACTTATTATTGAACCTAAGTTTGATGAAGTTGTGTTTTATAATAATTTTTCGGAAGATTATCAGGTTTTAATTTCTAAAGTTAAAGGATTAAAAGGATTGGTTATTAATGGAACAGAAATTTTACCGCCAGTTTATAAGTATATTTCCAGAAAAGGAGATTTATATATCGCTGTGAAAATTGAAAATAACCGGCAAATAACCGAGGTGATCTTAGCTAATGGGAAATCGATTCTTACTAAGCCCATAACTGAAGTGCTGTTAAGTGAGAATTTTGACAATAAGTTCTATTTTTTCCAGGTATTGAATCTGGATTTATCAGAAAGCTTCTTCATTTATGACCCCAAATCAAATACTATTTCACAGTGGCTGTATGAAGATTTTCATTCCTTGGATGTACTATTAAAGATAAAAGATATAAAAGAGGTGAATTTTAAGGTTAAAAAAACCGAAAACGGACCTCTTTCTTTAGAGTCCTGGGATTTTTCAAAATTGCCACAGGAAATTTCCAAATCAAAACCGAACTATAAAAACGAAGCTGATTTGATGGCTCTTTTTAACGAAAAAACTAGTGGAAGGAGCGGAAAAATTGGATATGGAACAGGAAAGAATTATCAAGAACGCCTAGAAATTAGTGGTGATAACGATACATTTATAGTTGGACCAGACGCACCCAACGAAAACAGTCAGAAGATAGAAAAGCAGCCGGTTTCTATTTCAAATAAATTTCAGATAGAAAACAACAAACTGGTTTTAATCACACAAAACGAACAAACGCAAAACAGTCCCCCAAAAAAAACTCCTATATCTTTAAACATTCCCACAACTGATATGGAACTCAAAAGCCATACTATTTTAAATAAAAAAAATGACACCATAAATTATTTCAAAAACGTTGTGCTCTATAAAAAGAATAACAAAAAAGGTATTTTATTTTCGTCAAAAACTAAAAACCTGATAGAGTTTGACACAATCGCTAAAAATGGGGATTGGATTTATGATGATCTTAATAACAATAAAATAGTCTATTTGGTAGGAGATAAAGATGTAAAAACACATGGCTTCAAATGCAGTTTTTACAGCAGCGATCAAAAACTTTTGTTTCCGGTCCATTTCGACAATCTGCAACCGTCCATTTTAAGTCGCGATAAAGGTGTTAAAATCTACATCGCTAAAATTGGGTCAAAATACGGAATTGTGCAAAATAACGGTGTCGAAATTCTAAAATGTGAATATGATGAAATTACAGAATTTAATAGTCCTGTTTCATATATCAAAATTGTCCAAATCAAAAAAGATAACAAGTATCGTTTTATCACTCAAAAGCATAGTGAGAGTTTGGGACAAAAGCTTGTGGTATTTGATTATCCTGTGAAAGATATTATTTTAAATTATCCAAAAAGGGGTTATGGAAATTCAAAAAATACCACTCAAACCATAAATTTAGTAGAGTTGGTTGATGAAAATAAAAAATTAGTTGGTTATGCCAATGACAACGGAATACTCTATTTTAAAAACTAATAAAATGAAAAAGCTATTAACAATCTCTTTTATATTCTTGAATGCTTTGGTTTTTTCACAAACTAAATATTTGACATTTGGCGATCAACCGGATTTAGAGAATACAGATAAATTCTTTTTTAGTGAATGGGAATTAAATCCTGCTGACTTCCCCAATAAACTTACAGACATAAACAATCAGAAGAATTCAAACAAATACGAAAATATTGAATACGTGATAAATAAAATCCAAAACAATACAACAGTCGTTACCATACTGATAAATGGTTTGAAGTTTTCAGAATCCAATTATAAAAAGGGGCTGCTTGACGGAACTAAAATGATTTACCATGATAATGGTTCGGTTTTTCAGGAAATACAATATAAAAATGGAAAAGCTGATGGGACTGCTAAAGTTTTTGATGAAAAACAACGTTTAGTCTTAGAAACAAATTACAAGGATAATCTTAAAAATGGCTTAAGAAGACTAACTGATCCAAGGGATAAAGATTTAGTCATTGAAGGGAATTATGAAAATGGGGCTGTAATAGGAGATTTAAAAATCAGCTATAGAAACAATGTGTATTCTTATCCGAATGATTTAAGGAAAGGAAAGGTAAAGCATTTTATGGATGACAAATTGATTTCTGAATACACGATATTGGAACAAAATAAATTAAATGGGGATGCCAATTATTACTATCCGGCTACAGGGAAATTAATAAACAAAGTACCTTACTATTTAGGTCAGGTAAATGGTTTCGTTGAATATTATAATTCCAATGGAGAAATTCTATGCAAAAATGAATATCGATTTGACAATAAAATAGGAGAACACAAAATTTACTTTGGTGATAAAACACTTTCTTCGGAAGAACATTATGATCAGGAAGGATTGAAAACTGGAGTTTGGAAATCCTATGGTGGGCGAGGGGAATTGAGTTCAGAAAAAGTATATGCCAACGATAAATTAGAAGGAATAAATAAAGAATATAAAAACGGAATTCTTGTCGAATCATTTGAATATCACAATGACAAAAGAAATGGAACAACCAAATATTTTGATAAAAAAACAGGTGTTTTAAAAACTGAAACTTTGTATAAAAACGATGTCAGGCAAAACGAAAAGGAATATTATCCGGAAGGAACGGTATTTATTGAAACCAATTTCACGAACAAAGGAATGCGTTCGATAGTCAGATATTTTGACAAAACAGGAAAGTTACAATATGAAAATAAATGGGGGCAAAACAACAAACCTATTGGAATTCATAAAAAGTTACAATTGGATAAAAACGGTAATCCATACATTGATACTGAGATCGAGTATGATACCGCAGGCAATCAAATATGGAATACTAATTTCAGTCCTAATGGAAGTTATACCAAAAAACAATTGAAAAATGGGAAATGGCACGGAATAACAATAAACTATGACAGTAAAACCAACACAAAAACTGAAACATATTATTTTGAAAGTAAAAAAGTAACGGAAGAAGAATTTAAAAAATTAAGCCAAAAATAATTTTAGCTTCTTCAACTTTAAGCCGAACTATTTTAAAATATTTGCCAACACTTGATTTTTGGTTATTTCTAAGGAGTTTTCATTTATTTCTCTTTGTTTACGAAATAACTTTGGCACAATGCACAATAAACGTAAATTTGCCACTCAATTTATTTAATACAAAGATTTGGAGTTTTTTAGTTTGTACTTTTTGCCACAAAGTCACGAAGTCTCAAAGAAAAATTGTTTTAATCCAAGTAATAAAACAAATTATAAATTAGTGTCTTAGCGCCTTTGTGGCAAATTTAAATAATAGAATGAAATACAATCCGAACGAAATAGAAGCCAAATGGCAAAAACATTGGGCAGAAAACCAAACTTTTTCAGCTGAAAACAACTCCGAAAAACCAAAATATTATGTTTTGGATATGTTCCCTTATCCGTCGGGAGCGGGATTGCACGTGGGGCATCCGCTGGGATACATCGCTTCGGATGTGTATTCGAGATACAAAAGACACCGCGGATTCAATGTTTTACACCCAATGGGTTACGACAGTTTTGGATTACCGGCGGAACAATATGCGATTCAGACTGGTCAGCGTCCGGAAGACACTACTTCGGTAAATATTGACGGAGGTGTGGACAAAGAAGGAAACAAAATTGCGGGTTATCGAAAACAATTGGATAAAATTGGATTTTCTTTCGATTGGAGTCGTGAAGTACGTACTTCGAATCCTGATTATTACAAACACACGCAGTGGATTTTCATTCAATTATTCAATTCGTGGTACAATAAAAATACAGACAAAGCCGAGGATATTTCAACTTTGGTTTCCATTTTTGCATCAGAAGGAAATGCGAATGTAAATGCAGTTTGCGATGACAATATTGAAGCTTTTTCATCAAGCGAATGGAATGCTTTCACAAAAGAACAACAAGAGAAAATCTTATTACAATACCGATTGACCTACCTAGCCGAAACAGAAGTAAACTGGTGTCCGGGATTGGGAACGGTTTTGGCGAATGACGAAATTGTAAACGGCGTTTCAGAACGTGGTGGTTTTCCGGTTATCCGCAAGAAAATGACTCAATGGAGTATGCGAATTTCTGCTTATGCGGAACGTTTGCTTCAAGGCTTGAACGATATTGACTGGAGCGAAAGCATCAAAGAAAGTCAAAGAAACTGGATTGGAAAATCAGTCGGCGCAATGGTTTCTTTTAAGTTAAAAGATCATCAGTCGAATATTGATGTATTTACTACTCGTCCCGATACAATCTTCGGAGTTACGTTTATGACATTGGCACCAGAACACGAATTGGTAGCACAAATTACCACTCAGGAACAAAAAGCAGAAGTTGAGGCTTACATCGAAAAAACCGCAAAACGTTCCGAAAGAGAGCGTATGGCGGATGTAAAAACCATTTCGGGAGTATTCACCGGAGCTTATGCAGAGCATCCGTTTACCAAAGAACCGATTCCGGTTTGGATTGGGGATTATGTTTTGGCAGGTTACGGAACAGGTGCTGTAATGGCGGTTCCTTGCGGTGATGAGAGAGATTATGCTTTCGCGAATTTCTTCAAAGGACAAAACGGAATGCAGGAAATCAAGAACATTTTTGCGAATGTAGATATTTCTGAAACCGCTTATGGTTCGAAAGACAATGTGGAAATTGCTAATTCTGATTTCCTAAACGGATTGAATTACAAAGATGCAACAAAGAAAGTCATTTCAGAATTGGAAAAAATAGGTCAGGGAAAAGGAAAAATCAATTACCGTTTGCGTGATGCGGTTTTCTCCCGTCAAAGATATTGGGGCGAACCTTTCCCAGTATATTATGTGAACGGCTTGCCACAAATGATTGATGCCAAACATTTGCCAATCGTATTGCCGGAAGTAGAGAAATATTTGCCAACAGAAGACGGTTTGCCACCATTAGGAAATGCGTCTGTTTGGGCTTGGGACAATGTAAACAATAAAGTAGTTGACACAAATTTGGTTAACAATACAACCATTTTTCCATTAGAATTGAACACAATGCCGGGTTGGGCGGGAAGTTCTTGGTATTGGATGCGTTATATGGATGCCAATAATGACGGAGAATTTGCAAGTGAAGAAGCTTTGAAATATTGGGAAAGCGTGGATTTATACATTGGCGGAAGCGAACACGCAACCGGTCACTTATTGTATTCCCGTTTTTGGAATAAATTCCTAAAAGACAAAGGTTTTGCACCAACCGAAGAACCATTCAAAAAACTGATTAATCAAGGAATGATTTTGGGAATGAGTGCGTTTGTTAATGGTGTATGGGTTGAGTTGAGTTATCGTTCTGTAGAAAGGGACTTTAGCAATAGTAAGAAGCTTATAGCTATTGATCAACCTCGTCCTTTTTTTATTGGTATTTCAAAAAAAGTTATTGATTCAGATGAATTTAAACCTGATGAGTTTGGTCTTGTTTATAATAATGTTTTGAATGAGTTGATTAAAAATAGATTTCCTAAATTGAGATTTGTAGATTCTGAAGAAAATATATTAGATGAATGTTATGATTATAGATGTTCAGTTGTAAAACCTCATACGGATGTAAACTTTGTAAATTCTTCTGATGAATTAGATGTCGAAGCTTTTAAAAATTGGAGAGAAAATTACGTTGATGCAGAATTTATTTACGAAGAAAACGGCAAATTCATAGTAAGTCGTGAAATCGAAAAAATGTCGAAATCCAAATACAATGTAGTAACTCCGGATGATATTTGTAATGAATATGGAGCAGATACTTTGCGTTTGTATGAAATGTTTTTAGGGCCATTGGAACAAGCGAAACCTTGGAATACGGCAGGAATTTCGGGAGTTTTTGGTTTTCTTAAAAAATTATGGCGTTTGTATTTTGATGAAAATGGTTTAATAGTAAACAACGAGGAACCAACAAAAGACAACTTAAAATCATTACACAAAACCATCAAAAAAGTAGCAGAAGACATTGAAGGTTTCTCTTTCAATACTTCAGTTTCACAATTTATGATTTGCGTGAATGAATTGTCAACGCAAAATTGTCATTCTCGTGCGATTCTAGAACCATTAGCGATCTTGATTTCACCTTATGCGCCACATATTGCCGAAGAATTGTGGTGTCAATTGAAAGATTTAAAGATTGAAGAATTAAAAGATTATGAAGGTATTTCAAAAGAACCATTTCCTGTTTTTGAAGAAATGCATTTGGTAGAATCGGAAAAAGAATATCCGGTTTCTTTCAACGGAAAAATGCGTTTCACCATCACATTGCCTTTGGATTTAACCAAAGAGCAAATCGAGGAAATCGTAATGAAAGACGAAAGAACCCAAAAACAACTGGACGGAAAAACACCAAACAAAGTGATTATCGTTCCTGGGAAAATCATCAACTTGGTGGGATAGAAAAATCAACTTTTTAAAATTTAAAAATCCAAATTTCAATGCCATTAGGCTCATTGGAATTTGGATTTTTTTTAATGAATTTTTAACGGATGCCAAATTGACATTGTTTAAATTTGGTTTAGAATTTGATGTTTGTATTTTGAACACCTAAAAAAATAAAATTATGGGAATGGGATATATGCTTTTAGCAGGTTTGATTATGCTGGCCAGCTGGATGGTAAGCGCCAAATTAAAAAGTAAATTCGAATTGTATTCCAAATTGCATTTGCAAAACGGAATGAGCGGTGCCGAAATTGCCGAAAAAATGCTCGCGGATAATGGAATTCGTGATGTAAGGGTAATTTCTACTCCGGGGCAATTAACGGACCATTATAATCCAGCAGACAAAACAGTTAATTTGAGTGAAGCAGTTTATAACAACCGAAGCGCAGCGGCAGCAGCGGTTGCAGCTCACGAATGCGGTCACGCTGTACAGCATTCTATTGGCTACGAATGGCTCACCATGCGTTCCAAATTAGTACCAATCGTTAGTGTAGCTTCTAATTATATGCAATGGATTTTGCTTGCAGGTATTTTGATGATTAAAACTTTTCCATCGCTTTTATTGATTGGAATTATAATTTTTGCTGCAACGACTTTATTTTCGATTGTGACTTTGCCGGTAGAATATGATGCGAGTAACCGTGCTTTGGCTTGGTTAGAGAACAAAAGAATGCTGACCCAGCAAGAACAAGCCGGAGCAAAAGATGCTTTGAAATGGGCTGCCAGGACTTATGTAGTTGCTGCTTTAGGTTCGATTGCTACTTTGTTGTATTACGTTTCTATTTATATGAATAGGAGGTAATTTCAAAAGAACTAATTAAAACAACAAAGGCTGTCTAATTTAGACAGCCTTTGTTATTTATAATCCGCAAATCGGTAAAAATCCGTTTTATCTGTGTGCCAAATTATTTAAAATCAGCATCAGAAACGCCTTCATTAATCTTTACTTCAGACATTTTAATATCCAGCTCAAAACCTACATTCTGAATGATGTTGAAAGGTAATTTCACACCTTTTACGTCTCTGTAATCTTTGTAATAAGTCGTTGAAGTTACTTTGTTTCCTTCTTGTTCCTGAGTTTTAGCATCGGCAACTTTCAGTCCTGATTTCACATCGTAATACAAAGTCGATTTTCCATTTTGTATGGCGTAAGTTTCATTTCCGTCAATTGATTCGATTCCGGTAAGAACGATTCCTGTTTTCTTAGCCAATTGCACTTCTTCAAAAGGAACGGCACTGGCTTTCATTTCGGTTAAATCATCGCCTTTGATGTCTTTTCTTTGTCCTTGCTGTACTACATAAGCGCCTTTTTCGTTGATGACTTGTTTCATCAGACTCATTGGTCCCATAGCGATTTCAACTGCCAATTTTCCTTTACTATCTACTTTATTGGTAAAAGTCAATGGCGATGGTGCCTGCGGAATTGTGGTTGATCCTACCATTGAAATGGTTTTAACGGAAGCAACGGCTTTCTCTCCACCAATCGCTTTTATGTAATTCTCTAAAACACTTTTGGCAGTTACACCAGCAGGAGCATCTTTTTTAAGAATTGGTTTTTCTACTGGATTTGCATATTTGTCGTAATAGAAAATTGGAATTTTTAAACTTTCCAATCCCGGAATCACATCGGCACCTTTTCCGGTAACTACAATTCTTAAATTATCAATCAAAAAGTATTTGTTGGCTACTCGCAAAACATCATCAGCTGTTACATTGTTGATGGTCTGAATGTATTTTTCGTAGAAATCCGCAGGCAATCCCTGAGTTTCGATGTTTAACGCATATCGCGCTACGGTTTGCGGTTTTTCTACCTGCATTACAAATCTTCCGATGTAACCTGCTTTTACAGTTGCCAATACTTCGTCTGATACTTTTTCGGTACGGATGCGTTTGATTTCTTTGATAAATTCCACAACAGCGCTATCAGTAACAGCATTTCTTACGGCTGATTTTGCATAAAATTTAGTGGTGTATTTTCCGGAACCAACATTCGATCTTGCACCATACGTCCAGGCGTGTTTTTCACGTAAATTCATATTCAGGTAGCTGTTGAAATCGCCACCCAGAATTTGATTCGCAATCACTGCCGGGAAAAAGTCAGGATCGTTCATTTTTAAATCTACCGTATTCACCAATGTGATTTCGGACTGAACCGAATTCGGAACATCAACTACATCGATTTGTAGTTTTGAAACATTTTTAGGTGTATCGTAAGATGTTTTTGGAGTCGCTTTTTTCTCCCAACCTCCAAATAACTTTTCTACCGCTGATTTCGTTTTTTTGAATTTAATGTCACCAATGATAATTAGATACGCATTTTCCGGAACGAAATAATTCTTGTAATTGGCTTCTACATCCGCAAGCGAAATGTTATTCAGCGTTGCTTCTGTAGTGAATTCACCGGAAGGATGGTGTATTCCAAACGCCAAAGCATCTACTACACGATTGGAAATAGCAGGAACGCTTTTCTCTTCTGATTTAATGCTTTCAATAATTTTGGCTTTTTCCTTGTCAAATTCTTCCTGAGTGAAATTAGGATTCAAAGCACCTTCGGCCAATAATTCCAATACTCTTCCGCTGAATTTAGAAAGGGCGTTGGCAGTGGCTCCACTAGAACTGAAATTCATTTCGGCTCCTAAAAAGTCAATTTCTTCATTGAATTTTTCTTTGGATGTTTTTTTGCTTCCGTTTCCAATCAGACTGCTGGTCAATTCGTCAACACCTTTTTTGTTGCCTTCAACAAAAGGAGCATTATCAAGCGTTAGATTATAAGAAACTCGGGGTAATTTATGATTTTCGACAATCATCACTTTCAAACCGTTGGGCAAAACAAAAGTCTGTGGTTTTTTGATGTTGACTACTGGAGCTTTTCCAGGTTTAGGCTGTGGACGATCTTGTGCTTGTGTAATTCCGGTTAAAAGCATAATGAATAGGAGTATACTTGTTTTTTTCATAGTGTGAATAGCTTAGTTTTGAACTGGTTCGGAAGGAACGTAATCCAAAATCAATCGTTGATTTGGGTTTAAGTATTTTTTAGCCACTTCTCTGATTTCTTCTCTGGTAATAGAATGGTAGATGTCAATTTCGGTATTGATCAAATTGATATCGCCGTAAAGCATTTGATATTTGGCTAAATTTTCGGCAATTCCTTCCACACTGGCATTGGAATTTACAAACTGATTGTCAAAAATATTTTGCAGTTTTTGATAGTCTTTCTCAGAAATCAAATCCGTTTGGAGTTTTACGATTTCCTCGTCCATTTCTTTTAGCAAGTCTGCCGTAGTGAAAGTTCCCATTGGCAAACCATATATAATGTACATTCCGTAGTCTTCCTGACTGTATCCGAATGCTCCAATTTGCAAAGCCATTTTTTTATCGTCTACAATTTTCTTGTATAATTTAGAACTTTTTCCATCGCTTAAATAAGAAGAAATCAGATCCAAAACCCGGGCATCTCTTGTTTTCATTGAAGGCGTTCTGTAAGAAGCTACCAACATTGGAATCTGAATGTTTGGGTCTTTATGAGTCGCTTTGATAGTTTCTGTTATCGGTTCTTCGACGAAAGTCTGTTTTTTCAAAGGCTCTCCTTTTTTGATGGAACCAAAATATTTCTGAATCCATTCTTTGGTTTGTGCGATATCAATCTGACCTGCAACTACCAAAGTGGCGTTGTTTGGAATATAGAATTTTTTGTTGAATGCTTGAAATTCTGCCAGAGTCGCATTGTCTAAATGTTCCATCGAACCAATGGTAGTCCAGCGATAAGGATGGTTTTTAAACATATTTTTTTTCACAACCTCAATTACATTTCCGTAAGGGCGATTGTCATAACTGGTTCTTTTCTCTTCTTTTACCACTTCATTTTGCGTGTCAACACCAATCTGATTGATTACCGGATGCAACATTCTTTCGGATTCCATCCAAAGTCCCAATTCCAGATTGTTGGAAGGAAAAACTTCGTAATAATAGGTTCTGTCGTCAGAAGTATTGGCGTTGTTGACTCCACCGTTTGAAGTAACGATTTTAAACCATTCGCCACGTTTGATATTTTCGGTTCCTTCGAATAATAAATGTTCAAAAAAGTGAGCAAAACCTGTTCTGTCCGGAGTTTCGTCTTTTGATCCCACGTGATACATTACTGAAGTTACGACTACCGGAGCAGAATCGTCGTTGTGTAAAATTACGTGTAACCCATTGTCTAAATTGTATTCTTCGAAATCCACTTTCTGGGCAGAAGCAATTCCTCCAAGCAAAAGTGATGCACTTAACGCCATTATTGATTTTTTCATAAGGATTAATAAATATTATTCGTTGTAGGTAAAACAATACCAATTATTGTTACACCAAAAATATCTTATTTTTGACGATGAAAGCAGAATCATTTTAACTTTGATAAAAATTTAACAAATTTTATCTAAAAAATGCAGTTGTAAATCATTGCAAAAGCCTTTAGGAATAAGTATTTACATATTGAAACTATTTTTTAACGGAACTAATTGCATGTTAAATATTTAATTGTATATTTGCAACCTTAAAATTTATAAAACAATTTGTTATGTATGCAATCGTAGAGATAGCAGGGCAACAGTTTAAAGTTAGCAAAGACCTAAAGGTTTACGTTAATCGTTTAGCAAGTGAAGAAGGAGCTAAAGTTTCTTTCGACAAAGTTTATTTGTTAGATGACAACGGTACAATCACAATAGGCGCCCCAGCTATAGAAGGTGCTTCAGTAGAAGCCAAAGTGTTACAACACTT
>JAZKED010000008.1:0-85342 GCA_040387175.1 Bacteroidota bacterium | reverse complement strand
CCATATTATGACGCATATCCGGATTAATCAGATAATGCGCAATCATGGTATCGAACAATTTTCCTTTGATTTGAACATTATAATTTGAGAGAATTTTCAAATCGTATTTTACGTTCTGACCAATTTTTTCAATGCTTTCACTTTCGAAAAAAGGTTTGAATTTGTCAACCAAAATTTGTGCTTCTTCCTGGTTTTCCGGAAACGGAACGTAAAATGCTTTTCCTTTTTCAAAAGAAAATGACATTCCAACCAATTCGGCATTCAACGCATCAATTCCTGTAGTTTCGGTATCAAAACAAACCGAAGTTTGATTCATTAAGTTTTGTAAAAGCAATTTCACGGCAAAATCTCCCTGAATGATCTGGTAAAAATGTTCAGTATTTTCTAGCGTTGCATAGAATGAATTAGATTGTACTTCGCCACTTTCTTCATCTGAAAAACCAAATAAATCAAATTGATCTTCATTAGATTTTTTAGCAGGAGCTTTTTTAACTGCTTGTGGTGTCTCCGAAGTTTCTTCAACAGCAGCTGGGTTGTATAATTTATCAAACTGTGCTTTCATTTGGCGAAATTCCAATTCCTGAAAAATAGCATCAGTTTTTTCAACATCAGGTTTTGTAAGTTCGTAATCAGCTTCGTTGAACTCAACCGGACAATCGAGCATAATTGTGGCTAGTTTTTTAGATAAAATTCCTTTGTCAGCATTCGCTTCAATTTTATTTTTTAGTGCGCCTTTTAGTTTATCAGTATTTGCCAAAAGGTTTTCCATTGTGCCAAATTCTTTCAATAATTTTTTGGCAGTCACTTCACCGACACCTGGTAATCCCGGAATATTATCGGCTGCATCACCCATCATTCCCAGAAAATCAATAACTTGTTCCGGACGTTCGATTTCAAATCTTGCCAATACTTCAAGTATTCCCCAAATTTCAATTCCATTGCCCATTCGAGCTGGTTTATACATAAAAATATTTTCCGAAACCAATTGGGCAAAATCCTTATCTGGTGTTACCATAAAAACCTGATAGTTTTGTTTTTCGGCTTGTTTTGCAATAGTTCCAATTAAGTCATCGGCTTCAAAACCTTCCACTTGAATGATTGGAATATGCATTGCTTTTAATAATTCACAAATGTATGGGATTGCATTTTTTATAGCTTCGGGCGTTTCATCTCGGTGCGCTTTGTATTCCTGATACATTTCATAGCGATAGGTGCTTCCGCCTTTGTCAAAAGCTACGGCTAAATGATCCGGTTTTTCACGTTTGATTACGTCCATCAGGGCATTCATAAATCCCATAATTGCCGAAGTATCCATTCCTTTCGAATTGATTCTTGGGTTTTTTATAAAGGCAAAATAACCGCGAAATATTAAAGCGTAAGCATCGAGAAGGTAAAGGCGTTTTTGAACTGACATAGTTTAAATTTATAAAGGATTCAAAAGTACAAAACTTAGAATATAAAGAGGAATAGATTTTATTATTTATAGTACTGATTTTGAGAATTTATTCCAATTAGTAGTATACAAAGAATTATCCTAGCAATTTTTTGTTTGAAACTTAAATAACAAGGATATAACTTACAATTTTGTTTTTAATGATATTTTTTTGTGTATTTTAACGTTTTTAAATGCATTTTGTCGACTATTTGTTTATTTTTGATAGGAGCAAAGAGGTCTTGTATCGTTGTTTAAACTTTAATATTTAATGTCATGAAAAAATTTTTACTCCTTTCTAAAGCTTTAATGCTTGTTTGTCTTTTATTTGGAACTTCTGTTTTTTCACAGGTGGGAATTGGAACAACAAATCCTGAATTGAGTTCTGTTTTAGATATTAGTTCTACAACTCAAGGAATGCTGTTTCCAAGAATGACGACGGCTCAAAGGGTGGCAATTTCAGCTCCTGCTAATGGATTAACAGTATATGATATTACTTTAAATGCTATTTATTATTATAAAACATCTGATGCTTCATGGAATGAATTAAGTTCAGCACGGTCAAGAACAAATTATAAACTTATTAAATCTACAGATGTTTTGGCAACTGTTTTGGCAACTGAATTAACTGCCGGAGGTGGAACCAAATATAAATTAGATTCAAGTACCTATTATGAAATTAATGGTACAATAGCAGTAGATAGACCTATAGATCTTAACGGTGCTTATGTTGAAGGATTGCATGCAAATCAGGATAAATTAGTTAGGGCGTCTGGTAATTTATTCGAAGGAGATACTGGAGGAACGGTAAAAGTTTTGACTCTTGTTGCTAGCGGAGGTGGAGGTAAAGTGTTTAATATTGATTGTACTTCTAATGTCGTGCCGCAAAGTTTTCTTGTAAGGGATTGTATAATTGCAAGTAGTGCAAGTGTAGGCTTGGTTAAAGGATTAAATCTTGTATTTTTTAACGTAATCAATTTTTCAGGAAATACTACTGGGATTAGATTTGAAAATATTTCAAATTTATTATTGTCTAGTATGGCATGGTTTGGTAATAATTCAGGAACGTATGAAACTTACGTTGGAACATTTAGTTTAATTGATAAGATTTCAGGTTTTATGGATGTAAATTCCGGAAAGACAGGAGTTGATGTTTCTGCAAATCCTACTATTACAGGTAATGCTTATATGTCTGATATTGTTTTCTATAGTTCTGCAAGTTTAGGAACTTATGTAAATCCATATACAGTTGGAACTTATACAGGTTATAGTTTTAATGATAAATGGAGAGTAGTATGTGGAGGAATACCTAATGAAGGAGATTCGTTTGCAACAGGAACTTTATATTTAAATAGAACTTTGACTGCACCAACTTTGTCAGCTATTGCTACAACTGGAAATACAAAAGTTCCAGGAACTACAGTTGCTACAAATTTTCACCGAATATCAAGTACTGCTTTTAATAGACTGGTTTATTCTGGTCTTAAAACAAGGCAATTTGCGGTTTCAGCTTCAGTATCTTTTGATGCAGGAGGTGGAGGCGCTTCAGATTATCTCTTTTATTTTGTAAAATATAATGCTACGGGATCAACAGCAACAGTGCTTACAGGTACGGAAACTTATATTGATACGAATTCAGGAAATGTTCAAAGTTTTCCAGTAACAGGAACAGTAACTTTAAGTACAGGAGAATATGTAGAACTTTGTGTACAAAGAGTATCAGGAGGTAGTAAAACATTGACCTTTAAGTCTTATAATATGTCGTTGAAATAATTTTAATAGCAAGTATTTCTTGTTTAAAAAGGAAATTTTATGTCAGTAATTATTAAAAATTTCAATTACAAAATAGTGCTATTATGTATCATTATACTGATAGTAATTGCCTTGAATGTGTATAATGTAATTTTTTTGTAAAACCATTGTCATTTGAACGCAAAGTGATGAATTTGGATGTATAAAAAACCGCTTTTTAGGATTTTTTCTTTATTGGGTGGTTTTTTTAAATCTAATCTATTTCATAATTGCAATTAGAATACTATTTTAAACTCTTTTTCTAAGTTAAATTTTTTATAATGAAATCATTTCGTCAAAGCTTTCTTCGTTAATTTGTTGAAAATTTCATAAAAATGGCATTTCGCTGGTTAATTCTTTTTATAATAATTGCAATAATTGAAGTCTATGCTTTTCAGGCAGTAAAAACATTTACTAAAGTGCGATGGGTTTTATTTGTCTACATCTTTTTGTCATTAGTTGCTATTACATTTATTATGTATCAATTTTCAAAATTTGACAGAAGCATAGGTCAGACACAAATGACAATGTTTACGATTGGATTATTATTATTGGTTTTGATTCCAAAGTTGATTATTACTTTTTTTATGGCGATGGAAGATGTTCTCCGCATATTTATTGGAACTAAAAACTATTTCACTAATTATGATAAAGAGATTAGTTTTCTTCCGGAAAGAAGGCGTTTTGTAAGTCAGATAGCCTTAGGAATTGCAGCTGTACCTTTTTTATCCTTGATTTATGGAATGACCATTGGAAAGTACAATTTCAAAGTACTCAAGCAAACTTTATTTTTTCCTGATTTGCCAGATGCTTTTGATGGTTTTAGAATAACTCAAATTTCGGATGTTCATAGTGGAAGTTTCGACAATCCTGAAAAAATAGCTTACGCCATTGATTTGGTGAATGAACAAAATTCAGATATGATTTTGTTTACAGGTGATATTGTGAATACACATGCAAAAGAAATGTACCCTTGGTTGGAAATATTCAATAAAATCCAAAAACATGAATACGGTAAGTATTCTGTTTTAGGAAACCATGATTATGGTGAATATATTGATTGGCCTTCAAATAAAGAAAAGGAAGAGAATTTTTCAGCGATTAAAGATTTACACCGTCAAATTGATTTCAAATTATTATTGAACGAAAATGTAAAAATTAAAAAAGGCAATGATGAAATTGCTATAGTAGGAGTTGAAAATTGGGGTGTAAAATTCAAAAAAGCGGGTGATTTGAATAAAGCTTCTGAGAATTTAAATAAAGAAGATTTTAAAATTTTGATGAGCCATGATCCAAGCCATTGGGAAATGGAAGTAAAGAATCATCCTAAAAACTTTCATTTAACCCTTTCAGGACATACTCATGGATTTCAGTTTGGTATAGAAATTCCAGGTATAATAAAATGGAGTCCAGTAGAATATGTTTACAAACAATGGGCAGGTTTATATGAAAATCTTGGAAGATATATTTATGTCAACAGAGGTTTTGGCTTTCATGCATATCCTGGCCGGGTAGGAATTATGCCTGAAATCACAGTTATTGAACTAAAAAAAGGCAGTAATGTGGCTTAATTCGTTTAAAATGCTACATTTGTATAATATTTATCTCTTTTCAATAGATTTAGAAAATTAAACTCGTTGGATTTATGTCAAAATTTGGAGAACTTATAAGCACCCAAATCCCTGTGTTGATTGACTTTTACACAGATTGGAATGAATCATCTGTATCGATGCATCCTGTAATTAGAGATGTTGCCGCAGCTCTTGGCGATAAGGCAAAAGTGATAAAAATTGATGTTGATAAAAATCAAGAACTAGCCGATGCTTTACGTATAAAAGGGCTTCCCACTTTGATGATTTATAAAGAAGGTCAAATGATCTGGAGACAATCTGGTGAATTAGATGCGAACACTATTATTGGATTGGTTCAGGAACATCTTTAATTCAGTTTCTCGAATACAAATCCTTTTTCTTTTAAATATTTTAATGCTTTGGGTAAAGTGTATTCCAAGTTTGGAAATGCTTTAACACTGTCGTGAAATACAATTATACTTCCTGAAGTTACATTTCTCAATACATTTTCCAAACATTTTTCAGGAGTAATATCAGTGTCGTAATCGGCACTCAAAACATCCCACATAATTATTTTGTAACCTAGTTGTCGCAGTTTTTTGGCTTGGGAGGATTTTATTTTGCCGTAAGGCGGACGGAAAAGTTTATTGTTTGCAAATTGATTACTGATGACTGACCAATGATTACTATTTTCTATATATTCTTTAGTAGAAGTTTTCCAGCCGTTTAAATGATCAAAAGTATGATTCCCGATTGAATGGCCATCATCAATTAGTTTTTTGAAAATTCCGGGGTGTTTTTCGATGTTGTTGCCAATGCAGAAAAAGCTGGCTTTGGCATTGTATTTTCGTAACTCGTCTAAAACCCATTCTGTTATTTCTGGTGTTGGTCCATCATCAAAAGTAAGGTAGATTTTGTTTTCTGTATTGGATACATCCCAAATATAATTCGAGAATATTGCTTTGATGAGGGAATTTGTTTTTATCCAGTAGAAACTCATAATTCAGGTTTTTGATTAAAATAAAAAATGTAGCGGTATTTTTCAATAGGCTACATTTCTTAATTTTAAAATTCATTATTCTTTATCTCTTTCAAAATGTTCAAATATCTTGATGTACGTATTGAATGCTGCTCTGTTTTTATTGTAAAACTGAACGTCTCTACTTTCTTTCATTACTTGTAACAAGCTTCTGTAACGCTCAATATCTGTAATAATTTCTATAGCAAGATCATTTTGATCTAATGGAGTAAGAGTGCTGTAATAGTTCAGGTTCTCTTTGTATTTGGCCATTAGCTTTTCCAGAAGTTCTTGAGCTTTTGCTTTTTCTCCTACTTTATAATATCCTTTGGCAAAAGGTTCAATCATGGAATAATAACCAAATTTTTCCAAAGGCATTTTTGTCAAGGCCAGATTAATAACATTTTTGGCTTTATCTATTTTTCCTTCTTCAATCAATTTATCCATCAATCTCGATAAAACAGATCGGTATGAAATACTGTTTTTTCGGGTTTCGGTATCGTGATAAATATCTCCTTCGCTATTACCCCAATCCCATTTCATAACAATAGAATACATTTTATCAGTATCGATCCCACCCATATCCATTGGATTGGTGTCTTTGTCTGTTTTTGTGTGAACAGGAACTAATTTATAGACCATTCCCTCTAATTGAAGATAGCTTTTCATCCATAAATAGTCTTCGTCAGCAAATGCTCCCGGACTAAAATAAATAGGTCTTTTCCAATTGTTATTAGCAATTAAATCAAGCATCATCAATCTGTTTTTGTAAAGCGCATTTCCTTTAATGTCAATGTCTATATAAGATACAATTGAATCGTTAAATTTTGGTGAAATTACTTTATTTTGAATAATAGTATTTTTGTCAATTGGAATTCTGATTTTATTTGTCGGATAGAAATGGATTGTTTGTCCATTTTGCATTTCGACAGTTGATTTCGGATGTTTAATAAAATCGATAAAATCTTTAATATCCCAACGACTCTCTGTTTTTGGAATATGCGCTACATAATCTAATTTATCACCTACATATTCATTGTGAGTAAATGAAATAGGCAAAGGATTTGATTCATAAGTTTTGGTTTTCATTTGGTCAATATACCAATCAGTCATAAACAAGCTGGTGTTTACAATTTTCACATCTGTTCTTACATGTTCAATTTCCTGAGCATACCAAAGTGGAAAGGTGTCGTTGTCTCCAATAGTAAATAAAATGGCATTAGGGTCGCAGGAGTTTAAATAAGCTTTTGCTAATGCTGTTGCGGTGTATTTGCCAGAACGATCGTGGTCATCCCAGTTTTGAAAAGCCATAAGAACTGGAGCGGCTAATAACGTTGCTGCTATTACTATTGGTCCGGCTATTTTTGGGGTTAAATAGTTTCGTGCACTTTCATAAATTGAATACACTCCAAATCCTATCCAAATAGCAAATACATAAAAAGATCCGACTAATGCATAGTCTCTTTCTCTAGGTTCGAAAGGTCTTTCGTTAAGATAAATTTTCAAGGCAAGTCCAAGAAATAAGAATAGTACTAAAAGGACGTAGAAGCTTTTCCTGTCCTTGCTTGCATGATAAAATATACCAATAAGACCTAAAATAAGTGGTAAAAAGAAATATACATTACGTCCTTTGTTATTTAATACATCTGAAGGCAAGTTTTGTTGTGAGCCTAAATGCAATTCGTCTATAAATGGAATTCCACTTAACCAGTTTCCATCTTGATAATCATATCTTCCCTGAAGATCGTTTTGACGTCCTGCAAAATTCCACATCAAATACCTAAAGTACATATACCCAAATTGGTATTCAACCATGAATCTTAAGTTGTCCACCGTCGTAGGTTTTTCTATGATTAAATAATCTCCATAACTTCTTAAGAATTTCACATAGCCTTCGTTGTCAATTTGTTTTTGAGCATAAGCCTGTCTAAATTCAGTAATAGTTTTTTCTATTTCATTTTTTAGCTGAGCAATTGCTTTGTTGTAATCTTCTTCAGAAAGCTGGCTTGGGTCAATTCCGTATTTTTGTAAATCATCTTCATATGGGTAATTAGGATTTAATCGAAATTCTGGAGGATTTGTAAAACTGATGTAGTTCTCAATGTTTTCACTGCTCCATAATCTAGGTAAAATAGTTTTTTGTGCATCATCACTATTTTGTTCTGCGTTTTTGAAGTTGTTTACAATCACATATTTTCCAGTAGTATAATCTCTTTCGTAGTTGGGTGCCTTGTCTAAATAAGGGTTGTTAGGATCTAATCCTGAAAATGCTTCCGTGTATTGTGGACCATAAAATAAAGGATTTGAACCATATTGTTCTCTGTTGTAATACGCTAAAACTTCACGGGCATCCGAAGGTTTATTCTCGTTTATTACAGTATTTGCATTGGCACGGATAGGTAGCATCATCCAGGTTGAAAAACCTATCAGGATAAACAGAATGCATAATATAAGAGTATTGTAATGAACAAGTCCTTTTGTTCGTGTGTATTTTAAACCAAAATAGAAGAAAGCAATTAACAATAAAACTACAAAAATAGTTCCTGCGTCAAATGGCATTCCTAATTCGTTAACCATAAAAACTTCGGTTTTACCAAAGAAAGCCATAGTTAATGGTAGTAATAATTTGAAAATAAATAATAATACAGCTATTACTACAACATTCGCAAGAATGAAATTTTTGACTGTAACTTCTTTATAATTTTTGAAAAAATAAAGAAATCCTATAGCAGGAATAGTCAATAATGCCATAAAGTGAACTCCGAATGATAAACCAACTACAAGGGAAATAATCAATAACCATCGGTTTCCTCTTGGAGAATCCATATCTTGTTCCCAGCGTAAACCCAGCCAAAAAAGTAAGGCAATAAGTAATGATGCCATGGCGTAAACCTCTGCTTCAACTGCACTAGCCCAAAAGCTGTCAGAAAAAGTATATGCTAATGCTCCTACAGCTGAACTTCCAAGAATTACGATATAATTGTTTTTATCTAATTCAGAAAATCGTGAAACTATATTTTTTAAGATTATCGATGATGACCAAAACATAAACAATACGGTAAATGCGCTCGAAAAGACGGACATCATATTGACCATCAAAGCTATGTGTGTGTTGTCTGTGGCAAACATAGCAAAGAAAGCACCAATCATTTGGAACAAAGGTGCTCCAGGTGGATGACCTACTTCAAGTTTTGCTGAAGTAGCAATATATTCGCCACAATCCCAAAAGCTCATTGTAGGTTCAACAGTAAGTGTATAAGTTATTAAAGCGATTGTAAAGACACACCAACCGGTAATTGTATTCCATTTATTGAAATTGAATGCTGTCATATTTTAGTCTAAAAATTTGTTCTTTTTTTTGAAATACAAAGAAAATGTTTTTTATTGAATGTCACGAGCAATTTTGTAAATTTACTAAAAACAATTATTGTGAAGGGAGGTGTTGTTTATTAGGTGTTTAGATATTTTGAAATTTATAATTAAAAAGTTTTTTGATAAAAATGAATTAAAAGTTTGTACAAATTAAAATTTGTATTAAATTTGCACTCGCTTAACAGCAATGGAATTGGTCTATGGTGTAATGGTAACACAACTGTTTTTGGTGCAGTCTTTCAAGGTTCGAGTCCTTGTAGACCAACAAAAAACCTCTCAGTCACTTGAGAGGTTTTTTTATGCAAAATTGCGAAAGATTTATCTAGGATTTAGATTTTAAAAGTAATCACAGGTTTTATCGCGTGATTTACTAATCCTTCGCCGATACTTCCATTAAAGAAATGAGATAGGCCAGTTCTCCCGTGTGTACATATTCCTATAATGTCTGCGTCAACGCTATTGGCGAAATTAATGATTCCGGTTTCTATGTTGGTGTCGTTGTAAATGTGAGATGAGTAGTTTTGAATATCGAAATCAGCTACGAAATTACGCATAATTTTTTCAGCATTATGTGTGGTTTTGAAACTATTAGGAGAAGAAATCATTACTAAAAATAAATTAGAATCGAATTTTTTAACTAATTCAACCATTTTTGCAAAAGGTTTTTTTGTCTCTTCTGAAAAATCTGATGCAAAAACAAAATTTTTGGATTTAAATTCGTGAGCATCTTTTTTAACAACCAAAACGGGAACTTTTGAGTATCGAACTATTTTTTCAGCATTAGAACCTACAAGGAATTCGTCGAATCCGGATACTCCATGTGACCCCATTACTATTAAATCTACATTATTTTTTTCGCAGGCATCTATAACGCCTTCGTGTACTTTTCTAAATTCAATGACTTCGGATACATTTAGTCCTTTTAAATAATCAGCATCCATGAGTTCTTCTAGTTTGCTGATGGCTTTGTCTTTATAAAGCATGAGTTCTGGAATGCTCTTTCCTCCTCCTACAGCGTCGCTACCTTGATGTGGTAGTTCCAGCATATGTAGTAAAATGATTTCGCTATCGTGTTTTCGTGCAATTTGTGCCGCAACTTTTAAGGCTTCCTTCGAAAATTGCGAAAAGTCGGTTGGTATCAAAATACGTTTCATAATTATAAAGTTTAGTTTTTTGGTTGTTAATAGAACGTAAAAATAAGGAGAATAAATCTACAAAAAAATTAAACAGGAAACAATCATTTTTGATTTATAAAAAAAACACTATATTTGCACAGTTATTTATTAAAATACTAGATAATGAGGCACGCATTGCGTGCCTCTTTTTATAAAAATTATGGCATTTAAAGATAAAGTTAACGATTTACTAACTGAGGTATTGCTTGATAAACCTTCTGTCTTTCTGATTGATTTGACAATTACTGATAGTTTTAAGATTATAGTAAATTTGGATGGAGATAATGGTGTGGCTTTGCAGGATTGTATTGATGTAAGTCGTGCAGTAGAGAATAATTTAGATAGAGAAGAACAGGATTTTTCTTTGGAAGTGGCTTCAGTAGGTGTTGGTTCGCCGTTAAAAATGGTAAGACAATACAAGAAAAATGTTGGTAGAACGCTAATTGTGAAGTTAGCAACTCAAACAATTGAAGCAGAATTGGTTGAAGCTAATGATAATTTTATAATTTTGTCATGGCAAGCAAGAGAAGCGAAAAAAGTCGGTAAAGGGAAAGAAACGGTGCAAAAGACACAAGAGATACCTTACGCAGAAATAAAAGAAGCAATTGTTACAGTAACATTTTAATTAAAGAGTTGGCATGGAAAATTTAGCATTAATCGATTCGTTTTCAGAGTTTAAAGATGATAAACTTATTGATCGCGTAACGCTTATGGCGATATTAGAAGATGTATTCAGAAATGCATTGAAGAAAAAATTTGGATCAGATGATAATTTTGATATTATCATTAATCCTGATAAAGGGGATATGGAAATCTGGCAAAGAAGAGTGATTGTTGCTGATGATGATTTGGATTTAGATCACCTGGAAATTACATTAACTGAAGCGAGAAAAATTGAACCTGACTTCGAAATTGGTGAAGAAGTTTCCGAAGAAGTGAAATTGATTGATTTGGGAAGAAGAGCTATTTTAGCTTTGCGTCAAAATCTTATTTCTAAAATTCATGAACATGATAATACTAATCTTTATAAGCAATTTAAAGATTTAATTGGTGAAATATATACTGCCGAAGTACACCACGTTCGACCAAGAGTTGTAATTTTGGTGGATGATGAAGGAAACGAAATTGTTTTGCCAAAAGAAAAACAAATCCCTTCTGATTTTTTCAGAAAAGGAGATAACGTTCGCGGAATTATTGAAAGTGTTGAATTGAAAGGAAATAAACCTCAAATTATTATGTCCAGAACTTCTGAAAAGTTCTTAGAGAAATTATTTGAACAAGAAATTCCAGAGGTTTTCGACGGATTGATAATGGTGAAAAACGTAGTAAGAATTCCTGGTGAAAAAGCAAAAGTAGCTGTTGATTCTTATGATGATAGAATTGATCCTGTTGGAGCTTGTGTTGGAATGAAAGGTTCTCGTATTCACGGAATTGTTCGTGAATTAGGAAATGAAAATATAGATGTTATCAATTATACTAGTAATATTCAATTGTATATTACTAGAGCGTTAAGTCCGGCAAAAGTTTCTTCTATTAAAATTAATGAAGATACGAAAAGAGCTGAAGTTTTCTTGAAATTAGAAGAAGTTTCTAAAGCAATTGGTAGAGGTGGGCATAATATTAAGTTGGCAGGTCAGTTGACAGGTTATGAACTTGATGTTATTCGTGAAGGAGATGTTGCCGGAACAGTTGCAGATGATGATGATGTTGAATTAACAGAGTTTTCAGATGAAATTGAAGAATGGGTAATTGAAGAATTTGCAAAAATTGGATTGGATACAGCAAAAAGTATCTTAAAACAAGATGTAGATGATTTAGTAAGAAGAACAGATCTTGAAGAGGAAACGATTCTGGATGTAATGAGAATATTAAAAGAAGAATTTGACAGCTAGTCTATTCTAAAAATAAATTTTAAACCTTATTTTTCCTCTCCAATTGATGAGAGTTAGCGTGAGGTGAGAAAACAAAATTCATACTAATTGCCTCTTATATTGAGAGGCGAAGGATGAGAAAATAAGGTAATATTAAAAAGGTTTTATGTCTGAAGAGAAGATTATTAGAATAAACAAGGTTTTAAGGGAATTGAATATTTCTTTAGAAAGAGCTGTGGATTATCTAAAAGATAAGGGGATTGTTGTTGAATCCAACCCTAACACAAAAATTTCTGACGATGTATACAATGTTTTGTGCGGTCAGTTTGCGGGCGATAAGGGCAATAAAGAAGCTTCAAAGGAAGTAGGTGAAGAGAAAAGAAAAGAGAAAGAAGCTTTGCGTATTGAACGTGAAAGAGAAATCGAAGAAAAACGCAAACAAGACGAAGAAAGATTAAGAAGCCAAGAAGTTATAAAAGCTAAAGCTGCTAGTGTAACTGGACCGACTCTTGTTGGTAGTATTGATCTTAATCCCAAAAAACCAACAGTAGTTCCTCCTCCGGCAGCTGTTGAAAAAACGGAAGTTCCTGTTGAAAAAGTTCAACAAGAGAAACCCGTTCAAAAAGAACCTGTAAAAGAAGAGGTTGTTGCTGAGAAAAAAGCAGTTAAACCTGTTGCTGAAATTAAAGAAGCTAAAGTTGAAGCAGCGATTTCGGAACCAAAAGTAGAAGCTCCAAAAGCTGTTGAAGCTCCTGTTGCTGATGCGCCAGCTGTTGAAGAATCTATCACAACACAATATCAAAAATTATCAGGAGCTACTTTGACAGGACAAGTTATTGACTTATCTCAGTTCAATAAGCCTAAAAAGAAAAAAGAAGATCCTAAAATTACGCCTAACAAACCTGGGGTTCCTGGAGCACCTGGTAGTGCGGCCAACAATGCTAATAAAAATAAAAGAAAAAGGATTGCTCCAAAACCTGGTGGTGCTCGTCCAGAAACAGGTACTCCTGGAACTCCTGGAGCGCCAAATCCTAATAAAATCACTCCCAATACAGGAGGAGGTGGATTTAATGCTAACAGAGGGGCTAGGCCTGGTTTCGTAAAAGGAGCCAGACCTGCAATTGTAGCTAAAGTTGAGCCAACGGAAGAAGAAGTTAAAAATCAAATTAGAGAGACTTTAGAAAAACTGCAAGGAAAAGGTGGTAAATCTAAAGCAGCTAAATACAGAAGAGATAAAAGAGATACACACCGTCAAAAATCGGATGATGAGCAAAGAGCATTAGACGAAGGAAGCAAAACAATTAAAGTTACAGAGTTTGTTACTGTAGGTGAAATTGCTATCATGATGGATGTGCCAATTACAAAAGTGATTGGAACTTGTATGTCACTTGGTATCATGGTTACTCAAAACCAGCGTTTGGATGCTGAAACATTAACAATTGTTGCCGATGAATTTGGTTATGAAGTAGAATTTATCACCGTTGATATTGAAGAAGCAATTCAGGTTGTTGAGGATAAAGAAGAAGATTTAGTCTTTAGAGCGCCAATCGTAACCGTAATGGGTCACGTCGATCACGGTAAAACCTCTTTACTAGATTATATTCGTAAAGAAAATGTTATTGCTGGAGAATCTGGAGGAATTACACAGCATATTGGTGCTTACGGAGTAACATTGGATAACGGTCAAAAAATAGCATTCCTTGATACACCGGGTCACGAAGCATTTACTGCGATGCGTGCTCGTGGAGCTCAGGTAACAGATATTGCTATTATTGTTGTTGCTGCGGATGATGATATCATGCCACAAACAAAAGAAGCTATTTCTCATGCACAAGCGGCTAATGTGCCAATTATATTTGCTATTAATAAAATTGATAAGCCAAATGCGAATGTAGAAAAAATCAAAGAGCGTTTAGCTGGTATGAATTTACTAGTTGAAGATTGGGGAGGGAAAATTCAATCACATGATATTTCTGCAAAAGTAGGAACAGGTGTAAAAGAATTGTTAGAGAAAGTTTTATTAGAAGCAGAAATTCTTGACTTGAAATCTAACCCGAACAAAGCTGCTCAAGGTACTGTTGTGGAAGCATTTTTGGACAAAGGAAAAGGGTATGTTTCTACTATATTGGTTCAACACGGAACTTTAAAAGTAGGAGATTATATGTTGGCTGGAAAACATCATGGTAAAATTAAAGCCATGCATGATGAAAGAGGAAATATTGTAAAAGAAGCAGGGCCTTCGACTCCAGTGTCTGTATTAGGTCTGGATGGAGCTTCGACCGCAGGAGATAAATTCAATGTTTTTGAAGACGAAAAAGAAGCAAAACAAATTGCTGCTAAACGTTCTCAATTGATGCGTGAGCAGTCTGTTCGTACACAACGTCATATTACATTAGATGAAATTGGTCGTAGAATAGCATTAGGTCAATTTAAAGAATTGAATATTATCCTTAAAGGGGATGTGGATGGTTCTGTTGAAGCCTTGTCCGATTCGTTCTCTAAATTATCTACTGAAGAAATTCAAATTAATATTATTCATAAAGGTGTTGGAGCAATTACTGAAACTGACGTAATGTTGGCTTCCGCTTCGGATGCTATCATTATCGGATTTAATGTTCGTCCTGCCGGAAATGCAAGACAATTAGCAGACAAAGAAGAAATAGATATCCGTTACTATTCTATTATCTATGCAGCTATCGACGATTTGAAAGATGCGATGGAAGGAATGCTTGCGCCTGAAATGAAAGAAGAAATTTTAGGTACTGCTGAAATTAGAGAGTTGTTCAAAATTTCTAAAGTGGGTACCATTGCAGGTTGTATGGTTATGGACGGTAAAATTGCCAGAAATGCTAAAATCAGAATTATCCGCGACGGTGTTGTGGTTCATGAAGGTGAGTTAATAGCTCTGAAACGTTTCAAAGACGATGTGAAAGAAGTGTCTAAAGGATACGATTGTGGTATTCAGGTAAAAGGATTTAATGACATTGAAGAAAGAGATGTTATTGAAGCTTTCCACGAAGTGGCTATCAAAAAGAAATTGAAGTAAATTCAATACCTATAAAAAGAAAAAATCCCGAGAAATCGGGATTTTTTTGTTTTTAAACTGAATTCAATTGTCTTAATTAATTGATTTTTTTTAGAGGCTAATTTTTAATCCTTATGAGTCTGTTGAAGGCTTCTTATAGCTAATTTTGTTGCTAAACGTTACTCTAATTCTGTACCTTTCTATTTATTTTGACAAACAGTTTATAATTGGATTTTTATTGTGATGTTTTTCCGAATAATTGTGTGAAGAGAATTTTAAAATTCATCTAATTTAGTTTCAATTTGGATTTTATTAGATAATAATTTTCCATATTTAATATTACTTGGTTTAAGAATCATTTTTTAGTTATATGAAAATGCCGCAATAGTCTTTTTTTGAAGCTTTTAAAAAATAATTGTTTAAAACTCTGGTGATTTGTCAAAGTCAAATGTCTTAGAAATGGTGTAAGTTACTTGTTTTTATGCTGTTGAATAGATTATCTGTTCAATACAATCTAGAAAAAAAACTTGAAAAACAAAAAAGCCAAGTTGTTTGCTTACGCTTGGCTTTTCGTTGAGATTAGGTATGAAAATTTTATTTATTTGGTTTTATTAGCAGTATGTTTTTGTATTTATTTTTAATATTTGCCATGTTTCTTTCAGCTTCAATGCGAGTTTTGAAACTTCCAACCCATACTTTATAATTTGGAGTGTTGAAAATTATTGTGGCATCAATGTCTTTAAATTCTTGTTTGAACTCGTTTAATGTCTTTTTTGCAATTTCGCTTCCGCCACTATAAATTTGAATTTTATAAGAGTCATTTACTGTAAGAGAAGTATTTATTTTTCTCTTTTCGTTTAATAATTGTTCAAATTTTGGATCTTGATTTACTGAAATATTTTGATCCTGTGCATTCATTTTTGATGCTAAAGCAATTAGTGTCAAAGAGTATAAATAGATTTTTTTTGGGGCTAGAATTCTCATAATGTGATTGTTTTTATGCAAAAATAGTGTTTAATCAGTAAAACAAAATTATCAATATTATTTAGAATTAGTATAAATTATATTTAAGACTATTTTAAGGTTTTGAGAATAGTTCTTAAATTGTATTTTTGTGCGAGTTTTAAAATAAAGTATAGTTTTCCTTATGGAATTTATAATAAAAACTGTACCAATTTTAGTAGATAATCTATAATATATGAAAAAGGTGGGTAACCATAATTCGATTTCAAGGAATTTTTTAAGCTTAGCTTTGATGCTGGCTTTGTCCTTAACTTCATTTGCGCAAGAACCGGCTTCGGCAGCTCCTGCAACTCCAGCGGCGACACAAGCAGCTCCTGCTGCTGCACAAGGTGGTGATCCAGTAAAAGGGAAAGAACTTTTTAATACTAATTGCGCTGCTTGTCATAAATTAGATGCAAAATCAACTGGTCCTGCGCTTAGAGGTGTTGGGGCTAAGCATGATAAGGCATGGCTTTACAAATGGATTCACAATAGTGGTGATTTGATAAAATCTGGAGATGCTGCAGCTGTAAAGGTTTTTAACGAGAACAACAAAGTTCCGATGACTGCTTTTCCTCAATTAGCAGAAGCTGATATTGATAATATCATTGCTTATACAATGGAAGAAAAAGCTGCTGCACCTGTTGCTGTGGCTGGGCAAAAACTTCCTGGTGCTGATGTTAATGACGGAGGTGTTTCTAATGAAGTAGTTTTAGGAGCGTTGGTGTTGATAATGTTGATACTAATTGTAATGTTGTTCTTGGTGAACAGTGTTTTGAAGAAATTAGTTGCTGCTGATGTAAATGCTGCTTCAAGAGAAGTGAGATTGCCAATATGGAAAGCATTTGTTAAAAACCAATTTTTAGTATTAGTAACTTCAATATTCTTATTGTTGGCAAGTGGATATTTTGTTTATGGGTATTTGATGCAGGTTGGTAATGATCAGAATTATGCTCCAATTCAGCCAATTCATTATTCTCACAGAATTCACGCAGGTAGTAATGGAATTGACTGTAACTATTGTCACTCTGCTGCTAGAGTTGGTAAAACTGCTGGTATACCTTCTTTGAATGTTTGTATGAACTGTCATAAAAGTATTTCGGAAGTTTCGGATACTACAGCTACTGCAGAATATTCAAAAGATTTTTATGATAAGGAAATTGCAAAGCTTTATAAAGCTGTGGGTTGGGACAAAGAAAATCAAAAATATACTGGAAAAACGCAGCCTGTAAAATGGGTTCGTATACATAATTTGCAAAGTTTTGTTTACTTTAATCACTCACAACACGTGAATGTTGCTGGTGTTGAGTGTCAGACTTGTCACGGACCGGTTGAGACTTTTGAAATTCAAAAACAATTTGCTCCATTGACAATGAAATGGTGTGTAGATTGTCATAGAAAAACAGAGGTTAAAATGGAAGGAAACGACTATTATGCCAAAATTCACGAACAATTATCCAAAAAATATGGTGTAGAAAAATTGACTGCAGCGCAAATGGGAGGATTGGAATGTGGTAAATGCCACTATTAAGAAGTTAAAAAAGAAAGTTTGTGGTTTGTAGTTTGTAGTTCCAAACCAATAAGCCAAAAAACCAAAAACAATAAACAATATTTATAGAATATGTCATCAAACAAAAAATACTGGAAAAGTGTTGAAGAGCTAGACGGAAATAGTTCTATTGTTGAGGCGCTTAAAAATAACGAATTTGTTGAAGAAATTCCTACTGACGAGTTTTTAGGAAATAGTGGCGCTTTGTCATCTTCATCAACATCACGTCGTGATTTTTTAAAGTACGTTGGATTTAGTACTGCTGCAGCTACGCTAGCTGCTTGCGAAGGTCCTGTGCACATGTCGATACCTTATGTAGTGCAACCAGAACAAATCATCCCTGGTGTTGCAGATTATTATGCAACTTCAGTTTTTGATGGTTTTGATTTTGCCAACCTTTTAGTAAAAACACGTGAAGGTCGTCCTATTAAAATAGACAATAACAAAATCGAAGGTGCTAAATTTTCTGCAAACGCGAGAATTCATGCGTCAGTATTGTCATTGTATGATAGTATGCGTTTGAAAGAACCTAAATACAAAGGGGAAACTACTACTTGGGTTGATGTAGATTCAAAATTAAAATCAAGTTTGGCTGAGGCAAAAGCAAAAGGAGGACAAGTCGTTCTTTTGACTAATACATTGGCAAGTCCATCAACTGAAAAGTTAATTGCTGAATTTATTTCAAAAAATCCTAACGCAAAACACGTGGTTTATGATGCTGTTTCTGAATCAGAAGCATTGGATGCATTCGAAACTGTTTATGGAGAAAGAGCTTTAGTTGATTATGATTTTTCAAAATCATCATTAATTGTGTCTGTAGGCGCAGATTTCTTAGGAGACTGGCAAGGTGGAAGCTATGATACAGGATATGCTCAAGGCAGAATTCCTAAAAACGGAAAAATGTCTCGTCATTTTCAATTGGAGGCGAATATGACTTTGTCTGGTGCTGCTGCCGATAAGCGTGTTGCAATGTCAACAGCAAATCAAAAACAAGCATTAGTACTTATATATAATGTAGTTGTTGGAGCCTCTGTTCCGGTAACTTTAGATGAAAAATTAAAAACTGAAGTTACCAAAGCTGCTCAACAGTTGAAAGCTGCTGGAAGTAAAGGAGTTTTAGTTTCTGGAATTCAGGATAAAAATGCTCAATTATTGGTATTGGCGATCAACCAAAAATTGGCAAGCGAATCTTTTTCTACTGTTGGTACAAGACAAATTAGAAAAGGTTCTAGTCAAAAAGTTGCTCAATTAGTTAATGATATGAAAGCAGGAAGCGTTCATACTTTAATTATGAGTGGTGTAAACCCAGTTTATTCTTTACCAAATTCAAAAGATTTTGTTGAAGGATTGAAAAAAGTAAGTCTTTCGGCTTCATTTTCTTTGAAAGAAGATGAAACTGCTTCTGTAACGACTATTGCTGCTGCAGCACCTCATTATTTAGAGTCTTGGGGAGATGTAAGCATTACAAAAGGGACTTACAGTTTGACTCAGCCAACTATACGTCCTTTATTTAATACGAAGCAATTTCAAGATGTTTTATTGTCTCTAAACGGACTTGGTGGAACTTTTTATGATTATCTAAAAGCTAATTCTGCATCAATTACAGCAGGTTCTACCTGGAGTAAAGTATTGCATGATGGAATTTTTGTTGGAACTGCATCTGCGGTTTCTGCAGGTTCAGCTGATTATAGTGCTGCAGCAAATGCTTTGGCTAAATCAAAATCTGCACAAGGACTTGAATTAGTTTTGTATACTAAAACTGGTTTAGGTGATGGTCAGCAAGCAAACAATCCTTGGTTGCAAGAGTTTCCAGATCCAATTACAAGAGTATCTTGGGATAATTATGTTACTGTTTCTGCTGCTGATGCTAATTCTGATAAATTAGGTTTGTCAAATGAAATTGTTGCTAACGGTGGTTTGAACGGAAGTTACGTTACGATTACCACAGCTGATGGAGTTAAATTAGAAAATGTTCCAGTAATTGTTCAGCCAGGACAAGCTGTTGGTACAGTTGGTTTGGCTTTCGGTTATGGTAAAAAAGCAGCATTAAAAGAAGAAATGCAAGTAGGTGTAAATGCTTACTCACTATATAAAGGCTTTAATAATGTACAATCAGTTACATTGGCAAAAGGAGATGGAGAACACGAATTTGCTTGTGTTCAAGGTCAAAAAACATTGATGGGAAGAGGAGATATTATTAAAGAAACTACTTTAGAAATATTCAATACCAAAGATGCTGAAGTTTGGAATGAACAACCAAAAGTTTCATTGGATCATAAAGAAGTAAATGCTACAACTGTAGATTTATGGGATTCATTTGATCGTTCAGTTGGTCATCATTTTAATCTTTCAATCGATTTAAATGCTTGTACAGGATGTGGAGCATGTGTTATTGCTTGTCATGCTGAAAACAATGTTCCTGTGGTTGGTAAATCTGAGGTAAGAAGAAGTCGTGATATGCACTGGTTGCGTATTGACAGATATTATTCTTCTGAAGAAACTTTTGCAGGTGATAACGAAAGAAAAGAAAATATTGCAGGTTTATCCAGTTCACTTTCTACATTTAATGAAATGGAAGTGGCGTCAGAAAACCCACAAGTTTCTTTCCAGCCTGTAATGTGTCAGCACTGTAATCACGCACCTTGTGAGACAGTTTGTCCAGTTGCTGCAACTTCACATAGCCGTCAAGGTCAAAATAATATGGCGTATAACAGATGTGTTGGTACTCGTTACTGTGCTAACAACTGTCCTTATAAAGTACGTCGTTTTAACTGGTTCTTATACAACAAAAACAGTGAGTTTGATTTTCATATGAATGATGATTTAGGTCGTATGGTATTGAATCCAGATGTAAGTGTTCGTTCTCGTGGAGTTATGGAAAAATGTTCTATGTGTATCCAAATGACACAAGCTACTATTTTGAAAGCTAAAAACGAGGGTAGAGCTATTGTTGATGGTGAATTTGAAACTGCTTGTTCTGCTGCTTGTTCTTCTGGAGCAATGATATTTGGAGATATAAATGATAAAGAGTCTAAAGTGGCTGAGCTTCTTGAGGATGAAAGAATGTATCATTTATTAGAGCATGTTGGTACAAAACCAAATGTTATATACCATGTTAAAGTTAGAAATACTTAAGATAAATTAAAAATCAATATAAAGGATTATGTCTCATATATACGACGCACCCATTAGAAAACCTTTAGTTATAGGTGATAAATCTTATCACGACGTGACAGTAGATGTTGCTGCACCTGTCGAAGGGAAAGCCAACAAACAATGGTGGATTGTATTTTCAATCGCATTAATAGCCTTCCTTTGGGGAATGGGCTGTATAGTTTACACGATTTCTGTTGGTATTGGAACATGGGGGTTAAACAAAACAGTAGGTTGGGCTTGGGATATTACTAACTTCGTTTGGTGGGTTGGTATTGGTCACGCAGGAACCTTGATTTCAGCAGTACTATTATTATTCCGTCAACGCTGGAGAATGGCGATTAACCGTTCTGCGGAAGCGATGACTATCTTCTCTGTAATTCAGGCAGGTTTGTTCCCGATTATTCACATGGGTCGTCCATGGTTAGCGTATTGGGTTGTTCCTATTCCGAATCAATTTGGTTCATTATGGGTAAACTTTAACTCACCACTACTTTGGGATGTATTTGCAATTTCTACTTATCTTTCTGTATCATTGGTTTTCTGGTGGACTGGTTTATTACCTGATTTTGCAATGCTTAGAGATAGAGCAGTAACTCCTTTTAATAAAAGAGTATATTCTATCTTGAGTTTTGGGTGGAGCGGTCGAGCAAAAGACTGGCAACGTTTTGAGGAAGTATCTTTAGTTCTTGCAGGTTTAGCTACTCCACTTGTACTTTCTGTACATACTATTGTATCTATGGACTTTGCTACTTCTGTAATACCGGGATGGCATACAACAATTTTTCCTCCATACTTCGTTGCTGGAGCGGTTTTCTCAGGATTTGCAATGGTAAATACTTTGCTTATCATTATGAGAAAAGTATCTAATCTAGAAGCTTATATTACGATTCAACACATTGAGTTGATGAATATCGTTATCATGATTACAGGTTCTATTGTTGGGGTTGCCTATATAACGGAACTATTTGTTGCATGGTATTCTGGTGTAGAATATGAGCAATATGCTTTCTTGAATAGAGCTACCGGACCTTACTGGTGGGCATATTGGTCAATGATGACTTGTAATGTTTTTTCTCCACAATTTATGTGGTTCAAAAAATTAAGAACAAGTATCATGTTCTCATTTATAATTTCGATAGTTGTAAATATTGGAATGTGGTTTGAGAGATTTGTAATTATCGTAACTTCGTTACACAGAGATTATTTACCATCTTCTTGGACAATGTTTTCACCTACATTTGTTGATATTGGAATTTTCATTGGAACGATAGGTTTCTTCTTTGTATTGTTCTTATTGTATTCAAGAACATTCCCTGTAATTGCACAAGCAGAGGTAAAAACAATTTTGAAAGGAACTGGAGATAATTACAAAAGAGAAAGAGAAGCAAATAAAGATTCACACCATGAGTAATAAAGTAATATACGCCATTTATAATGACGATGATATATTGATGGATGCGGTTAAAAAAACCAGAGCAGCTCATCATCATATTGAAGAAGTTTTTACTCCATTCCCGGTTCACGGTTTGGATAAAGCTATGGGAATTGCACCTACAAGATTAGCTATTTGTGCTTTTCTTTATGGATGTGTTGGAATCTCGGTAGCAACAGCTATGATGAATTATATCATGATTCAGGATTGGCCACAAGATATTGGTGGAAAACCAAGTTTTAGTTATATTGAGAATATGCCTTCTTTTGTGCCAATTATGTTTGAAGAAACTGTATTTTTTGCAGCTCACTTAATGGTTATTACTTTTTATATGAGAAGTAGATTATGGCCTTTCAAAGAAGCAGAAAATCCAGATGTACGTACTACAGATGACCATTTCTTGATGGAAGTTGCAGTAAATAATAACGAAGAAGAACTTGTTTCTTTTTTCCAGAATACAGGAGCAGTAGAAGTTAAAGTAATTGAAAAGCATTAATAGTGGATATGAAAAGCGTATATAAAATAACACTTTTAGTAGGTATTACTATTTTAGTTTCCTCTTGTCACAATACAGAGAAACCAAATTATCAATACATGCCTAATATGTATGAGCCAGTAAGTTATAATACTTATTCTCAATCGGGTGCTTTTAAAGATAGTGTAGAAGGACAACTTCCTGTTGAAGGTACCATAAATAGAGGTTTTGAAGTTTATGAGTATCCTAATACTCCTGAGGCTTTAGTTGCTGTTAAAGCGGCAAATTTAAAATCTCCACTAGGTCCATTATCTGAAAAAGATGCGGAAAAAGCAAAAGCTCTTTTTGAAATTTACTGTGCTATTTGTCATGGTACTGCTGGTGATGGTCAAGGAAAATTGGTTAAACAAGGAAAATTTCTTGGAGTTCCTAATTACAAAGACAGAGAAATCAATGAAGGAAGTGTTTTCCATGTTGAAACTTATGGTCTTAATATGATGGGATCTCACGCTAATCAACTGAGCAAACATGAGCGCTGGTTAGTAGCGTCTTATGTTATGGATCTAAAAAGCAAATTATAATTGTAGAACAAACTCATCGTAATAGATATGTATACATTTTCAAGTAAATTAAAAACATTTTCTCTAATCTTAATGGCTGTTGGTCTCTTAGGAATTGGATATGGTTTTTTAACTGCACCCAAAGATATTCAAGCAGTAGAGGCAATTCTTGCTTCTGATGCTCATGGCAGTCATCACGGATCTGAAGCTGCTCATGCTCCTGAAGAAGGGCATGACGTAAAAGCAACGCATGCGGTAACAGAAGAGACTACTCATGCTTCGGCAGAAGTTGCACATGATACAACAAAAGTAGAAACTTCAACTGAAGTGGTTCATGCTACTGAGTCTAAAGATTCTGTTATAGCTCCTGTTGTTGTTGAACCTGTTCATGCTTCTACTGAATCTCATACAGCTGAGTCTGCAGAGCATAAAGTTGATGCTCATGCAGAACATCAAGAACATTTAAATCACGTTTTACATCAATTGCAAAACAAACCATGGGCTGCATTGTATGTTGCTTGTATTTTCTTTATGTTGGTTTCTCTTGGAGTTTTAGCATTCTATGCTATTCAACAAGTAGCTCAATCAGGTTGGTCTCCGGTATTGTTTAGAGTAATGCAGGGAATCACAGCTTACTTACCTGTTGGTTCAGTTATTTTCTTTGTAGTATTAGTTCTTTGTGGATTACATTTCAATCATTTATTCGTATGGTTAGGTGATGGTGTAACTGTGAAAGGTCATGAAAACTATGATGCTATTATTGCAGGAAAGTCGGGTTATTTGAATTTTCCTTTCTGGATTATTAGAGCTGCAGTTTTCTTGATTGGATGGAATCTTTACAGATACTATTCTAGAAAAAATTGCTTGGCACAGGACGAAGCAAATGATGATAGTTTTTACAAAAAGAACTTCAAAATTTCTGCAGGATTTTTAGTATTCTTTATTGTTACTGAATCTATTATGTCTTGGGACTGGATTATGTCTGTTGATCCACACTGGTTTAGTACTTTATTTGGATGGTATGTTTTCGCTAGTTTCTTAGTAAGTGGGGTTACAACAATTTGTTTGATTACTATTTATTTAAAATCAAAAGGATATTTAGAGTATGTAAATACAAGTCATGTTCACGATTTGGCTAAATTCATGTTTGGATTTAGTGTTTTCTGGACTTACTTATGGTTCTCTCAATTTATGTTGATTTGGTATGCTAATATTCCAGAGGAGGTAACTTATTTTGTTACAAGAATTCAACTATACAATTTACCATTTTTTGGTGCTGTGGTTATGAATTTTGTTTTTCCAATATTGATTTTAATTAATACGGATTTCAAAAGAATTAGTTGGGTATTGGTTATGGCAGGTACGGTTATTTTATTAGGACATTATATTGATTTCTTTAATATGATTATGCCTGGAACAGTAGGTGACCAATGGTTTATTGGAGTTTCAGAAATAGCTTCGGTTCTTTTCTTCCTTGGATTGTTTATTTATGTTGTTTTTACAGCATTGACTAAAGCTCCTTTATTGGCAAAGAGAAATCCGTTTATTGAAGAAAGTAAACATTTTCATTATTAATATTTAAAAAAAATTAGATGACAAGTTTGTTAATAATTATAGTTTTAGTTTTATTGGCTATTGCATTATGGCAATTAACTAAGATATTCGATTTAACTCAGGTAGGCGAGGTTGACGATTCACAAGTTGCCAATGATAAAGATAATAATATTCAGGGTTATTTGATGTTTGGCTTTTTAGCTTTCCTATATATTTTTACAATTTACGGATTGATAAAATGGGGAGATTTAATATTGCATACACCTGCTTCTGCACACGGTTCGGATATTGATAATTTGATGAATGTTACTTGGATTTTAATTTTTGTTGTCCAAGCAATTACTCAAGTACTCGTACATTATTTTTCTTTTAAATATCGAGGAAGAAAAGACCAAAAAGCTCTATTCTTTTCTGATAGTACAAAATTAGAAGTTATTTGGAGTGGAATTCCGGCTGTTGTTTTAGCTGTTTTAATTCTTTTCGGATTGTATGCCTGGACTAATATTATGTTCATTGATGACGATGAAGATACTATCGTAGTTGAGTTGTACGCTCAACAATTTAAATGGACTGCAAGATATGCTGGAGAAGATAATGTTCTTGGAAAAGCAAACGTTAGATTGATTGAAGGGATAAATACTTTAGGAGTTGATTTATCAGATCCAAATGCTCAGGATGATATTGTTGTTTCTGAATTACATATTCCAAAAGGGAAAAAAGTTCATTTCAAATTCCGTTCTCAGGATGTTTTGCACTCAGCTTATTTTCCTTATTTTAGAGCACAAATGAATGTTGTTCCAGGGATGGTTACTGAATTTGCTTTTGAGCCTATCTATACTTCTGAAGAATATAGAGCATTGCCTTACATGATAAAAAAGGTGGCAAATATCAATGCATTAAGAACAAAGAAAAGTGCTGAGCTTGTTGCTAAGGGAGAAACAGCTTTAGATCCTTATACTTTTGACTTCTTATTACTTTGTAATAAAATTTGTGGTGCTTCACATTATAACATGCAAATGAAGATTATTGTAGATACTCCAGAAGACTATAAAAAATGGTTGAATGAAAAAACTGCATTGGTTAAAGAAGTAAAAGCAGCTAATGCAACTCCTGCTCAAGTTGAAGGGGAAGTAGGTAAAGATTCTACTAAAGCTAAGGATACTGCAGCTATTGCTAAAATAGCTATGAAATAATATTATTTAAGAAAATTTAAAGTAAACAAATATGTCAGCAGAAGGTCACGATCACGCACAAGATCACGAACACGAACACCACCATAAAGACACTTTTATCACTAAATACATCTTTAGCATAGATCACAAGATGATTGCTAAACAATACTTGATTACAGGTATTATTATGGGTGTTATTGGTGTGATGATGTCTATGCTTTTTAGATTGCAATTAGCTTGGCCTGAAGAATCATTCAAAATATTTAATGTATTATTAGGTGATAAATTTGCTCCAAACGGAGTAATGGCAAATGATATATATTTAGCATTAGTTACTATTCACGGAACCATAATGGTTTTCTTTGTATTGACTGCTGGATTAAGTGGGACGTTTAGTAATCTATTGATTCCGCTTCAAATTGGTGCACGAGATATGGCCTCAGGATTTTTGAATATGATTTCCTATTGGTTATTTTTCTTATCTAGTGTTATCATGCTTAGTTCTTTATTTGTTGAAGCTGGGCCAGCATCGGCAGGTTGGACAATTTATCCACCTTTAAGTGCATTGCCACAAGCGATTCCAGGTTCTGGAACAGGTATGACACTTTGGTTGGTTTCTATGGCTATATTTATTGCAGCTTCTTTAATGGGTTCATTGAACTATATCGTAACTGTTATTAACCTTAGAACAAAAGGAATGTCAATGACAAGATTGCCTCTTACAATTTGGGCATTTTTTGTAACGGCTATTATTGGAGTTATTTCTTTTCCAGTATTGTTATCTGCAGCTTTATTGTTGATTTTTGATAGAAGTTTCGGAACATCTTTCTTCTTGTCTGATATTTATATCGCTGGAGAAGTATTGCATTATCAAGGTGGTTCGCCAGTTTTGTTTGAGCACTTATTCTGGTTCTTAGGACACCCTGAGGTTTATATCATTATTTTACCAGCTTTAGGTATTACATCTGAAATTATTGCAACTAATTCCCGTAAACCTATCTTTGGATACAGAGCGATGATTATGTCTATATTGGCAATTGCCTTTTTGTCAACAATAGTTTGGGGTCACCATATGTTTATTTCAGGTATGAATCCATTCCTTGGGTCTGTATTTACTTTTACAACTTTGTTGATTGCGATTCCTTCGGCAGTAAAAGCATTTAATTACATCACGACACTTTGGAAAGGTAACTTGCAGTTGAACCCTGCAATGTTATTCTCTATTGGATTGGTTTCTACTTTCATTACAGGAGGTTTAACAGGAATTATTCTTGGAGATAGTACTTTAGATATTAACGTTCACGATACTTATTTTGTGGTAGCTCACTTCCACTTGGTAATGGGTATCTCTGCACTTTATGGAATGTTTGCTGGAATTTACCATTGGTATCCAAAAATGTTCGGTAGAATGTTGAATAAAAACTTAGGATACGTTCACTTTTGGGTAACTGCAGTTTGTGCTTATGGAGTATTCTTCCCAATGCACTTTATTGGATTAGCAGGTTTACCAAGACGTTATTATACAAATACTAACTTTCCATTATTTGACGATTTGCAAAATGTAAACGTATTGATTACAGTTTTTGCTTTAGTTGGTGGTGTTTTTCAATTGGTATTTTTGTTCAACTTCTTTAGTAGTATCTTCTACGGTAAGAAAGCAGTTCAAAATCCATGGAAATCTAACACATTAGAATGGACAGCTCCAGTAGAACATATTCACGGTAACTGGCCAGGAGAAATTCCGGAAGTACACCGTTGGCCTTATGATTACAGTAATCCTGGTCACGATGAGGATTTTGTACCACAAAACGTACCAATGAAAGAAGGTGAAGTAGCACTACATCACTAATCACTTTTCAAAATATATCTAAATGCCTTTCCATTCGAAAGGCATTTTTATTTGCTCATAACTTTGCTATATTTGTAGAATGAACGAAAATTTAGATCCAACAAACAACGGTTATAATCCCGAAGAACTTGATCTCGAAAAAAGATTGAGACCATTATCATTTGATGATTTTGCAGGTCAGGATCAAATATTAGAAAACCTAAAAGTTTTTGTTCAAGCTGCAAACCAAAGAAACGAAGCACTAGATCATACATTATTTCACGGACCTCCCGGATTAGGTAAAACTACTTTGGCTAATATCTTGGCCAATGAGTTACAGGTTGGAATTAAAATTACTTCAGGCCCTGTTTTGGATAAACCTGGAGATTTAGCTGGTTTGTTGACTAATCTTGAAGAAAGAGATGTTTTGTTCATTGATGAAATTCATCGATTAAGCCCGATTGTTGAAGAGTATTTGTATTCGGCGATGGAAGATTTCAAGATTGATATTATGATTGAATCCGGACCAAATGCCAGAACAGTTCAAATCAATTTGAATCCTTTTACTTTAATTGGTGCAACAACTCGTTCAGGATTATTGACTGCTCCGATGAGAGCCCGTTTCGGAATTTCATCCAGACTACAATATTATACTACTGAACTTTTAACCACTATAGTTGAAAGAAGTGCCTCAATTTTAAAAATGCCAATTTTTATGGAAGCTGCTATAGAAATTGCAGGTAGAAGTAGAGGGACACCTCGTATTGCGAATGCATTACTGCGTCGTGTGCGTGATTTTGCTCAAATTAAGGGAAATGGAACTATCGACATTGAAATTGCTCGTTATGCCTTAAAAGCATTGAATGTGGATGCGCATGGTTTAGACGAAATGGATAATAAAATACTGAATACTATTATTGATAAATTCAAGGGAGGTCCAGTAGGTTTGTCTACTTTGGCGACTGCTGTATCTGAGAGTAGCGAAACAATTGAAGAAGTTTATGAACCCTTTTTGATTCAGGAAGGATTCATTATGCGAACGCCTAGAGGAAGAGAAGTGACCGAAAAAGCATATACCCATTTAGGGAAAGTAAGAACGAATATTCAAGGCGGATTGTTTTAATGGTATGACCAATGGCAGAGCATGAGAAATATAATTATCCAAAAAAACTTTCTATAATAAATTTCTTTATAGATGCCGAAGGTGTTCGTAAAAATCCAATACCTTATCATAAAAAATATTTCGAAAGATTAGGAGATACTTTTTCTGTTCGTATTGGAAGAACAAAACATTTGATATTGTCGAGAGATAATGAATTTGCTCAGTATATATTACAAAAGAATCATAAAAACTATCATAAATCCCAACTTCAAACAGTATATCTGTCAAAGTATTTAGGGAAAGGACTTTTGACTGTGGATGGTGAATTTTGGTTGAAACAAAGAAGACTGATTCAACCTGCATTTCACAAACAAAAAATGAATCAGTTGGTAGGAAATATGGAGCAGATTATTGCTTCAGAATTGGATGGCTTTATTGAAGAAAAACCAGTTGATCTTTTTCCGGTAATGAGTCAATTGACATTTAATGTGGTAGCCAAATCACTGTTTCATCTTTCTATTTCTGATGAAAAGCTAAATCGAATAAAATTTATTATCGAAGAAGTTCAAAATTTCTTAATTAAAGAAATAAGGCTTCCTCATAAAAACTGGTGGTTTCATTTAAGTGGACAAGTGGATAAACACCTGAAATTGTCTTTGGAAAATAATGCCATAATTCAGGAAATTGTCGATCGAAGAATGGCTTCAAATGAAGAGTATAATGATTTACTTCAATTTCTAATGGATACGCGATATGAAGATACGGAAGAAGGAATGTCAGTAGCTCAACTAATAGATGAAATAAAGATTCTTTTTATAGCAGGTCACGAAACGACTGCCAATGCATTAACTTTTACACTTTGTCTTTTAGCCAAGCATCCTGAAATTCAGGAAAAAATCAGGCAGGAAATTGTTGCTATTGAATTAGAAACACAAGATACTGTTGAGCAACTTCAAAAAATGACTTATACGAATGCGGTGATAAATGAATCAATGCGTTTGTATCCGCCAGCTTGGATTACTGACAGGCAAAATGTTACTGATGATACGATTGGTTCTTATCATATCAAAAAAGAAACGCTTATTGGTGTTTCATTTTATGAATTACATCGCAATCCAAAGTATTGGGAAAATCCAGATGACTTTAATCCCGAACGATTTTTAGGAGAACAAAAAAAACATTCTATGCAGTATTTTTATCCTTTTGGGGCTGGCCCAAGAATGTGTATAGGAACTGGTTTTGCTATTTATGAAATGTGTTTGACACTTTTTAAAATCGTAAAAAAATATGAGATAAAACCCATCAGTAAGGAGGTTAAATTTAATCCATTGGTTACTTTAAAACCAGTAGGAGTTCAAGTTTTATTCTCGAAAAGATGACAATCAATGCTAAAGAAAGCTATTCCAAATTCATAAAATCAGAAGCCAATCGCCTCGGGTTTTTGTCTTGTGGGATATCCAAAGCAGGATTTCTAGAAGATGATGCACCAAGATTAGAGAATTGGTTAAAAAAACAAATGCACGGTCAAATGTCATATATGGAGAATAATTTTGACAAACGTTTAGATCCCACTTTATTGGTTGATGATGCCAAAAGCGTTGTGTCACTTTTATTGAATTATTATCCCTCCGAATTTCAAAATGAAGATTCCTGTAAAATTTCAAAATACGCTTATGGGCAAGATTATCATTTTGTCATAAAAGAAAAATTGAAGGAATTATTGTTTTCAATTCAATCGACAATTGGAGATGTTTCAGGTCGTGCTTTTGTAGATTCTGCACCTGTTTTGGACAAATCCTGGGCGGCCAAAAGCGGTTTGGGCTGGATTGGAAAAAACAGCAATTTGCTAACTCAAAAAGTAGGGTCTTTTTATTTTATAGCCGAATTGATTATTGACTTGGATTTAGAATACGATCACGCCGTAACAGACCATTGCGGTTCTTGTACTGCTTGTCTTGATGCTTGTCCAACTGATGCTATTGTTGCGCCTTACGTGGTGGATGGCAGTAAATGCATTTCATACTTTACCATAGAACTAAAAGAAAATATTCCGCCAGAAATGAAAGGAAAATTCAATGAATGGGCTTTTGGATGTGATATTTGCCAAGATGTTTGTCCTTGGAACCGCTTTTCCAAAGCACATAATGAACCTCTATTTAATCCTAATCCGGAATTACTTTCCATGTCCAAAAAAGACTGGGATGAGATCACCGAGGAAACTTTCAAAGCTGTTTTCAAAAATTCTCCATTAAAGAGAACAAAATTTGAAGGGTTAAAAAGAAATTTAGATTTTTTAAAATAAATCAATTGTTGTTGATTATTTTTTTTAAATTTATAATCCATTTAAAATCATTCTGTTATGAAAGTTGAAGAAATTTTATCCAAAAAAGGAAAAGAAGTGTTTTCGGTATTGCCAACAATTACGGTATATGAAGCATTAGGGGTGATGAGCGAAAAGAATATTGGGGCTATTCTGATCATAGAAAATAATGTATTGAAAGGAATTTTATCGGAGAGAGATTACGCAAGAAAAATTGTTTTGAAAGATAAAGCTTCCAGGGATACATTCGTACACGAAATTATGGAAGAAAACCCCATTGTTGTTAAATTAACCGATGATTTGGATTATTGTATGGGATTAATGGACTCTAAAAAAGTGAGACATTTACCTGTTGCGGATAATAATATTACAGTAGGAATTATTTCTATGAGTGATGTGGTAAAAGCTATAATTGAAAGGCAAACAGAAACCATTAAACATTTAGATTCCTATATTTCGCAATAAGATTTAAAAATAAATTATTACAAAAGCTGCATCATTTGCAGCTTTTTTTTGTGAGTAAATCTGGAGTTTATTTTTTTGTAAATGAATAATATAAATAAGTCCTTTTTAAAACCAAGACTTATATCTTTGTAGGATTGAATAATAATAAGAAAAATGGACAAAAATAGTAAAAGAAGAGAGGCGTTATTATATCATGCAAAACCTACTCCAGGGAAAATTCAGGTAGTTCCAACCAAAAAATATGCGACCCAAAGAGATTTGTCTCTGGCCTATTCGCCAGGAGTTGCTGAGCCTTGTTTGGAAATTGCGAAAGACATTAATAATGTTTATAAATATACCGCAAAAGGGAATTTAGTTGCAGTAATATCTAATGGAACGGCTGTTTTAGGGCTAGGCGATATTGGACCAGAAGCTTCAAAACCAGTGATGGAAGGAAAAGGTTTGCTATTCAAAATTTTTGCAGGAATTGATGTGTTCGATATTGAAATTGGAACTAAAGATATTGAAGAGTTTATTCAAACGGTAAAAAATATAGCACCAACTTTTGGTGGAATTAATCTCGAAGATATCAAGGCTCCAGAGTCTTTTGAAATAGAAAGAAGACTGGTTGAAGAATTGAATATTCCAGTAATGCACGATGATCAGCACGGAACAGCAATTATATCCTCTGCGGCATTGATAAACGCTTTGGAATTGGCTGGTAAAAAAGCCGAAGATTTGAAAATGGTGGTTTCAGGTGCGGGTTCTGCAGCATTGGCTTGTGCTGACATGTATATTTTGTTGGGAGTAAAACTAGAAAATATTTTGATGTTCAACAGTAAAGGACTTTTGACAAAAGACAATCCTTCATTATCTGTTTTACAACAAAAATATGCCGTTGATAGAGCGTCAATTAGTCTGGAAGAAGCGTTGGTCGATGCTGATATTTTTTTAGGATTGTCTTCAGGAGATATTATGACTGCTGAGATGCTTTTGTCTATGGCAGATAATCCAATCGTTTTTGCAATGGCAAATCCAAATCCTGAAATTGCTTATACACTTGCTATCGAAACCCGAAAAGATGTGATTATGGCAACAGGACGTTCTGATCATCCTAATCAGGTGAATAATGTACTTGGTTTTCCATATATTTTCCGTGGTGCTTTAGATGTCCGAGCTACAAAAATTAACGAGGCTATGAAGATGGCAGCAGTTAGAGCTTTGGCAGCTTTGGCAAAAGAAAGCGTTCCTGAGCAAGTGAATATTGCCTATGGTGCTACTAAGTTGACTTTTGGGCGGGAATATATAATTCCCTCTCCTTTTGATCCAAGATTGATAACAGTCGTGGCTCCTGCGGTTGCAAAAGCAGCGATGGATTCTGGTGTAGCGTTAAACCCAATTCAGGATTGGAAGAAATATGAAGAGGAACTTTTGGAACGAATGGGTTCTGATAATAAAATGGTTAGATTGCTTGCTAATAGAGCCAAAGCGGATCCTAAAAAAGTAGTGTTTCCAGAAGCAGAACATTTGGATGTTTTGAAAGCGGCTCAAATTGTATCCGAAGAAGGGATTGGTTTTCCAGTTCTATTGGGAAACAAAAAAATTATCTTAGAGTTAAAAAAAGAACTTGGTTTTGATACTGAAGTTCAGATTATAGATCCCAAAGTTCTCGAAGAAGAATCAAGAAGAAATAAATACGCCAAAGCATTTTGGAAAACCAGACAAAGAGGCGGAATATCTTTATATGATGCTCAGAGTTTGATGCGTGAAAGAAATTATTTTGCAGCGATGATGGTCAATGAAGGAGAAGCTGATGCTATAGTAACGGGTTATTCCAGAAGTTATCCGTCGGTGGTTAAGCCTATGTTACAACTTATTGAAAGAGCTCCAGGGGTATCTCTTGTAGCTACTACTAACATGATGCTAACCAGTCGTGGACCAATGTTTTTGTCTGATACGGCGATTAATATCAATCCATCAGCAGAAGATTTGGCAAAAATCGCTATTATGACTGCAAATGCAGCAAAAATGTTTGGAATTACACCTGTAATTGCAATGATTTCTTTTTCAAATTTTGGATCTTCAACGAATGTTGGTGCTGCAAAAGTGAGAGAAGCAGTATCTTATTTACATAAAAACCATCCCGATATGATAATTGATGGGGAGCTTCAAGCGGATTTTGCTTTGAATCCGGAAATGTTGAAAGCTAAATTTCCTTTTTCAAAATTAGCTGGAAAAAAAGTAAATACTTTGATTTTTCCAAATCTTGAATCAGCGAATATTACCTATAAACTCTTGAAAGAATTAAACAAAGTAGACTCTATTGGGCCTATTATGTTGGGAATGGGAAAACCAGTTCATATATTTCAATTAGGAGCAAGCGTAGAAGAAATGGTAAATATGGCTGCAATTGCAGTTATTGATGCACAGGAAAACGAAAAGAAAACTAAAAACTAGGAGTAGTTTCTACTCGCTGACAGCACTTATATAAATTTGGTGAGAATTTATATAAGTTTTGTTATATTTGGACGATTTAAAAATCATAGATGATAGCACATTTACAAGGGAAATTAGTAGAAAAATCACCAACACATATTGTTATTGATTGTGGTGGAGTGGGGTATCATGTAAATATTTCTTTGCACACTTATTCTTTGCTTCCAGCAACCGATTTTATTAAATTGTTTACTTATCTTCAAATTAAGGAAGATTCACATACTTTATTTGGTTTTGTTGAAAAATCAGAAAGAGAAATTTTCAAATTGTTATTGTCTGTTTCCGGAATTGGAGCCAGTATTGCAAGAACAATGTTGTCTTCATTAGAGCCGAAACAAGTTGCTAATGCAATAGCATCCGGAGATGTATCTACTATTCAATCCATAAAAGGAATTGGAAGTAAAACAGCTCAAAGAGTAATACTTGATTTGAAAGATAAAGTGTTAAAACTATATGATTTAGATGAAGTTTCGATGTCACAAAGCAATACAAATAGAGATGAGGCGTTATCTGCCTTGGAGGTTTTGGGATTTGTTCGAAAAGCATCTGAAAGAGTAGTAGAAAAAATCATAAAAGAAGCTCCGGATAGTTCGGTTGAATATATTATTAAGCAAGCTTTAAAAAACTTATAAAAGTTGAGAATACAGTATTTTAAAAAGAATCAGCTAGTGCGTAAAATTTGTACCTTTTTATTAGTGATTTGTGGTGTTTTTATATCCAAAGCCCAAGTAGCGCCAGTGGTTCAGGATACTACGCAAACTGGTTTTACTACTGGAAAGATAGAAGTCAAAGATCCGCAAAGTATTCTGAAATCATACACATATGATCCTGTTACGGAGATGTATGTTTATTCCAAAACTGTCGATGGTTTTCCCACGAATTACCCTGCTATATTAACTCCAAAGGAATATGAGGATTTAGTTAGAAAAGAATCAATGCGGAACTATTTTAAGCAAAAATTAGATGCCATTGATGGGAAAAAAGAAGGTAGTGAAGCAGCTAAAAGAGATTTGTTACCACGATATTATGTGAAATCAGGACTTTTTGAATCTATTTTTGGAAGTAATACCATTGATGTAAAACCTACAGGGTCTGTAGAAATGGATTTGGGACTTCGTTATACCAAACAAGATAATCCAGCATTTTCTCCAAGAAACAGGTCTACTACTACTTTCGATTTTAATCAGCGAATAAGTATGAGTTTGATGGGTAAAGTTGGTACCAGATTAGCTGTAAACGTCAATTATGATACTCAATCTACTTTTGCTTTTCAAAATTTAATCAAGTTAGAATATACTCCCACAGAAGACGATATTATTCAAAAAATAGAAGTTGGAAATGTAAGTATGCCTTTGAATGGTTCTTTGATTAGAGGGCCTCAAAGTTTATTTGGAGTTAAAACCAAATTGCAATTTGGTAAAACATCTATTACGGGTGTGTTTTCAGAACAAAAATCACAAACTAAAACAGTTGTTGCAGAAGGTGGAGGAACTATTCAGGATTTTGAAATGTATGCGCTTGACTACGATAGTGACAGACACTTTTTTCTTTCACAATATTTTAGAAATAAATACGATGAAGCATTAAAAAATTATCCATTTATTGATAGTAGAGTTCAGATTTCCAGATTGGAAGTTTGGGTTACCAATAAACAGAACCGTGTCAATACAACGACAGGAAATAATTTAAGGAATATTATTGCACTTCAGGATTTAGGAGAAGGGCAGTTGGCTGGTTTGCAGGATAGTGAGGTTGTTGTTTTGAATCCTTCAGCCGGAATGTTTAATAGTCCTGTTGATTCTCCCTCAGATAACTCTAATAATGATTATGATCCTGAACAAATACCTGCTGGGACAGGTTTATTGAATAACAATATTCGTGAAATTGCAACTTCAAATTCCGGATTTAATGTTACTGTGAATGAAGGATCCGATTATTCAAAATTAGAGAATGCTAGAAAATTAACTGCAAACGAATATGCATTTAACCCTCAACTGGGTTATATTTCGTTACAACAAAGACTCGCAAATGATGAAGTACTGGCGGTAGCATACCAGTATACAATTGGAGATGCAGTCTATCAGGTAGGGGAGTTTGGTAATGATGGTGTGGATGCAACCGTTGTGTCTGGTACAACTCCAGCTGACCAGACTATTATAACACAAAATTTGATATTGAAAATGCTGAAAAGCAATTTAACGAATGTTAAAAATCCAGTATGGAATCTGATGATGAAAAATATTTATCAAATTCCAGGTGCGTATCAATTAAAACAAGAAAATTTTAGATTCAATATTCTTTATACAGACCCATCTGCTGTCAATTATATCACGCCTGTGGCAGGAAGTACTTTTCCTCCAAGTCCTCAGCCAGGTAACGAGGTTAAGGATACTCCATTGTTGAAAGTTTTTAATTTAGATAAATTAAATTATAATAATGATCCTCAGGTTGGAGGTGATGGTTTCTTTGATTTTATGCAAGGTCTGACCATAGATACTCAAAATGGTAGAATCATATTTACAACTAAAGAGCCATTTGGAGAATTGTTATTTTCTAAATTATCAAATGGAGCAGGAGAGGATTATAAAAATCCTAATACATATAACGTAAATCAACAGAAATATGTATTCAGAAATATGTATGCAAGTACACAATCTGGAGCATTGCAGGATAGTGATAAAAATAAATTTCTTCTAAGAGGAAAATACAAATCTTCAGGTGGAGATGGAATTCCTATTGGAGCTTTTAATGTTCCTAGAGGTTCGGTTGTGGTTACTGCCGGAGGAAGAGTTTTAGTTGAAGGAATAGATTATAGTGTGAATTATCAATTGGGAAGAGTGCAAATTTTAGACCCTTCGCTTCAGGCATCTAACACACCAATTAATGTGTCATTAGAAAATAATTCTGTTTTTGGCCAACAAACGAAACGCTTTTACGGAGTTTATGCAGAACATCAGATTTCAGAAAATTTTTTGGTAGGAGCGACTTTTTTAAAATTGAATGAAAGGCCATTTACTCAAAAATCTGGATTTGGACAGGAATCAGTAAATAATAATATTTTCGGATTGAACACTAATTATTCAACAGAGGTTCCGTTTTTTACCCGATTAGTAAACAAATTACCTAATATCGATACTGATGTGCCTTCTAATCTTTCTGTAAGAGGAGAAGTTGCATTTTTGAAACCGGAAACGCCAAAAGGCGATAGCTTTGAAGGTGAGGCAACTATATATGTAGATGACTTTGAAGGATCTCAATCTACAATTGATATGCGATCTGCATTTGCATGGAGTTTAGCTTCTACGCCAACTAATCAAAATGCTGAGAAACCAACAACTTATGATTTTAATGGTAGTGCCAATGACATGAGTTATGGATATAAAAGGGCTAAATTGGCTTGGTACACAATTGACCCTGTGTTTTATACTCAAAGACCATCAGGAATTTCAAATGATGATTTGTCCTTAAATAGCACAAGGAGAATTTTTAGTGAAGAATTATACCCATTAACAGATATTGCTGCTGGACAATCTCAGGTTGTAAACACATTAGATTTAACTTATTTTCCTTCTGAAAGAGGACCATATAATAATGGTACTAATGTTTCCTCAAATCCTATGGATAATTTTGGGGGAATTATGCGTTCTTTAAATTCAACTAATTTTGAACAAGGAAATGTAGAATATATCCAGTTTTGGGTTATGGATCCTTATGTAGGTACGGGGCAGGTTCCCGCAACGAATACAGGAAAAGTTTATTTTAATTTAGGAGAAATATCAGAGGATGTCCTTAAAGATGGAAGAAAACAATATGAAAATGGACTTGGTCCAGATCAAATATTGGTAAATCCACAACCACTTTGGGGAGACGTTCCAGCTTCACAATCTTTAATTTATGCGTTTCATACCGATACTGGCAATAGAAATAATCAGGATATTGGATTAGATGGTTTACCTAATAGTAAAGAAGGTGCAATTTATACTAATTTTGCGTCTGATCCCGATCCTGCAGGGGATGATTATACCTATTATCTAAATACTTCGGGAGGGGTTTTAGATCGGTATAAAAATTATAATGGAGTAGATGGAAACTCTCCCGTTAGTATTAGCGATTCCAATAGAGGATCTTCTTCGCTCCCAGATGTGGAAGATATTAACAAGGATAACACTATGAATACCATCAATGCGTATTATGAATACAGTATTGATATGAAATCGGGAATGAAAGTTGGTGAAAATTATATCACTGATATTAGAAATACTCAGGTAACTTTGGATAACGGGACGGTTACTGATGCCAGATGGATTCAATTTAAAATTCCTATCTCACAGCCGGAAAATACCATTGGAAGTATTTCTGATTTTAGATCTATTCGTTTCATGAGGATGTTTATGACAGGCTTCAGTAATGAAGTAACTCTTCGTTTCGGTGCTTTGGACTTAATAAGAGGAGATTGGAGAAGATACACAAATACTCTGGATCCAAATGATAGTGATGCTGATAATGACAATACGAATTTAGATGTGCTGGCAGTTAATATTCAGGAAAATAATGATAGATGTCCTGTTAATTATATCGTTCCTCCAGGAGTACGACAAGAACAATTATACAACAATAATACTGTTATCGATCAAAATGAACAATCACTATCCTTAAGAATTTCGGGAAATGGAATAGGAGGATTACAACCGCAAGATTCCCGCGCTGTTTTTAAAAGCGTGAGTGTTGATATGAGACAGTTCAAAAAGTTAAAAATGTTTTTGCATGCAGAGTCTTTGCCAGATGAAATCGTACTTGGAGATGATCAAATGAGTGGATTTATGCGTTTTGGAAATGATTTTACCGAAAATTTTTATCAGGTAGAAATACCACTAAAGGTTACTTTACCTGCTGCTAATTGTGCTGCTTTACCTGCGGATTATGTTTGGCCGGCAGAAAATGAAATTGATCTTTCGTTATCTTTACTTACTGCTATGAAGATTAGTGCTCCTAAAGATCCATTGCCAGCAGGAGCTATTTATTACCCTGATGATCATCTTGATGTTTTTCCTAATGGAGATGGAGATGAAAGATTGAGATTAGGAATTAGAGGAAATCCTAATTTTGGATTGATTCGAAATTTAATGTTGGGGGTAAAGAACAATGCATTAGTGGGTAGTCCAGACATAAAAGGAGAAGTTTGGTTCAATGAATTGCGTATTGCTGATATGGAAAATAAGGGTGGTATGGCAGCTGTATTAAATATTGATACAAATCTTGCTGATTTTGCCACTGTTTCGGCTACAGGTAGAATGAGTACTATTGGTTTTGGAGCATTAGAAGAAGGTCCAAACGAAAGAAGCAGAGAAGATATTAAACAATATAATATTGTTACTAATTTAAGTTTAGGTAAATTACTACCTCCTAAATGGAAAATTACTTTGCCATTTAATTATGCAATTGGAGAAGAAACTATTACGCCGGAATACGATCCGTTTAATCAGGATATTAAATTAAAACAGCTATTGGATAATACTTCTAATGCTGCTGAGAGAGCTAATATTAGGAATAGAGCTATTGATTATACTAAAAGACGTAGTATTAATTTTATTGGGGTAAGAAAAGAAAGAGGAGAAGAACAAAAGCCACATGTTTATGATCCGGAAAATTTTACTTTTTCCCAATCCTTTAATGAAGTAGAACGACACGATTTTGAAATTGAGGATTATGTAGATCAACAAGCAAATACTGCGGTTGACTATGCATATAGTTTTCAGCCTAAAGCAGTTGAGCCTTTTAAGAAAAAGGAATTTGTGAAAAAAAGTAGCTATTGGAAAATGTTAAGTGATTTTAATTTTAATTACTTGCCTTCTAATATCAATTTCAATACAAATATTATTAGACAATACAATCGTCAGCAATTTAGACAAGTCGATGTTGAAGGAATAGGTATAGATCCAATGTATAGAAGAAATTTTGGTTTTAATTATCAATATGGTTTTAATTATAACTTGACAAAATCTCTGAAATTAAATTATACAGCATCATCTACTAATATAGTGAAAAATTATATGGGAGAGGATAATGTGCCAATTGATAGTTTTACTATTTGGGATGAGTATTTTGATGTAGGTACTTCTAACCAACATATGCAACAGTTTATATTGAATTATCAAATACCAATTGATAAAATTCCAGTATTAAGTTTCATAAAAGCTAATTATTCTTACACAGGAGATTATAATTGGCAAAGGGCTTCGGTTGCATTATCTAATATAAATATTGGAGGAGTAGATTATAATTTAGGAAACACGATTCAAAATGCTGCTTCTCATAATTTGAATGCTACTTTTGGTATGGATACTTTTTATAAATATATTGGATTGACCAAAAAATCACAATTAAAGGCAAATCCAAAAACTGTTGCTCCTAAACCAGGTGAAAAAGTAGCTAATACAAATCTTTTAATTCCAAAAGAGAATAATTTTTTGAATGGTTTGATAGGTATTTTAACAAGTGTAAAAAGTATTCAATCCAGTTATGTTAAAAATAGTGGTACTGTTCTTCCAGGATATACGCCAGGAGTTGGTTTCTTTGGGTCATCAAAACCTACCCTAGGGTTTATTTTTGGTAGTCAGGACGATGTGAGGTATGAAGCTGCTAAAAATGGTTGGTTGACAACTTATCAGGATTTCAATCAAAATTTTACTCAAGTTAAAAACGAAACATTTAAAACGACTGCAAATGTAGATTTGTTTCCAGATTTTAAAATTGATTTGACAATGGATAGATCATATTCTGAGAATTTCTCTGAGCAATATGATGTTAGCGCTAATGGTCAATACAATGCAAGATCGCCTTATAGTTTTGGTACTTTTTCTATATCTACCATTTTAATTAGTACGTCTTTCTCTACTAGTAATGAAAATGAATCATCAGCATTTGACGATTTCAGAGATAATAGACTTACAGTTGCCAACCGATTAGCCACTGGACGTGGGATAGATATTACTAATCCGGCTAATATTGATGCAGACGGTTTCCCAAAAGGGTATGGTAAAAATAGTCAAGCCGTATTATTGCCTGCTTTTTTAGCTGCTTATTCAGGTGGAGATGCTTCTAATACTTCTCTTGGAATTTTCAGGAGTTTCCCATTGCCTAACTGGTCTGTAAAATATAATGGATTGATGCGTTATGCTTTTTTCAAAAAGAATTTCAAGCGTTTTTCTTTACAGCAAAATTACAGAGCTTCTTATACTGTTAATGCTTTTAGATCTAATTTCGAGTTTGATAAAAATCCTAATGGAGTGGATGCAAGTGGTAATTTTTTCAATAAAACTATTATGTCTAATGTTAATTTAGTAGAGCAGTTTAACCCACTTATCCGAATGGATTTTGAATTACTAAATTCATTGAAAGTACTTACTGAAGTTAAAAAAGACAGAGCGTTATCTATGAGTTTTGATAATGGTTTATTGACAGAAGTTAAAGGAATAGAATATGTGATAGGTTTAGGTTATCGAGTGAAGGATGTGACATTTTCTTCTAGATTAGCTGATAGTCCGACAGGTATTATAAAAAGTGATATCATTATAAAAGCAGATATGTCGTATCGTAATAATCAAACTATTGTTCGATATTTAGACTATGATAATAATCAGTTGGCCGGAGGCCAGAATGTTTGGTCTTTAAAATTGACAGCAGATTATTCTTTTAGCAAAAATCTGACAGCCGTTTTCTATTATGATCATGCATTTTCAAAAGCAGTTATTTCTACTTCTTTTCCTTTGACAAATATTCGTTCTGGATTCACGATTCGATATAATTTTGGGAATTAATAAAATTTTATCATAATCAGTATAATAATAAAATTTGAAATAATACTTTTGAAAAAAATATAAAAACATAAAATTTCTCCCTTATTTTCGGGACTTAAACTTAATTGAAATGAATATACCAGCAAATTTAAAGTACACAAAAGATCACGAATGGGTTAGCGTTGAAGGTGATGTCGCAACAGTAGGAATTACTTATTTTGCACAAAAGGAACTAGGAGATATTGTGTATGTTGAAGTAGAAACTTTAGATCAGACTTTAGAAAAAGATGAAATTTTTGGAACTGTTGAAGCAGTAAAAACTGTTTCGGATTTGTTCCTTCCATTGTCTGGAGAAATTATTGAGTTTAATGGAGACTTAGAAAATACGCCAGAAAATGTTAATGCAGATCCTTATGGAGCTGGATGGATGATAAAAATAAAAATCTCAAATTTAGAAGAAATCAATTCTTTACTTTCTAGTGAAGACTATAAAGAACTGATAGGTGCTTAAACAAGTTTTTTTATTAGCCGCTTTATTTTGGACAGGATTAATCTTGTTTTTTTGTTTGGTAAATTCTAATGAACTTAAGCAAATTACGATACCGAATTTTGATAAAGTAATTCATGTTTTTTTTCATTTTGTTTTTACAGCACTTTGGTTTTTATTCTTTAAAAAGAAATTGAATGATTCAAGCAAATATAAAGTTTTTACTATTTCAGTAGTGTTATCTCTGTTTTTTGGAATACTGATAGAATTGCTGCAGCAATATTTTACCACAACGAGAACAGGAGATATATTTGATATTATGGCAAATTTATTGGGAGCTTTATTAGCTGTTGCTTCAATTGTTTTGATAAATAAATTCAATGGAATAGTTGATAAAATTTAATTTTTGAATGAATATCAGGCAATATTTAGATTCTACTTATTTAAAAACACCAGAGCAAGCAGGTCTAAGTGAGTCTGAGAATATAATTATAGTCAAAGAATTTATTAAAGAAGCTATTAATGAAAATTTTAAGCTTATTATGATTCGCCCTAATATGGTTTCTCTTGCGAATAGAATGATTAGTGATGCTAATTCAATTGTGCAAATAGGAACTGTAATTGATTTTCCAAAAGGGAAATCTACTTTGGAAATTAAAATTAAAGAAGCTAATCAGGCTATAATTGATGGAGTAAACGATCTTGATTTTGTATGTAATTATGAGGCCTTTAAAGAAGGTAATGTAGATTTGATTAAAGAAGAAATTTTAAAATGTACTCAATTAGGTTTGGCAAATAACAAAGTTGTAAAATGGATTATCGAGGTAGCTGCATTAACGGATAAACAAATTATTCAGTTGTCGGCTTTGATAAAAAATACGATTATTACTAATTTTAAAGAAGAGAGTTTCTCGTCTGTTTTTGTGAAATCTTCAACGGGATTTTACAAAACAGAAAATAATCTTCCTAATGGAGCAACTGTTTCGACAATAATAATGATGCTCGAAAATGCTTCGCCACTTCCCGTAAAAGCTGCTGGTGGAGTAAGAACTTATGAAGAAGCAGTCGAAATGATTCGGCTAGGAGTAAAAAGAATAGGTACTTCGAGTGCTGGTTCGATTGCTAATGGACAAAAATTTCTAGGGGAGTATTAAAACCAAGATATGATATGAAAAAAGGATTGTTTGTATTGCTTTTATCTCTATACGTTTTTGTGGCTTATGCACAAGATGTAACTACCATTCCAAAACAATCAGTACCTTCTGCTGGTCGATTTCCTGTTTTTCCAAATTGTAAAAATTTAGATGCAGCCGCATTGGAACAATGTTTCTATAATGAAGTTCAGGATTTTGTGTTTCAAAATTTTGTAGTTCCGGAAAATCTTGCTCAAAATAATTTTCAAGGAAAGGTTAAAGTGCTTTTTGAAGTGGATGAAAAAGGCGATTTCAAAGTAATTTATGTAAATGCTGCTGATGAAACATTAGTTCAGGAAGCTAAAAGAGTTTTTGGTAAAATTTCAAAAGTAGAGCCGTCAACTTATAATGGGAATCCAGTCTATTCTAAATATAATATAACTATCTCTATACCTTTGAAAAGTGTAGCGCAAATGACTGCAGAAGCTAGTGCTGCTGCTGAAATTGCAAAAGTAAAAAATGCCCCAAATAAAAAATTGCCGGAATTAGATAGTATTCCGTATAAGAAATTTGACAATCCACAGCTCAAAAGTTATTTGAATGTTCCGTTTTCACATAGTTATTACGCGCATTTTGATGCAGCTTTGAATCAAATGGGGAGTAATAATCATACAGCTTCAAAACCTTATACTTATGTGGAAGTAGCTAAATATTATGACCTCACAGCAGAAAATGAAAAAATAAAGAAAAAAGTTTCCGGGTGGTGGGGACGAAAATTATGGAATGAAAATTTGGTTGAAATCCAAGGTGAGGATTATTGGTTTATCTTAAATCCTATTGTTGATTTTCAAGGAGGAAAGGCTTCGGGTAATAAACAAGTTAAGACGTTTGTTAACACAAGGGGAATTAATCTTAGTGCTGGATTGGGTTCTAAGCTTAATTTCACAACAACTATTTTTGAAAGTCAAGGCAGATTTGCTGATTATTACAATACTTATGCTGAAACTTTAAAGCCATCCGGTGGAAATCCAGCTATTATTCCAGGAATTGGAATTGCTAAAGAATTCAAATCCGATGCATATGATTTTCCAATGGCAGAAGCTAATCTGACTTTTGCTCCTGCAAGATTTGTTGATTTGCAATTGGGTTATGGCAGGAATTTTATTGGTGATGGGTATCGTTCTATATTAGAAAGTGATGGGGCAAGTCCATATCCATATTTTAAAATTAATACTAATTTTTGGAAAATAAAATATACCAATACATACATGTGGCTTAAAGATGTACGTCCAGAAGTTACGGTAGATAAAACTTACGCCAAAAAATTTATGGCAAATCATTATTTGAGCTGGAATATTTCAAATAGATTAAATCTTGGTTTTTTTGAATCTGTAGTTTGGTCAAACGCTAATAATAGAGGGTTTGATATGTATTTTGTAAATCCAATTATTTTTTATCGTGCTGTTGAGTTTGCTGCTTCTGGAAAAACAGGAAATGCACTGTTGGGATTGACATTTAAGTACAAATGGAATAATCAGGTTAATCTTTATGGGCAATTTTTGATTGATGAATTCTCAACAGAAGATGTAAAAGCAGGAAATAATAGCTGGAAAAATAAATTTGGATATCAGTTGGGTGCGAAATATTTTAATGCTTTTCACGTAAATAATCTGTTATTACAATTGGAGTATAATCATGTTCGTCCTTACGTGTATTCGCATAGTGATCCACTCACAAATTATGCGCATGCTAATCAAAATATTGGGCACCAGTGGGGAGGTAACTTTGAAGAACTTATTGCTATTGCCCGTTATCATAAAGGAAGGATTTTTGCAGATGCCAAAATTACTTACGGTGTGCGTGGTTTGGATTTTTCTAATTCAGGTGCCAATTCTAATTATGGGGGTAATATTTTCAGGGATTATGATGTGGATCGATATGCTGATACTGGTGTAAAAGTAGGTCAGGGAAATAAAACTAATGTTTTTATCACGGATATACAAGCTGGTTATTTGATCAACCCAATGACAAATTTGAAACTTTTTGGTAGTTTTATTTATAGAAATTTTGATCCTTCACAAGAGAATTCGACAACCTTTAAGGAAAGTACCTCTTGGTTTTCTCTAGGAATTCGTTCGGATGTATTCAATTGGTATTTTGATTACTAGGAAATTTAAGTAATCTAGCTTTGAAATAACTATTGTTGATTTTTCAATGTCATATGCATAAATCTTTTTTGGTTAAACTTCTAATATTTTGTTCTTTTTTAAGTAAAGGACAAACCACTAATTTTGGAGTTCAATTTTCCAATGCAATCATCACAAGGTATCAACCTACAATAGATGCTTTTGGTCATAATGGTTGGGATCATGCCAATAGTATTATACTTCATGGAATTGAAAAAACATACTTAAAGACTAAAAATCCGGAGTATCTTAAATACATAAAGAATTTTGTTGACACTTTTGTTGATGAAAAAGGTAATGTGAAAGGATTAAAAACTGAGCTTGATGGAATTCACCCCGGGCTTCTGTGTTTGTTTTTATATGAAACTACAAAAGAAAATAAATACAAAACTGCCGCTGCTAATATGAAAAATTATTTAGTAGGAACAAGTTCAGTGCCTACGCTATTTCATAAAACTCCTGACGGCGGTTATTGGCACAAAAACAACGACCATTATCAGGATGTGATGACTGTTGATGGTGTTTATATGGCTAATCCGTTTCTTTTAAAGTATGGAGTGTTATTTGGTGATAGTGAAAGTGTAGATGTGGCAATGTTTCAAACTTTTTTAGCCGCTTCACGAATGTTTAATATAGAAACGAATTTGCCTTATCATGGTTGGGATTATAATAAACAAAAATCATGGGCAAGTCCGATAACAGGTACTGCTAGTGAGGTTTGGAGTAGAAATGCAGGCTGGTTCTCAATGGCACTAGCCGATATGTTAGAATCACTTCCACCTACTCATAAAGACTATAAAAAACTATTGTATCTATATCAACAACTAGCTATTGGTATTAAAAATACCCAAAATAAAGAGTCGCTTTGGTGTCAATTAATCAATCACAAGGAATTAGCGGATAATTATACTGAAACCAGCGGATCAGGAATGATAATTTATGCTTTAAAAAAAGGATTAAACTATAAATGGCTGGATGACTCATATGTTATGGTTGTAGAGAACGGCTGGAAAGGTTTAAAAAAATATATTACTGTCTATAGTGATGGGAAACCTCAAATAAAATCTTTTTGTCCAGGAATGGGGATTAAAAATAACATTAAAGAATATCTGGCGGTTCGTCCTGTAGATTCCCCGTCGGATACTTATAAAAATCAACCTCATGGCTATTGTGCAGTATTAATGGCAGCTTCGGTTATGGAAAACTAGTTGGCAAATCATATTATTTTTGGCGTGACCCTCCGTAACCCGAGCCTGATAAGGCGGACTAGTCAAACAAAACTTCGGGTCGTGCTATTCGTTCCCGCTTTTTGGGGAGCGGCTAAAAAGCCGCCGCTCCCCAAAAGAGCTCCACTTCTATCACTCACGCAAAAGGAAATTATAGATGAAATTATTAAAATCAGTTTTTTATGAATAGTTTTTTGTCTAATCCCTTTCGATAAACTACTTTTGCAAAAGTTTTAAAAACAAACAAAATAAACCTTGAATACCATTTCCCTTAAATCAATATATACCGATTTCAAAGCAATCACAAAAGCTGGATTGGCTATTAGTGTTTTGTTTTCGTCAATAGCTGGATTTTTACTGGGTGTTAGTGATTTTCAGTCATTAGATTGGGTAGTTTTACTAAAATTAGCTATTGGTGGATATTGCATGGTAGGTGCGTCAAATGCGTTTAATCAGGTTATCGAAAAAGATCTTGATGCTTTGATGGACAGGACTAAAAACCGGCCCATTCCCGCAGGAAGAATGTCGCCGAATACTGCTTTGGTTATTGCTAGTATTCTAACTATTATTGGAATTGTTCTTCTGTATAGTATTAATGCCAAATCAGCCATGTTTGGTGCGATTTCTATATTTTTATATACGAGTATTTATACACCTTTAAAAACAATAACTTCATTGTCGGTTTTCGTTGGTGCATTTCCTGGAGCTATTCCTTTTATGTTGGGCTGGGTTGCGGCAACAGGGGAGTTTGGTATAGAAGCAGGAACTTTGTTTCTTATTCAGTTTTTTTGGCAGTTTCCTCATTTTTGGGCAATCGGCTGGTTTTTATATGAAGATTATGAAAAAGCGGGTTTCTTTATGTTACCTACTGGTAAAAAAGATAGAGGAACAGCTTTGCAGGTAATATTATATACGGTTTGGTTGATTATAGCTTCACTTTTACCTTGCTTGGGTTATACGGGTCAATTATTTATTACCCCAATAGCAACAGTTTTAGTGTTTTTACTTGGACTTTGGATGCTTTTTTATGCTGTTAAATTGTATCAATTAAGAACTGCAAAAGCTGCAAGAACTTTGATGCTTGTTAGCGTCTCTTATATAACCCTGTTACAATTGATTTATATATTTGATAAATTTTTAAGATAGTTATGACAACAACAATGACCGCCGAAGAGCATAAAGCAAGATCAGACCGATCATACAAATTGCTGTTAATGTTTGCAATGATGAGTATGATTATGATGTTTGCAGGACTTACAAGTGCTTTTATAGTCAGTAAATCCAGAGTTGATTGGTTGAAAGATTTTCAATTGCCATCTGCATTTTTTTATAGTACTGCAGTAATAATAGGTTGTAGTGTTACTTTTCATTTGGCTAAAAAGGCCATTCAAAAGAATGATCATAAATTGACAACAATATTTCTTCTAGCTACTTTGGTATTAGGAATTTTATTTGTGGTTTTACAGTTTGAAGGTTTTGGGCAAATAGTAGAAAGTGGCTATTATTTCACAGGAGCTGAAAGTTCTATTACGACTACATTCCTTTATATTGTTACTGTTGTGCACTTATTACACCTTGCAGGTGGACTAATTTCGCTTTTAATTATAATTTATAATCATTTTAAACAAAAATACAATTCAACACAAACTCTTGGGATTGAACTAGGTGCGATGTATTGGCACTTTCTTGATTTATTATGGGTTTTATTATTTTTATTTTTATTTTTCTTTAAATAAGAAAAAATTGTAGATTTGGGAACTTTTTAACGAATAACTTTTATGGAGACAGTTACTACTGCAAATAGTGGAGAAAAAATTTGGGGAGGCGGAGAAACCGAGCCAATGGGAGCTAGTTATGGCAAAATGATGATGTGGTTTTTTATCGTATCAGATGCTTTAACTTTTTCAGGATTTTTAGCTGCTTACGGCTTTTCTAGATTTAAATTTATTGAAACTTGGCCTTTGGCTGATGAAGTGTTTACCCACTTTCCATTTATGCACGGCGTTTCGGCACCAATGTATTATGTGGCGTTTATGACTTTTATTTTGATTTTTTCATCCGTAACGATGGTTCTTGCCGTTGATGCTGGTCATCAATTGAAAAAAGATAAAGTTGTATTGTATATGTTTTTAACTATTATTGGAGGTTTAATATTTGTTGGTTCTCAAGCTTGGGAATGGAAAAACTTTATTAAAGGAGAATATGGTGCTATCGAAACAAAAGGGGGGAGTTTACTTCAGTTTGTGGATAAAGAAGGGCATCGTGTAGCGCTTGCTGATTTTGCAGCGACTTTGCCAGAAGAAAGAGAACAATTGACAAGAGATAAAGGAAGATGGTTTATGAGTGAGCCTACTTTGCCAAGCTATTCTGTAGCTGAGGTTCAGGCTGGTTTTGAAGCACATCCGGATATATTGATTAGAACGGAGACTATTTATGAAGATACTGATGCTGCTAAAAAAGATTCGAAAATTAATCACGAGTTAACAAAACACAAACAAAAAACTATTTTAACCAGAGAAGAATCAGCATTGAGATTGGCTCAGGCTTCTTTAGTTGTTGAAGGTGCTAACTTGACTAGAAATGAATACGGAAGCAAATTATTTGCTGACTTCTTTTTCTTTATTACAGGGTTTCACGGTTTCCACGTATTTTCAGGGGTAGTTATTAATATTATTATTTTCTTTAATGTTTTACTTGGAACTTACGAGAAAAGAAAAAGCTACGAAATGGTAGAAAAAGTTGGACTATATTGGCACTTTGTTGATTTAGTTTGGGTATTTGTATTCACAGTTTTCTATCTAGTTTAATTTACAAAAAGTAATTATTATGTCACACGAACACGTATCTAATACAAAAAGAATCTGGACAGTTTTTGGAATATTATCTGTAATAACAATTGTTGAGGTAATTTTCGGAATTCTAAAACCGGAGTCATTACATATGAATAGCTTTTTGAGCTTAAATTTGCTAAACTGGTTATTTATCATTTTAACATTAGTAAAAGCATATTATATTGTATATGCGTTTATGCATATGGAAGGAGAGACTGCTACTTTAAGGAATTCGGTAATTTGGCCATTAATATTTCTAGTGGTTTATTTACTTTTTATTCTTTTGACAGAAGCAGATTATGTATTTGAGGTTTTTAAAAATAGCACGATTAAGTGGAATTTTTAACAAAATATTAATTCAATAAAAAGGGTGCGCATTGCGTGCCTTTTTTTATTTTTGCATATTATATTTTAAGCTCATTATGAAAAAAAATATTGTCCTCTTCGTTCTTTTTATTCTACCAATTGTTGCTTATCTTTTCTTTGCATCGGGGGTAAATGGTTTTACTACATTACCTGTTATTACTCCTAAAGTTGCTGATTTTGGTGATTGGAAATCATTGGATAATCAAAAAATGAGTTTGAATGGCAAAATCACAGTATTGGGTTTTTCAGGCTCGAATCTGTTAGAGAACAGAGGTAATTATTTTAATTTAAATGAAAAAATCTACCAACGCTATCATACTTTCAAAGATTTACAATTTGTGATTATTTGTCCACTGGGAACAGAAGAACAAGCCAAGAGTTTGATGAATGTTTTGAAGGCATTTACAGACGTTCGTCAATGGCATTTTGTGTTTGCTTCACCAAAAGAAATTACGGCTTATTATAATCAATTGAGACTGGTTGAAAAATTGAATGCCAATTTTGGAACTCCAAACGTATATATTATTGACAAAGAAAGAAACCTGAGAGGGAGAAAGGAAAAGAAAGGGTATAAAGAAGGATATAATACTTTTCATTTGGCAGATTTAAGTAATGAAATGTTGGATGATTTTAAAGTAATCCTATACGAATACCGGGCAGCTCTCAAAAAGAATCACAATGCTACTAAACGTCTTTAAACTTTATATATAATGCTAAAAAACAAATCATATATATGGATTTCTTTTGTTGTTCTAATTTTTGGAATTTTAGTTGTTCCAGAAATTGTAGATAGAATAGAAAATAATGAAATCGTAAAAGGAGATCGATTGGATAAAGTGTCTGGTTCTTCAAATGAAGATGAAAAATTGGAAAAAATTGGTCCAGCTCCAAAATTTGAATTGATAAATCAAGAGAATGTTAAGATTACTAATGAAGCATACAAAGGGAAAGTGTATGTTTTGGAATTCTTCTTCACCACTTGTCCTTCCATTTGTCCAAAGATGAACGAAAGTATGCTGGTTATTGAAAAAAAATTCTTTGGTAATCCAAATTTTGGAATAGTCTCTATTACTATCGATCCAAAAAATGATACACCTGAAGTTTTGAAGGCACACAAAGAATTATTAGGGGCTAAATCTTCTAATTGGAATTTCCTGACAGGTGATAAAAAATATATTATTGATTTATCTAATAAGGGATTCAATCTTTATGCGGGTGAAAATAATAAAGTGAATGGTGGTTTTGAACATTCAGGGTCTTTTGCTTTGATTGATAAAAATGGTAATATAAGATGCAGAAAAGATGAGTACGGGAACCCGATTTTATATTATGACGGTTTGGATAAAAAAGGAGTGAGAGATATTCAACAAGATATAGCAATTTTATTAAAAGAATAATGATAGAAGATAATTCATTAGAAAAAAAATTCAGCCCGTTTATAGTAATTGTATCAATTGTAATTCCAGTTGTAGTCGCTATACTTTTTAGTGTTAAGTTAAAAGATTTTGGTTATAATGTTGAGCCGCTTACATTTCTTCCGCCTATTTATGCAACTATAAATGGGATAACGGCTGCTGTTTTGGTTGCTGGTGTACTGGCTGTCAAAAACGGAAAAAGAATACTTCATGAGCGATTAATGACTACTGCAATTGCGCTTTCAGTTTCTTTTTTAGTTATGTATGTAGCTTATCATATGACTTCTGATTCTACAAAATTTGGAGGTGAAGGAATAATCAGACCTATTTATTTCTTTATTTTGATATCCCATATCCTTTTGTCTATTGCTGTTATTCCATTGGTTTTGATTAGCTATGTTCGTGCTTTGGCTAATAAATTTGACAGGCATAGAAAAATTGCTAAAATTACATTTCCAATTTGGTTGTATGTTGCTGTTACTGGGGTTATAGTTTATTTAATGATTTCTCCTTATTATGCTTCTTAAAGTCAAAAGTCAAAGGTTAAAAGTCAAAAGTCAGAAGAAAAGAATTGTTCAGTTACATCTTTTTTCTTTTTTCTTTTTTCTTTTTTCTTTTTCTGCAAATGCTCAATGTGCGATGTGTCGTGCAGCTTTAACAAGTGAAGGTAATACTGCGAAGGCACAAGCCGTAAATGATGGTATTGTTTATTTAATGGTTATTCCATATTTACTTGTTGCTGGAATTGGGTATTATATTTATTGGATGTGGAAAAAGAAAAAATAATTGTGATTGCAATATCAAAAATCAACTACAATCGGAATCTGAAATCTACACTCTAAACTTACTTCAATCCATCTACAGCGACATTTACCGTTCCGTTTATTTTAACGAAAGCAATAATGGCTTTATTAGTCAATTGAATTTTATCGAATAAAATGTCTTCTATTTTACCATTAACAAAAACGCCAGGCATTGGAGAGTAGTTTTTTAAATAAACCGCCATGTTTTTCTTTGCTTCATCTAGGTTTGAAACGATAGAGTAGCGACAAGTCTCCTGAATTTTTCTTAAAATAAATCCTTGGGCAAGCCAGTTCGCAGTTCTCATTAGTTTGCTCTTAGTGTCCAGGACATAATCGAGTTTGTCAAAATAAATTTCCTTTGTTTGTTCATTGTATTGAGGAAATCCTGTCAAATAAATAGTTCCGTTTACACTTCCCAATAAATCTAAAGCGATAACCATTTTCTCATCTTTATGCCAGATATCCACTTTTTGTACGGTTACTTTTTTGCTTCCGGAAGAAAATTCCTGTCCGGCAAAATTCTTAGTCATTATTCGGGTAGCTTCAGTATAAGTTGAAACCGCAGCAACATTGGCCATAATTTGATTTGGGATTTTGGTTACTGGTTTTAATATAATTTTGTTGGCGTCAAATTTAGATTCCAGTTTGGTACCTATAATAGTCTCCATATTGCATTTCATTCCCATTTCCATTAAAAAAGTATCGTTTTTTAATTTGGCATTTGTCGAATAGATTTCAATTGGAACAATTCGAAGCCAACTTTGATACGCTTCGCTCATTTGGATAGGCGTGCATATTTTTTCTAAAGCAGCTAAAACATTAGGCTTGAAATCCATGGATTTTTCGATGGCAGAATCAATATTCTGTTCGATTTTAGATTTAAAAAGTTTGACTGTAGGATTGATAAGGTAGGTAACTGGGACATTTTTTCCAAAAACAGTCATTGTAGGGCTTTCGTTCCAGTCTAAAGATTTTAGCTCTGTTTTAGTAATGAGTTTCCAATTCGTCAAACTTACATCACTCATCAAAGTAATTAATCCATTAAGGTTAAATTCTTTTGTGTTGTATAATTCAACACCCATAGTTTTAGTTCCTATTCTGTATTTAATTAGAGCTTTTAAAGGTAAAATCGTTTTTAATTTTCCACTTTCGTTGGTGATTGAAATAGGAGCTTGTTTCCAAATTTTCATTTCGATATTGTCATCTTCAATATTGTTGTCTTCATAAATCAAACCATTCAACAAGGTGTTGGTTTGGTTTTCAATATCTTTTATTTTTACGCTGATAGGTAAATTGATAAAGGAAGGCACATTGTCATATAGTAAAGGACTGGCATCGTCTGGTTCGGGTTTTAATGTCGCTATTTTGTTGGAAGTAGAACAGCTCGAAAGTAAAGAGATAATTGAAAAAGCAATTACAACGGGAAAGAATCTTAGCATTTTTGTTTGATTTGACACGGTAAAATTAATAAAACAAATAGGATTTTTATATTTTTTGTAACAAATCCAGATTGTAAAGGTCTAATTGATTTTATGAGTTGATTTTGTTCCAAACGATTTCAATTTATATGCTCGTTTTCAAAGTAGAAAAAATCAAATTTGTGTAGTACCTTTGCTACGCTTTTATTCAAAATATATGAAGAAGAATAGTTGTGGATTTCTCATTTTTATGATATTTTTTAGTTTGTCTATTCAGGCACAAACTAAAAAGTGGACATTAGAAGAATGTGTAAAATATGCCTTAGATAATAATATTTCTATCAAGCAAACCGAACTTGATACCAAAACAGCTAATATTGATAAAAAAGGAGCTATTGGGAGTTTTATTCCATCTTTTAATACTAATGCTTCCCATTCATGGAATATAGGTTTAAATCAAGATATTACTACAGGACTTTTGAGAAATCAAACCACTCAATATACTTCATTAGGAGCAAGTGTCGGGGTCGATATTTATAAAGGGCTACAGAATCAAAATACACTTCGAAAAGCTAATCTTTCTATTCTTGCAGCCAAATATCAATTGACCAAAATGCAGGAAGATGTTGCCTTGAATGTCGCTAATGCTTTCTTGCAAGTGCTTTTCAATAAAGAAAATTTAAAAGTACAACAAGAACAAAAAGCCATTAATGAAAAGCAATTTGCCCGTTCTGAGGAATTGGTAAAGGCTGGTTCAATACCCCGTGGAGATTTATTGGATATAAAAGCGACTGTTGCATCCAATAATCAAAATGTAGTTGCAGCTGAGAATGCTTTGTTGATTTCTAAATTGTCTTTGGCTCAGTTGTTACAGTTAAAAGAATTTTATGATTTTGATGTCGCAGATGATGATACAATTCCTAATGACGAGAATAATATTCTGGCACAAACTCCAATAGCAATTTATGATAAGGCAAAAGAGCAGAGAACGGAATTGAAAATTGCTAAAACCAATTTAGAAATTGCTCAAAAAAATATCGCTATCGCCAAAGGAGCTTATCAGCCCAGTTTGATAGGTTTTTATAATTTTAACACCAGGGCAAGTTATAGTGACGTAATTACAGGTTATCAGCCAGATGCTTCTAACCCAACATCAGTTATTGGTTATGTAGATGGAACCAATCAAAATGTATTGCGTCCTAATAGTACTCCGATATTAGGTGGTGCTTATCCAATTATTGATCAATTTAATGATAATAAAGGACAGTCATTTGGAGCTCAACTATCGATTCCTATATTTAATGGATATTCTGTTCGAAATAATGTCGAACGTTCTAAAGTAAGTCTGGAAAAATCAAAAATTGCTGTGGAACAAGAAGAATTGGCTTTGCAAAGAAATGTTTATACAGCTTTTACGGATGCTAAAGGAGGTTTGAATGCTTATGAGTCTTCATTGATAGCTTTAGAAGCCAGGCAGGAAGCTTATAATTATGCCAAAGAAAAATATGCAGTAGGAATGATGAATTCTTTCGATTTTAATCAGGCTCAAACTTTACTGACTAATGCTCAGTCAGAAGTTTTAAGAACCAAATACGATTACATTTTTAAAATAAAGATACTAGAATTCTATTTTGGAATTCCAATTATAAAAAACTAATTTATTATGTCTAAAAAAACTATTTATTTATTAATTGGTGGAGCAATTGCAATAATTGCATTGTGGGTAATACTTTCTAAAACAGGAGTTGTCGGAAGCGGAGATAAAGGAAAATCGGTGGAAATTGCCAATGTTAATGCCACTACAATTGTGGAAACAGTTTCGGCTACTGGTAAAATCCAGCCTGAAATAGAAGTAAAAATTTCCTCTGAGGTTTCTGGTGAAATTATTGCTTTGAATGTAAAAGAAGGGCAAGTAGTAAAAAAAGGCGATTTATTAGTAAAGATAAATCCGGATTTATATACTTCAGGATACAATCGTACACTTTCTAATTTGTCTGGAACTAAGGCAGGTTTGAGTCAGGCAGATGCCTCATTTAAGGAAGCGAAAGCCAATTACGACAGAAATAAAACCTTATTTGATAAAGGAATTATTTCTAAGTCAGATTGGGACAAAGCAATATCTTCATTTGAAGTGGCAAAAGCCAATAAACAATCCGCTTATTTTAATGTGCAAAGTGCATCGGCAACCGTGAATGAGGCGAAAGACAATTTGGGGCGTACTACTATTTATGCGCCAGCAGACGGAACTATCTCTGTTCTTAATGTGGAATTAGGCGAAAGAGTTTTGGGAACACAGCAAATGGCAGGAACTGAAATTCTTCGTGTAGCCAATTTAAACAATATGGAGGTCGAAGTCGATGTGAACGAAAATGACATCGTAAAAATAAAAGTAGGTGACGAAGCGAATGTTGAAGTAGATGCCTATCTGAAAAAACAATTCAAAGGAACTGTAACGAGTATTTCTAATTCAGCTAGTTCTACATTGACAGCAGATCAGGTAACTAATTTCAAAGTGAAAGTTAGAATTTTGAAAGAATCATATCAGGATTTATTAGAAGGAATGCCAGCAACTTATTCTCCTTTTAGACCAGGAATGACAGCAACTGTTGATATTATCACTACAACCAAATCGAATGTTTTAGCAGTGCCAATAAGTTCTGTTGTAGTAAAATCAGATACATTACCTGTGAAGAAAACAGAAATGAGCGATAAAGAAAAGGAAGAACTGGAAAAAAATGCACCTAAAAAAGACAAAAAACTAGAATGTGTTTTTGTGAAAGTAGGAGACAAAGCCAAAATCCGAATTGTAAAAACAGGAATTCAGGATGATACCAATATTGAAGTACTTTCTGGACTTAAAAAAGGAGATGTAGTTATCACAGGTCCATACACAACAGTTTCCAAAGAATTGAATTCCGGAGATAAAGTTACTTTGGAAAAAGAAAAAGATAAGAAGTAATAGTTATTTGTAATTTATAACTTTGCAAACACTAATTCAAATCCAAAATTCATTTTGTCCTATATAGTAAACATCGAAACCGCTACCAAAAATTGTTCTGTCGCTTTAGCAAAAGAAGGGAAAACAATTTTATGCAAAGAAATTGCTGAAGAAGGCTATTCTCATGCTGAACGCTTGCATGTTTTTATAGAAGAAATAATCAAAGAAGCAGGAATCAGTTTCAAAGATATTTCGGCAATTGCAGTGAGTCAGGGTCCTGGTTCTTATACCGGATTGCGAATTGGCGTTTCAGCCGCTAAAGGCTTGTGTTATGCTTTGAGCATTCCCCTAATTGCTGTAGATACGTTGCAGGTTTTAGCGTCGCAAGCAAACGTTTCAAGTGGATTGATTATCCCGATGCTGGATGCTCGAAGAATGGAAGTCTATAGTGCTATTTTTAGTCCGTTTTTCGAAAATAAAAGAGCTGTTCAGGCTGAAATCATTACCGAAAACTCTTTCGAAGATTTACAAGAAACTCTTTATTTTGTGGGTGATTGTGCTGAAAAATGCAAATCGGTTTTAATCAAAGAAAATCATGTCTTTTTAGAAGAAATTAAATTTCCATCGGCTAAAGAAATGAGCTTCCTCAGTTTTGAGAAGTACAAAAAAAACGACATTGTTGATGTCGCTTATTTTGAGCCTTATTATCTGAAAGATTTTATGATGACAGTTTCGAAGAAATAGTTTTATCTAACTGTTTTGTGAAACTTCTTTTAAGAATGGTTGAATAACAATTCCAGCTTTATCAAATGCCAATTTACAGTTTTCTAATGTGTCAGAGGAAACAGAACCAAAATCAGCATTTGTAGCCCACGGTCTAACCGCTAATTGAATGGAACTGTCTGTTAAGAGTTTTACAGAAACTTCAGCCTCTGGACTTTTTAATACTTTAGGATTGTTGTTTAAAACTGCTGTAATTAAGTCTTTTGCTTTTTTGATATCAGTATCATAGGAAATAGCAAGAGTCAAATCGGCTCTGCGGATTCCTTCCAGAGAATAATTGATAATCGTACCATTTGACAATGATCCATTTGGGACAAAAATAGTCTGGTTGTTGCCGTTGATTAATTTAGTTACAAATATTTGTATTTCACTAACTGTCCCTGTAATACCCTGAGCCTCGATAGTATCGCCTACTTTAAAAGGTTTGAAAAGAATTATCAGCATTCCTCCGGCAAAATTAGATAAAGAACCCTGAAGTGATAAACCAACCGCAAGACCCATAGCTCCTAAAATTGCGACAAACGAAGATGTTTCAATTCCTAATTTAGAGATAAAAGTAACGAACAATAAAACTCTTAATGCCCAAAGTAAAAAGTCGGCTAGGAATTTGGTCAAAGTAGGGTCTAATTCCCTTTTGATCATTATTCTTCTAATCAGTCTGTTGACAACGCGAATGGCGTAAAGTCCAACAAAGAGAATCAGAAAGGCAGAGATTAATCTTGGTGAATAATCAATTAATACTTGTATAAAATTATTGGCGTAGCCTGTTACGTAATTTGATTCTAGTGACATTATATGGTAATATATATAGGTGTTTTTTAACTATAAATTTAGGCATTTGTGGCTTCTACATTTATTGCTTCATCGTTAAGCATGCTTTTTAGCATATTTTCAATCCCGCTTTTTAAGGTAAAAGTAGAAGAAGGACAACCACTACAAGCACCCTGAAGAATGACTTTTACAGTTTTAGAATTTTCATCATAAGAATCGAAAGCAATATTTCCTCCGTCAGCCTGAACGGCAGGTTTTACATATTCTTCTAATATATTGATTATTTGTTGTGAAGTAACATCAAGATTGTCGAAGTTTTCAGTTTTGCTCTTTTCTAATTCTGTATGGGCAACAACCAAACTTTCGTCAATAACAGTTCCTCCATTTTCAATATACTGCTTAATGAAAGTTCTTAGTTCCAATGTAATGTCTTGCCATTCATTTATAGCATATTTAGTCACTGAAATGTAGTTTTCATCAATAAAGATTTCTTTCACATAAGGGAATTTGAATAACTCTTGTGCCAATGGAGAAGCTACTGCTTCATCGATATTTTTGAATTCAATAGGGGTTTTGGTCAGCATTCTGCTTACTACAAATTTCAATGCTGATGGATTTGGAGTACTTTCTCCGTAAACGGTAATAGGTTGTTTTTTTGTTTTCTCTTCAGATGCAGTTATTATAATTCCGCCGTCAGCTACAAATTTTTCTATTTGCTCTGCTACTGCATCTTTTACATCATCCCATTCAACAATGCTAAATCTTTCGATGGCAATGAAATTTCCTGAGATATATACCGTTTTAACAAAAGGAAGGTAGAATAACTTTTGTGCTAAAGGAGAATTTTTAGCCTCATCGATGTTTTTAAATTCGAAACTTTCATTTTGGGTAATGAAATCTTCAAATTCAAATTTTAGTATAGTGGGATTTTGCGTTTCTTTGATCGTTATTTTTGACATGATAAAGTATGATTTTTTATGCAAATTTAATGAAGTTATTGGCTAGTATTCATAATATTCCTTTTTTTAGTAAAAAAATTAACTTTAGTATTGTATTAGTAAATAATTTGTTGTTTTTTTACGGGCTTTTAATTTTTACCCAAGTTTTAATATAGAAATACTTTTTTATGAACCATAAAATAAAGATTTTCATTGTCCTGCTTCTAACGAGTTTAAGTTCTTATTCTCAAGAAGGAATTCCTGTTTATTCTGATTATTTATCTGATAATTATTATTTGATTCACCCTTCAATGGCTGGTGCATCAAGTTGTGATAAAATTAGACTTACTGCACGAGCGCAGTGGTTTGGTCAAGAGGATGCTCCTGCACTTCAAACGTTAAGTTATAACGCTAGAGTAGGAGAGAAAGCTGGAATAGGTGCTATTGTTTTTAATGATAAAAATGGATATCATTCTCAAAAAGGAATGAAGTTGACTTATGCACATCATCTTATGTTTTCCAGAGATGAGATTGATTTAAATCAATTGTCTTTTGGGTTAAGTGCTAATTTCCTACAAAGTCAGCTTGATGAGACAGAGTTTTTACAATCAGGAGATTTTGACCCTATTATTAATGGTATCATAGTTCAGGATGCAACCTATTTTAATGTTGATTTTGGAATGTCCTATAATTATTTGGATTTTTATGCACATGCAACTCTTCAGAACGCTGCAGAAACAAAGAGAAAAATTTATACAGAAACAGAAAGTGGTAATTTGAGAAGATTTTTATTAAGTGCAGGTTATGTTTTTGGTAATAAAGAAAAAATATTATGGGAGCCTTCTATAATGTTTCAAATGGTAGATCAAACGGATGAAAAATCTATAGATCTTAATATAAAGGCCTATAAAGCTCTTGATTTCGGAAAAGTATGGGCTGTTTTATCTTATCGTAGAAGTTTTGACGGTGCTGAATATCTTAACGGTAATTCAGTTTCTTCTCAAAAGCTGCAATATGTAACTCCAATTTTAGGGGTAAATTATAAGCAATTTATGTTTGCATATACTTATTCAAAACTTATGGGTGATGTTACTTTCGATACTGGAGGATTTCATCAAATTACATTAGGTATAGATTTGAATTGCAAGCGTGAAAGATATGAGTGTAATTGCCCTGCCATTAATTAGTGAATTAATTTACTTTAAATGCTGATAAAATCTTTAAACGGAAAAACTCCGTCTATACCTGAAGATTGCTATGTGGCCGAAAACGCAACCATTGTTGGGGATGTTGTTTTCGGCCATTCTTGTAGTGTTTGGTTCAATGCGGTAATAAGAGGTGATGTTAATTTTATCACCATTGGTAATAAAGTGAATATCCAGGATGGTGCTATTATTCACTGTACCTATCAAAAACATCCTACTGTTATTGGAAATAATGTTTCTATTGGTCATAATGCGATGGTTCACGGTTGTGTGATTCATGACAATGTGTTAATTGGAATGGGAGCAATAGTTATGGATAATTGTGTTGTTGAAAGTAATTCTATTATTGCCGCAGGAGCTGTTGTTACTCAAAACACGATTGTTGAAGCCGGGAGTATTTATGCTGGAGTTCCTGCAAAAAAAGTTAAAGATATTGATCAATCTGATTTTGCTGGTGAGATTGAGCGTATTGCAAATAATTATGTGATGTATTCAGGCTGGTATAAAGCAGAAGAATAGATTCAAATTTTCTAGAAATCTTTTTCAATCACTTTGTGTTTATTTCCTATAATTTCCGAAAGTACTTTTGGATTTGAATTAGTATAAAATACTGGTTCATTTTTTTCTTTGGATGAAAAACCTACCTTTTCTTTCAGTACGTTTTGTGTTTGTTTGGCTACTGCTTGACCAGAATCAATAATTTGAATGTGTTCTGGAAGGATTTTTTTTATTTGCGGAATCAAATAAGGATAATGACTGCATCCTAAAACTAGATAATCTATGTTGGCTTCAATCATAGGATTGAGATAGGATTGCAGTAGTTGTGTCATTTCGGGTGAGTTTATATTTCCACTTTCAATAAGCTGAACCAGTCCATGACCTACCTGTTCGATGATTTTTACATCTTGGTACTTCTCTGCTGTTTTGTTGAAAAGCTCGCTATTTAAAGTGCCTTGTGTGGCCAGGATCCCTATAGTTTGAGTCTTAGAGTTAGTAGCGGCTGGTTTTATAGCAGGTTCTATTCCAATAAAAGGAACGGAAAATTTTGATCTTAATTCCTGAATTGCATTAGTTGTGGCTGTATTGCAGGCAACTACAATTAATTTACAACCTAAATCTAGTAGGAATTCTGTATTTTTCTCGCTTAATGCTAAAATTTGAGCTTTTGATTTCTGACCGTATGGAGCATTTTTGCTATCAGCTAAATAGATGGTTTTTTCATTGGGAAGTAATTGATGAATTTCTGCCCAAATTGATGTTCCTCCAATTCCTGAGTCAAAAATTCCGATAGGTTTATTGTTCTCCATACTAACAAAGTTAAGTGCTACAGGTTAAATTTCCTAAAATTTGTGTTATAAAAAAACCGCTCAAACCAAATTTTGGTGAGCGGTTTTTTTATGAGGTTAGTCTAGTTTTTAGAAACCTAAATCTTTTTTAATGTCTGCAGTCAAGTTTGGACCATCAGCTAATAAAAGAGAAGAACCATCAAGTACATATTGGAACCCTTTTGCTTTACCCACTTTTTGGATAGAAGCTCTTACTTTTTCGTAGATAGGTTTTGTTATGTCTTCTTGTTTTTGTTGTAACTCTTTTTGTGCATTTTGACCAAAATCTTGGATTCTTTTTTGCATGTCTTGAACTTCTTTTTGACGTTCTCCATTTACAGCTTCAGTTACTGTCGAAGCTTCAGTATCGTATTTTTTTAATTTCGCTTGAAATTCTTCAGCCATTTTTTTATAGTCAGCATCATATGTTGCACTTAATTTTTCAAGTTGTTTTTGTGCGTCAAGCATAGCTGGCATTTTTGTCATAATTTCACTTACGTCAACATGAGCTACTTTTGCTTGTGCAGTAATAGTCTGGCTGGCTCCTAAAACTAGTATTGCAGCAATTAGTAAAGTTTTGATTTGTTTCATCGTTTTAAATGTTTATTGATTATTGTTTGTATTCTAATTTGTTGTTTTTGATTTTTCTTCAGCTGCTTTTTTTGCTGCTTCTCTTTCTTCCAGTATTTTTATCTTTTTTTCTTCTAATGCTTTTTTACGTTCTTCAATCGCTTTATTTCGATCTTCGATTGTTTTTGCTCTTGCATCAGCTTGTTTTTGTCTGGCTTCTTCAGTAGCTGTTTTTGTTGTTTCTTTTTCTGAACTTACATTAGAATCTGATTTTTCAGTTTCGCTTTTTACTGTGCTTTCAGAAACCGTGCCAGTTTTTTTGGCGTCTCTTTCGGCTTGGATTTGTTGTTTTCTTTCTTCTTGTTGTAATTTTCGATCGGCAATAATTTTTTCTCTGGCTGCTTTTTTTGCATCTAATGCTTTTTGTCTGTCCATCAAAGCTGGATTTTCATCTAGGGCATCTTCTTTTGCTTCTTTTGCAGCCTCTTCTTTAAGTTGCTTTTTGGTTAATTGCTCTCTCTTTTCAGCTCGGTTCAAAACACGAATAATCTGATCACTAATATCAAATCTTTTAGCTGCAAATATCATCGTCAAATCAGAAGTTTTGTCAAATATGAAATCATATTTTTTAGCCTCGGCAATATCTTGTACTGCAGTAAAAACTTGATCCTGTATAGGTTTTGTTAAACCGGTTTTTTGTTTCATCAAATCGCCATCAGGACCAAATCTTTTTTGTTGGTACTCCAGAGTTTCATTCTCGAGAAATGTAATTTCGGCAGTCCTTTCTTCAATTAATCCTTTTGTTAATAAGGCTTTTTCTGCTTTTAACGCGTCTTTTAACTTATTAATTTCTATTTTTTTGGCTTCAATTTCTTGTTTCCATTTTTGGGCTTTTTGCTCTAATTGATTTTGAGCCTCTGTGTAATCGGGTACATTTTGTAAAATGTATTCCATATCAATATAGCCTACTTTTGTACCCTTGGTTTGTGCTTGAAAGCTTCCAGATACTAATAACAGTGCTAAAAATATAAATAAAAATCCTTTTCTCATAACTTTGGTGTATTAGAAAAATTTATCCCAATTTTTTAAAATTGTTGTCCAATTATAAAATGTGTTTCCCAGCCATTTGGTTTAGATGCCAGTGTTCCATTTGGCAGAGGCAATCCATCAAATCCATAGCCAAAATCGATTCCTAACAATCCGAAAGCCGGCATAAATATTCTTAATCCAAGCCCAGCTGAACGACTTAATGCAAATGGATTGTAATTTTGAAATGTGTCAAATGATGAACCAGCTTCTACAAAGGTAAGAGCATAAATTGATGCTGCTGCTTTTAAGGTTATTGGATATCTTAATTCCATTGAGTATTTATTGTATATAGTTGCGCCAATAGGTTCTCCCAATTTATTTACCGGAGTTAATGAACTGTTTGGATATCCTCTTAAAGCGATGGTTTCTCTACCATCCATAGAGTAATTTGCCATTCCGTCTCCTCCTAAATAGAATCTTTCAAAAGGAATTATACCTCTGTCTGAATTATATGCTCCCAAGAAACCATATTCAACTAAAGATCGCAGTACTAATTTACCATAAACTTTTGTATACCAATCCGCTTTGAACTTTATTTTATAATATTCCAGCCAATTGTATTTCTTTTGATCCACTTTTGCTTGATCTGGAGCTGCTTCTTGAAAGGTATCTACTTTTAATCCTGATGAATCAATATAATCACCTATTTCTACATTATTTGCAGAATCTTCTTGATTTGTCCTGGCTACCGTGCTCCTTAATTTATATTCTTCTTTGTTTCCTAAGGTTGCATAATCTACTCCGTTAAACCATGAGTATGGAAGCGTAAATTTACCAGTTAAAGAAAATTCAGCTCCATAAGTTGGAAAGATTGGGTTGGTTCCTTTATTACTTCTGGACAATCCTACGGTATAGGCTAAGTTTCTCGATGCGCCATTTCCAAATGTAAATAAACCAATATTATAGTTATTTAAATCATAATGTTGGTAACTTATGGTTTGTGATAATCCAAAATAATCATCTGGAACTGTTAGTCTTTTGTATATACCGGCTGATAATGTTAAAATATTAAAACTTCTGCTTTTATCAACATTTTGGGTTTGATAGTTATTATAATATTGACTTGTATAAGAGATTGAAGTGTTAAGTTGTACTGGCTTTTTCTTGCCAAACCAAGGTTCTGAGAATGATAAGCTGTAGGTTCTAAAATATGAGCTTGCTTGTAATCTCAAAGCTACCTTTTGTCCATCTCCCATAGGAAGAGGTTTATACGCTTCTTTTTTGAATAAATTTCTTGCCGAGAAGTTGTTAAATGACAATCCTAAAGTTCCAATGAAACCGCCTCCACCATAACCACCTTGTAGTTCTATTTGACTGGCACCTTTTTCGGTTAAAGGATATTCAATATCTACTGTTCCGGCTGCGGCATCTACATTTTTAAATTTTGGTTCAATAGTTTCGGGGTCAAAAAATCCTAATTGTCCAATTTCACGAATGGTCCTAATTAATAATTCTTTGTTGTATTTTTCTCCTGGCTTAGTTCTTAATTCTCGGTAAATAACGTGATCATTGGTTTTGTCGTTTCCAGTTACTGTAATTTTATTGAAATAAGCAATTGGCCCTTCAGTAATTCGAATTTCAAAATCTATGGTGTCATTTGCAGTTCTTGTTTCTACTGCATTAATATTAGAGAATAAATACCCATTATTTTGGTAAAGATTGGTTATATCTTCCCCGTCTGGTTTTGATTTATCGGCAATCCTTTTTTCAAGAAGAACACCGTTGTAAGTGTCTCCTTTTTTGATGCCTAGCATATTACTAAGTCCTTCGTCTGAATATACAGTATTACCTAAGAATTTGATATTTCCAAATCGATATTTGTTACCTTCTTCGACTTTTATTTTAATCGTTAAAGCTTTTAATTCATTATTATAAGCTACAGAATCTGAGACAATTCGAGCATCTCTATAACCTCTTTCTTTATAAGCTGCAATAACTTTTTCTAAATCAGCATTGTATTTTTCCTTGATAAACTTTGAAGATTTCAAGCTGATAAGTTTTTTTCGTTTAGTATCTTTCATGGCAGATCTCAAGGTTTCATCTTTTAGCGCCTTGTTGCCTTCAAATTCAATTTCTTTGATTTTAACTTTCTTTCCTTTGTCAATTTTTACCACCATATTGACTTGGTTAACTTCAGAAGTGTCTTTAACGGTGTTGATGGTTACTTTGGTATTGAAAAAACCGTCTTTTTTATATTTATTTTCGATGTAATTTTTTGTAGTAGTGATTAAGTTCTCATTTACTACTTTACTTTTAGTAAGACCATTGTCTTTTATTAAGCCTTCGGTTTTGCTTTTTGAGACACCAACAATTTTTACTTCGTTTAATTTAGGCAGTTCTTCAACATGTAAATCAAGATAGATACTGTCATTTTCAATTCGGTTTACATAAAATGAAATTTCGTCAAAAAGACCTAGTTTTCCTAATTTTTTTATAGCATTACTGATTTGTTCACCAGGAACGATAATTTCTTGTCCTTTTTCAAGACCAGCAAAGGTTACTACAGTATTAGAGTTGAAACTTATTTTTCCAACAACGTCAACTTTAGCAAGGATGTATGTTTTTCCTTGGTCAAAAGGAACTCTGTCTTGGGCTTTAATTTGAGAAAAACTTCCAAAAATCAAAAGGCTAAGGATTATCTTTATGCTTTTTTGTAACACTAAAAAATTATTTAATTTGTTCACTTGTTTTTCCAAATCTACGCTCTCTTTTTTGATAACTAATGATAGCCTCATATAAATCTTGTTCTTTAAAGTCTGGCCATAATACATCAGTAAAATATAATTCTGCGTAGGCAATTTGCCATAACAAAAAGTTACTTATTCTATGTTCTCCGCTTGTTCTTATTAATAAATCTACCTCTGGTAAATTTTGCGTGTAAAGATGCTCATTTATAATTGAATCGTCAATAGAGTCAATTGAAATTATATTATTTTTAACTTTATCACTGATGGTTCTTATAGCACTTACAATTTCTTCTCTTGAGCCATAACTTAGTGCCAAAGTTAAGGTAAGACGGGTGTTATTTTTTGTTTTTTCGATAACATCAAATAATTCTTTTTGGGCTGAGTTTGGTAATTTATCTAAATTGCCAATAGCATTTAATCGGATATTGTTTTGCTGTAAAGTGGTTAATTCTTTTTTTAATGAATTGATGAGTAATTTCATTAAAGTTTCTACTTCTAATTTTGGTCGATTCCAATTTTCTGTTGAAAAAGCATATAAAGTTAGAAATTCAACACCAAGTTTAGCGCAAGTTTCTATAGTGGTTTTTACAGATTTTGTTCCGTTTTCATGGCCAAAAGCGCGTAAAAGTCCTTGTTGTTTTGCCCAACGACCATTGCCATCCATGATGATAGCTAAATGTTTGGGTAAATTTGTAGTATCTATTTTATCTAGTAAATTCATTTCTATTCTGCGCAATAACAAGGTTTGTTTCCAAAGGTGTAAGTTAACGTTAGCCCTGAAAAAACATACCAATCATTATTATTTATGTTTCCAAATTTTTCCAAATTATTGTCTTTTGGATTACTTCCGTCTAAATTATCTGTAAATGTATATCTTGCCCCAACTTCTAATCCTAATACCAGATGGGGTGTAATATTTGATTTCACTCCTAATGTTATTGGAATTGCCAAAGAAGAGCTGGATCCTGATTTTTTTCTCGTTTCTCCTGATATAACATATAATTCGTCATGCATGAAATAGTTTAATCCGGAATATACATAAGGAGTAACTTTTGTTTTAATTTCGTGTAAATTAAAGTCAAAAAAATTAAATTCAAGGCCTAAAGATACTTCTTTTATGTTGTTTTCAAAACCATAACCTCTTTGATTCCTGCTAGGTTCTTTCGAATCAAGATCATTTCCTGAAATTGTTGATTGTGTGTAGGAGAAACGGTAAGAATGTCTAGGACTTTTATTCCACTTGTAAAGAATTCCAAAGGCAGGTTCGTTAGGTGCAATATAAGTGGTAAGGCCAACATCGCCAACATAGTTACTTCCGCCTACAAAAAGACCTAATTCGTGAATTTGGGCATTTGTTGTAGAAATAAACAGCAAAAACAGTAAAGTGGAAAATTTATACATTTAATTGAAAATTGCGTGCAAATATAATAATTATCAACACGAATCAATACTCATTAGATTAAATGTGCTTTTTATTACAAAATTGACATCAAAACGAGTGAATTATTGATTCGAAAGTACTTAAACGGAAAAAATAAAGCTATTCGTATGATGAAAAGTAAAAATGATTTAATTTCTTCTGTCTTCTCCCCAGAATAATTTAGTTCGAAGTGTTTTTAGAAAGGTTTCTTTTGGAATTTCTACCATATTTATTTGGAAAGGGTTTTTTTTTATAATCAATATGGTTTCGTTTTTTACAGATGTTGTTCGGGAATCTAGTGAAACAAGATAATTTTCTTCTCTTCCAGAAACTTTTAATCTGATTTCGGTATCATCCGGAATTACTAAGGGGCGTGCATTAAGGTTGTGAGGTGCAATTGGAGTAATGACAAAGCTTTTTACATCAGGAGTCAATATTGGTCCTCCGCAACTCATAGAATATCCGGTAGAGCCAGTTGGGGTAGAAATAATTAATCCATCTGCCCAATAGGAATTTAAAAATTCGTTATTCAAATAAGTTTCTATCGTTATCATCGAAGTGGTGTCTTTTCGGCTAACCGATATTTCATTCATTGCAAAATTAATTTCTGCAATCGATTCGTTAATTGGAGTAGTTGATAGACTTAATAAGGTTCTTTTAGAAAGAGTATATTTTTTTTCAATGATAAATTGCATGAACTCAGCAATGTTCTCTTTCTGAACAGTTGCCAAGAAGCCTAATCTGCCCGCATTTATTCCTAAAATAGGAACTCCCGAATCTCCTACCAAAGCAGCGGCTCTTAAAATAGTTCCATCGCCCCCAATACTAATTAACATGTCAAAACTATTGTCTAGTTCAGTGTGTGAAGAGAATGTTTTATATTGGCTTTCTATTATTTTTTTTTCATGTAATATTTTGAGAAATTCAGATTCGATAATCATTTCTACATCATTTTTGCTCAAAAACACAAATATGTCATTTATAATCGGTTCTGTGCTATTTAGATAGTATTTCCCGTAAATGGCTACTTTCATCAAGTTTATTTATTAGATATTAAGATATTTGTCCAAATAATCGGAACGTTCTTTTAGTGTACTAATATAGCTGTCTTCATTATGTTCGGATACAATTTCGTAATCATACCTTCTAAAAGCCTGAATGATTTCATTTACTGGACCAATACTTATTTTTAGAGTGACTTCTATATTTTCTACATCTGTTGCAGAAACGAATAAACCAAGTAATTTGCCGTCGTTACTTTCTACAATTTGAGTGATTTGACTTGCTGAATAATCGAGTTCTCTTTTTTTGACAACAATAATTTTTCCTTGTTCGCGCAAAAATGGAGTCTCGTTAAAGAATTTCATAATGTCGCTAATTTCATAATAGCCAACATATTTATTTTTCTCATCCAAAACAGGAACTAAATTGGTGTTGTTTTTGGCAAAAACTTCTAAAACATCCAGCCAAACCATATTGTCTCTTGCGAAAAATCCTTCGAGTGAGTATCGGTAATCAAATACTTTTTTATTGCTTTCAAAAGTTTCAATGTCATTAGAAGCTATGCTGCCAATGTATACTTCTTCTTCAATTATTGGAAAATGAGAAAAAGTCAAATCATTAAAAAACTCTTGAACCACCTCGATAGTTTCTTGGCTGTCAATTGCTTTAAAATCATTGGTAATATAGTTTGTAATTTCAGTCATAATCAGTCTAAAATATTTCTTGCAAAATAATCAAAAATATACAGAAACAGCTAGTTTACTTTGTATTTTTGCATTTAAAATTTATAAATATCATCAAATTGTTTTCTAATGACAAAGTTAAGTGTAAATATTAACAAAATTGCAACATTGCGAAATGCTCGTGGAGGAAATGTGCCTGATTTGCTAAAAGTAGCAACAGATATTCAAAAATTTGGAGGTCAGGGAATTACTATTCATCCAAGACCAGACGAAAGACATATTCGTTATCAGGATGCCCGTGATTTGAAATCGATTGTTTATACCGAATATAATATTGAAGGTAATCCGGAAAAAAGTTTCATTGATTTGGTTCTCGAAATAAAACCAGAGCAGGTTACTTTGGTGCCTGATGCTGTTGATGCAATAACTTCAAATGCAGGTTGGGATACTGTAAGACATAAAGATTTTCTAATTGAAATAGTTCAGGAATTTCAACGTAACGGAATCAGAACTTCTATTTTTGTTGATCCCGTTCTCGAAATGATTGAAGGCGCCAAAATAATTGGAACTGAAAGAATAGAATTATATACCGAATCATTTGCGCATCAATACGGTTTGGGAGACAAAAATGGAATAGAACCTTATGTGAAATCGGCAATTTTAGCAAATGAATTAAATTTAGGAATTAATGCAGGACACGATTTGAGTCTGGATAATATTCAATTTTTTCAGCAAAACATCCCGGGATTATTAGAAGTTTCTATTGGTCATGCGTTAATTTCCGAAGCGATTTACCTTGGATTAGACAATGTTGTGAATATGTATTTGCAAAAACTTAAATAGATAATATGTTGTATTCAAAAATAGAAGGAGAAGGTAAACCATTACTAATTATTCACGGATTTTTAGGAATGTCAGATAACTGGAAAACAATGGGAACGCAATTCGCTGCCGATGGATTTCAGGCGCATTTGCTGGATTTAAGAAATCACGGCAAGAGTTTTCATTCGGAAGAATTCAATTACGAAATAATGGTACAGGATATCTATGAGTATTGCAAAGCTAATAATCTAGATAAGGTTAGTATTCTGGGGCATTCAATGGGAGGAAAAACAGCAATGCTTTTTGCAACAACTTATCCTGAAATGTTAGAAAAATTGGTAGTCGCTGATATTGGTCCAAAATTTTATCCGCAACATCATCAGATTATTTTTGAAGGACTGAATGCTGTCGATTTTTCTAAAAAACCTACCCGAAACGAGGTCGAGGAAATTATGTCAAAATACATAACTGATTTCGGAACCAGACAATTTTTACTAAAAAGCTTGTATTGGCTGGAGCCCGGACAATTGGCGTTCCGATTTAATTTGGCTGTTTTTAATGAGAATAAAGACGAAATAGGAAAAGCACTTCCTGAAAATGTAATTTTCAATAAACCGACACTTTTTATCCGCGGTGGAAATTCCAATTATATTCTCGATGAAGATCTTGCAAATATTCAACAACATTTTCCTGATTCCAAGCTAGAAACGATTCCGTATGTTGGTCATTGGCTTCATGCTGAAAATCCCAAAATCTTTTATGAAATAACGAGCTCATTTTTAAAATAATAACATAAAAAAACCTTTTCTATATAGAAAAGGTTTTTTTCTTTTTCTTCAATATATTTATTTTTTCAGAATTTTTGTGCTTTCTGTCTTTCCATCGTTTGATGTTGTTTTTAAAACATAATTTCCAGTTTGAAGAGAATGTAAATCTAAACTAACGCTGTTTAAGACGGGAAATTTAGAAGAAAATACTTTTTGTCCTAACAAATTAAAAATGGAAGCTTCTTTTATTCCCTTTTCTGAATCTACATGTAATATTCCATTTGTTGGATTAGGATACACGGAACTTTGGTTATTAATTTCAAAATTAGGATTTTTTAATGGTATGCCTGTCAGTTTAGAAATTCCTCCAGTAGTTGCGTTGGTGTTTTGTCCGGCAGAAAATCCAAAATTATCATTCAAAAAAGCTAGTTTTCCATGAAAAACATTGGTGTCAATTGTGTTCCAGGTCAATCCGTCATCTAAACTATAAGAGGATCCTAATGGATTAGCATAAGCACTTGAGACTACTATAGAAGTCCCAGGAATATAGCTTATATCAACATTGAAAACAGATCCGGTTTTTGAAACAGGATTCCATGTTGCTCCCCCATCGGTAGTGTTGTAAAGATTAACTGGGAAATAGGTCATCAAAAGACCTTTGTTAGCATCGGAAAATGTAAATCGGTCAAGAGAAAAGTCGGTGCTGTACACGGAGTTATAAGCAGTCCAGTTTAGTCCTTTATCTGTAGATCTGAATATTCTACCTGTACTGGTTCCAAACCAAATAGTATTACCGGAAACAGTATAAAGGTTATAGTAGCCAATTTCTCCACCTGATGGATCTGAGATATTCGCTCCAGAAACTCTAGTCCATGTAGTACCTCCATCGTTTGTGGTATAGATTTCAAATTCTCCGCTTTCAGGATCTCCTTGTGCAATGCCGTCAGTAGAATTCCAAAAATGAACAAAATTTGGATACGAATCTACTGAGTTGAATAATGCAGTTGTTTGTTTGATCCAATTTGTGCCTCCGTCAATCGTTTTCCAAATTCCACCAGTGTTGCTTATTCCGGGTGATACAGAAACCCAGGCCGTAGTTGCAGATGCAGCTGTGATGGATGAAACTTCCATGTCTGCGGAATTTGCTCCCAAATCTATTGTTCCAGCTGTCCATATTTCGCCACCATCAATACTTTTGGTAAATTCTTTAATGGTATAATCTTGATTAGCTTGGTCAGTATTGTCAAATGCATTAGCCCATATCACATTAGCATCAACTATTGATATACTATTTAAACTTCTGTTTGGATTGGTAAAACCAGTGGCTTTTTCAGTCCATGATTGGGCATTTATGCCAAATGAAATTAGTAATGTAAGGGAAAGTAATTTTTTTTTCATAATTGTTTGGTTTTAGGCTTATTCTCACGAAGGTAACTAAAATGTACTTGCTTTTAAAATAATTATTTTTACTTTTGAGATAAAAAAGGAAATAGAGCAATATAACAGCCAAATAAATTAAATTTTACACATATGAAACTACTTATCAGGATTCTAATTACTTCAGCTTTGGTTTTGCTAATTGCTCACTTTATGCCAGGTGTTCACGTCAAAGATTTTATTACTGCATTACTCGTTGCAATTGTTTTGGGGTTGCTTAATATATTCATAAAGCCAATATTTGTATTGTTGACGCTTCCATTTACAATCTTTACGTTAGGTTTGTTTTTATTAGTTATTAATGCAATAATTATTTTACTATGTACAAATATTGTTGGAGGCTTTAAAGTCGATACCTTTTTTACGGCATTGATTTTTAGTGTTGTATTATCTCTTTCACAATCGATTTTGTTTGCAATTGTAGGGAAAGACAAATAGAAAAAGTATGAGAATTGAAGTCTAAATAAGAAGCTAAAATTCAATAGATTAAAAACTTGTTTGGGTTGTAAAATTTTTATAATTTTGCAACCCAATTTTATTATGTAAATTAACGAAGAAGATGGATATTAAAAGAGTAGCATTAGACGCAGTAAACGAAACGATTGTATTGACAGTGGTTCACATGGATTACAAAGGTCAGGTAGCAAAAAGAATAAACGAAAAAATGCCTTTGGCAACTGTAAAAGGTTTTAGAAAAGGTGCTGTACCAAAAGACCTAGTTGAAAAACAATATGGTAAAGCAATCAAACAAGAAGAAGTAAAGAAAGTTGTTGATTTGGCTTTAGAGCGTTACCTGGCATCTGAAAGATTAAATCTTTTAGGAACACCACTTGCTAAAGTAAACGAAAACTTTGATTGGGATGCTGAAGAATTGACTTTTGAATATGAAATCGGTTTGGTTCCATCTTTCGAAATTGATTTAGATGCTAAAAACGACATCATAAAATATGTAGTTACTGCTGATGATAAATTAATTGACGGACAAGTAGAGCGTATACAAAAACAATTTGGAAATGCAATTCCTCAGGAAGTAGTAGTTGAAGGTTCTGATGTTAAAGGTATTTTTACTAATGAAGCAGAAGGGATTGGAAACGAAACTACTATTTCATTATCAGTTTTCAAAGACAAAGCTACTGCTGATAAATTTATTGGTAAAAAAGTGGGTGATGTAGTTACTGTGAATACAAAAGGTTTATTCGAAGATGATCATCAATTGATGGATTATTTGAAAGTAAGCCATGATAATGTTCACGGTTTAGCAATTGATGTTGATTTCACAATCGAAGCAATCACTGTTTCTGAGCCAGCGGAATTGAACCAGGAATTGTTCGACAAATTGTTTGGTGCTGGAAATGTAGCTTCATTAGAAGATTTGAAAGCAAAAATCAAAGAAGATGCTGAATCTCAATTTGCTGCACAAGCGGACCAAAAATTATTAGGAGATGTAACTGAGTTCTTGATCGAAAACACAAAATTCGATTTGCCATCAGAATTCCTTAAAAAATGGTTGCAAACTGTAGGTGAGAAAAAATTATCTCCAGAAGAAGCTGAAGTAGAATATGCACGTTCTGAAAAAGGATTGCGTTTTCAATTGATCGAAGGAAAAGCATTGGCTCAAAATGATATCAAAATCACTTTCGAAGATTTGAAAACTTTTACAACTAAAAATATCCGTCAGCAAATGGCACAATTCGGACAAACAAATCCTACTGACGAAGAAGTTCAGGGAATTGTAGCAAGAGTTTTGTCTAATCAAGAAGAAGTAAAAAGACTTTCTGATCAGGTAGTTGCTGAAAAATTATTGGAAATCTTCAAAGAGAAAGCAAATCCAACAACTAAAGAAGTGACTTACGAAGAATTTATTGCTGCGTCTTACGGAGAATAATTTCTAAAAAAATAAGTATATTTGAGCGTCAAAAGAATATTTTTTTGACGCTCTTTTTTTTAAAGTTCTCGTAAACTTAGAATTAAGACATATTGGCATTCTTTACAAATAGGTATGACCTTTGATTAAATGAAAAATAGTATATACGTAAAACTTAGAACAAATAAATATGAACTACGGTAAAGAATTTAAAAAATTTGCTACAAAACACCAAGGTGTAAATGCAATGTACTACGACAAAATCGTAGCGGCAATGAATCCAACTAATATGACACCTTATATTATTGAAGAACGTCAGTTGAATATTTCTCAATTAGACGTTTTTTCAAGATTGATGATGGACAGGATTATTTTCTTGGGAACAGGAATTGATGATCAAATAGCAAACATCGTTCAGGCGCAGTTATTATTTCTTGAAAGTGCAGATGCTTCAAAAGATATTCAAATTTACTTGAATTCTCCAGGTGGAAGTGTTTATGCTGGATTAGGAATTTATGATACAATGCAATACATCAAACCAGATGTTGCAACTATTTGTACAGGAATGGCAGCTTCTATGGGAGCAGTGCTGTTGTGTGCAGGAGCAGCTGGAAAACGTTCGGCATTGCCACATTCAAGGGTAATGATTCACCAGCCATCAGGAGGAGCACAAGGTGTTGCTACAGATATGGAAATCAACTTGCGTGAAATGTTGAAATTGAAAGACGAATTATATAACATTATTTCACAGCATTCAGGACAAACTTTCGATAAAGTTCATAAAGACAGTGAGCGTGACTATTGGATGAAAGCGGATGAAGCTAAAGAATACGGAATGATTGATGAAGTGTTGAGAAGAGGATAAATAGTTATTGGTTGATGGTTGTTAGTTGTTGGATTCAAAACCATCAACCATCAACCATCAACTACCAACCAAAATAAAATGGCAAAACCAAAATTAGAATGTTCATTCTGCGGAAGAAAAAAACCGGAAACCAATTTATTGATTGCCGGAATCGATGCGCACATTTGTGATAAATGTATCGAGCAAGCCCACGGAATTGTACTCGAAGAATTAAAATCAAGCGGAAAAGCTCATTTGCCAACTGACTTGGTGTTGAAAAAACCAAAAGAAATCAGGGCTTTCTTAGATCAATATGTTATTGGTCAGGATCAGACTAAAAAAGTAATGTCTGTTGCGGTTTACAATCACTACAAACGATTGATGCAGCAAGAATTGCACGATGAGGTTGAGATTGAAAAAAGCAATATTATCATGGTAGGCCAGACTGGAACTGGTAAAACATTGGTGGCTAAAACTATAGCAAAAATGTTAGACGTTCCTTTGGCTATTGTAGATGCAACCGTATTGACAGAAGCAGGTTATGTGGGAGAAGATGTTGAAAGTATTTTGACACGACTTTTACAGGCTGCCGATTATGATGTAACCAAAGCAGAAAGAGGAATTGTTTTCATTGACGAAATTGATAAAATTGCCCGTAAAAGCGACAATCCATCCATCACTCGTGATGTGTCTGGAGAAGGAGTACAACAGGCTTTATTGAAATTATTAGAAGGAACAATTGTAAATGTTCCGCCAAAAGGAGGAAGAAAACATCCAGACCAAAAATTTGTTGAGGTAAACACGCAAAACATTTTGTTTATTGCCGGTGGTGCTTTTGATGGAGTAGAACGTATTATATCCAAACGTTTGAATCGTCAGGCTGTTGGATATTCGACTTCTAAAAATGCAGACAATATCGACAAAGACAATTTACTGCAATACATTATTCCAAAAGACATTAAAGATTTTGGATTGATTCCTGAAATTATTGGCCGTTTGCCAGTATTGACTCATATGGATCCTTTGGATAAAGAGACATTGCGCGCTATTTTAACGCAGCCTAAAAATGCATTAATCAAACAATATAAAAAATTGTTTTTGATGGATGAGGTTGAATTTGATATTACGGATGAAGCTTTGGATTTTATTGTGGATAAAGCTTTGGAATACAAATTAGGAGCTCGTGGATTACGTTCATTATGTGAAGCTATTTTGACTGATGCTATGTATGAATTGCCAAGTTCCGATGATAAAGTATTGCAAATCGATGTAGATTACGCCAAAGAAACTTTGAATAGAAATTTATTGAAACGATTGGAAATCGCTTCGTAAAGTTTTTGATTTATAGAATATCAAACCTGACAAGTTTTAATGAGCTGTCGGGTTTTTTGTTTTTTATCTCTTTGTGAAAAAACCGTCTATATTCTTTTTTATAAGCAATAGATTGTCGATTTTTGCCCATCGTAAATCAATATAAATAAAAATGGCATTAGAAGATAAAGAGATTATTTTATTAAAGGTTTCTGGTCAGGATAAACCAGGTGTAACAGCTGGTCTAACATCCATATTGGCAACTTATGATGCTGTTATTCTAGATATAGGTCAGGCCGATATTCACGATACATTATCATTAGGTATTTTATTTGAAATACAGGCAGGTTCTTCTTCAGGACCCGTTTTGAAAGATTTATTGTTCAAAGCTTATGAATTGGGAATCAAGGTTAATTTTAGCCCAATCACTATTCCTGATTACGAAATTTGGGTAAAGGCACAAAGTAAACAACGTTACATTATCAATATTTTAGGAGAAACATTAACCGCTGTTCAATTGTCAGCTGTGACCAAAATAATGTCAGACCAAAATTTAAATATTGATTCCATTACACGATTAACTGGAAGAACGTCGGTGGTGGAAAAAGAAGAATATCCTCGGTCTTGTGTACAATTATCAGTAACTGGTAATATTGTAGATAAAACTTTGATGACTGCTAGTTTTATGTTGATTTCTAGAACTCTAGATGTAGATATTTCTTTCCAGGAAGATAATATGTACAGAAGAAACCGTCGTTTGGTATGTTTTGATATGGATTCGACCTTAATTCAAACGGAAGTTATTGACGAACTCGCTGAATTAGCAGGAGTAGGAGAACAAGTAAGAGCAATAACCGAATCGGCGATGAACGGTGAAATTGATTTTAGTGAAAGTTTCAAACAGCGTATGGCTTTGTTAGAAGGTTTGAGCGAAGATGTTTTACATAATGTTGCTATTAATTTACCAATAACCAAAGGAGCACATCGATTGATGAAAGCCTTGAAATACTACGGGTATAAAACGGCTATTCTATCTGGAGGGTTTACTTATTTTGGTCATTATTTGCAAAAGGAATTAGGGATTGATTATGTTCACGCTAATGAATTGGAAATTAAAGATGGTAAATTGACAGGGAAATATATAGGCGAAATTGTAGACGGAGCAAAGAAAGCGGAATACCTAAAAGCCATTGCCGAAAAAGAAGGAATTCATATCAACCAAACTATTGCAGTGGGTGATGGGGCCAATGATTTACCAATGATAAACCTGGCAGGCTTAGGAATTGCTTTTCACGCTAAACCAAAAGTAAAAGAAAGTGCTGCTACTTCTATTTCTAGTTTAGGTCTTGATGGAGTTTTATATTTGTTAGGGTACCACGATAGACATATCGATATGATGCAGGAATAAAAAACCTGAGAACTATAATTACACAAAAGCCTTAATTCTTATGGAGTTAAGGCTTTTGTGTTTTTAAGAATTCTTTTCAATCGATTCTGTTTTTGTATAAGAATTGCAATTCCTTTTAGGTCCACATTTCATTCGATGAGGTCCACATGAAGCTAAAAAGCAAAATACAAATAATAGTATAAGTATTTTTTTCATTTTATTGAAGAACGACAGTTTGCATACTTTTCAATTGTTCCAAATAATCTCTTTCATTTGACAATCTTGGAATCTTATGTTGACCTCCTAATTTGTCTTTGTCTTTTAACCAATCATAAAACAAATTAGGTCTGGCAATGTTTATTACCAAAGTATTCAACGTCATATTATTGTAACGTTTGGCTTCGTAATCAGAATTTAAAGACTGCAACGTTTCGTCCAGTACTTTTTGGAAAAGAGCAAGGTCAGTTGGGTTTTTCTTGAATTCAATAATCCATTCGTGGGCTCCTTTTTCTTTATCTTTCATAAAAACGGGAGCAACGGTATAATCCACCATTTCTGTTCCTGTAATTTGGCAGGCTTTTGCAATAGCCTGATCGGTGTTTTCAACCATTAATTCTTCACCAAAAACATTGATATGATGCTTGGTTCTGCCTGTTACCCGAATTCGATACGGACTCAGGGAAGTAAAACGAACGGTGTCACCAATCATATAACGCCATAAGCCGGAATTTGTAGTAATAATAATGGCATAGTTTTTAAAAAGTTCCACTTCAGATAAACGAATCGTTTTTTGATTAGGAGTTCCAAAAGTATCCATTGGAATAAATTCGTAGAAAATTCCATAATCCAGCATTAACAATAAATCGCTGGAATAATTCAAATCCTGAATGGCGAAAAATCCTTCGGAAGCGTTGTATATTTCGTAGTATTTGAAATCTTTTTTAGGTAGTATTTTTTGGTATTGTTCACGGTATGGTTCAAAGTTTACACCACCATGAAAATACACTTCAAGGTTTGGCCAAAGTTCCAGTAAATTTCCTTTGCCTGTTTCTTCGAGTAATTTATTCATCAAAACTAATAACCAAGAAGGGACTCCGGCAAAACTAGTTACGTTTTCATTTTTGACTTCATTGATAATCGCAGGGATTTTTGTTTCCCAATCACTCATCAACGAAATTTTGTTATTTGGCGTACTGCTAAATTCTGCCCAAAGTGGCATGTTTTCAATCAGGATAGCTGATAAATCACCAAACGAAGTATTGTTGTCTTCATAAATTTGGGAACTTCCGCCAAGACGAAGACTTTTTCCTGTAAACATTTCCGAATCTTCGTTATTGTTCAAATACATGCACAATAAATCCTTTCCTGCTTTATAATGGCAATCTTCAAGAGACTCTGGACTTACCGGAATAAATTTGCTTTTGGCATTGGTTGTTCCGCTTGATTTGGCAAACCATTTTATTGGAGTTTCCCATAAAACGTTTTGTTCGCCTTGACGGGTACGTTCAATCAAAGGCTGTAATTCTTCATAAGTTGAAACAGGAACTCTTTCAGTGAAAGTGGTATAAGAATTTATAGAAGCATAATCATATTGCTGACCTACAACAGTATTTTCAGAAGCCCGAATTAAATTCATCAGCAATTCTTCCTGAACTTCATTCGGGTACTTCAGGAAAAGTTCTATCTGGTGAATTCTTTGTTTAAGAACCCAGGAAGCAAGCGAATTGATTATTGCCATTCTGATTTTAGATTTTAGAATTCTGATTTTAGATTTGTAAAAAGAGTAACAAACACTAACTTTACGACTTTATCAAAAATAGTATTTTTTTTTAAGTATTAGAAATTCTAATTTCTATTTCGATTCAAAAAATCTAAAATCTAAAATCTAAAATGACTTACGAAGGTGTACTTACAAAAATGCAAACCGAATTTGCAAATCCGATTCAATATTATCTGGTTTTTGAGAATAGTTTTTTGAATGTAAATCAATTACTGAACAAGAATCTGGAAATTAATTTTGTAGGTTACCAATGTTTAAATTGCAGTAAAAAGAAGAAAATTTTCCGTCAGGGATTTTGTTATGATTGTTTTTACTCGAGTCCGGCAGTTGGCGACTGGATTATGAGACCCGAATTGAGTACTGCACACTTGGGCATACAAGACAGAGATTTGGTTTATGAAGAAAAAGTGCAATTGCAACCTCATATCGTTTATTTAGCCTTGTCGGGAGAAATAAAAGTGGGTGTGACAAGAAAAACTCAAATGCCTACCCGATGGATTGACCAAGGAGCGACTCAGGCAATTTCAATTGTAGAAGTGCCTAATCGTTACCTGGCAGGAATTACAGAGGTGGCGCTGAAAAATCATTTTGCAGACAAAACCAATTGGCGTAAAATGCTGCAAAATGATACAACACAGATTGATTTAATTGCTGAAAAAATAAAAGTCCAAAATTGGATTCCAGCCGAAGTTCAGGAGTATTTCTATCCGGAGAAAAATGATTTGTACGAAATGCACTTTCCAGTTTTACAATATCCAGTCAAAATAAAAAGCCTGAGTTTGGACAAAACGCCTTACTTTCAAGGGAAACTTACAGGAATCAAAGGGCAGTATTTAATCTTTGAAGACGGAACTGTTTTTAATATTCGCGGCTCCGAAGGATACGTGGTAACTATTAATGTATAAAAAGAAAGCCTAAAAGTTATTTACACTTTTAGGCTTTCTTTTTTATTTTATAAAAATTTTAAGGAGTTTTAGGTTCTTCAGTTTTTTTCTTTTTTTTGAATAAACCATTTAGTAAATCACTTGCTTTCGTTTTTACATCTTCTTTTTGAGGTGTTGTAGCAGCTTTTGTCGTGTCGGTTGGTTTCTTTGTGTTTTTATTAATGTAATCTGTTAATGCTGAAGTTCCTTGTTTTATTGCTTTTTCTTTTTGAGTTTTAATCAACTGATTGGCTAAATTGGTTGTTGCGGCTTTTATATCAGTTGAAATTTTTGGGTTACTAAAATTCCCTGTCAACATTGCGGTTATTGGTATGTTCTCCAATTTTGCAGCATCTGCAGGACTTAGTTTTGCGATTAAATTATTAGCTTCTGTTCCAAGATATTTGGCAGGTACATCAAATTTTATATTATAATTCATACTCTGATCAAAACCGTGTGCACCCCCAATTGTAGCTTTGATATCCTGATATTTGATATCAAATGGTTTTACATTCACTTTTCCGTCCTTAAATGTTAAAGCAGTTTTCAAATCATTCAAATTCACCTTATTTAAATCAATAAATTTCAAATTAGAATCTAATGCATTTAATAAAGTGGAATTTTTGGCATTTACTGTAGTAGAAAGCAACTGTCCTAGTAAATCTCCTGAAAGGGAACTCAAATCCGGAGTTAGTTCTGTTGCGTTAAGATTTCCATTTACTTTTATGGTCGAATTGAATTTTCCGTTAATGATTCCTGCAATAGGCGCAATCTTTTTCAACATATCCAATTGAGTAAATGATTGTGCAATATCAACCTGATTCAAATTCAGATCCATATTAAAAACAGGTGTTTTTTCTTTGGTAGAAACAGCACCATTTATACCTATTGTTCCTCCAAAAATAGAAGTTTTTACATTTTGCAAAGTGACTTTTTCATCTTTTACAATCAGTTTTCCTGATACAGCTTTCAAAGTCAAATCGTCATACAAAACAGTATTTGCCTTTGCGGTAAGCGTACAATTCAAGAAAGCTGGAATCTTCATGGCATCTGCTTTTTTTGTTGGTTTAGCAGCTTCTTCTGTTGATTTTTCTGTTGTTTTAGCTTTTGCAGGTTCTGCGGTAGTCATAAAATCATTTACAACCAATTGATTGGAAGTCATATTAAAGTTTCCTTTCAATTCCTGATTTTTGAACATAAATCCATAAAAGTTTTCCAGAACTCCAGTTATGCTTAAATCGCTTTTTCCAGTCGTTGCATTAAATTGTTTCAAATTAACCTGACTTGGATTAAACAAAACCAAAGCATTGCTAATCGTCATTGTTTTACCATTTTCATCTGAATATTTAAAGCCGGTTAAGCCAATCATACCAGCATTATGAATATTTTGGTATTGACTTTTCTCAACCGATTGCATATCGAATTTGGTGGTTACATCGGCTTTTAAAATTCCAGACAGAGGTTTGTCTAATTTTATTGGATAAGCTTTTGATAAATTTCCTAAATTGATTGTTCCTTTCAAAGCGGCATCTACCAATGGATTTACAGTAATGTTTCTAATATTAGCTTTAGCATTAAAAATGTCCTGATCGATGGCGAAAGACAACTTGTCCAAATTTACATAAGTGTCATTTAGAACTCCTGTTTCGTTGATGATTTTTGTATCAATGACAATGTTGCGAACTGATTTTGGTAAACCAGGGTATTGAAATGAAGCATTGTTCGAAGCGATTTGAACATTGAATTTTGGTACAGTTTTGTCTGAATATAATCCTTTTGCAAAACCTATAACAGTAAAATCTCCTGTTGTTTTTACATTGTCTAAACTTGAGGAATAGGCAGATGGAATAAGTCCCAGAAAATTTTTGAAAGAAGAAGTTGGAGTTTTGAATTTCAAATCATACTCTTGTCCTGCTTCGACTAATTGGATAAATCCGTCAAATTCTAAAGGTAGTTGATTGATTAATGCCTTGTTCTCTTTAAAAGTATATTTGCTTTTTTCTAAATCAATCCCCAAGATGGCGTCTAAAGTCAAATGCATATTTTTCATATAATTGACTTTGTCCATATCCAAAGAAACATTTGCAGTTGTTTTGGTATCTAAATCTAATTTTTGAGCAGCAAAATTTCCAGTCCCTTCGTGGTTAAGACTATCGATTACCATTTTTATTTTTGACTTTTCGTCAATATATCGGAACTGAAAATTCTCAATTTTATAATTCTGGATTTTCAGTGCCAATGGTTTGCTTTTTCCTTCTTCTGCAGGCTTATCATCTTTCAAAGCAATGTCATAATTGGCTATTCCGTCTTTATTGAAAACAATATTAATTAATCCGTCTTTAGAAGATATTCCGTCAATATTTATTGATTCATTTTCTCCTTTAAAAAGTTCTTTAACAGACATTTTTAAATTCAATTCGCCTAATGAAACTAATGTGTCTCCTTCAAAAGGAGCTTTGTTGATGATAAGTAATTTTTCCAGTGATACTGTCGCATTTGGAAAATTTTTGAATAAGCTCAAATCCGCATCAGCAAAGGAAACTTTAGCATCTACTTTCTCATTGATAGCATCTGCGATTTTCGCTTTTATTTGATCTTTAAATAAAAATGGTGCAGCAAATAAAGTTCCTATCAGCAGGAGAAGTATAATTCCAACGATTTTTAAAATTTTCTTAGTCATAATTTAATTTCTTTAGATTCTATGGTTTATCAAAAATGATACCTGTATGTTTTTACAAGATAGTAAATTTTTGAATATTTTGTAGGGACTATTTTTTCTAATGAATATTAATTTCAAAAGGCATGATAGCCTGAACACCTTTTTGAGATTGTATTTTTTTGATTTGCTCCATCAAACGATAGGTTTCTTCTCCTAATTCTTCTTTTATGAAAGATTCTTTAGATTTCGCAAATGGTAAATGTCCTAAAAGAGCGTTAATGTTCTCTTCGTATTCTGGGAAATTTTGTGTGCTGTATTCTTTTGTTTTTCCTAAAGCTGCGGCTTCAAGAATAGCGTCATCTAAACCTCCAATTTTATCTACAAGTCCTATTTTTATGGCTTGTGATCCTGACCAGACTCTTCCTTGCGCAATAGCATCCACTTGTGCAAATGTCATTTTTCGTCCTTCGGCTACATGGGTTACAAATGTTTTATAAATGTGTTCGACACTTTCAAGTGTAACGGCTTTGAATTTTTCATCTATTGGTAAAAACGGACTGTATTCTGCTGCGTTTTCATTCGTTTTTACCTGTTCAGTGTGTATGCCGATTTTTGTTGCTAATTGGGTAAAATTCGGTAATACTCCAAAAACGCCAATTGAACCAGTAATAGTATTATTTTCTGCAAAAATTTTATTGGCATTGCAAGCAATATAATAACCACCAGAAGCAGCATAATTACCCATGGAGACCACAACAGGTTTTACTTTTTTGGTTAATTCGATTTCTCTCCAAATCAAATCTGATGTTAAAGCATTTCCACCGGGACTATCAATTCGAAGAACGATTGCTTTCACATCTTTGTCTTTTCGTGCTTCAATCAGAGAGCGACGCATTGAGCCTTCGCCAATAGTATTTACATCTCCTTCGCCACTCATGATAGTTCCTTGTGCATAAATAATGGCGATTTTGTCCTGAGTACTCGTGAATTCTGCTGAAGTAGTAATTTTTTTGGTGTAATCTATAAGACTTACTTTATTATAATCTTCGTCTTTGTCTACTTTTAAAATTTTTCGAATAGCATCATGATAGATGTCTTCATAGGCTATAATATCAACTAGTTTTTCTGTTTTTGCCATTTCGGGAGTTCTGGCAAGAAGTCCATTGGCAATTTCGTTCAATCTTGCAACAGATACATTTCTGCTTTTAGAAATATCATCAATAACGGAAGTCCAAATAGAATTTAGTAATGCTAACGTTTGTTCTCTGTTAGCTTCACTCATTTTGTTGTCCAAGAATGGTTCAACGGCACTTTTGTATTTTCCATGACGAATGACTTCCATCTGAATGCCCGTTTTATCTTGTAAATCCTTGAAGAACATCAATTCTGCGGATAAACCTTTGAAATCAAAATCTCCAACTGGATTCAGGTAAATTGTATTGGCGACGGAATTCAGGTAATATTCTTTTTGCGAATAAGAATTAGCGTAAGCCATTATGAATTTCCCTGATTTTTTAAAATCTTCCAAAGCATCACGAAGCGCTTTTCTTTGTGCTATTCCTAAATTAGATTCGTTGTTTAAAATTGAAATCCCTTTAATGTTGTCATCCGTTTTGGCATTTTTAATTGCATTAATAATATCGGAAAGACCTACTTTTTCTCCTTCAGAAAAAATACTCATCAGTGGGTCTTTGTATTTTCCGGCATAGTCATGTTTTATTTTTTCTAAGTTTAATTCGATAACTGAATTATTTTTTACTTCAACCACTTCAGAGTCACTGCCAAAAAGGGTTGCGATGAAAATAATTCCAAAAAAGAACAGCATTAGAAATACAAATAAGCCTACGATTGTTGCTAGTACATTTCCTAAAAATTTCATAATTATATTTTTTTAATAAGTAGTAAAAAGGCGTGAAGCGTTACAAATTTAAGTTTTAAAATGGTATACAAATATAGTTCTATTAGCAATTGGGTTTAGTTCAATTTATATTTTTTTAGCCTTATGCGAGGGAGACTTTACACAGTTAATTAAAGATTACCGCATAGATATATACTTTTTGTATAGTTTAATTATATCTTTTATATAATTCAGTTATGCTTTTTGTATAGTTTAATTATACTTTTTATATAA
>JAZKED010000007.1:0-186940 GCA_040387175.1 Bacteroidota bacterium | reverse complement strand
TCGCCTTTCTTTTGAAAAACCCTGTTTCTTACGAAACGGGGTTTTTTGGTTTTAATATGTTTTTATTTTTATTATAAATTTTAGATTTAATCTACTATTTCCTGAAATCAATTTTTTCTACAATATCAGAATATTGTTTTGTCTGTTCGTTAAATCTTCTCAAATGAAATGAATCACAGTTAAATTGTAAATTAATTGGAGTATTGGCGAAAAGGTCATAGGCTTTTTTCATTTTTTCTGCGTCAAGTCCACGAGCAATACTTAAATGTGCGTGCGCATTATTGATTTTAAATCCTAAATATTGGTGTAAATCTATGATGAGCTTGTCAAGATAATGTTGTGAAGCTTGGTCTGGTGTAATGAAAAAGGTTCTTTCTCCAAAAGAATTCCAAGAGTTTAAAGTTACTTTTTGTGGAATGGCAGTTTTACAAAATTCTCTAATCCTGTCAAGATGTAGTTGAAGTGAGAGTTCGTTTTCGAAGTTCATTACTGTTATGTGGGCTGCTGCATTAGCACTGCCAAACCAGCCAATGTTATTTTGGAGTAATTGTTTATAATACTTAATCAAAGTAAGTTGCTCAGAATTGGGAAAAATAACCAATGAGTAAAGTGGAATGGGTTTCATAATTAGTTTAGTAGTATTGTAATAGTATTAATCTTCAAGAAGACTCTTGAGAATATATTATATTAATTCAATTTACTGTAATATTTACAAGCTCTATTTATCGGACATATTTCACATTTGGGATTTTTTGGTCTGCAAATTTCTCTTCCCAAAAATGAAATAGCCATACCAATCTTATTCCAAATGGAACTTGGGAGTACTTGCATTAATTCTCTTTCGAGTTTGTTCCCGTCTTTAGTTACTTTGGCTAATCCAATTCTTGGCGCTACGCGAAGTACATGTAAATCGACAATAATGCCTGTTGCTAAAATTCCCATTTCTCTTAAAATAACATTAGCTGATTTTCGTCCAATACCTTTTAGGGCTGTTAATTTTCCCATTGTTAGTGGAATATTTTCGTCTTTTTGGATGGTTTTTGCAATCTCTAATAGCCAATTGGTTTTGTTTTCAAAATGCTCGACTGTAGAAATATAAGATTGCAATTCTGCTCGATTTGTTGCTGCTAAGCTTTCCATGTTTGGATAAAGATTAAATAAAATTGGAGAAATTGAGTTGATATTATCATCTGAATCTTGAGCTGATAGAACAACCATTACGACTAATTGATACAAATTATGATACTCCAATGGATGCTTTCTTCCTTGGTATTTTGTTAGAATTGGAACTAATTTTTCCGTCCATTCATTAGAATCATCGAATAAATTCATAATTTATTTGTTAATCTTTTAGATAATAACATTTCTCTATTTGATTAGATAATGAGTAATGTAAAGTTACTATAAAATTTAGGGATGGATTGTTTTTTACTTTTATGATATTCTTTTAAAATCAAAATTATCTCAATTCCAAATTAGTCTTTTATCAATTTATAATTGTATTTTTGCATCGTTTTTGCAAACCTATTTTGCATAAATATATACAAAACACAACAACTACAACAATAACTAGAATGAATCAAACAAAATATATTTTTGTTACAGGCGGAGTTACATCTTCTTTAGGGAAGGGAATTATTGCAGCTTCATTGGCAAAATTATTACAGGGAAGAGGATACAGAACAACAATTCAGAAGTTTGACCCATATCTTAACGTTGATCCAGGGACATTAAATCCTTATGAGCACGGTGAATGTTATGTGACCGATGATGGTGCAGAAACGGATTTGGATTTAGGTCATTATGAGCGTTTTTTGAATGTTCCTACTTCTCAGGCGAATAACGTTACTACTGGTAGAATTTATCTTTCAGTTATTGAAAAAGAACGAAGAGGAGAATTCCTTGGAAAAACGGTTCAGGTTGTTCCTCATATTACCAACGAAATTAAGGAAAGAATGCAATTACTTGGGAAATCTGGTGATTTTGACATTGTAATTACTGAAATTGGAGGTACCGTTGGTGATATTGAATCTTTGCCTTATATTGAATCTGTTCGTCAATTGGTATGGGATTTAGGTGAGAATAATGCAATTGTCATTCATTTGACTTTAATTCCGTATTTGGCTGCAGCTGGAGAATTAAAAACAAAACCAACTCAACATTCTGTAAAAACTTTAATGGAAAGTGGTATCAAAGCTGACATTTTGGTTTGTAGAACAGAACACGAAATTTCAGATGAAATTCGTAATAAATTGGCTTTGTTTTGCAATGTAAAAAGAGAAGCCGTAATTCAATCTATTGATGCTTCAACAATTTATGAAGTGCCTAATTTAATGCTTGAAGAAGGACTTGATGTTGTAGCGTTAAAAAAATTAGATTTACCTAAGAAAGCCGCTCCGGATTTAAAAACATGGAATACTTTTTTACGCAGATTGAAATTGCCAAAACAGACTGTAAATATTGGTTTGATTGGTAAATATGTAGAAATGCAGGATTGTTACAAATCTATTTTGGAAGCATTTATTCACGCAGGTGCGGCTAATGAAACCAAAGTAAATGTAATTCCTATTCATTCGGAATTTATCGATTCTGAAAATATCGTCGAAAAATTACAGAATTTAGACGGAATTCTTGTTGCGCCAGGTTTTGGAGAAAGAGGAATTGAAGGGAAAATTGAAACAATCCGTTTTGCTCGTGAAAATAAAGTTCCTTTTTTAGGAATTTGTTTGGGTATGCAAATGGCAACTATTGAATATTCAAGAAATGTTTTAGGATATGCTGATGCTAATTCGACTGAAATGAATCCTGATACAAAACATCCTGTTGTTAACTTGATGGAAGATCAAAAAACAGTTACTGATAAAGGTGGAACAATGCGTCTTGGGGCATGGAAATGTAATATAAAACCAGATACATTGGCTCACAGAATATATGGTGAAACTACTATTTCCGAGCGTCACCGTCACCGTTATGAATTCAATAGTAAATATTTGGATCAATTGCAAAAAGCAGGATTGAAAGCTACCGGACTAAATCCAGAAACTGGTTTAGTTGAAATTGTAGAATTGGAAGATCATCCTTTTTATATTGGTGTGCAATATCATCCAGAATACAAAAGTACGGTTGAAAATCCACACCCACTTTTTGTAAATTTTGTAGCGGCCACTGTTAAAGGAAAGAAAAAATAAAGTTAGTAACAATTTTTAATAAAATTGGACTAACAAATAATAATAAACACATTCAAGATTCATTAGAGGATTGAATAAAAAATTGAAAATGGAAGAAAAAAAAATAGACCTCAATTCGATTATTGGTTTCGTATTGATTTTTGGAATTTTGATTTGGATAATGTATCAAAATCAGCCTTCTGAAGCGGAAGTTGCTGCCGAAAAAGCCAAAAAAGAACAGGTTGTTAAAGCTCAACAACCAAATAAGATTGCCACAGCTCAAGTTCCAGCAACCCCTGATACATTTGTGGCTAGAGATTCAACACAATTAGTTCAGTTACAAAAAACTTTAGGTGGTTTTGCTTATTCAGCGACTCTTCCATCGGCAAAAAACGATTTTACAACTATTGAAAATGAAGTAGTAAAATTAAAAATAGCTAATAAAGGAGGGTATGTTGTTGAAGCTGTTTTAAAGAATTATGAAAAATTCAAAAAAGGTTCAGGACAATTAGTTGAATTGATAAGAGACAATAATTCTGATTTGAATATTCAACTCCAAACAAATGACAATAGAACTTTAAATACTAAAGATTTGTATTTTGAGCCGACTTTATCAAAAGTGGGTTCTGATCAAATTCTTTCGATGAAATTGAAATCGGGAGCTAATGAATATTTGGAATACAAATATATTTTGAAGCCAAACGACTATATGGTCGGTTTTGATCTTCGTTCTCAAGGATTAAATAAAGTTTTAAATACCGCTAAACCATTGGATTTACAATGGAATTTGAAAACATTCAGAAACGAGAAAAGTATTTCTTATGAAAATCGTTATGCCGAAGTTCATTTTGAATATGAAGAAGGAAAAACAGATTATGTAGGACAAGGTAATAATAAAGAAGAAACTCCTGAAAAAGTAAGTTATATTGCTTTCAAACAGCATTTCTTTACTTCAATATTATTGACTGATAAGCCTTTTGAAAAATCAAAATTAGAATCGAATAATCTGGTTGTAGATGAAACAATAGACACGACTTTTACCAAACAATTTAAAGCAAATGTACCTTTAGCTTTTAATAATGGTGAAATCGATTATAAAATGAATTGGTACTTTGGACCATCAGATTATAAAATATTAAAGTCCTACGATAAAAATTTAGAAAAAGTAATACCATTAGGTTGGGGAATTTTTGGATGGATTAATAAATTTATCTTCATTCCGTTATTTGCATTTTTAAGTACAACGGTTGGATTGACATTAGGGATTGCAATTATCATTTTTACAATTATCATTAAAATTGCGATGTCGCCTATTACCTACAAATCATTCTTGTCGCAAGCCAAAATGAAAGTATTGCGTCCAGAGATTACTGAATTGGGAGAAAAATTCAAAAAAGACCCAATGAAGAAACAACAGGAAACAATGAAGTTGTATAACAAAGCAGGTGTGAATCCGATGGCTGGCTGTATTCCAGCGTTGATTCAAATTCCGTTCATGTATGCCTCATTTCAGTTTTTTCCATCAGCTCTTGAGTTGAGACAAAAAAGCTTCCTTTGGGCTGATGATTTGTCTTCATTTGATTCTGTTTACCAGTTGCCTTTCCATATTCCGTTATACGGAAGTCATGTTAGTTTGTTTCCAATTTTGGCAGCAATCGCCATTTTCTTCTATATGAAAATGACATCTGGGGACCAACAAATGGCAGCACCGCAACAAGAGGGAATGCCAGATATGGCTAAGATGATGAAGATTATGATTTATGTTTCTCCTATCATGATGTTGATTTTCTTTAATAGTTATGGTGCAGGATTGAGTTTGTACAACTTTATTTCCAACTTGATTACTATTGGGATTATGTTTGTGATTAAGAACTATATTGTAGATAGTGATAAGATTCATGCTAAAATTCAGGAAAACAAATTAAAAGAGCCTAAAAAGCAAAGCAAGTTTCAGCAAAAACTTCAAGAGGTTATGGAGCAGGCAGAAGCTGAAAAAGCAAAAAATAAAAAGAAATAGTTTGAAAAGCTTCCAAGAAATGGAAGCTTTTTTTTGATATTGATATTCCTGATTGTAATAACTTCTTAAACTCAATTTTTGTACTTTTGTCAAAAAAATAATACTATATGAATCTTCTGAAAAAGTTTTCACCTTTTTACAATCTGGCTATTTTCTATCTCATCGTAAGTTTTGTTTTGCGCATTGTTTTAGCATTCCATCCTATTACACAAACTTCCTTTGTTTTTGTGGATACAATGAAAATCTTTCTGATAGGTTTGATTTCGGATGCATTTGTATTTGTTATAGCATCTTCTTTTTTATGGTTGTATCTTATTTTTATATCCAATTCAAAATATTATAAACCTTATGGTTATATCATTTTTGGATTATTAGCTGGGTTATTGCTTTATATTGCTTCAGGCAAAACCATCTTAAATGAATATGGCGGAGCATTGCCAAAAATAGGAATGATTTTCGTAGGTCTTAAAACACTTTTGTTTGGGTTATTACTTTTTTTACCAAAATACAAAAGCAAAATCAGATTTTGGTTATTCTCTTTTGTGATGTTTTTATATGTTGTTCTCATCCTTCAAAATGGAATTAGCGAATATTTCTTCTGGAATGAATTTGGGGTTAAATACAATTTTATAGCTGTAAATTATTTGGTTTACACTAATGAAGTAATCGGAAATATTATGGAGTCTTATCCTGTGATTCCATTGTTTACTACATTATTTATAATAGCAGGAATTGTGACTTATTTTGTTGTTAAAAATTCTAGAAATTATATTGACTCGATTCCAACATTTGCAGAAAAATTAAAAATATCAGGAATTTATCTTGCCTTGTTTAGTATTTCTTTATTGGCTGTACCTTCATTGGCTAAAAAAGAAAATTCTCAAAATGTTTTTGCCAATGAGTTGCAAGCCAATGGAATGTATCGTTTCTATTTGGCTTTTATAAACAGCGAACTGGATTATTTTAAATTTTATAAAACCTTACCTGAAAATGAAGCTTTCGCTTTATTAGGAAAACAAATTCCGTCTATTTCTGGTGTATCGACTTTAAGAGAAATCAAAAGTAATGCTGCTGAAAATCCTAAAAATGTAGTTTTGATTACGATTGAAAGTTACAGTGCCGATTTTATGAAAACCTATGGTAATGAAAAAAACGTCACTCCTTTTTTAGATGATCTTGCTTCAAAAAGTTTATTATTTACCAATTTATATGCAGTTGGAAATAGAACCGTTCGCGGACTCGAAGCTGTAACGTTGTGTTTCCCTCCAACTGCTGGCGAAAGTGTGGTTAAAAGAAAAGACAATAAAGACAAATTTTCTACAGGATCTATTTTTAAACAAAAAGGATACAAGGTGAAATATCTTTATGGCGGAGATGCGTTTTTTGACAACATGGAAGATTTTTTTACAGGAAATGGATATGACATTGTGGACAAAAAAACATTCACTCCTGAGGAAATTACTTTTGCGAATATTTGGGGAGTTTGTGATGAAGATATGGCTAATAAAGCTATAAAAGTTATGAATGAAGAAGCTAAATCAGGCAAACCTTTCTTCAATCATTGGATGACGGTAAGCAACCATCGTCCGTTTACTTATCCAAATGATAAAATTGATATTCCAGGTGATGCTAAATCCCGTGACGGTGGGGTAAAATATACAGATTATGCTTTGAAGAATTTTTTTGATATGGCTAGTAAACAGCCTTGGTTCAAAAATACAGTATTTGTAATTGTTGCCGATCATTGTGCTTCAAGCGCAGGTAAAACTGAACTTCCTGCTGATAAATACAGAATTCCTGCAATGATTTATAGCCCAGGATTTATTCAGCCACAGAAATACAATAATTTAATGTCACAAATCGATGTTATGCCAACGCTTTTTGGTTTGTTGAATTTTAATTATCAAAGTAAATTTTACGGTCAGGATGTTTTAAAACCAGATTATAAACCGAGAGCTTTAATAGCTACTTATCAGGATTTGGGATTAATTAAAGATAATATTTTGACAATTATTTCTCCAAAACAAACTGTTAAACAGTTTCAATTGACTTTAAAGCCAGATCAAAAACTGGCTCCTGAATTTCAAATTTATTACGATCAGGTTCCTTTGACAAAAGAAAGAACTGATTTGGTAAACGAAACGATTTCTTATTATCAAACGGCGTCGGATATATTGAAGAAGAAGAATTATCAAAAATTGAAATAGAGATTTTAAATATATAAAAGCCTGTAAAATTAAATTTGCAGGCTTTTGTATTTAGTAGTAAAATCTCACATTAATTTATTAATTTTATATTATCACATAAGTATAATATTTAATCTAATATTTTATGGAATTGTATCGTAAATTATCAAAGGTTGGATTTCTAAAAAGTAGTTATGCCTATAAATTTCTTTTCGTTACGTTCATAGGAATTCACATTCCACTTATTGGGTTACTATTTTTTGTATTATTTGGTAAAGAGTATGCTTCGACTAATTCTATTGTTGTGTTTATATTATTGATGACTTTATTAGCGACTGGAATTACTCTGTTGATATTGAAAAAATTAATAAAACCTATTGAAATTGCTTCGGAAGCGCTGGATGAATATAGAATTAACAGAACAGTACCGGAATTACCAATAACATTTAAAGACGAAGCAGGTTTACTATTAAAAAACATTCAAAAATCAATTTCTGAAAACGAAGCATATAGGATTGACAAACAAGATTTAGTTTATCTTCTTTCTCATGATTTAAGAAATTTTACTAGTACTTCACAATCGCTGGCTAAACTTATTTTAGAGGAAAAATCTACAGAAGAAATAACTGAATACGCGGATTTAATTTATCAAACTACTCATCAGCAATTTGATTTTATTGAAACTTTTATCAAATTAATTAGAGACGAAGATGAGATTTCAAAAAAAAATCCGACTATTAACAATATACAATTACATACTATTTTAAATCTTGTAGAAGATCAGGTCGCACAAAAATTAGTTTCAAAAAACATTAAACTTACTACAATTGTAAATGTAAATGTGATTAATCTTAAAATAGAAGAAGATTTATTGATTCGTGTTTTAGTAAACCTGGCAGATAATGCCATAAAATTCTCTCATCCGAATAGTGAAATTAAAATTGATGTTGGGATTAAAAAAAGGCAACTTGTTTTTACAATATGTGATTCAGGTATTGGTTTTGAACCAAAGTATAATGAAGAACTTTTCAAAAAGTTCACTAATAGAAGCCGATTAGGAACTGCAAAAGAACCTTCAACAGGAATTGGATTGTATTTATGTAAAAAAATTGTAGAAAAGCATGAAGGAAAAATTGAGGCTGAAAGCAAAGGAATTAATCATGGAGCTACTTTTTCTATTTTTTTTGAAAACATAAATTAATTTGTTTAGCTTTTTCTTTTAATCCATTCGTAATTTATAATGGTAAATGTGTAGAAAAAGCTGTCGGCTGTAATTTTCCCAAGTATAATTCCAATAAAATAATTACCACTTAAAATTGGTAACCAATACATACAAAATGGACGAATGAAAAAGAAATCTAAGACAGCTGGATAACCAAACTCCAATACTAAATTCTGTGCCAAAAGAATTATGTTTCTCCCAGAAGTATTTTTGTTTAAAACCTTATTTGTTTGAACTAATTTATTATAACTTATAAATAGGATGACACTATAAAAGGCAAGATATTCAGCAAGTGTAATTAAATAAGCAGTTGTTAAATTGTCAAAAAACCGACACAATTGAGAACTTATCAAAGCAGCAAAAATAGCAGATAATTCAGCATACTTATACCGATTAAACCATTCTTTGAAGTTGGATTTATTGAACATTAGCAGGTTTTTATATTCACAGAATTTGGATTCTTTTTTTATTTACCAGATAAGACTTTTGATATTGCTTTTCCAACATGAGGTTCCATTGCTTTATATCCTGATTTATTAGGATGTACTCCATCATCAGTATAAATTGTTTTTAATCCTTTTTGTTCATCTACCATTACCGAATAATAATCCAAATACAGGATTTTGTTGTCATCGGCATATTTTTTAATTAATGTGTTTAGTGTTGTAATTTTTTCGGCTGGATAAGAACCTGTTTTCCACGGAAAATCATAAGCTGGCAAAACTGAGCATAAAATAATTTTTATTTGGTTGGATTTTGCTAATTCGACCATTGAAAAAATATTGTTAGTTATCATTTTCAATGTTGAAGGACCTGTATTGCCCGCAATATCATTGGCTCCAGCCAAAATAATGACAATTGATGGTTTTAAGTTAATAACATCAGCTCTAAAACGAATCAGCATTTGAGGTGTTGTTTGTCCACTAATTCCACGATTTATATATGGTTTTCCAGTGAAAAATTCAGGAGAAAGTTCAGACCAGAATTCAGTTATAGAATCACCCATAAATACAATCCTTTTTTCTTCAGTTTTTAAAACGGAAAGTAATTTATTTTCTTTTTGATATTTTTTCAAATATGGCCAGTCTTGTGACTGAATTTTTCCTCCCATACATATTGTAAATTGATACTGTTTTCTGTTCTTAGCAGAATTGAACTTTTTTAAGTGGCTAACAAAATTAATCATTCATATAGTATAATCTATCTATTGTAACGTTAAAAAAACATTAGCTTAAGCAAGTTTAAATTTTAGTTAAAAAATAAAAAGATATAAAATGATGGTATTTAAAATCTTAAATTTGGAATGAACATTTAAAAATAGAATTATGAAAAGACACGCAACTGCAGTTTGGAAAGGTTCGCTCAAAGAAGGAGCTGGACATTTATCGACACAAAGTGGAACATTGCAAAATACGCAATATTCATTTAAATCCCGTTTTGAAGAAGGAATAGGTACAAATCCGGAAGAACTTGTCGCTGCGGCTCATTCTGGCTGTTTTACGATGCAATTTTCGGCATATGTAACCGAAGGTGGTTTTGAGATTGAAAGTATTGAAACCAAATGCGATATTAACTTATTGGAAGGAAAAATTGTAAGTTCTCATCTAACTGTAAAAGCTAAAATTGCAGCAATTTCTAATGAGGTTTTTCAGGAATTAATTTCAAAGGCAGAAGCAAATTGTCCTATATCTAAATTATTTGATACAGAAATTACTACTGATGCCAGTTTAGTTTAAATCTTAGTTTATATATCCAAAAAAAGGCTCGATAAATAATCGAGCCTTTTTTTAATATTAAAGTTGAGAACTTAATCAAATAAATCTGAAGACAAATAACGATCACCTCTGTCACAAATAATGGCAACGATTACTCCGGATTCCATTTGTTCTGCTAGTTTAATAGCTACAGCAACAGAACCACCACTGCTCATTCCTGCAAAAATACCTTCTTCTTTAGCCAATCGTTTTGTCATTTCACGTGCATCTTTTTCTGATACTTCCATAACGACATCTACCTTTGAAGCATCATAAATTTTTGGTAAATATTCCTGAGGCCATTTTCTGATTCCTGGAATTTGTGAACCGTCACTTGGTTGTGCTCCCACGATTTGAATGGCTGGATTTTTTTCTTTTAGATAGGTAGAAGTTCCGATAATAGTTCCTGTTGTCCCCATCGCCGATACAAAATGGGTTACAGTTCCTTCGGTATCATTCCATATTTCTGGGCCTGTAGTTTTGTAATGTGCCTTCCAATTGTCATCATTGGCAAATTGATTTAACATAATATAACCACCTCCGGCTACTTTTTTATCAGCATAATCTCTGGAACCAATAATTCCTTCACTTGCGGGAGTTAAAATAACTTTTGCACCATAAGCGAGCATCGTTTGTGTGCGTTCTTTAGTAGAATCTTCCGGAAGTACCAGTTCGATTTCTATATTGAATAATTGCGCAATCATGGCTAATGCTATTCCTGTATTCCCACTTGTAGCTTCAATAAGTTTATCTCCTTTTTTGATGTCTCCTCTTTCCAGAGCTGAGGCAATCATATTATAAGCAGCACGGTCTTTTACACTACCACCTGGATTATCTCCTTCTAATTTCAGTAAAAGTTTGACGTTTTTATTTTTTACCAAATTAACGGTTTCCACTAAAGGTGTATTCCCAATAAGGTCTAGTAATTTATGAAATTGCATGTTATTTTAATTCTTTAATTTTTACTTCTGTAATGATAGCATTGGTTACAATGGATTTTGCAGGAATAGATTTTGTAATCCATGTATTTCCACCAATAATGCTATCTTTTCCAATGGTGGTTTCTCCGCCTAAAATTGTAGCATTGGCATAAATGCAAACATTTTGTTCTACCGTAGGATGTCTTTTTGCATTTTTCATGTCTTTGCTGACACTTAATGCTCCTAAAGTTACTCCTTGGTATAATTTTACGTTTTTCTCGATAACGGTTGTTTCCCCAATAACAATTCCTGTGGCATGATCTATAAAGAATGGCGAATCAATCGATGCGCCTGCGTGAATGTCAGTTCCTGTGATTTGATGAGCATACTCGCTCATCAATCTGGAGAAAAGGAGCATATCTAATAGGTATAGCTCATGGCTTAGTCTGTAAATAGCAATAGCATAAAATCCAGGATAAGCCAAATATACTTCTTCAATACTGTTTGAAGCAGGGTCATTTTCTAGTATATAGGAAGCGTCCTGATTCAATTTTTCTAAAACTGAAGGTAATTTATCAAGAAATAAATCCCAACTACTTTCGCACAATTCCTTAGGTTTTTTACAGGCTATTTTTGAAATTTCCTTAAATGATTTTTCAAGGTCTTCAACACTTTCTTTTAATGATGAATTGGTGTCAAATAATGTATAGAAAAGTTTCTCGGTAAAGTTTTCCACCTTTGTTTTAATACTATAATTGATAACAAAGTGGCTCTTTAGCGATGCAATATTTTGTATGATTTCGTCTTTTGTCAAGATGCTATAATTGTGTCGTTAGGTATAAATTGTAAAAGTAAGGTGTTTTTAGAAATTGAAGCAATAATTATGGAAATAAATATGATAAGAATTGTTATTTTATTTTGATTCTATTGGAAAATTTAAAGAAACCTTTTCAATACTAAATGATGTTATTTTAAAGTTCATTACTTTTGGAATCTGATTCCAAGTTATAAATTATAACCAAGATAAAAAGATAAAAATGTTCAATAAAGGAGATAAGGTTTCGGTTCTGGATGAAGCTATAAATGGAGTAGTAGTTTCAGTAAAAGATAAAGAAATTACAATTGAAACCGAAGATGGGTTTATGATGACTTTTTCTGCTAATGAGTTGATTAAAGTTAATGATTCCAGTGATTTAATGAATTCTATTGGTAGAATTAATGTAGGAGAGGTTACTAAAGAAAAAGAAATTCCTAAACCAAGAAGTTTTGTTAAAGAACGAAAAGACAAACACGAAATTTCGGCACCCGAATTTGATTTACACATCGAGAAATTGGTTCCTAATAAGCGAGGAATGTCCAATTATGATATTTTAACTTTGCAATCAGATACCGCAAAAAGACATATAGAATTTGCCATAAAAAACCGTATTCCAAAGATAGTCTTTATACATGGAGTTGGAGAAGGTGTTCTGAAAGCGGAACTGGATTTTTTGTTGGGACGATATGATAATGTTGTTTTTCAGGATGCTAATTATCAAAAATATGGGCTTGGTGCAACCGAAGTTTACATCAAACAAAACAGTAAATAACTTGTATTCAGTTATAAAATTTGATATTTCAAATCAAAAAATAAACTTAAAAATCCCTAATTAATATTCAAACGAAAATATTAATTAGGGATTTTTAATAAAATGTAGATTACTATTGCTGAATTTAGTCGTTCGTTTCTAAGTCGCCATACTTAAAATTATCACCAAGCTTAAAATCACTATTCCCTTTCTTTAAGGTTACTTTTTTAAGGACAATTGTATGTTTGTATATGGAGCCGCTCTTTACTGTGGTAACTTCTATAATTCCACTAACTCCTGCAACGCCATTTACACCGTTCCATTCTTCTTTAACAGCTGGTAAAATAGGGGTTGTTGCGTTACAAAAATAATTGTTTGGTAGAATGCTGGAATAGGAACGATAGGTAAGTTTATTATTTACTGCGCCAATCAATGCAGTTCTCGGAGTATTTATTGGAGTTTCTGTATTTACAATTAAAGAAGGATCAATGTTGTCTATAGTTAAGGATTCGGTTCCGTTAACAATGTAATTATATAGTTGTTTTGAATCTATGCATTGTTTTACTTCATCGTTGAGGGATAAAGATAAATCGCTTGCATCAGTAATATAATTTCCAAATGGGAATGTTTCATAAACCTGATTTCCCCCTGTTCTTGCAAAAGTGATATTTTTGAAAGTTATATTATGGTTATAACCTGTAATTCTGGTACTATTTTCAGTAGTATTTGTAGTTTTTATTGGGGTTGTAATGATTTGTATTTTACCTGATGTTGCTGTCCACTGATCTGTCACGTTTGGTGTTGCAGGGGGAATTGTATTGCAAATATTATCCGTGGAAACCACTCCGTTATAAAAACGATATATAACTCTATATGTTGAATTATCAATGTCAATTAGAATTGGTTCATTGGGAAGGGTAGGATTATTAATAAATTCACTTTCAGGAATGTCCAGTAATAATGATTCTTTTTCTTTTAGCTTGTAAAGGATATCATTAGTCGTGCAATGTTCGATAGTTGTGATATCATCAAAATTAATATCTTCCATGGTTAAATCTCCATCATCACAACTGTTTAAAAATAAAACAAAAACCAACAGGCCAATAACTCTTTTCATCGTATAAAATATTTAGGTCAAAAATAGTGAAAAATTTGACAATTGATAGTGGCTAAATCACAATTGATATTTCATAACTTTGTTCCAATGAAAAAAGTATATCTCGATAACGCCTCAACCACGCAACTCCGTCCTGAAGTCGTTCAGGAAATGACAAAAGTGTTGTCAGAAGATTATGGAAATCCATCATCAACACATAGTTTGGGGCGAAATGCCAAAAGTATTCTGGAACTTTCCAGAAAGTCAATTGCCAAGCAATTAAATACTTCAGCACAAGAAATTATATTTACTTCCTGCGGCACAGAAGCTAATAATTGGATACTTCGTTCTGCTGTCAAGGATTTGAAAGTAAGACGTATTATCACAAGTAAAATAGAGCATCATGCCGTTTTATTCGCTGTTTTGGCGTTGCAGAATGAGTTTGATATTCAGGTGGATTACGTAGCAGTTAGGCGAAATGGTGAAATTGATATTACAGATTTAGTAGATTTACTTTCACAGGAAACTAAAACTTTGGTGAGTTTGATGCATGTAAATAATGAAATTGGAACCATTCTGGATTTGGATAAAGTAGGACGGATTTGCAGGCAACACAATGCCCTTTTTCATTCTGACACAGTACAATCTGTTGGGAAAATGCCAATTGATTTGCAAATACTTCCTGTTGATTTTATCACGGCAAGTGCACATAAATTTCACGGGCCAAAAGGAGTTGGCTTTGCTTATGTAAAGAAAAATTCAGGATTACAGCCTTTGTTTTTTGGAGGGGAACAAGAAAAAGGCCTGAGACCAGGTACGGAAGCTGTTCATCAAATAGCAGGTATGGCAAAAGCATTTGAACTTTCTTATATAAATTTAGAAGTTGAAAGAAACTATGTTTTGGAGTTAAAAAACTATTTGATAAATCAACTTAAAATTATTTTTCCAGATTTTAGAATAAATGGAAATGAGAATGGAATTTATACAGTTTTGAATATTTTGTTGCCTTTTTCTGATGATAAAACGGCGATGATTTTATTTCATTTGGATATGAAAGGTATTGCAGTTTCACGTGGCAGTGCTTGTCAAAGTGGAAGTACAAGACCGTCACATGTTTTGGCACAAATGCTTTCGAACGAAGATATAAAGAAACCAAGTTTGCGTATTTCTTTCAGTCATTTTAATACTAAGGAAGATATTGATTTGTTAATTGAAGGATTGAAAAGTATATGAACTGAATTGTAAATAGCTTAAAAAAGTAATCCCCAACTATTTTCATAATTGGGGATTACTTTTTTTTAGATAATTTTTAGTGATGTTGAGCAGCTTTCACAATGGCTACAAAATCATCTGATACAAGTGAAGCTCCACCAATAAGACCTCCGTCAACATCTGGTTTAGAGAATATTTCTTTGGCATTTTCTGGTTTTACACTCCCACCATAAAGGATTGATAAACTTTCTGCAATATCACTTCCAAAAGCTTTAAGAACAGTTTCTCTGATAAACTTGTGCATTTCCTGTGCTTGTTCCGGACTAGCAGTTTCACCAGTTCCAATCGCCCAAACCGGCTCATATGCTAAAATAATTTTTTTCCAATTCTTAGCTTCAATGTGGAATAGACCATCTCGTAATTGGTTTTCAACAATGTTGAAATGATTTTTAGATTGACGGTCTTTCAATTCTTCGCCAAAACAAAAAATAACAGTCATATCGTGTTCTAGAGCAGTATCTACTTTATTTGCAATCAAGGCATCAGTTTCGTGAAAGATAGATCTGCGTTCTGAATGTCCTAGAATTACAGTATTTACACCAATGCTTTTCAACATATCTGCGGATATTTCCCCAGTATAAGCACCAGCTTCTGCCTGATGCATATTTTGTGCAGCTACGTGGACAGTGGTAAATTTTGTGTGATGGATTGCAGAAGATAAGTTAACAAATGTAGGAGCTACAATTACTTCTACTTTAAATTCAGGTAATATTTTTGCTATTAATTCATTTAATAAGTTTTCAGTTTGTTCCGCATTTTTATGCATTTTCCAGTTCCCAGCTACAATCTTCTTTCTCATTTTGTTATGTTTTATTGTTTATTTTAATTCTTTTAAAGTAGTATCTATTTTTTCAAAATCAGATTCAATGGCTCTGTATAATACAATTTTTCCAGTTCTGTCAATGATAATATATCTGGGTATCCAATCTAAATGTATAGCTTTCCCAAATATACCTTTCATTTGGTCATTAGCCATAAAATGATCGCCTTTGAGTTGGTGTTTTTCAATTCCTTGTTTCCATTTATCTGATGTTTTGTCCATTGAAATGAATACATAAGCAACTTCAGGATTATTTACTTGTAATTCTTTTATTTTTGGCATTGCTTTTACACAGTCTCCACACCACGAAGCCCATACTTCGATGACTAATATTTTGCCTTTGTGTTTTTTCAGAATGTTTTTAAAAGCCACTTGGCTACCATTAATTGCCAACAAATTTTCAGATAGAGCCTCTTTTGAAAATTCTGTTCTTTCAGTATTTGAACATGAAACTATTACAAAAGTCATCAATAATACGAGTAATTTTTTCATAATAATATGGCTTTTGGCAGAATAACATCTGCTTTTTAAAACTATGACTGCTTTGAATTATCGTCTAAAAAAATGTGTTTAGTTCTCTTTTTTTTCTTTGTGAAATATAATTTCTTGATTGCATAACTTGTGTAAACACATGAAACTGCCATTAAACTGCATCCCGTAACTACATAAAATGTAACGCCTAAAGGGACTTTATACCATCTTGAAACAACGTCAAAAAGATAATATCCAATTCCAAAAAGAAAACAACTTATTATTATTAGTGCTATTCTTATTTTCTTTTTTTGCTCTCTTTGTTTTCGGGTACTCATAAATTATTAATATGCAAATTATAAATTTAAATCTTCAATATCGTTGTAATGTGCTTTTTGCTTAACAGTTCCATAATTTAAAATCACGAAACTTGGATTGGCTCTTTCTATAGTTTTAAGAGTAGTTGCATCAGCAAAAAGGAAATCAAAAGCAAAACCATATTTCTTTTTAGTCGCTTCAATGAGCTCACTTGAAGAGCCTGTTAGAAGAGCAACATAATAGCCTTTTGCGGAAGCGTCTTTATAAAATTTATCTAGTTTTTGTAATGCTTCTAAATTTGCTTTTTCTAAATCATAAGCTACAATCAGTAATGCTTTTTCTTTTGCTAATACTATTTCAGTTTGGTCTTCTCCGTTTAATTCAAGTTTGAAATCGTGAATAGGAGGAACATAACCCTGTACAATAATTTTATCTTTTCTGTCTACAAATGTGGCTCCTTCCGGAATTGACATTAAGTCTTTTTCAGTAAATTCTTTATCAACACCATTAACTTTATAAATAAATATCATTTCTACAACGCTTTTTGGAGCATCATCAGGAATGGACATATCGGTTTTAATATTTGTACCTACTTTATAAGGTCTGAAATCTTTTAATGGTAAATGGTTGATTACCCAATACGCCATAAATGAACACAAAATAAAGCTGGTTAAAGCTATAATGTTTTGGATTGGATTTACAAATAAGGGTTTGATTAATTTTTTATTGAAGAACAAAATCAGAATGAAAAATAACAGTACAATGTCTTTTGTGAATGACTGCCAGGGAGTTAAATGTAAAGCATCTCCAAAGCATCCGCAGTCTTTTACCACATCAAAATAAGCGGAGTAAAAAGTGAGAAATGTAAACTTGATAATCAATAGTAATAATAGCCAAATCGTGAATTTTGATTTGTAACCAATAAGTAGCATTACCCCTAAAACCACCTCAAGAATAACTATAAATAATGCAATTGCCAATGCATAAGGCACGAAAAACGGCATATTAAAAACAGGCTCGCTGAAATATTCCTGTAGTTTATAAGAAAATCCAATAGGGTCATTTAATTTTATTAATCCTGAAATGATAAATAAAATCCCCACGAAAAGTCTGGAGAATTGAGTGATGAAGTTTTTCATAATTATTGCTTTGTTAATATCAATGCGAAAACCGCATAATTAATCATATCCTGATAATTTGCATCGATACCTTCCGATACTAATGTTTTTCCTTTATTGTCTTCAATTTGTTTTACGCGAAGCAGTTTTTGCAAAATCAAATCAGTCAACGAACTAACCCGCATTTCGCGCCAGGCTTCACCATAATCATGGTTTTTGTTTTCCATTAATTCTTTGGTAAGTTTGACTTTAGCATCATATAAAACGGTTGCTTCTTCTACATTTAAGTCTGGTTGATCTACAACGCCAAGTTCCAGTTGTACCAAAGCCATAATCGAATAATTGATGATTCCGATGAATTCACCAGTTTCATCTTCATTAACTTTTCGAACTTCATTTTCTTGTAAACTTCTTATTCTTTGTGCTTTGATAAAAATTTGATCGGTCAAAGAAGGTAATCTTAGAATACGCCAGGCGCTTCCGTAATCTTTCATTTTATTAATAAATAGCGAACGGCAAATTGCAATTACGCTATCATATTGCTGTGAAGTAATGTCCATTTATTGGTGTATATTTGTCTAAATTTCTTCAAAAATAAGGAATATTTATTGGATGGAAGAAGGAAGGTTAACGAATTTTAATTGAAAATGACAATAAACTGCAACGGACAACTTATCGATTTATCTACTCCTAAAGTTATGGGGATTTTAAACTTAACACCTAACTCTTTTTTTGACGGAGGGAGGTATAAAAGTGATGAAGAGATTGTATCGAAAGTAGGTAAGATGTTAAAGGATGGAGCAGCTTTTATTGATATTGGCGCTTATTCCAGTAAGCCTAATGCTGAATTTGTTTCAGAAGCTGAAGAATTACAAAGAATTGTTTCTATCGTCAATTTAATTTTAAAACATTTTCCTGAAACTTTAATTTCAATCGATACATTTAGAAGTGAAGTTGCTAAAGTATGTATCGAAAACGGTGCCTCTATTATTAATGATATTTCAGCTGGAAATTTAGATTATAAAATGCTGGAAACGGTTGCCAAATACAATGCCCCTTATATCATGATGCATATGAAAGGTACGCCACAAACAATGCAAGCGATGACTAGTTATGAGAATATCGTCAAGGAAATACTATTTTATTTCTCTGAAAAAATTTCTAAAGCGAGAAGTTTTGGCATTAATGATTTGATTATTGATCCTGGCTTTGGTTTTGCCAAAACATTGGAACAAAATTTTGAGGTTTTGCAAAAAATGGAATTGTTCAAAATGTTAGAATTGCCTTTATTGACTGGTTTTTCCAGAAAATCAATGATTTATAAAACCTTAGAGTCTTCTGCAGATGAAGCGCTTAATGGAACTACGGTTCTAAATACGATAGCTTTGACTAAAGGCGCTAAAATTCTTCGGGTCCATGATGTGAAAGAAGCCATGGAATGTGTGACTTTGTTTGATAAGATTGTAGAATAAAAGTTTTTTTGATGCTGTTCAAAGCTGAACACTACAACTGCACACTAAATACTATATCCTATTGATGATGATAAGGTTCATTTTTCAAAATCGTAAATCCGCGATATAATTGTTCGATAAAAAACAAACGAACCATTTGGTGTGAAAAAGTCATTAGCGAAAGCGATATTTTACCTTGTGCTTTGGCATAAACAATGTCCGAAAAGCCATAAGGACCTCCAATAACGTAAACCAAAGTCTTTACTCCGGAATTCATTTTCTTTTGTAATTCCTCTGAAAATCCTACACTCGAAAAGTTTTTCCCGTTTTCGTCTAATAAAATGAGTTGGTCTGTTGGCGTTATTTTTGCCAAAATCAATTCCCCTTCTTTTTCTTTCTGTTGACTTTCTGATAAGTTTTTTACGTTTTTAATGTCGGGAATAATCTCCAAATCAAACTTGATGTAAAATGACAAACGCTTTTGATACTCCTCAATAAGTGATTGCAGATTTTTATTGTCGGTTTTACCAATGGCGATGAGTTTGATGTTCATTTTTACTGAATTAAATATTGGCAAAGGTATAAAAATGAGAATTAAGTAATATAACCTGTTTTTATTTAGTTGATTTTATGAAATTGATTTTAGAGGGTGAAAAATCACTGCTTTATTTTTTTAACCCCTATTTTTTGAGGGATAGTTCTTTATAAAAGTGATAAATACTATCGAATACTACCTTTTTGTGATCAAATGTTGAAAAAATTATTAAAAATGTGAAATAGATATTAGGTCATTTGTTTACTTTTGCGCAAAAAATTAAAAAATATAACAATATGTTAGATGTAGGGTTAACCACTTTTATGATTTTAGCCACTAGTTTAGTGATGCTAATGACGCCTGGTCTTGCTTTTTTTTATGGAGGATTAGGATGTAGCAAGAATATTTTAAGTATTATGATGCAAAGTTTTGTTTCTATGGGAATAGGAACAGTACTTTGGTTTGCTTTTGGTTACTCGCTATGCTTTAGCGGTAATATGGATTCAGGTTCTGATTTTTTTGGAATCATTGGGAATTTGGACAAAGCTTTCTATCATGGAATTACACCTTCAACATTATATTCAGAGGACAAACGTTTTCCTGAATATGTATTTATTGCGTATCAGATGATGTTTGCCATCATTACACCAGCATTGATTACGGGAGCTTTTATCAATCGTGTTTCTTTTAAATCGTATGTTGTTTTCCTTATTTTCTGGCAAATATTCGTTTACTATCCTTTCGTTCACATGGTTTGGGGTGGTGGAATACTTGCTGAATGGGGAGTTTTTGACTTTGCCGGAGGAATCACAGTGCATGCAACGGCAGGATTTGCAGCTTTAGCATCAGTATATTTTGTGGGTCGCAGACAAACGACTCATGAGCCTAATAATATTCCATTAGTTGCCATTGGAACAGCATTACTTTGGTTTGGCTGGTACGGATTTAATGCAGGAAGTGAATTAGCAGTAAATTCAATCACAGTTTCTTCATTTTTAAATACGGATACTGCCGCTTCATTTGCAGCGGTTACCTGGTTACTTATCGAATGGAATACTGGTAAAAAGAAACCTACTTTCATTGGATTAATGACAGGAGCTGTGGCAGGTTTGGCTACTATTACGCCAGCAGCTGGTTTTGTTGATATTTATTCTTCAGCCCTTATTGGAATTATTGCTGCTTTTGGTTGTTTTGCAGCTGTAAAATTCAAAGAAAAGAAAGGTTGGGACGATGCACTGGATGTATGGGGAGTCCATGGTATGGGAGGAATAATCGGAACTATTTGTTTAGGTTTCTTTGCCAATAGTACGATTAACTCAGCTATTCCAAACGGATTATTTTATGGTGGTGACGGTATGCTATTGTTTAAAGAATGTGCTGCAATATTATTTGCAACAAGTTATGCCTTTATTTTTACAGTATTATTGTTTAAAATCATCAATAAATTTATTCCTGTTCGTGTATCTGAAACAGAACAAGAATTGGGGCTGGATTTAAGCCATCATGGTGAAGTAGCGAGACATCAACGCTAAAAGAGATATATTAAATAATAAAAAGGGGTGAATTCTAATTGAATTCACCCCTTTTTATTTTCATCAAATTAATTATCCTTGAAATTCATCACCACCATTATCCATTTCTTTTTTTGGTTGCGGTTTTTCTTTTTCGTTTTTAGGTTTATTGAATCGATAAGTAAAAGAAAGGGTAAATTGTCTTTCTCTAAATTGTAGTTCACTGTATGATTTTACAGGTACTGGATCATCTATATATGTATCCATTTTCATCTTTCTGGAGTTGAAAACATCATTAATTCCAAAGGCAAAAGTTCCTTTATCTTTCATTACATCTTTGCTAAAACCAAGATTCATAGCAAATACTCCTATCATTTTTCCCTGAGCGGTATTTTGATCACCATTATAAGTCATATTGGTTTGCCAGTCAATTTTATTGGGTAGTGTAATTTTTGAATTTAATTTGGCTGACCAGGTAGAAGCATTTCTGCTAAGATCTTTAGTAATTACTTGGTTTTTAGTATCTGTATAGGTGTAACTTCCTTCCGTATCAATATTGAAAAAATTGAAATTCGAGTTTAATTTCCACCATTTGTATGGAGAATAATTTAAGTTAAATTCAAATCCTGTTCTTAATTCTGTTGCTAAATTGATAGGAGTGGTAATAATTACCGGAATACCATTTTCTGTATCTCCGGAATTTATTCTTGCAAATAAAAAGACATCAGTTGATCTGTTCATATATATAGAAGAACTTAGAATGAACTTACCCCATTTTTTAAGATAACCAAAATCTACAGCATCTGTCATAGACGGATCCAAATCTGGATTTCCTCTAAATATATTGATATTACTAGAGTAATTACTAAATGGGTTTATCATCCTTCCTCTTGGACGAGTAATTCTTCGGCTATAGTTTAATGATAAATTACTTTCATCGTTTAATTCGTATGTTATAAAAGCACTTGGAAAGAAGTTGTTGTACTTTTTATGATTAAAGTTGCTTTGCGTAAATTCATTTACATGAATATTAGAATCTTCCCAGCGAAGTCCAAAAAGATAGGAGAATTTATTCTTTTTAAATCCATATTGAGAGTAAACTGCATTTACATTTTCGATATACTCGAAGTTGTTAGATAAATCAGTATTGATGATGGCGCCATTGTAAATTGTCACATCAGTATTTAAATTGGTAAAGCTACCACGATACCCAGCTTCAAATTGACCTGCATCACCTGTTGGTAAAACGTAATCTACTTGAAATAATTCTTTGTTTTGTTTTTGATTGTTTATGGTGTAGTCATTGTCAATTTTTTGACTGTCAAAGATATCCGCATTTTCGTTATCGTTGTTTTCGGAAATTTGTGCATCCACATCTAATTTATGTCCGTCTTTTTTGAACTTTTTTTGTAAACTAGATTTGAATTCTATATTGTTTTCTTTTGAATCTTCATAGCTAATACGAGATTGGATGTTATTTTTAGACACATCGGAATAAAATTTATTGTTGTACAAAATGTCATCTACGTCATTTTTATTAGTGTTTCTATAATTAATGGAGTTCGTCCATGAAGTAGATTCATTTAGATATAATTCGATACCTAAATTTCCATTGTAACTTTTATTTAATCTTTGATTGTCCCTTGTTTCTAATATAAAATTCGGAGTATCAGGTTCAGGTGCCAGATATTCAGTTTCTATTATTCCATTCCCGGGGTTGTTTCTATAAGCATAACCCTGGTTGGTAAACAAATTGTATTTTTTTGCTTTATAATTTAAAGTTCCACTAATGCTGTTCATTTCCGGATATCCAGAAGATGCGATAACAGTTCCGTTAAAACCTTGGTTTTTACCTTTTTTTAGAATAATATTTAAGATTCCTGCACCACCTTCAGCATCATATCTAGCTGATGGATTTGTAATTACTTCTACCTTATCAATAGCATCTGCTGGAATTAATCGAAGTGCTTCGTTAATATTTATGGCACTCGAAGGTTTTCCGTCTATAAAAATAGTCACGTTTTCATTTCCTCTTAGACTAACAGTTCCTTCAGCATCTACTGAAACAGATGGCACATTATCCAGTACATCACTTACGGTTCCTCCTTTTACCATTAAATCATTACCAATGCTATAAATCTTTTTGTCAAGTTTGACAGTAATATCTGTTTTTTCGGCTCGAATTACGACTTCATTTAGTTGTGAAGCATCTTCCTGTAAAGCGATTTCTCCTAAATTAGTGCTTTCAGTAAGATTTCGTTCTTTAATTATGATGGGTTTAAAAGAAATGAATTCTATTTTAATATCATAAGTTCCAGGATTAATATCAATACTAAACTCTCCTTTTGGATTTGTAATACCTCCAGTAATTGCTTTTGGAAATTTTGGATTGGTAAAAGTAATAGTAGCATATTCTAAGGCCTGTTTGCTTACTTTTTCAATTACTTTTCCAGTAATTTTTATTTTAGCTCCCTGAGGTCTTCCTTGAGAAAACCCTAGTAATGAGCTAATAAATAGGAGGAAAATCAGAACGTATTTTAATTTTTTCATAAATCGAGAAGAGTTTTTTCGGATAAGACGGTAAAAGTGGATTTTAGTTTAAAGTGTAAATCATAAAGGTTTGTTAAAAAAAACAAACCTTTTTTAAAGAATAGTGGCTGCTTTTTCCAAAGGTCTTGCAATAATTGCTTTGTCTCCATTGATAACAATCGGTCTTTCAATAAGGATTGGATTTTCAATCATGGCCTGAATAATTTCATCATCAGATAATGTTTTGTCTTTAAAATTTTCAATCCAGATTTTCTCTTTTCGGCGAACTAATTCAATAGGCTTTATATCTAATTTTTTGATGATTTTTTTCAATTCTTCAAAAGTAGGAACATCTTCCAAATATTTGATGATTTCGTATTCCTGACCTGAATTTTCTAACAAAATAAGACATTCTCTGGATTTTCCGCAGCGGGAATTATGATATATTTGAATCATTGAAAAAGGAATTTAATTTTTGGCAAAGTAAGGGATAAAAACATAAAATTACACTAAATTCGAGCATACAAATTAAAGTGAAACTTAAACAAAATAAATGTTCATAAATCAGGCATACAAAGGAAATAATTCATGGGAGCGTGTTTTGATTACAACATTGTTGACTGCCGGAGTATTTGTAGCTAACTTTATTCTGATTTTCATTACACCTAAAAAAGAATTGGATAAAGTATATCAGTCAATGAGTGATATACCTAATAATTGGTCGCTTGTGATTAATTTGTTTCCATTTGTTTTTCTACTGACATTACTCTTTTTATTAGTTCGAAATTTACACAAGAGAAGTGTTTTGTCGCTTACGACTTCAAGAGATAAAGTTGATTATAAAAGAATATTATTCTCTTTTGGATTAACCGTTTTGTTAACTGTTATTAGTTTCGCAATTTCGTATTTTATAGATAGTTCTAATATTGTATGGAATTTCAATCCAATAAAATTTGCCATTTTGTTTGTTATTAGCATTCTATTGTTTCCGTTTCAAATAGGATTTGAGGAATATTTATTCCGGGGTTATCTGATGCAGCAAATAGGTATTCTTGTAAAGAACAGATGGTTTCCATTATTAATAACTTCTGTTGTGTTTGGATTATTTCATAGTGCTAATCCCGAAGTAGCTCAAATGGGTTTTGGAGTGATGGTATTTTATATTGTAACTGGTTTTTTATTGGGAATAATGACATTAATGGATGAAAGTCTGGAACTGGCTTTAGGATTTCATTTAGGAAATAATTTGATGGCGGCTTTATTAATTACATCTGATTTTTCGGCGATACACACGGATGCAGTTTTTAAATATTCAGGCATTGAAAAACCTGTTGATATGTTAAATGAAATGATTGTTTCGATTGCGATAGTGTATCCGATTATCTTAATTATATTTGCTAAAAAGTACCATTGGCAGCAATGGAAAACAAAACTAACTGGAAAAATCTAATATAAAAACATCAATAAATTTTAAATAATTACAAAATGATAGCTACTAAAATCACATACAAAAACATACATAATCGCTTTAAGTTAAACGGTTATCATATTAATCTTGAAGAAATATACTATGTTGCTTATTCTTTCATTAAAGAAGGTGAGCCTTTTGAACAACACGTTGGGAATTTTCTATTGGATTGGTTTGATGAGAAATCCTATATTGAATTAAGTACGTCCGGAACAACGGGAACTCCAAAAGTTATTAAAATAGAAAAACAAGCGATGCTGGATTCTGCTTTAGCAACAGGAGACTTTTTTGACCTGAAACCAGGTGATACCATGTTACATTGTTTGCCAACTAATTATGTAGCTGGTAAAATGATGTTTGTTCGTTCTTTCATTTTAGGATTGGATATGAAATTTGTAGAGCCAAACTCAGATCCATTAAAAAACATTGACGAAGAATTTGATTTCTGTGCTATGGTTCCCTTGCAAGCCAAAAACTCTTTGGAAAAACTAAAAGCCGGAAAGATTAAAAAATTAATTATTGGTGGTGTAAAAGTGCATAAAGCCTTAGAAAAAGAATTGGTAAAATTACCAATGGATATTTATGAGACTTATGGTATGACCGAAACCATTACTCATATTGCTGCTAAAAAAATAGGAGAAAAAGCATTTACTGTTTTGCCAAACGTAAAAGTTTCTGCAGATGAAAGAGAATGTCTGGTTATTGATGCTAAAAATATTAGCAAGGATAAAATTGTCACTAATGATATCGTTAATTTGATTTCTGATACTCAATTTAGCTGGAAAGGAAGAATTGACAATGTAATTAACAGCGGTGGAGTTAAATTGATGCCTGAAAAAATCGAGGATAAACTTTCTACTTTAATTCCAAGACGTTATTTTGTTTCAGGACAACCAGACGAGACTTTAGGTCAGAAAGCTGTACTTTATGTGGAAGGTGAACCTTTGGTGATTGATGAATCTGTTTATAGTGTTTTGGATAAATTCGAAAAACCAAAAGAAGTAGTCTTTATTCCAAAATTTGCAGAAACGGCTACAGGGAAGATTATGAGGAGAGAAAGTTTAAAGTCAGTTGGTCACTAAGAATTAATATAATCAGAGATAAATAAAAAGGGAGGATTTTTAAAATTCTCCCTTTTTATTTGCAATCTATTCTTCCATTTTAAAATAATAATCTGCGGAATTTTTTCCACTTCCATAAATCATAAAAGCAATACAGATTATTAATGTTAGCAGTGATAAGAATAAGTTTTGTGAATGCATATCTCCCATAAAATTGATAATAACAGCACCAATTAATATAGGTAATTGTGCAATAATTGCCCATCTTGTCAGCAACCCAAAAACAATCATAATACCGCCTAAAATATGAGCTGAAGCGATATAATGCAAAAGAATCATTCCACCACCCAATTTGTCAATTGGCGATATTAAATCTTGTAAGTATTGGATGTTTGTAATAAAATAAACTCCTTTAAAAAACAAGAATATACCAAGAGCGATTCGAAGCAAATCAACTGGTAAATAAGTGTGTGCATTGGCCCACTTATTTAAGCTTTTTACATTGTTCATAATGTCTTAAGTTTAAGATTATCATTACTAAGGTACTAATAATTAATGATATATGGGTATTTTTTGATGTAAATTGAGGTTGCTAGTGCTTTAAGCTGATTTTTTTATCCTTTCTATTTTCGTCAAGAATTGTCGAGTTATTTTTAATGTCTTCAAGAATCCAATTTAACTCGGGATCAATTCCATTGACATAATCAGTTATTGTTGGTATGATTTCCTTATCGGGGAAAATACCACGTCCTTCAATATTAGTTTTGTAAAATGGATATGTTGCAAGTAATCCAATTATTATTTTTACTTTAGAATTGGGTAACTTAATGGTAGGCATTATTCCTGCTACAGTTCCATTATAAGCCCCTCCTGTTTCTTCGCCTACGAAAGTGGCTCTTTTAGACCCTTTCAAATTGGATGAGATAATACTGGATGCCGAAAAACTACCTCCGTTTATCATTACATACACTTTTCCCTTGAAAGCATTTTTGTGTATTGGTTTAGGCTTAGATCCTGAGTTGGAATAGTAGTAACTGTCATCGTCTTTTTTATGCGTTTTAAAGAAAGCATAAGGTATATAAAGCGGAGTTAATGCAATTTTTGCCACCAACGGAAACGTGCTGTAAGGTGTTTTTTTAATTATAGCATTTTTTGAAACAACTTGAATCGTGTCTATGAAAACATAGGTGGAGTCCGATAAGTAGCCATATAAATCGGCAATTTCATTTAAAGCACCACCAGTATTATTTCGCAAATCGATGATTAGAGTTTTGGTTTTATACAATTGCAGTTTACTAAAACTTTCTTTGTAGAATCGGGAAGGCTTTCCTAAAGAAAAATGTCTGATTTTTAAGATGGCAATACTGCTGTCTTTTTCTATAAATTTTAAATTACGATTGTTTGTCTTGGTAAGCTTATTATAACCATAGGTGTTTTTGTCCTTTTTACTTATTTTCTTTTGTTTGACACTTATTGATTTTGCTGTATCCTTTGTTTTTAATGTTTCTATTTTTTTTCTTTTAATACAAACAACTTTCAAGGAATCATTTTGTTTGAAAGTATAGTGTATGCTGTCTTTAATTCCATTTTCATTGATATAAAAAGTAGAAAACCTAATAGGTAGTCGCTTTCTTTTCCATGTTGTGTTGTATCCGTCAGAGGCAAATAATTTATAATAATCAGGAATTAATTCACTTACATTTTTGCCGTTAACAGCAATAACTTCAGCTCCTATTGGTATAGTTTTATTATCAGATTTGTTTTTTATAACATACATTTTATCATTGATTATTTCGAAATCAAACTGAGAAAACGGACCAATTCCTTTCTTTTTTATGGCTTTATTTTCTGCTTTGCTCAATATCTTTACAGAAGGGAACACAGATAAATGACCTTGCCGGACCGATCCTACTACCGGACTTAGTTTTTTATAAAATTCAAAACTAGTCATCGGTTTTGTAATGGTGTTTTTCAAACTGTCAAATTTGAAGTCGAGATCTTTCTTTGAAATATACCAATACAATCTGGGCTGGAAATACTGTAGTTTTTTATAAGTGAAATCCACATCATCTTTAAGCTTTTTTTCGGAAATCAAGTCGTTTAAATGTGCATTATGCTCTTTAATAGAAGAACATTGAAGAAATAGAAAACTAAAAAACGAAAGGAGTAATGCTTTTTTCATATTGAATTAAAAGTGCTTTATTTCGTACAAATATATATGTTTCTAAATCTGGCTGATTGTAAATACGAATAATTTATAAAAAAAATAACACTCCCAATAAATAAGAGTGTTATCAATATTTGTAGAAATCATTTCCTTGTTTATACCTGAATAACTCCTAAATTAAATTGCTTTTCAATTGGGGAATGATTAGCAGCCTCAATTCCCATAGAAATCCAGGTTCTTGTATCCAAAGGATCAATTATTGCATCTGTCCAAAGTCTGGAAGCTGAATAATAAGGAGAAACCTGTTCGTCATAACGGGCCTTGATTTTGTCGAACAACTCTTTTTCTTTCTCTTCATCTACGATTTCACCTTTGCCTTTAAGAGAAGAAGCTTCAATTTGTGCCAATACTTTTGCAGCCTGCGTTCCTCCCATAACGGCGAGTTCAGCACTTGGCCAGGCAACAATTAATCTTGGATCATAAGCTTTTCCACACATCGCATAATTTCCTGCACCATACGAATTTCCGATAATTATAGTGAATTTTGGCACCACTGAATTAGAAACAGCATTGACCATTTTGGCACCGTCTTTTATGATTCCGCCGTGTTCTGATTTGGAACCAACCATAAATCCGGTAACGTCTTGCAGGAAAACCAATGGGATTTTCTTTTGATTGCAATTAGCAATAAAACGTGTGGCTTTATCAGCAGAATCGGAATAGATAACTCCGCCAAATTGCATTTCACCAGTTTTGGTTTTTACAACTTTACGTTGATTAGCAACAATTCCCACAGCCCATCCGTCGATTCTGGCGTAACCGGTAATAATGGTTTGTCCGTAACCATCTTTGTAGGGTTCAAACTCAGAATTATCGACCAAACGATGGACGATTTCTATCATATCATATTGTTCATTGCGGGCTTTGGGCAAAATGCCGTAAATATCTTTTTCTTCTAAAGCTGGTTTTTCTGACTTAATTCGGCTGTAACCTGCTTTTTCATAATCACCAATCTTGTCAACAATATTTTTTATTTTGTCCAAAGCGTCTTTGTCGTCTTTTGCTTTGTAATCGGTAACTCCCGAAATTTCACAATGTGTTGTAGCACCTCCAAGAGTTTCGTTATCAATGCTTTCGCCAATAGCAGCTTTTACCAAATAACTTCCTGCCAGAAAAATACTTCCTGTTTTATCTACAATTAAAGCTTCGTCACTCATAATAGGAAGATAAGCTCCACCGGCAACACAACTTCCCATAACGGCAGCAATTTGGGTAATTCCCATACTACTCATCAAAGCATTATTTCTAAAGATGCGTCCAAAATGTTCTTTGTCCGGGAAAATTTCGTCCTGCAAAGGCAAATAAACCCCCGCTGAATCGACTAAATAAATAATAGGTAATCTATTTTCCATTGCAATTTCCTGCGCTCGAAGATTTTTCTTTGCAGTAATAGGAAACCAGGCACCTGCTTTTACAGTAGCATCATTGGCAACAACAATACATTGTTTTCCTTTGACATAACCAATTTTTACAATCACACCACCTGATGGACAACCACCGTGTTCGGAATACATTCCTTCACCAACAAAAGCGCCAATTTCAATACTTTTTCCTTTGGCGTCAAGTAAATAATCAATACGTTCCCGCGCTGTCATTTTACCTTCGGAATGTAGTTTTTGAATGCGTTTTTCACCTCCGCCTAGTTTTACTTTGGAAAATTTTTGACGTAAGTCGGAAAGAAGTAATTTGTTGTGGTCTTCGTTTTTATTGAAGTTCAGGTCCATAATGAAATTGTATTGGTCTAATAAATAGCGGTTGCTAAATTACGAAATCCTTTGTCATAAATTTTAGAATTTGAGTGCTAAAAATAATTGACCGCAGATTTACAAATTTTAAAAATTACTTTTAATTTGTGAATCTGCGGTCAATTGTATTGTGATTGAATTTATTTCTTCGAATCGTTAACCAATCGTTTTAAAATAGCCCATTGTTTTAGAGCATCACGTGCCTCCACTGCTGGATAACCTAACATTGTCTTTCCGGCAGGAATATCGCTAACAACTCCTGAACCAGCACCAACAACTGCACCGTCTCCTATGGTTGTGTGATCTTTTATAGAAGCGCTTCCCCCGATAATAACACCGTTGCCTAAAGTTACAGAACCAGCTAGTCCTGAATTTCCTGCCATTATGCAAAATTTACCCAGTTTGCTGTTATGACCAATTTGAACTAAATTATCAATCTTACATCCGTCTCCTAAAATGGTAGAACTGAATTTTCCTCTATCAATAGATGAATTGGCACCTACTTCTACACTATTTCCTAAAATTACGTTTCCAATTTGCGGAATTTTAACCAAACCTCTTTCTGGGCAAGGCCGGAATCCAAATCCATCCGCACCGATGGTAGCATTAGGATGAATGATGCAATTGTTGCCCAAATGACAACGTTCACGAATAACTGCGCCTGACCAGATTATAGTGTTTTTTCCAATTGTACATTCGTCAAGAATGGTAACATTAGGATATATGGTAACATTTTCTCCAAGTTCTACTTTTGGACCAATATAACTTCCTGCACCAATTCGCGTTCCATTTCCTATTATTGCAGTTGAATCAATAACGGCTGTTGGATGAATTTCTGTATGAAATAATGGAGTAGGCGGAGCGAAAAGTTCCAATATTTGCGACATTGCCAGATCAGCATTTTTCACTTTAATGAAAGCTCTGTTTTCTCCTGGCTCAATTGAGATATCTTCATTGACAACAGCTACGCCGGCTTTTGATGATTCCCAAAATTTTTCATATTTTTTGTTTCCAATAAAAGAAATTTCAGATGCACTGGCTAATTCTAATTGTTCCGGAGCAGTAATTTTTATTAAAGTATCACCAACAATAGTGCCTTTTAAAACTTCGTTTATTTCTTGGATAGTATAGCTCATTTGGGAACGGTTACTTAGATTAAATATAATTACCAAATAAAGTAAATTAGTATTGTAATTCCTAATCCATTTAATATTCAAAAAAAAAATAAAAGTGTGAATTATATAAACAATAAATACAAAACTATAATTTCTATACGTTTTTTGTTGGGTACATTTGTTAGTGAATATATACAGTAGTATTATGACTTTGCTAATGAAATTTACGTTTTTTTTACTATTATTTACTTATTTTGTAACCAATGCTCAAATTCAGGCATTGAATAGTAAAAACCAACTCCGAACTATGACAGAGCGTTGGGAATTAGATACTACCGCAGTTAGAGGAACATTTTTGTTAACGCCGTATAAGCCTATCTATATTCTGCTTGGTAAATATACGAGTAATCCTAATGAAAAACCTCATTCGGAAAATGATAGTCCTGAATTTATTGTTCCAGAAGGTTTTAATTATGATAATATAGAGTTGAAATTCCAATTGAGTTTTAAGACTAAAGTATTGCAGAGTTTCTTATGGGGAACAGCTGATTTATGGGTAGCTTATACTCAAAAGTCGTTTTGGCAGGTTTATAATGAGGATCTTTCACGCCCTTTTAGAGAAATTAATTATGAACCAGAAGTAATTCTGAATTTTCCGGTAAAGTTTAATTTTTTTGGTTTTAACACACGAATGATTGGGATAGCTTTCAACCATTTATCCAATGGTAAGAGCGAACCCTTTTCAAGAAGTATGAATCGGTTTATTGTCCATGCAGGATTTGAGCGTAAAAATTGGAATATTTATGCGAGATCGTGGTACGGGATGTCAGATAATAGCGGCAGTGATAATCCAGATGTTTCAGATTATGCAGGGAAAGCAGATATAAATATAATTTATGCGAAAAATGGGAATGTTTTTTCCTTCACTGGAGGTTATAATATGAATTTTAATTCGAATCCACGTGGTAATGCCGAGTTTTCTTGGTCATATCCGATTCAAAATAATTTAAAAGCCTACTTGCAGATTTCTCACGGTTATGGAGAATCACTTATAGATTACAATCATCTTCAAACTACTGTTGGTGTAGGAATTTCACTGGTTGAGTGGTTGTAATTTATGTATAAAAAAAGACCCGACAGGTTTTTAAAACCTGTCGGGTCTAAATATTTTAATTATACTGACCATTGCAAACTATTCTTCTTCTCGCTGACCCATCATCATTAGGAATGCTTTCAAAAAATCATCAATGTCCCCGTTCATTACACCGTCAACATTACTGGTTTCATAACCAGTACGAACGTCTTTGACTAATTTATAAGGCTGCATGACGTAATTTCTTATTTGAGAACCCCATTCAATTTTCATTTTTCCAGCTTCAATATCAGAACGTTGGGCCTGTTGCTTTTTTAATTCAATTTCATACAACTGCGATTTCAACATTTGCATCGCACGGTTTCTGTTGTCATGTTGCGATCGCGTTTCTGAACATTGAATCTGAATACCCGAAGGTTTGTGAGTCAGCTGTACTTTAGTTTCTACTTTATTTACGTTCTGACCTCCAGCACCACTCGAACGAGAGGTAATTATTTCGATATCGGCGGGATTAATTTCAATTTCAATAGTGTCATCAACTAACGGATATACATAGACAGAAGCAAAAGAAGTATGTCGTTTGGCATTGCTGTCAAAAGGAGATATACGCACCAATCTATGTACTCCATTTTCACCTTTCAAATAACCGAAAGCAAAATCGCCTTCAATTTCCAGCGTTACGGTTTTTATACCCGCTGCATCGCCTTCCTGATAATTGAGTTCTCGTAATTTGTATCCGGATTTTTCAGCCCACATCATATACATTCGCATCATCATCGAAGCCCAGTCGCAACTTTCTGTTCCTCCGGCACCTGCAGTAATTTGTAATACTGCACTTAAGCTGTCGCCTTCATCCGAAAGCATATTTTTGAATTCGATGGACTCAATATGATTTTGAGTAGTATTATACTGCTCATCTAATTCTTCTGCCGAAAGTTCACCTTCCTTGTAGAATTCATAAGCCAATTGCAACTCGTCTGCCAGTTCGACTGCCTTATTGTAGTCTTCAATCCATTTTTTCTTGGAACGAAGATTTTTCACATAGATTTCGGCTTCTTTGGGATTGTTCCAAAAGTCTGGAGCTAGCGTTTTTTCTTCCTCGTTGGTAATTTCAATTAGTTTGGCATCAACGTCAAAGATACCTCCTCAACGCACCAAGGCGCTCCACAATACCTTTTATTTGTTCGGTAGTTGTCATAAATTATATTTATTTTTGTGTGACAAAAATAGAAAATTTTTACAAAGCGACAAGCCACAAGTTTGTCTGTACTTATTATAAAAAAGAAATGCGAATAAATTTAGTCAGTGATACCGTTACCAAACCTACAGAGGAGATGTTGCGCTTTATGTTTAATGCAGAAGTAGGTGATGATGTATATAAACAAGATCCAACTGTTATTGAACTGGAAATTAAAGTTGCCGAAATGTTTGGGATGGAGGCAGGACTTTTTTTTCCTTCGGGGACAATGGCGAATCAAACAGCAATAAAAGTGCATACCCAGCCTGGTGAACAATTAATTGCGGATAAATGGTCACACGTTTTTAATTATGAAGGCGGTGGAGTTTCTTTTAATAGTGGCGTTTCCTGTTGTTTGTTGGATGGAAATCGCGGAATGATTACTGCCGAACAAGTGGCTGGAGCTATCAATGATCCTGAATTTTATCACAGTCCGCTTACGAGTTTGGTGTGTGTCGAAAATACAACTAATAAAGGTGGCGGAGCTTGTTATGATTTTGAAGAATTCAGGAAAATTAAAAAAGTTTGTGACGCTAATAATTTAAAATTTCATTTGGATGGTGCCAGAATTTGGAATGCTTTGGTGGTTACCAATGATAATCCAAAAGACTACGGAAAAGTGTTTGATACCATTTCTGTTTGTCTATCCAAAGGGTTGGGAGCACCAATTGGTTCGCTTTTGTTGTCGGATAAAGCTACTATTCATAAAGCTTTACGAATTCGAAAAATATTAGGTGGCGGAATGCGTCAGGTAGGTTATTTGGCAGCAGCAGGAATGTATGCCATAAGTAATAATATAGGCAAATTAGCAGATGACCATAGACGTGCGAGAGAAATAGGTGCTCTTTTGGAAAATTTGAGCTGGGTGGCTAAAGTAGAACCAATAGAAACAAATATTTTAATTTTTTCTCTTCATCCCCAGGTGAGTGAGGATGTTGTAATCGAAAAATTAAAACAAAAAGGTATTGCAATAAGTTCAATGGGACAAGGAAAACTACGAATTGTCACGCATTTGGATTATCGAGAAGTAATGCATAGTTATGTGTTGGAAACCTTGATGAGGTTATAAATTATGAATTTGGATAATTCATAATTTATAACTCATAATTATTTCTTCATTTCTTCTAACATTGCAATAATTTTATCCAATTTTTCTACATCCAATTTATTGAGCATTATTGTTAAAGCTTCAATTTCTTGTTTGGCATCAATGTTTGTTTGGTAATCAGCCTGAGCTTGTATGCGGTCTCTTTCGCTTTGCCTGTTTTGCGACATCATAATGATAGGTGCAGCATAAGCAGCCTGAGTAGAGAAAACAAGATTGAGCAAAATAAACGGATAGGCATCCCAATGATAAAAATAGCCAATAAGATTTAAACCCATCCAAAAAAACACAAAGGCTGTTTGAATAATGATGAACTTCCATGACCCCATACCTTTCGCTACAGTATCTGCTAATCGGCTTCCATATCCAGATTCTTCAATGTGTTTTTTATGCCAGTTTATTGGATTTTTCATTTAGTATTATTTAAACATTTCATCCATTCCTGGAATCATTGGCATATCGACTTTGGCAACAGCATCCAATTCGGCTTGGTTTACTTTTGCTGCTTTTTCAATCGCTTTGTTTAAAGTTACAATCAAATAATCTTCTAATTGTTCTTTGTCTTCCAATAAAGAATCGTCAATTAAGATAGATTTTAATTTTCCGTTGGCTGTGAAAGTTACTTTTAATGCTCCGTCATTGCTTTGTTCATCAATTAAAACCGAATCCAAACGTAATTTAGTTTCTTCTATTTTTCTTTGGGTTTCTTTTAATTTACCCATCATTCCCATTAAATCCATTATCGTGTTTTTTAATTATTTATATGGCAAAAATACGATTTGAATGTGGATATTTTACAAACTTTTAACGAAATATTGATGCTTTCTAAGATTCCTTTATCTTATTTTTGTAATCCATAATGCCAATTTGAAATTTAAAATATGCCAAAAAAACTACAACCACCAGTTGCCAAAATAATTCCTCAAAAATTAGAAAAATTTGGTGACGAGAGAATTGATAATTATTTTTGGCTGAATGACAGAGAAAATCCGGAAGTTATTGATTATCTGGATAAAGAGAATACCTACTACAAAAAAATGACCGCTCATACCAAGGCATTTCAAAAGGAATTGTTTGAGGAAATGAAGAGCAGAATTAAGGAAGACGACGAATCAGTTCCTTATTTATACAACGGTTATTACTATATCACCCGCTTTGAAACTGGCAAAGATTATCCTATTTATTCCAGAAAAAAAGACAGTCTTTCGGCAAAAGAAGAAATTATGTTCGATTGCAATAAAATGGCAAAAGGGCATCCTTATTTTCAATTGGGAGGTTTGAGTGTTAGTCCGGATAATAAACTGGCAGTTTTTAGTATTGATGTTGTTGGGCGACGAATTTATGATATTCAGGTAAAAAACCTGGAAACAGACAAAATTCTTTCTGATAAAATTGAGAAGGTATCCGGAAATGCAGTTTGGGCAAATGATAATAAAACCATTTTTTACTCCAGTCAGGATGAGGTAACCTTGCGATCGGATAAAATTTTCAAACATAAATTAGGGACAAATCAAACAGATGATGTTTTGGTTTATTTTGAAAAAGATGAAACTTATAACGTTGAGGTTGCTAAATCAAAATCAAGAAAATACCTGGCGATAGAGTCGGGAAGTACCTTAACAACAGAATACCAAATATTAGAAGCGGATAATCCAGACGGGAAGTTCAGGATGTTTCAGAAAAGGGTTCGAGGATTAGAATACAGTATCAATCATTATGGTGATAGTTTTTACATTATGACCAATAAAGATGATGCGACGAATTTCAAGCTGATGAAAACTTTGGAAACCGCTACAGCTAAAGAAAACTGGGCAGAACTTATTCCGCATCGTGAGGATGTTTTGTTGGAAGATATTGAAATTTTCAGGGATTTTCTTGTTGTTGAAGAACGTTCTAATGGGTTGAATAAAATTAGAATTATGCCATGGAGCGGAAAAGGGGAGTATTATTTGCCTTTTGAAAGCGAAACTTATACTGCCTATACTTCTACAAATGTTGATTTTAATACCGATGTTTTACGCTATTCCTATCAATCGATGACGACTCCGTCTTCTGTTATTGATTTCAATATGAAGACAAAAACCAAAGAAATTAAAAAAGAACAGCAGGTTTTAGGTGGAAAATTCGATAAAAAGAACTATCTTGAAGAACGAATTTGGGCGACTTCAGAAGATGGGACGAAAGTGCCTATTTCTATGGTTTACAAAAAAGGGATGAAGAAAAATGGCGCTAATCCATTATTGCTTTATGCTTATGGTTCTTACGGACATTCGATGGATGCAACATTTTCTTCTACGCGATTAACATTATTGGATAGAGGATTTATTTTCGCAATAGCCCACATTCGCGGAGGTGAAGATTTAGGAAGGCAATGGTATGAAGATGGAAAATTATTAAAAAAGAAAAATACGTTTACCGATTTTATTGATTGTTCCAAATTTGTCATTGAACAAAAATATACCTCACCAGAGCATTTATATGCCGAAGGTGGTTCAGCCGGTGGATTATTGATGGGGGCAATTATAAATATGGCTCCCGAATTATATAACGGAGTTATTGCTCAGGTTCCTTTTGTAGATGTAATGACTACAATGCTGGATGAAACGATACCATTAACGACTGGGGAGTATGACGAATGGGGAAATCCAAACGTTAAGAAGTATTATAAGTATATGGCTTCCTATTCCCCTTATGATAATTTGAAAAAACAAAATTATCCAAATATGTATGTATCAACGGGTTTACATGACTCGCAAGTACAATACTGGGAACCAGCTAAATGGGTTGCTAAAATAAGATCAATGAAAACAGATGATTCTGTTTTGTTTCTGGATACCAATATGGATGCAGGTCACGGAGGTGCTTCGGGACGGTTTGAAGCCATTAAGGAATTGGCGAAGGAATTCAGTTTTTTACTAGATTTAGAAGAAATTGAAAAGTAATTAGAAAAATTTTTGTTAGATTTGCAAGGATTATAGGTTAAACTAAAAAGTGTCCTTGATTAACTATTTTTTATGAAAAAAGAAATTAACGCTTATAATAATGTTTTAGAATTAATAGGAAACACACCTCTTATTAAGCTGAATAAAGTTACCGAAGAGTTAGAAGGAAATTTTTACGCAAAAGTAGAAGCTTTTAACCCAGGTCATTCAACTAAAGATAGGATTGCGTTGTTTATAATTGAAGAAGCTGAAAAAAGAGGTATTCTTTCTCCAGGAGACACAATTATAGAGACTACTTCAGGCAATACTGGTTTTAGCTTGGCAATGGTAAGTATTATTAAGGGTTACAACTGTATTTTGGCTGTTAGTTCAAAATCTTCCAAAGATAAAATTGATATGCTTCGCAGTTTGGGAGCAAAAGTATATGTTTGTCCGGCACACGTTTCTGCAGATGATGAACGTTCTTATTACAGTGTTGCCAAAAGATTACACGAAGAAACAAAAGGATCAGTTTATATCAATCAATATTTCAATCAGTTGAATATTGATGCACACTATAATACTACAGGACCGGAAATTTGGGAACAGACCAATGGTCAAATCACGCATCTTATCGCTTGTAGCGGAACGGGTGGAACTATTTCCGGAACTGCAAAATTCCTGAAAGAGCAAAATCCAAATATTAGAGTTTTAGGTGTTGATGCTTTTGGTTCAGTTTTGAAAAAATTCCACGAAACAAAAGAATTTGATAACAACGAAATCTATCCATACCGAATTGAAGGGTTAGGTAAAAACTTAATTCCATCAGCTACGGATTTTGACGTTATCGACAGATTTATGAAGGTTACCGATGAAGAAAGTGCGCACTCTACAAGAGAATTAACACGAAGAGAAGGTTTATTTGTAGGTTATACTTCAGGAGCAGTTCTTCAGGCAATTAAACAATATGCAGAAGAAGGAGAGTTCGATAAAAATAGTAACGTAATTGCTATTTTCCCTGATCACGGTTCTCGTTATATGAGCAAAGTATTTAGTGATGTCTGGATGAACGAACAAGGTTTCTTTGACAGTATTAACGAAGAAGAAGTTCAGAAAATTGAATTTATAAAATAGAAAAGCATTAAGCATATTGTACTTTAACAATAAAAAAAGTCCATTCAAATGAATGGACTTTTTTATTGTTAAAATTTTTATGATGTAAAAAAATAATTAATAAAAATATTATATTTATAATATTAGTCTTTAATTTGTTTCTTAATAATTTAAAAAAAAATATATCAAATGAAAATCTTTAAAAAAATTGCACTTATAGCAGTTGTTGTATTTACAACTGTAATTTCTTCTTCATGTAGTAGTGATAGTTCTAATGATAATGAACAAACACCAACAGAAGATTTTATTAAATTTAAATACAATGGAGTTGTTTATAAATATGAACCGGAGTTGATAATATCTGAAGCTACACTTATAAGAGGCGCTAGTGGAATGGGTGATACTTATAAAAGTATCTCTTTATGGTTGCCAAATGATTTTACAAAAGGTAGCCACCCAGTAGTGTATAATTTATCTGAACTTACAACTACCTATCAAGGAAACTTTTCTTTTAATACAGAATTTAATAACGCTAATGCTACATCTGGAACAATTAAAATTACAAAATTGACTAGCGAAAGAATAGAAGGAACTTTTAGTTTTTCAGGAACTCAAGGAGGAGAGACATTTGCTATTACTGATGGAAGTTTTAGTTTAGAAAATTTCTAGAGGGAATTCACCTTTAAGATTCTATTGTAGATTTTGAAACTAGATAATAATAAAAAACTCCAGCCTTAGGCTGGAGTTTTTTATTATGAGAATTATTTTTTTTAAGCTTCTTCCATAGTATGATAAACGTTCATCACGTCATCATCCTCTTCTATTTTTTCGATTAATTTTTCAACGTCAGCTGCTTCAGCTTCAGTTAGTTTTTTGGTAATTTGGGGGATTCTTTCAAAACCGGAAGAAAGAATTTCCAGGCCTCTGTTTTCTAATTCTTTCTGAATAGTTCCAAAACTGCCAAAAGGAGCGTAAATCAGGATTCCGTCTTCGTCTTCAAAAACCTCTTCGGCACCAAAATCGATTAATTCCAATTCTAATTCTTCCGGATCCAGTCCAGCTGCCGGAATTCTGAAGTTGCAGGTATGATCAAACATAAATTCAACAGAACCTTGCGTCCCTAAAGTTCCGTTACATTTGTTAAAATAGCTGCGGACATTTGCGACAGTCCTGTTATTATTATCAGTAGCAGTTTCAACCAAAATGGCAATTCCATGAGGAGCATACCCTTCAAATAAAACTTCTTTATAGTTGGCTGTATCTTTATCGGTTGCTTTTTTGATGGCGCGTTCCACATTTTCTTTTGGCATATTAACTGCCTTGGAGTTTTGGATAACGGCTCTTAATCTGGAGTTAGCCTCTGGATTTGGTCCGCCTTCTTTAACGGCCATTACAATATCTTTCCCAATTCTGGTAAATGCTTTAGCCATTGCTGACCAACGTTTCATTTTTCTACCTTTTCTGAACTCAAACGCTCTTCCCATTTCTAATTATTAATTTTGAACTGCAAAAATACAGTTATTAGTTATTTTTTCAAATGTTTTTTCAATCAATTGGCAGATTGTTTTTTACTCCTTTTTTTTCAAAGTATTGAAGTCATTTAGTATCGCAATGGCTTCTTCCAGATAAGGATTGGTTTTCAGTTCCTTAATTTTATAACTGTTAGTTTCCTGCAGAAAAGCATCCGATTTCATTTTTGCTAAATCATAGGAATTATTAGTGATGGTACAGCTGTTTTCAGTTGTCGTAATTTTTTTTACTCTTTTATATAAGCCATCAATTTCATGAACATCAGTAAATATATCTTTGAAAGCAATTCGAAGCGGTTTTTTGTTCTCGCTGTAAAGTGCATTTACTTCCTGATTAGCCAAAAGAATTTCATTGAAACGAGGGTTGTTTCTGACTCTGATGTTACTCAATTCTATTTCTTTCTCAATATTCACAGGAAACGGATCAAATCTTATTCTGGTATTGATTTTATCATATTTCAAAGCTGTCTTATAGCCCATCTCACGATGAATAATGCTGTCGTATAACATTGGAAATGAAATATCCGGAATGACTCCTTTTATTTGATTGCTGTCACCGGTAATCCGATAGAATTTCTGAACGGTTAATTTCACAAAATCCTGCTGATTTCTGTCTAAAGGAATAATAGTCTGCATAGTAGCTTTTCCTAATGATTTGCTTCCTACAATAATCGCACGGTGGTAATCCTGTAAAGCTGAGGCAAAAAACTCACTTGCTGATGCTGAGTTCCCGTTAATCAAAATCACGATTGGACCATTATAATCAATACCATGATTGTAATCTTTTAGGAAAGTATTTCTGTTTTTATTGTCAGCCAAAACCGAAACAAGACCATAATCAATAAACATTCCAACGAGTTTTCCTGCTTCATCCATAGAGCCACCACCATTGTCCTGAAGGTCTATAACCAGTCCCTTAATGTTGTCTTGTTTTAGTTTGGCAATTTCTTTGGCAACATCTTCTGCACAACCGTGAGGACTGAATCCGTCAAAGTCTGAATAAAAATTAGGAATATTGATGTAGCCAATTTTGGTTTCTTTCTCAGCAACAAAACTGTAGACAGCATTGGATGTGGCCTTCATTACTTGTTTCTTGATCAGGATTGCAAGAATATTTCCGTTTTTCTTTTGAATGGTCAGTTCAATTTCCTTATTGGAATCAGAGAAAATTAATTCTCCTATTTTTTCCAATGGGGCACAGGAAACCAAATATTCTTCGCCTTTTTTATTCGAAACCTTTAAAATAATATCGTCTTTTTCAATTTGTTTCGTCTTGTCTGCAGGTCCGCCGGGAACGATATTCAAAACCACAATTTCCTCTTTTTCATTCACAGTTACATTCAGTCCCAACGACAAACCGCTGGTGGATAAACCGGACATAAAACTAGTCTTGGAGTCAAATGAAAAGTAATTGGTATGCGGATCGAAATAGGCACAGAAAATATTCAGGAAGCTATCCTGAAGGTCATACGCTAATCCTTTGGGATTGTTCAGGACGCTATTTAATTTGCATAAATAGGCCTGAAATATTTTAGGTTTAGCAATCTTTTCGAGTTTTGAAAAATGAGGAGCAAGTGAATCCATATTGGTACTCATTTTAGAAATGTCTTCCAGAATGTCATAACGGGCTCTCTTCTTCCAGATTCTTTCAAAATCGGAATCTTCCAGATCAAAATCGAAGTGTTTTCGGGAAAATTTAACGGTGTCTTTGGAATTATAATCAAAGACCTCGTTTTGAATCTTTTCGAGTGTTTTTTTCTTTCTTTCCAGAGCTAATTTATAACCGGAAACAATTTTCTCCATAAAAGAGCAATTGTTTTCCAGAATGTAATTGTCCAGTAAAAGTCTGTGCTTGCAGAGACTGTCGTATTCGACTTTGGTAAACAGGTTTCGGTTGCCATCCAGACCATCGATAAAGGTATCAAAAACATATACTGACAGGCTGTCGTCTATAGGTTTGGGACTGTAATGCTGTTGTTGGATTATACCGTTTATTTTTGAGAGTATTTCACACGTTTTATCACTATTTTGACCTAATAGAGAAAATGTTGTCAGCAATAGTATGAGTAAAATTTTCTTCATTTGCGAGTTTCTTACTGCAATTTAAAATAAAATTACCGCAAATTCACAAATTAAACACATCAAATGCGAATAAATAATTTATGAATTTGTGGTACAACCTTTATTGCTACAAAATAGGTACGCTTATTTCTTGTAAAATGGTAATTTCACCACTTTAGCCGGAACATCATTTTTTCTGATTCTGATAAAAATATCGCTGCCAACAGCGCTGTTTTCGGTAGTTACATAACCCATTCCAATACCCACATTCATCGATGGCGACATCGTTCCCGAAGTTACTTCGCCAATGACAGTTCCCGAAGCATCCACAATATCGTAATGCTGTCTTGGCACGGCCCGTTCCTGCATTTCGAAAGCCACCAGTTTTTTGGAAACACCCGCTTCTTTTTGCTTTTTCAGGTTATCGGAATTCGTAAATTCTTTATTGAATTTGGTAATCCAACCCAATCCCGCTTCGAGTGGGGAAGTCGTGTCGTTGATGTCGTTTCCGTACAAACAGAAACCCATTTCCAAACGCAAAGTATCACGAGCAGCCAAACCAATTGGTTTGATTCCAAAGGCAGCACCCGCTTCAAAAACTTTGTTCCAAACCTGTTCTACTTCGCTATTCTTGCAGTAAATCTCAAAACCTCCCGAACCCGTATAACCCGTTGCCGAGATAATCACGTGTTCGATTCCTGCAAAATCACCCACTTCAAAGTGATAGTATTCAATCGCTGATAAATCAACCGAAGTCAGGCTTTGCATAGCTTCCACAGCTTTTGGACCCTGAATCGCCAACAAAGAATACTCATCCGAAAGGTTTTTCATATCCACACCCAAATCATTCTGAGCCGAAATCCAATCCCAATCTTTATCTATATTCGAAGCATTTACAACCAGTAAATACTGCTCGTCTTTCATTTTATACACCAATAAATCATCCACAATACCGCCGTCGTTGTTCGGTAAACACGAATATTGCGCTCTGCCAATAGTCAAAGTCGAAGCATCATTCGAAGTCACTTTCTGAATCAACGCCAAAGCATTAGGTCCCGTCAACAGGAATTCGCCCATGTGCGACACATCAAAAACACCCACAGCATTACGAACCACTTCGTGTTCAGCATTCACGCCTTCGTATAAAATAGGCATATTGTATCCGGCAAACGGAAGCATTTTGGCTCCCAAACTCTCGTGTATGTGCGTCAGCGCAGTATTTTTCATGGTGGATTCTAATAAAATTTGAAGCCGCTAAATTATCGATTTTTTATGGAGTGGCAAAGGGTTTTCAGGAGCTATTTCCCGCTATCCGTTGCAAGTCCTCACAAAAAAAGTAAAGTTTCCAAAGTCCTAAAAAGAGCTTCCGTTGGTCGCTTTTTTAGAACAGGAAACTTTTACTTTTTTTGCTCCGGGCTTTCCACTACTATCGGGGCTAGGAAATGGGCTTAACGAAACTAATGGTTTTTTGAAAGACATTTTGCTTCGCCATATTAATATTAGGGCTCGCCTCTCGATTTCGTAGGCTCGCCTTTAATTTTGTTAGGCGTCGCCTACGATTTTGATAGGCGCGCCTATACTTTTTGAAGGCATCGCCTTTGATTTTAATAGGCTCGCCTACGAATTTGGTAGGCGTGCCTATGGTTTTTGTAGGCATCGCCTATGATTTTGATAGGCGCGCCATAGTTTTTGGTAGGCTCGCCTATGAATTTGGTAGGTGTTCCTATAGATTTGATAGGTTCTCCTATACTTTTAATAGGTCCTCCTATGATTTAGGTTGGAGCTCCTATACTTTTAGTATGTCCTCCTATGATTTAGGTTGGAGCTCCTATGATTTAGGTAGGAGACTTATAGTTTTGAGATGCTTTTTGCTGCATTCAGTATTGCGAGGTACAGGTTCCATCAAACTTGTTGCCAGTGCTAGTAGGCCAGATATCTTTAAACTTCTAGCTTTGTGATTCTTTCAGCAAATTCTTTTAATTTTTCAGGATTAGGATGATTATTCTCTATTGCAACTTCAATGTTTTGATCTAAATCCCAATTAATAGACTGAATTCCATCTTTTAATAATTCTTCAATTATTTTTTCAGATTCTTCAAGCGATTCAAAATAATGAGCATATTTATAAAACCATAACTCAATTAATAAATCATTTTTTTCATTCTTGTTAAGAATAAATGCTTTTTCTAAATAATTTGTAGCTTCATCTTTTCTATTTCGGATTAATAGAAAGTTGGCATAATTTCCATTGATATTTGCATTTTCAGAATCAATTGATAATGCCTTTAAATAATGTTTTTCTGCAGTTTCATAATCTTTTTTAGTATTCATCAAAAAAACTGCATAATTCCCATTGATATTTGAGTCTTCAGAATCTAGAGATAATGCATTTAAATAATATTTTCCTGCATTTTCATAATCCTTCTTTGTATAAGTTAAGAAAATAGCGTAGTTTTCATTATTGAATGCATTTTCAGGCTTTATAGATAGAGCTTTGAGATAGTGTTTTTCCGCATTTACATAGTCTTTTATTTTGTTCATAAAATTCGCATAATTTCTATGAGTGTTTGCATTTTCAGGCTCAATTGATAAGGCTTCAAGATAATATTTTTTTGCATTAACATAATCTTTTTTTATTTCCTTCAAAAAAACTGCATAGTTTCCATATTTGTTAGCTGATTTAGGATCAATAGTTAAGGATTTTATGTAATTTTTTTCTGCATTCACATAATCTTTTTTTATTGTCTCTAAGTATATAGCATAATTTCCAATTGTATCACCATCTTCAGGATTAATAGTTAATGCTTTAAGGTAATAATCTTCTAAATCAGTATAATCTTTTTTAACAAATTGTAAAAAATAGGTGTAAGCCCTCCAAAGCCATGCAGTTTTGGGAAATTTATCTAAGGCTTCGAGATAAATAGCATCTCGCTTTTCATAATCTGGCTCATTTTCAGCCATTCTAGAATATTCAAATGCAGAAATTTCTTTCTTAAGCTTTACTTCAGGAGAATCAATAGTTTTATATTCAATAATCATATCATTTAATTGCGTATTCATAGCTTCAATTCTGCTTTTTGTTATATCCTCTAATTCTTCTTTTATAGGTTTAATTTCATCAAAAACCCAAAGTAATTCCTGCATCATTTCGTCAAATCCACCAATTTCAATATAACTACCGTCCATTTGTTCCATTAATTTTATAATGCGTGCAGAAGGTTTAGTTTTTTTATGACCACACCAGAAAAAATTACTAGGTTTATTCATTTTTTCAAAATAAGCCATTAAGCTGCCGTCATTACCACCATAACCAATTACGATGGGAATGTGGCTACTGAATATATTATCTAAAGGTTCATTCCAGCCATCATCAAGTGTATTGATTTCATCTGGATCACTCTTAGGAGATAATAAAAGATCCCGATGGATTTTTATAATTAATGGATGAATATTTGATGGTCTAGCATAACCACTCAATGATTCATGTCCACAAACTAGAGGTGTTTTATCAGTATATTGATAAATAGAGGATTCAATTAAGCTGTCAAAATTAGTAGTAAGAACACAGTTACCAGGGGCTTTAGTTAATATTTGAGCAAGTACAATATGACCAAATGTAGGTTTTGCTGATTTCATCGCCTGAACTAAAAACTCATAACCAGAAGTTTTATCATTTTCAAATCGCTTTCGATAAATTGATCCATAATGAGCAGCGAGGTCTTTTTTATTTAATTTTTCTTCTTCAATCCATTGCTTCAATTCCTCTGTAGAATATCTTTCTTCTATTTCTTCAAACCATTCTGTAGCTAATTGTCCACCAGTAGGTATTCCACTTTTATAACTTGTTCCAGAGCCCATAATGAAACATAATTTTCTATTTTCACTATTTATATGAATATCTCTAAGTGTATGTTTGAAATTATGAAGGCTAATTTTTTTCATTATTAAGTTTTTTTGCAATAGTCAATCAAACCTAATGATTTCACTTACAAAAACCTAAATAAACCCAAAAATAAATCCCTCCAAACACCCACTCATTTAATTTTCGTAATTTTAAGCAAACGAAATCCAATGAAATCTCCCATTCCAATAGACCGGGCAGCAATCCTAAAACGCTATAAACCCATTGAGCAGCATACGCATAAAGGGAGTCAGGGTCATGCCTTGTTAATTGGTGGCAGTTATGGCAAAATAGGAGCGATGGCGCTGTCTTCTAAAGCCTGCTTGAAAACGGGTTGTGGTTTGGTTACGGTGTTTGTTCCACGATGCGGTTACGAAATTATTCAAACCGCCATTCCCGAAGTAATGGTTTTAACGGATGTTCAGGAAAAACACCTTTCTAAAATAGACTTCGATTTCACACCCCAAGCCATCGGGATTGGTCCCGGATTGGGTTTGGCACCCGAAACCCAAAATGCTTTTCACGAATTCCTGACCAATGACAAAACGCCTTTAGTCATCGATGCTGATGCGCTGAATATTTTATCTCAAAACCCAGAATGGCTTTCATTGTTACCCAATAAAGCTATTCTCACCCCACACCAAAAAGAACTAGAACGCCTCATAGGAAAATGGAATTCCGATACCGAGAAACTCGAAAAGACCATCGCTTTTTCCAAACTGCATCAGCTCATCATCGTAATGAAAGGCGCACCAACCAAAATCATTGACGGCGATATCATTTACGAAAACACCACAGGAAACGCGGCATTGGCAACAGCCGGAACCGGCGATGTCCTCACAGGAATGATTACGAGTTTATTAGCACAATCCTACGAACCCATTGATGCCGCCATCCTCGGTGTTTACCTCCACGGACTAACCGCTGACATCGCTCTGCCCGAAACAGGCTATCAGTCTTTCCTCGCTTCGGATGTTATTGCGAATATCGGGAGAGCCTATTTGAGTCTGGAAGAATGATATGTGGGTAGCAACACCTTTGTCAAAGTTTCGAACTTTGACAAAGGTTTCCAACGAGCTCAAGAGATGATTGTTAAAATAAATTCTCCGAAAAGATCGTATTAAGTTAGTTAGAAAAATATTTAAGGTAACCACACACCTTTGTCAAAGTTTAGAACTTTGACAAAGGTTTCCAAGGATTCGAAGAGTGAATAGATTTAGCTATAACTTTGTCAAAGTTTCAAACTTTGACAAAGTTTTCCAACAGGGAACAAGTTTAGAATTCAAAATCAAACTTTGGAGGATGGTGGTGAGAATAAATAAAGTTTTCTAAATCTCCAAAAAGCGTAATTGCTTCCTCTCGCATTAAATTCGTTTTAGCATTGGATAAAATTGACGGAAAAGAAGAAAACGGATAGGTCTCAAAATTTTGTTTTAAATCCGTTGTATTTAAATGAATGTAAATAATTAAGTTCCTTAAATATTCTTCAGTTACAATCCGTTTTCTTTTGAATGGAGATTCTAGCAAAGCTCCATGTCTATTGGTATTTTTGTTGTAAGCTTGACTGTAACTACTAATAAACTTACCAATTTGTTTGCTTACTACTGAGTCAAAAGAATGTAATCCTTTTTCTTGCTTGCTGCCTTTGTCAAAGTTCAAAACTTTGACAAAGGTTTCAATCTCGTTTTCAGACTTCACTCTTATTAAAAAATGGAAATGATTAGGCATCAAACAATACGCATATACTTCACAAACGGGACTTACATAAGCCGTAATTTTTTTTAGAAAGAATAAATAGTTTTCTTTAGTATCAAATATTTTCTCGCCGTTTATACCTCTATTATAAATGTGGTAGTAAGTGTCAGGTTCTAAAATTTCATTTCTAATATTCATTTTTTAATGTTTAAAGCTTTTATCTTTCAAATTAACCTTTGTCAAAGTTTGAAACTTTGACAAAGGTGTGGGATGAAGTATGCAAGTTAAAATATTATTGTTTTGATTTAATTCTTTTTCTTACAAATTATTTAAAGCTTTAATTGTTAAGAGGTATAAAGTTTTAGAATTTGTAAGTTTGTAGTTCATAAAATTACACTATGAAAAAACCACTTGAATTAAGAACTGTAAATGTCACGCGCTACATTTCGCCATTGCGGGAAGGTGGTTCGTTGCCGGCTTTAGCAGAAGCAGATGATGATTTTAAATATGTTTTGAAATTTAGAGGAGCAGGTCACGGCGTGAAAGCCTTAATCGCCGAATTAGTAGGTGGAGAAATTGCCCGGGTTTTAGGTTTGAAAATGCCCGAATTGGTATTTGCCAATCTGGATGAAGCTTTTGGACGAAGTGAAGGTGACGAAGAAATTCAGGATTTACTGCAAGGCAGTCAGGGACTCAATCTAGCGTTGCATTTTTTGTCGGGAGCGATTACTTTTGATCCCGTAGTTACCCAATTATCTCCAGAATTAGCCTCACAAATCGTTTGGCTGGATGCTTTTATTACTAATGTTGACCGTACGTTTAGAAATACCAATATGCTGATCTGGCATAAAGAATTGTGGCTGATTGATCACGGAGCCTGTCTTTATTTTCACCATTCCTGGTCGAGTTGGGAAAAGCACGCTCAGAGTCCTTTTGCTTTGATAAAGGATCACGTTTTATTACCACAAGCGAGTGAATTGACAGCAACAGATATTGCTTTTAAAAAGCTCCTGACCAAAGAAATAGTACAGGATATTGTCAATTATATTCCGGAAGACTGGCTGCATTGGGAAGACACCGATGAAACTCCGGAGGAAATCAGAGCAGTTTACTTTCAGTTTTTATGGACCAGATTGAATCATTCCCAAATTTTTATAAATGAAGCCCAAAATGCAAGAGAAAAACTTATATGAGTATGCCGTTATTCGCGTTGTACCTAGGGTAGAACGGGAAGAATTCCTGAATGTAGGCATTATTCTGTTTTGCAAAAAAGCAAAATTTATAAAAATGCTCTACTCAGTCAATGAAGCAAAATTATTGTTATTCTCAGAAGATTTTGATTTGGAACAGCTCGAATTGAATTTGTCTTCTTTTCAAAAAATTGCTCATGGAGGCAAAGCAGGCGGGCCTATTGGCGAGTTTGATATTCCATCGCGTTTTCGCTGGCTTACAGCTATTAGAAGTTCGGCAATACAAACTTCCAGGCCGCACACCGGTTTGTGTGCCGATTTGGAAGAAACCACGCAGCGCTTGTTTGATGAATTGGTTTTGTAGTAGAAAAGTAAGTTATTTATTTTTAATCCTCTATGACTATTTAGATTGGCATAAATATTTTTTTAACTGCATAATTTCTATAAGTTTATTATAGTGCAACAGATTTTCTGCCGGATAACACAGTTAACAGTATTTTAGTTAGTTTTGTAAAAAAAAACTTCTATATGAAAAAAGCAATTGTAATTATTTCTTCTGTATTATCTTTTTTAGGAATGTTGAGTGTTTTTCTATATTCATTTAAATACCGTGATGTAATACCATTTTTGTCTATTCTTCCTTTTCGTAAATCGGAATTATTAAGAGACTATTTTCATGATTTTGGAATCATAGACTTCTTTTTTTATCTGGTTTTTATTGTTGGTATTATTGTTTATTTGGTTTCAAAATACAGAGAGACAAGACTTTTGCGATTTATGTACTCAGTGATTTTGATTTCAAAACTGGTATTTATTCCCTTTTGGATTTATAGCTCTTATCTTTCTGCCAAATTTAGAGCTCTGCATCCTGAATTGGATAGTAATTTTAATTTGTTTCATTCCATTTTATACTACGCATTCCAGATTTTGATAATTGTTGTTTCCTTTAGAATTATCAAATACTTAAATTCTGATCGGGAACTGGATTTTTCTGAAAAAATATATGGAGAACATGTTTCAAAAATATATGTTGTTGCAACAAAAGAACAACGTTTTTTTAATTATTTGATTGATACTCTGATATGGTTCATTGTTTACGCATCGCTATTTAATGCAGTCAAAAGTTTAGTAACTATTTATTTAGAGATGGATAGTACTGTATTAAATAATGATTCGATGGCGCATCATTTTGAAAATGATTCATCTAAAGATCTTATTGCTTTTTCGTATTTACTACTATTCAGATTTGTTTATTATTTATTTTTTGAGTTAGTTTTTAAATCAAGCCCTGCGAAGTTTTTAACTGAAACAAGAGTGATGGATTCTGTTGGTGAACCAACAAATTTAAAAGAAGTTTTCCTAAGAACTTTTTATCGCAATATTCCACTTAATCCTGTTACCTTTTTGTTTGGTTATAATTTGCATGATAACTGGTCTGCGACTGAGGTGTTTCAGGAAAAGCGAGTAGGTGTTTCGGGAAATAAATATCTGGGTTATTTTTTTACAATGATAATTTTCTTTGTAATACTTTATTTTGGAGTAAATTTTTATGATAAACATCAAAAAGAAAACTATAAACTGCAGGTTTATGAACAAAAAATAAATCAGAATAAACAGGATATCTCAAATCTTGTAATTGGAGATATTATAATAATTCATCATTATAGCTCTAACGATTCTGGACAGTATATATTAAAGGTTAGTAATATAATTGGAGATAAGATATATTTCAATAAGATTGATTCTAATGTTTATAATCAACCAGATGAGGAAGTAATTATTAGAAATAAAGACAAGTATTTTTTAAATGAACTGGATACTTTTCATGTAAATAGAAAAGATTTATTGAAAGCAATAATTACAGCTGATGAAAGGTTAAAAATTGAAAATTATCAAGTTAATAATCCAGAAGGTTTTGGCTTTAAATTATTAAAAGACAATAAAAATTATTTTATAATAAATGTAATTGCATTAGGGAGACCTATTCTTAAAATTGAAAAAGCAGGTTCATCAGAGCTTGGTCATAAATTTACTGAGTTGACTTTTAGAATTAGTAATTTAGGGATTTCATCAAAATTAATTGCGGTAAAAAGTAATCAGGATGATGTTTTATGGAGTGTTGAGAATTCAGTAATTCCTGTACAAATTCCAAATTTTAGTGGCAATTATTCTAATGAATCAGTGTTGAATATAAAAGGGAAAGGGGATAATATTAAGGATCCCGATTTTACTATTTCGATACAGGATTCTCTTGGAAAAAAATATAAGTATCAAATACTATCTAATAATGATAATTCTGATGTAATCATTAAGCCATTGTAATTTTTTATAAGTTGTATTAAATCGACAACATCATAATAAAATAAACCGCAAGTTCACAGATTTATCATTTGTGAATTTGCGGTTTATTATTTAAGTTGGAATTTAGTATTATCCCAAAAATGCTTTCAACTCTTCGTAGGTTTTTATTTTTGTACTTACTTTTTCTTTGTTTAATACGCTTTCAATTTGTGTTGGAATAGGCAATTGAATATTCAAAGCGGGTTCTACTACATCAAGGAATTTAATAGGATGCGCTGTTTCTAAGAAAATACCAATTGCATTAGGGTAGTTTTTCAATTCTTTTTTCAAACCTAAATAACCAACAGCACCGTGAGGTTCTGCGATGTAACCATCAGTTTTGTAAATTAATTTCATCGCTTCCAAAGTTTCTTCATCGGTATAAGCGTATGAAGAGAAATCTTTTTTGAAGGCTGTCAAATCGTTGTTGTACAATTCCTGAATACGAATAAAATTACTTGGATTTCCAACGTCCATTGCATTTGAAATAGTCGCTTTAGACGGTTTTGGATCGTAATCTCCCTTTACTAAAAATCTAGGTACAGTATCATTTACATTCGTAGAAGCTACGAAATGTTCGATTGGCAAACCTAATTTTTTAGCCATAATCCCAGCACAGATATTTCCAAAATTACCGCTTGGACAAGAAAATACCAAAGGTCTGTTTTGTGATTTCAATTGCTTGTAAGCAAAGAAAAAGTAAAACATTTGTGGCAACCAACGTGCAATATTAATTGAGTTAGCCGAAGTTAAGTTGTGGTGCGACAGACTTTCGTCCAAAAATGCTTTTTTTACCATATCCTGACAATCGTCAAAAACACCGTCAATTTCAAGCGCTTTGATATTTTGTCCTAATGTAGTCAATTGTCTTTCCTGAATATCGCTCACTTTTCCGGAAGGATATAAAATCACAACGTCTACACCTTTAACACCTAGAAAACCACTTGCCACAGCACCTCCTGTATCGCCGGAAGTCGCTACAAGAACCGTGTTTTTGTTGTCTTTTTTATCCTTGTTGAAATAACCCAGACAGCGTGACATAAAACGCGCTCCCACGTCTTTGAACGCCATAGTTGGTCCGTGATACAATTCCAAAGCATAAATAGCTGCCTCTACTTTTTCTGTTGGAAATTCAAAACACAAGGTTTCGTCTATGATTTGTTTCAACGTTTCGGTTGGGATTTCTTCGCCTACAAATTGCTGAATAGCTTCGAAAGCGATTTCGGCATTGCTTAAATTTTCGATATTCTCGAAAAATTCTGGAGACAATGGAGTAACAGATTCCGGGAAATACAATCCTTTATCGGTTGCTAATCCCTGTATTACCGCTTCCTGAAAAGAAACTTTTGGTGCGTTTTTATTTAAACTGTAGTATTTCATTTGGATTGTATGCTATTTGATTTACTATGTTATTGAAGTAAATTATCGTTTGGTTAATATAGTTGTACTGCTGTCTTTTTTGAGAGTGAATGTGGTCTGACGTTCGCTACCCATTGGGAACACTTCCCATTTTATGGTCTTTGGATCAATAAATTCGACTAATCCGAATAAAGTCATCGTTTGACCACTATTGCTTATTATAAAATCTACCCAAATTGGATTTTTTGAATCATCTACTTTGTATTCATTGATAGGTATTGGGTTGCCCATCAATAATACTGTTGCTGTTTTATTTTCCGAAAATTCTACAACAACAACCTTGCTTTTATCTTCACCGACCCATTTGCCAACAAGAGAGTTATCATTTTGTTGCGCATGAACAGCAGGAAGAGAAAAAAGCAAAAATAAAAGTACTAGTTTTTTCATTATCTATCTTTTAGTTATAGTATACTTACACCTTCCGGGTTTACTTTAGAAACGTGAATTTCATAAGGCAAATTGATTTCGTCATATACGGCACTCATCGCTTTAGCAATTTTCTCAGCGGTTTCCTTTCCTTTGCTTAGCGCAAAAATAGAAGGGCCCGAACCAGAAATTCCTGAACCTAAAGCTCCGTTTTCATAAGCAGCTTTTTTGATTAAATCAAAACCAGGTATCAGCATACTGCGAACGGGCTCGATGATTTCATCGTGAAGCGAACGGCCAATTAATTCGTAATCATTGGTGTATAATCCGGCTACTAACCCGCCCACATTTCCCCATTGGGTAATGGCGCTTTTTAAGGAAACAGTTTGTTTCAATACCGAACGCGCATCCGAAGTTTTCAACTCAATTTGAGGATGAACCACAGTTGCATACAATTCAGATGGACTGTCAATTTTGATAATATCCAAAGGATTTGAACTTCTTACCAAAGTAAAACCACCCAAAAGGCAAGGAGCAACGTTATCAGCGTGGGCATTTCCACTAGCTAATTTTTCGCCTTGCATCGCAAATTTTACTAATTCTTTTCGGGTAAAAGGACGACCTAGCAATTCGTTGATTCCAAAAACAGCTCCCGCAGAACTGGCAGCACTGCTTCCGATTCCACTTCCCGCTTTGATGTGTTTATAGATTTCGATTTCAAAACCAAATTCTGTTTCTACTTCTTCCAGCATGGCTAAAGCAGCTACACCAGAAACATTGTTTTCGGTTTCCAATGGCAAATCTGCACCTACAATTTTTGTAATACGGACACCTTTTACATCCGATTTGCGAATAATCATTTCGTCACCTTGAGTAGCTAAACAAAGTCCCAGGACATCAAATCCACAGGAAAGATTGGCTATAGTTGCAGGACAAAATATTTTTATTTCATTCATAAATTTTGTTGTTGGTTGTTGGTTGTCGGTTGATGGTGGATTTTGTCTGTCAATCATCAACGAATAACGGTCAACTAATTATATATTTCCAATTCGGATTACATCGGCAAAAATTCCTGAAGCTGTAACTGCAGCACCGGCACCGGCACCTTTTATCAATAAAGGCTGGTCGATATAACGGTCTGTGTAAAATTGTACAATATTATCTTTTCCTTCCAAATTATAGAAAGGACTTTCTTTCGGGATGAATTCCAATCCAACGCTTGCTTTTCCGTTTTCGAAAGTCGCAACGTATTTCAAACGGGAATCTTTTGCTTTGGCTTCCGCTAATAAATTCTCGAAATGTGCTGCATTTTTTATTAATGATTTGAAAAAATCTTCGTTGTTGGTTGTTGCCAGACATTCTGCCGGCAAAAAAGATTTGTTCGCAATATCTTCGATATCGAATTGGTAACCGCTTTCACGAATCAAAATCAAAATTTTTCTGGCGACGTCAACTCCGCTCAAGTCAATTTTTGGGTCTGGCTCTGTAAATCCTTGAACTCCCGCTTCTTTTACCACATCGTGGAAAGAATTGTTTTCGTCGAAATTGTTGAAAATAAAGTTCAGACTTCCTGACAGAACCGCTTGTATTTTGTTCACTTTATCACCTGAAGCAATCAAGTGTTTCAAAGTATCAATAATTGGCAAACCTGCGCCAACATTGGTTTCAAACAAGAAAGGCGCATTGTATTGACGGGAAAGATTTTTTAGTTTTTTGTAATTATCATAAGCTGATGAGCAGGCAATTTTGTTGCAGGTAACTACGGCAACATTTTGTTTCAGATATTGCTCATAGGTTTCAGAAACTTCCTGATTGGCTGTAATATCAACAAAAATACTATTACGTAAATTCAATGATTTTACTTTTGCAATAAAAGTTTCCTTGTTGGCAGTTTCTCCATTTTCCAAAAGCGATTGCCATTCTTTCAATTGAATTCCGTCTTCGTCGAAATACATTTTTCTGGAATTGGACACTGCCACAACTCTCAGGTTTATTTTTAGATTTTCTTTTAAGAATTTCTTTTGCTGGCTGATTTGTTCAATGAATTTTTCACCCACATTTCCAACTCCCATCACGAACAAGTTCAATTGCCTGGTATTTTCTTCGAAGAAGTTTTCGTGCAGCGTGTTCAATGCTTTCTTCACATCTCTTTCGTTGATAACCGCCGAAATATTTCTTTCCGAAGCACCTTGTGCAATTGCACGGATGTTAACGTTATTTTTACCTAAAGTACTGAACATTCTACCGCTCAGACCTTGATGGTTTTTCATGTTTTCCCCTACCAAAGCAATGATGCAAAGGTCAGTTTCAACGATACAAGGATCGATTTTGTTTTGAGCAATTTCATTAGCGAAAGCTTTATTAATAGCATTTTCTGCTTTTTCAGCATCCGAATTTAAGATTCCAATACAAATAGAATGCTCTGACGAAGCCTGAGTAATAAAGATTACGTTGATTTGTTCGTGTGACAATACTTCGAAAAGTCTTTTGGATGAACCGGCAACACCAATCATTCCCGGACCTTCAAGTGTAATCAAACTAATATTATCTATATGGCTAATTCCTTTTACAGGATTAGAGTTTGGAGTATCTTCTTTAATAGAAATCAGTGTTCCTTCCGCTTCTGGTTCGAAAGTGTTTTTGATCAGAATTGGAATATTCTTTCTTAAAACAGGCTGAATAGTTGGTGGATACAATACTTTAGCACCAAAATGTGACAATTCCATAGCTTCCTGATACGAAATAGTAGCAATAGGCTGTGCTTGTTTTACGATTTTTGGATTGGCAGTGAACATGCCGTTAACGTCAGTCCAGATTTCTAATTCTGTTGCATTCAAAGCACCTGCGATAATGGCAGCAGTATAATCTGAACCACCACGACCCAAAGTAGTACCAATTGCATCGTCTGTAGAAGCGATGAAACCTGGCATTACTACAATTTGTGAAGTATTCGAAGCAAAATAATCAGCTATTAACGAATTGGTAATGTCAAAATTTACTACAGCTTTTCCGTAGTTGTTGTTGGTTTTTATCAATTCACGGCTGTCTTTGTATCCGTTATTTTTGTCATGCTGTTTGAAAGCTTCAGCAATGATATAAGAAGATAACAATTCGCCAAAACTTAAGATAGTATCAGAAGTTCTTGGAGATAATTCGCCAAGAAGGAAACAACCGTCCAATAAAGTTTCAAGGTGGTTGATGATTCTTTTGATGTGGCTCAATGAACTGCTTTGCTCACTTACAGGAATCAGTTCTTTGATAGCATCTAAATGTTTTTTCTCGATTTCGGCTACGACATCTTTGAAACTTTCGTCATTGGATGCTGCTTTTTGAGAGGCAAGAATTAATAAATCGGTTACTTTTGTAAAAGCTGAAACTACTACTATTAGTTTGTCTTGTTTAGCTTTATTGAGAACTATATCTAAAACGAGTTTTATATTTTGTGCATTGGCTACAGAAGTTCCGCCAAATTTTAATACCTTCATTTTGTTGTTTTTATTTAAAAATGCAAATGTTTTTCACGTGCCTATGAACTTTCTTCTTTCAGAAAAAAGTAAAAATAAATTGGATTATATGTAATGAAATATACCCCTAAAGGGTAGTAGTGATTGTAGTAGCAGTGGTAGTAATTACAGCAGAAGCAACCCAAATTTGAGTTGTTATCGAAGATTGATATGTGTTGCTGTTATTTACCATTTTGATTTTTCAAAAGTACAGTTTTTTATAAAACTACAAAAGTATTTATAGTGTTTTTTCTAATATTTTATGAAACACTATTTTAGACTGAATATATATTAAGTTAGGATGTGTATTTTTCAGTCAGTTTTGAAACTGAAAAACGATTTGTTAACAATTGCTTAACATTGGCTTAAAATAAAGCCGTAATTTTGTGGTCTTAAAAATAAATAAAAATGTCAATAAATAGTATTTTTCAATTCTTAGTCCCTAAAGACAAAAAATTCTTTCCACTTTTTGAGGAAGCATCGGCAAACCTGGTTCAATTGGCTTCTATCCTACACGAAGCTGTTAATCTCCCTTCTAAAGAAAGAGATGTTTTGTTCCAAAAAATAGATGAATTAGAGCAAAGAGGAGAGGATATCACACGACAAACCAATCTTGAATTGAGCCGTAACTTTATTACGCCATTCGATAGAGAAGATATTCATGCTCTGATTACTTCGATTGATTATGTTGCAGATAATCTTCACGGTGCTTCCAGCAGAATGAGATTATATCAGGTAGGTAAGATTACAAAATCTATCCGAAAATTGACTGAGATTAATCTTGAAGCTTGTCAGCATATTGATATTGCAGTTCAGGAGTTGAGAGATTTGAAAAAAATGAAAAACATTACTTCTGCATGTGCTAAAATCAGTAAACTGGAAAGTAAATCGGATAATGTTTATGATAAAGCTGTGGCAGATCTTTTTGAGAACGAAACGGATGCAAAAAATATTATTATATACAAAGAGGTACTATCAGTATTAGAAACAGCAACTGATAAGTGCAAAAGAGTAGCTAGTGTTTTAGAATCTATTTCTGTAAAACATTCGTAATAATTTCGGGAATTTTTCAATCTTTCAATTAAAATTATGTTTACTCTACTTATAGTTATTATAGTATTGGCTTTAGTTTTTGATTACATCAATGGTTTTCACGATGCAGCGAATGCTATTGCCACTGTAGTTGCCACCAAAGTACTTTCGCCAGTTCAGGCTGTTATTTGGGCAGCTTTTTTTAACTTTCTGGCGTATTGGGTTTTTGGTCTGGGTGTTGCCAATACAGTTGCAAAAACAGCTGATACAAGCGAAATTAATTTAGTTGTAATTCTTGCGGGAGTTGTTGCAGCTATTATTTGGAATTTAATCACTTGGTGGCAGGGAATTCCTTCGAGTTCGTCCCACACTTTGATTGGAGGTTTTGCTGGTGCGGCGATTGCTCATGCCATTGCTATACATGGATTTTCAGATTACACTATTATCGAAGACGGAGTAGAACACACCAAACATTGGTATAATATTGTAAGTTGGTACAAAGCAGGTAAAGATGGTGGAATGCCTTCAGGAGTTATGATTATTATAGCTTTTATAGTCCTTGCGCCATTGTTAGGAGCCTTAATTTCATATTTGATTTCGATTTGGTTGTTGAATGCTTCGAAGAAAAGTATTCTTCCTAAACTGTTTACAATTGCATTAATGATTGGGTCAGTTTGGTTCGTTTATACTCAAATGGTTCCTTTTGAGGAAATTGAAAACCCACGTTTTGAATCCTCTGTTTTTTGGAGTGTTGTCTTTGAATCGCACAATATAAAATGGTTTTTGGTAGCTTTTATCATATTGTCTATTTCTACATTTGCTTTAATATTTAGTAGTTTGAATTTACACAAAGCAGATGCTGTCTTGAAAAAAATGCAATTGCTATCTTCTGCGGCATTTAGTTTGGGGCATGGAGGAAATGATTCGCAAAAAGTAATGGGTATTATTGCAGCAGCAGTTGCAGTGTATATCAAAACCAGTGGTGTGGATATTATGACTATTGATCCTTTATTGCGAGTAGTGCTTCCGGATGATGATAAAGGGATAAAAGGGGCAATGCCGGAATGGATTCCTTTGGCTTGTTATACGGCTATTGCTGTTGGAACATTAAGTGGAGGCTGGAAAATTGTAAAAACAATGGGTTCCAAAATCACAAAAGTATCTTCATTTGAAGGTGTGGCCGCTGAAACTGCAGGAGCTTTGACACTTTATTTTACAGAACACTTCAAAGTACCAGTAAGTACAACACATACTATCACGGGTTCTATTATTGGAGTTGGTTTGACGAAACGTGTTTCGGCAGTTCGTTGGGGTGTGACGGTTAGTTTACTTTGGGCTTGGGTATTGACAATTCCTGTTTCAGGATTGTTGGCTGCTTTTGTTTATTATGTCTTAAGTTTGTTCTTTTAGTATAAAAGTTCTTTAAAAATAGAAATCCCCTCAACATTTTAATATTTGTTGAGGGGATTTTTTATGGTTTGTATTTAGTATTTTATTTAATAAGGACTTTTTTCAGTTTTAACTCCAGCTGGAAGTTCGAATGTTTTTGAATCTAATTTCATTGGTTTTACTTCTGTTGCTGTGCTTTCCATTGTGAATTGAGCAGTATCAATTATTGATTTTAATGGTAAAGAATTGGATTTGGATAAATAGTCATACCAGTTCCCAAATTTATGATTAGAGAATAATTTTGATTCAACAGAAAGTTTGGAGTTGAAGTAATATTTCTGCACACCACTTTTACAAGTTAAAATAACTTCATCACATTTATATCCTAAAATTTCAGTGACGTTTTTGTTAACTTCTACTTTTAAAACTTCGTCACTCTGAATACTGGTATCATTCCAAAAAACAGTTTCAGAATTAGACATTTTATTATAGAATTTATTGTCTTTGTTGATGTATAATTGCCATTGTGCAAAAGCCCCGTTTGTTACTGATTTATAGTCACCACCTTTTATATAATATTCTTGCGTTGAGCCGAGCATTGTTGATAGTTGTTCGTCTTTAATTTGGGCATTTTTACTTTTGAATGAATTTGCATAGGTTATTTTACCTTCAAAAGTTTGACAAAATCCTGTTATTGTAGATAATAGAATTACGTAGAGTATTGCGAAGTTTTTTAATTTCATTTGGATTTGTTTTTTGATAAATTGTTAAAAACCAAATGTAAAAAAAATCCTCAACTATTTTTACAGTTGAGGATTATCTTTTAGTGATTTAGTTGTTATTCTTTCTTTTTTAAAAATAAGATTAAACCCAACACACTAACTACTAAAATGATTAATGCTGTTAAAACCATTGTCAAATCCCGTACGTTTTTACCAGCCCAATCCATAAACAAGAATTTGTGAAATATAGCAAATGAGTACCCCTCAGCTATATCTTTATTTTCGATGACTGCTGCTAATCTTGATGTAGAAGTTTCAATGAAATACGTTGTTTTGTAGGGTGTGTCGTAAGCTAATTTGATGACAGGCAAACGCTTGTTGGCAAAACCATATTCACGGCTTTCAAATTCGGTAATTACTTTGGTTTCTAATAAAGGAATACTTTCCAGACTTGGATTGCTTTCGGTTTCGCTATCCATTTCGCAGCAAGCGGCTGTTATGCTGGTATCATTGAAATATTCAGCCAGAAATTTAGCGTATGCTACATCAAGGTTTGGTGTTGCTTTGTTCGTTGCTGCATTAATGTAAATCACTTCTGATTTAGGACTTTCTTTTTTATCCCATTTGGATTTTATGTCCGTTTTTAGTGTGTCGTATTTACTTTTGGCTATTGCCAATTGACATCTGTAGTATATACTGTCATTTAAGGCAATAATACTTGAATTTTCTAATCGATTCCAGTCCAAAGCAATTGCATTACTTGGTGTTTGAATGTCTTTTGTTTTGAAAACGGGTTCGTAAACCATTTGGTCTAAAGTGTACGGCTCCCATTTTGTGGTGGCGTGATAAGCTCCGCTAAAGGCAAAAGTCAAGGTAAATAGAGAGACCCAGATTCCGATTTGTCGGTGGTATTTTCGTAATCCTTTTTTAGGAGTTAAACTGTCTGTTTTCTTGAATTTTTTCCAAAATAGCCCATAAATTACAATTCCGCTTACTGCAGAAAAAAAGATAATGGAAAGAAACAAAAACATTACAACAATACGAATACTGTTGTTACCAATCCAGTCGATAAATGCCCAATTGTGAAAAGTATCAAAAAACCAGATGAAAGTCTGTCTCGACTTTGGGTTAAAAGTAGCCAGTTTTCCTGAAGAAGTTTCAACATAGACTTCCATTTTGTCAGGGCGATCGAAAGTGACTTTGTAAACAGGTAAATAGCGATTGATGTATTTGTATTGCGAAGTAAATTCGGTTACTATATCTGTTTTACTAATGGAACTTTGGTCATCCAGAAAATAGCGTGAAAGCCAATCGGCATATTTCTGATCTCCGTTTTCCAGTTTTACAGCGTTCTGACTATTGAAATATAAAAGTTCTCCTTTGACTGTTTTTACCTGATAAAATGTGGAATTATCAAAAGAAACAATTCTGAAATTTCTGAATTCCGTTATCATATTTTTTTCTAAAACTTCCTGAATAGAAAGTGTCAATTGAGATTTGTCAATTGGTTTTGATTCCAAACGTTCGTTGGCAATTGTTGGTTTAAAAAAATGCGCCATAAACGGATGCATTAATCCGGATAAGGTCCAGAAAATAACTGGAATTATAGTGATAATCCCTATAGTACGATGCCAGGTATATATTTTTTGTTTTATTTTTTTAACGAACTTGGAATCTTTCTTTTTTGAAGAGTTGAATTCTTTTGGTGTGTTGCTCATTGTTTTTTATTTTTTAACGAAAAATTATATTGCAAACCAATCAAAAATGTTCTTGGAGCTGCTGCCAAGTAAGCTGACTGTGATGTGGTCAGATTTCCTCTGGATACATTATAAGCGTATAATTTGTCGGTCATGTTGATTATGTTTCCGTAAATTTCAATTCCTTTCCATTCGTAACCCACTCTGAAATTGAAAACATCGTAGCCCTCGTATTTTACAGTATTGATTTGGTCTTGATAATAGCTTCCCACCGATTGCCATTCCACCGAAGTTCTGAATTTTGGAAACCAATTCGGGTAGTAGTTGATTTCGGAATTTCCAGACCATCTTGGAGCATTGGGCATTTCTTTCCCATCCAGATTTTGTAAAGTATCGGTAGGGTTATCAGAAACTTTAAAATTGATATAGGAGTGTTCGGCAACAGTACCTCCTAATCTGAAATTGATTTGTTGGGATGGTTTGTAGCTGAAGCCAAATTCTACTCCTTTGTGACGGGTTTCTCCTGCTGATTGATAATCGGTAGAGTTGTCAGGTTGTTTGATGCTTAATAATTCATTTTTGCCTTCCATGTAATAGACTGCATAATCAAGGTGTAATTTGTTTTTTAAGATTGTTATCCAACCGCCAATTTCGTAATTGTCAAATGTTGCAGGTTCCAGATTATAGTAAAACTCAGCTGGTTTTCCTGTTGTACCTCCAGTTCCAGGTTTCGTTCTGAAAATCGAAGTAATTCCAGGAGGAGCAAATCCTTGTGCGTAATTACCATAAAATCCAGCATTCTCAAATGGATTAAAATTAGCACCAGCTTTAAAAGTTACTTTGTCATATATTTTTGTCCCTGTTGACTTGTCTAGCGCATTGTTATAATCAACTTTCATATTGTCATAACGAACACCTCCAGTTAGTATTAATTTGCTAAAAGGGTTAAAACTAATTTGAGCATATTCGGCAGAGTTGTAAATGTCGGCAGTATAATCTACTAACTTTATTTCAGGTCTTTCAGCGATAACTTCATAATTATTTACGGTTAATCCACCCGGATTTAAATTGGCTTTTAAGTCGGTTCTGTATGCCCAATAAGTAACGGGAGAGTAATCATACAGGATTCCTCCAACAATTTTCATGTCTAAAAAATTGATTTTTTGTGTATGTTGTGCAATAGCTCCGTAACTTTTGAAATTATTAGAGTTGATTTCACCAGTTGCTGTTGTTTTTCCTGTTATCCATCGAATTCCATAGGATGGATTTTGTCCCAATTTATTGTCACGGAAATAAGCAGTAATATAACTATTAGAGTTTGTATTCCAATCGTGTTCTAGTGTTAATCGTGTACGCAAGGCATCCGATTTTCTATAAGTAAAGTCAGAAGTACTTTTATAGTCTCGATTATAAAAATCATTTTCGTTTACTCCGCCACTCATATCCGAATAGTATTTACCCCACATGGTGTTGCTGATTAATCGGGTTTTGTTGGTGATGTTGTAATCAATTCTTGCGTTAAGATTGTCTTTGTTGTAATCTGAAAAAGTCATCCAGCCATTTTCCTGTAAACTGGAAATTCCGGCGATATGAAAACCAACTTTGCCAATCGTTGCTCCACCAGCTGCCTGAATTCGTTTGTAGCCCCATTGGTCTGCCTGGATTCCAAACTTAAATTCAGGATTGACCGAAGGTTTTAGTGATATTAAATTGATTGCTCCTCCAACGGCTTCTGGTCCATATAGAGAAGAAACTGGACCTTTTACAACCTCAATATTTTGAATATTGAACTGATTGATTTCCAACAAAGCATTGTGATTGAAAATTCCCATTGGGCGAATAGGCAGACCGTCTTCCAAATACAAATAATAAGCATTGGTCGTCATGGGCTGGCGAATTGCCATCATGTGCTGTTCATTTCCAAGGTTGACCATCAGTACACCTGGTGTTTTATTGACTATTTCATAAAGTGCAGTTGCTTTGGTTTCGTTGATGGTTTTTGCTGTTAGTTTGCTGATGGCTACAGGAGTTTCTTTTCGTAAAGTAGCGGTTCTATTGGCTGTAACAAAAACATTTTCAAGTTCTACAGATTTGGTAGTGTCTTTTTCGGTTTTATTTTGTGCAATAGTAAATTGTCCTAATAATAGGAAACTTAATAGAATTTTTTTCATTTCTGATTTATATAAATTTCTAGTAATAACAATTGTTTTTATTGGTTTTATGCCAATAAAATACCTTTCAAAAAAGATTGAAAAGTGATATTAGAATTTATATAAAATAGGCGGGAGGCCGAAAGTTGGATAAAACTACGGAGATTGGTTTTTTATCAAAAGAACTGTAGTTTTTTTGAGTTGAAATAGCAGGAATTACAATAGAAGATGGAGTTTCTAAAATAGTTGAAATGTAAACCAGCTCTGTCTTTTCTTTGAGATGGTTACTCATTTTTCTTTCGTTATCCTCGAATTTCTTTAAGCTTTTCAAAAGTTCACATCGACCGTTACAGCTATTGTTAACTATTTTTTTCTGGATACAAATAGTTTGAGCAATTTCATCCTGATTGATTTTGAATTTGGTATAAACAATCATATTTCCAAAAGATGGAAGCATTAGGATAGACGAAAGGAATATGACAATAAACTGTTTCAGAAACTTAAATTTGAAAGTGCAAAAGTAAAATATTTTTTAGATAGTTTTATGTTTTAATGTTAAAAAAAATCCCCAACTACTTTCGTAATTGGGGAATCTCTTTATTTATTCAGTCAGCAAACAGCTGCTGAAATATTATAAGCTATTTATTCATTAACAACAACCCATTGTCCTGAAGCTAATAAACTTTCCGCTTTTTTGAACTTCATTTCCTGAGTTTGTCCGTTGGCTACATTTTGTATAGTTACGGTATCATTACGGTTAATTTTTGGCTGATCACGAACAATGGTTTCTGTAACCTGACGTTGTTGTGTTTGTCCAGCTTCGCGATTAGCGTTTTCGCTGGAAACAATTTCGTCTTTACTAGTTGTATAATCTTCTTTCTGACGAACTTCTTTCGCTTCCTGAATTGCCGGAGCTGCTACTTGTTGAGGTAAATCACCTTTGAACAAGAATGAAATCACTTCTTTATTAATTCCATTCAGCATAGAGCTAAACAAATTGAAAGCTTCGAATTTGTAGATAAGCAAAGGATCTTTTTGTTCGTGAACGGCCAATTGAACAGATTGTTTCAACTCGTCCATTTTACGTAAATGTTTTTTCCAGGCTTCATCAACAATGGCTAAAGTGATGTTCTTCTCAAAATCAGCAATCAATTGATTTCCGTTGGTTTCGTATGCTTTTTTCAAATCAGTAACCACATTCAACGATTTGATTCCATCAGTAAACGGAACTATAATACGTTCGAATTGGTTGTTTTTATCTTCATAAACATTACTGATGATTGGAAATGCTTCTCTTGCACTGCGTTCTGTTTTTTCAGTGTAAAATGCCAAAGCTGCTTTGTACACTTTTCCAGTTAATTCGATTTCTGTCAGTCTGCTGAATTCACTTTCGGTAACAGGAGAAGTGATAGAGAAATAACGAATCAATTCGAATTCAAAGTTTTTGAAATCGTTTGTAGGTTTGTTATCCGTTACGATTAAATCGCAAGTGTCGTATAACATATTGGCAATATCTAATTTCAAACGTTCTCCAAACAAAGCATGACGACGACGTTTGTAAACTACTTCACGTTGTGCATTCATAACGTCATCATATTCCAATAACCGTTTACGTACACCAAAGTTATTTTCTTCTACTTTTTTCTGTGCGCGTTCGATAGATTTGGTCATCATCGAATGCTGAATCACTTCGCCTTCCTGTAATCCCATTCTGTCCATTACTTTTGCAACTCTTTCAGAACCAAACAAACGCATTAAGTTGTCTTCAAGCGAAACATAAAATTGTGAACTTCCCGGATCTCCCTGACGACCAGCACGACCACGTAACTGACGGTCAACACGACGCGAATCGTGACGTTCTGTGCCAATGATTGCTAATCCTCCAGCTGCTTTTACTTCTGGAGTCAATTTGATATCCGTTCCACGACCAGCCATATTGGTAGCGATAGTTACAACCCCTGGTTTTCCTGCTTCTTCGACGATTTGCGCTTCTTGCTTGTGCATTTTTGCATTCAATACATTGTGTGTTACACCACGCATTTTTAACATTCGGCTCAATAATTCCGAAATCTCTACAGAAGTTGTTCCAATCAAAACTGGTCTTCCTGCATTCGATAATTCGGTTACATCCTCGATTACAGCATTGAATTTTTCACGAGTCGTTTTATAGATATAATCTTCTTTATCAATACGTGCCATTCCTCTGTTGGTCGGAATTTCGACAACATCCAATTTATAGATTTGCCATAACTCACCAGCTTCTGTAACAGCCGTTCCGGTCATACCACCTAATTTGCTGTACATTCTGAAATAATTCTGAAGTGTTACAGTTGCAAATGTTTGGGTAGCGTCTTCGATTTTTACGTTTTCTTTGGCTTCAATCGCCTGGTGTAAACCATCAGAATAGCGACGACCATCCATGATACGACCTGTTTGCTCATCGACAATCATAATTTTGTTGTCCATGATTACATATTCTACATCTTTTTCGAAAAGAGAATACGCTTTCAAAAGTTGAGTCAAGGTATGGATACGCTCACTTTTTACAGAGAAATCCTGAAATAATTTTTCTTTTTCTTCTGCTTCAGCGTCTTTTTCTAAGTTTTTCTTTTCGATAGCAGCAATTTCAGTTCCAATATCTGGAAGTACGAAAAAGTTGCTGTCCGTATCGCCTGAAAGGAATTTGATTCCATTATCAGTCAATTCTACCTGATTGTTTTTTTCTTCAATTACAAAATACAATGCCTCATCTACTTTTGGCATTTCTTTGTTGTTATTCTCCATATAGGAGTTCTCTGTTTTTTGAAGCAATTGTTTGATTCCTTCTTCACTCAAAAACTTGATCAAAGCTTTGTTTCTTGGTAAACTTCTGTGCGCTCTCAATAATAAGAAACCACCGTCTTTGGTATTACCTTCTTTGATTAATTTTTTAGCCTCTGATAAAAAACCGTTAGCCAATTGTTTTTGAAGATTGACTAAGTTTTCGATTTTAGGTTTCAACTCTGTAAATTCATGACGATCCCCTTCCGGAACCGGACCAGAAATAATCAAAGGTGTACGGGCATCATCAATCAAAACTGAATCGACTTCATCGATAATAGCATAATTATGCTTGCGTTGAACCAAATCATTTGGCGAATGCGCCATATTATCTCTTAAATAATCGAAACCAAATTCATTGTTTGTTCCATAAGTAATATCAGCATTGTAAGCGTTTTTTCTTGCTTCTGAATTTGGCTGGTGGTTGTCGATACAATCAACAGTTAAACCATGGAATTCGAATAAAGGTGCTTTCCATGTACTATCACGTTTGGCCAGGTAATCATTCACAGTTACCAAATGCACTCCGTTTCCAGTCAAAGCATTTAAGTAAATAGGTAAAGTGGCTACCAATGTTTTTCCTTCTCCTGTTTGCATTTCGGCAATTTTACCTTCGTGTAAAACCATTCCACCAATCAATTGGACATCATAATGAATCATGTCCCAGGTAATCGCTTTTCCGGCAGCACTCCATGAATTTGCCCAAATAGATTTTTCACCATCAATAGTGATATAGCTTTTTGTAGCTGAAAGTTCACGGTCTTTAGCCGTGGCAGTTACTTCAATTTGAGTGTTTTCTTTGAAACGTCTCGCAGTTTCTTTCACTACAGCAAACGCTTCAGGAAGAATTTCCATCAGGGTTTTTTCTGAAATATCGTAAGCTTCTTTTTCTAAAGCATCAATAGCTAAGTAAATGTCCTCGCGTTTGTCGATGTCTTCCGTTTTTTCAGCTTCAAGTTGAAGCGAAGCTATTTTCGCATCCTTTTCTGCGCGGTCTTGTTTTATTTTTTCTTTGAAAAAAGTAGTTCTTGCTCTTAACTCGTCATTTGACAAAGCAGCCAGACTACTTTCAAAAGTTTTAATTTTAGCCAAATAAGGTTGTAAAGCCTTAACATCTTTTTGCGATTTATCACCTACGAAGGCTTTGATAATGCTATTTATGAAACTCATAATGTGTATGTATTTTATTTTATAATATGCGTAAATTTAAACAAAAAAAAAGCCTCTGTTGAGACTTTTTTCTTGAGATATTTTTTAATATTCGTCCTCATTCCAAAGATAATCTTCATCAGTCGGATAGTCTGGCCAAATTTCTTCCATCGATTCATATATTTCGCCTTCATCTTCTATAGACTGTAAGTTCTCCACTACTTCTAATGGTGCTCCAGCTCTAATAGCGTAGTCGATAAGTTCATCTTTGTTAGCAGGCCACGGGGCATCACTTAAGTAGGATGCTAATTCTAATGTCCAATACATCTTTTGTCTATTTAGTTTTGTGCAAAAATAAATTTTTTACTGAATAATACAAGTAAAATTTAGTTTATTTTTTGTTAAAGTTAAGAACGTGTTTTTTTGTGTTTAATCTTACAGTGTTAAATATTCTATTTTTACTGCAGCTGACTATTATTTTCTCGGAATCCATTTTACTTCCTCAGCGTTCAAATCATCGGACAACTTTCGTGCCAATACAAAGAGATAGTCAGAAAGTCGGTTTAAATATTTAATTACTATTTCCGCAATGGGTTCATTGTGGTCTAAATGTACCGCCAAACGTTCTGCACGGCGGCAAATACAGCGGGCAATATGACAATGTGACACTGTTGAATGTCCTCCGGGTAAAACAAAATGTGTCATTGGCGGAAGCGATTCTTCCATACTGTCAATTTCGTTTTCGAGTAATTCAATGTCACTTTCTACGATTCCCAGATTTTGCAAACGCAATTCTCCGTTTTTCTTCACTTCTTTTTCGGGAGGAGTAGCGAGAATAGCACCAATAGTAAACAATCGATCCTGAATTTCGATCAATATGTTTTTATAATTTGAATTGATTTCCTGATCCCGAATTAATCCAATATAGGAATTCAATTCGTCAACTGTACCGTAACTTTCTATGCGAATGTGATCTTTGGCAACTCGTGTACCGCCAAAAAGTGCTGTGGTTCCATTGTCACCGGTTTTAGTGTATACTTTCATTTTTGTTGTTTAATCGGTTATTTGTTTAATCGAATAACCGATTAAACAAATCAACTATTTAGTAGTGTCGCTTTCAATCATTCCATCGCGCAAACGGATAATTCTATGAGCATATTCTGCAATATCTTCTTCGTGAGTTACTAAAATTACAGTGTTTCCTTGAGCGTGAATATCTCCAAAAAGCTTCATTATTTCTACAGAAGTTTTACTGTCCAGATTTCCTGTTGGTTCATCGGCAAGAATGATGGAAGGCTTATTAACCAAAGCTCTGGCGATAGCAACTCTTTGTCTTTGTCCACCCGAAAGCTGGTTCGGTTGATGATCCATTCGGTCTGCTAAATTTACCTGTTGCAAAACTTCTGTAGCTCGAACTTTTCTTTCGGCTCTGGAATAGCCTGCGTAAATCATTGGCAAAGCTACATTGTCTAAAGCTGTTGTTCTTGGTAAAAGGTTGAAGGTTTGAAAAACAAAACCTATTTCTTTATTTCTAATTTCGGCTAATTCGTCATCTTTCATTTGGCTGACATCTTTGCCGTTTAAGATATAAGTGCCGGAAGTTGGTGTGTCCAAACAACCCAAAAGGTTCATTAAGGTAGATTTTCCAGAACCTGACGGTCCCATAAGTGCTACATATTCTCCTTTTTTTATTTCTAAATCAATACCTTTTAGTACATAAACGATTTCATTTCCAAGTACAAAATCTCGTTTAATTTGTGTTATTTTTATTAGTGGGTTTGACATTTTTATATAAGATTTACTGCTGTAATAAAGTCAGCCTGATATTTAAGATTTGGTTTAAAAGTACAAAAGACTTTTGAATTATTGGTAAGTACCGTTTTTTTAAGTTTTGTTACATTTTATATGTAAAAAATGAATTTTGAAACTTGAGTGATTTTGGCTGTCTCCAGTATGATTTTATGTGTTTTTTTATGACTTTATCATAATTTATTTAATTAGTTGTATAATTTTTGGTTTTTTATTGAATATGACGTAGTCCACTATAGCTTTGTTGAATAAATTTAATAAATCAAAATTATGAAAAGAAGTACGTTGTTATTAGGAGTTGCATTAATTGCTTTGGTATTTACATCTTGTAAAGATGAAAAAGAGGAACAGGCAAAAAAAACAGTTGAAACATATGTAGTGTATGTAGACTCTTTAGGAAATGTTTCTACTGCAGATGCTAAAACAAATTGGGAAGCTATTGATGCGTCGTATCAGTTAAGAGTTAGTGAAGCTGAAACAGCTTTGGCAAATCTAAAAGAAAATGCTAAAGAACAGGAAGATATTAATGCAAGTAAAGCTAAATATGAAGCTTTAAAAGCTAAAATCGAGGCAGAAAATGCTGCTGCAAATCCAGTATTAAGTTCTAAGCAAAAATTGAGAAATACTTTGTTTGGTGAAGGAAAAATTGGAGATGATATGAGTTTTAGCTGGGTAAATAAAGATAATATTCTAAGTGTCTACGAAGCATTTTTTAAATCTTATAAAGATAATAAAGGTGACTTTTCCAGAGAAGATTATGATGAGGTAAAATTGATGTACGAAGGATTAGACAGTAGAAAAAATACAGTTGAAAACGAAGGCTTATCTTCTGATGATAATGGAAAAATTGCTTCTATAAAACTGAAATTTGCACCAATGTTAAAAGTGAACAGAATTGGAGCAAAATCTGAAGAAATGTCTAAGGCAAAAGAATAATTGATTAAAATAATAGTTAGTAATTAATTCGGAAAATGACAGTCAGTAATGGCTGTCATTTTTTTTTTAGGTGCGAATCACAAAATGTTCTTTTGGTTGTTCTTTTCTAAAGAACACCAATCCCCATTGAAATGTATCAATAGTAACTGTTACTTTCGGATGTCTTTTGATAATTTCCCATGCTTCTTCCATTTCTTTCGACCAATGAATGTCATCGAAAATCCAGACAGAATCATTGGTAATAGTTGGTAATAAAAGTTCGAAATAATTTAAAGTTGCAAATTTGGAATGGTTGCCGTCAAAATAAATTAGTTGGTAGTTGGTAGTTGATGGTTGATGGTTTTTAAAATAACTATTAAATTCAGTAACAATACTTTCTATATTATGGATATTGAATTTTTTCAATTGCAATTGACATTGATTGGCTGTTTCCGGACATCCTTCTAATGTTACAATAGATGCTTTTTGATTTCCCAAGGCTAGGGCAGAAGTAGCTAATCCTAACGAAGTGCCAATTTCTAAAATGGTCGTTGGCTGAAAATAATTGGTAATTCTCAATAATAATTTGGCACGCTTCGGACTAATTCCTGCAGTTTTTGCAATTTTACTAATTTGCCTTGTATTGGATTTGAAAACCTTGGAACCTGCACCAAAATCAGTTACTTCAATTGTGGTTTTATTTTCTAAAAGTGAATTTCTATACTCCTTTAAAATAGCATATTGCTTCGCCTGTTCGCTCCCGCTTGGGTCCGGTTTTGATTCCTTGTCATAAAAACATTTGGTAATCAAATTGAATACAAATGGCGAATGCACTGCGTGTTCGTTTTTGGAGTGCCAAAGAAATTTGAGATAGGATTTGATTTGAAATAACATAAGATGTTTTTATAAAACAGGTACGAAGATACTAAGATAATCGTCCAAAGTCCAAAGTCTTAAAGCCGAAAGTTATAAAGTGAGAAAGGTTTTGAATGTATTTATTGAGTCTTTTGACTTTTTGACTTTGAAACGTTAAGACTTAAAAAGACTATATTTGCCCTTCGGTATTTTTGCTAATGAAAATGCCTGTTTTATACAATGGTAAACGAAGAAGTACAAAATAAAACCACCATAAGTTCGGAAGAAATTGACCGATGTATTGCTGTTTTGGCACAATTAAATACAGATACAAATCAAATATTTGAAATTCCAAAAGACCAAAGAATCGCTTTAATCAAAGCTGCTGGTCAATTTTCACGCCCGGATCGTGATGAGTTCGCGAAGCGAAAAAAAGACGGAAAAGCTGTAGCCAAACGCAAACAGGAAAAGAAAGACAGAACGGCTCGTAAAGAAACCGGAATTCGTTCGGCTCGTGAAGCGAGTATTTTTGTAGCGCCGAAATTATTGGCTTCACACGATTTGGTACATAAAGAACAATTGGAACTCGAAACGCCTAGAAATTGTTATGTCTGCAAAACGGAATTTACCAAGATGCATCATTTTTATGACACGATGTGTTCGGATTGTGGTGATTTTAATTATGCCAAACGTTTTCAAACAGCTGATGTCAATGGGCAAATTGCAGTAATTACAGGTTCGCGTCTAAAAATTGGGTATCATATTACGTTAATGTTGTTGCGTGGAGGAGCGACTGTTGTTGCTACGACTCGTTTTCCTGTAGATTCGGCATTGCGATTTTCTAAGGAAGAGGATTTTATGGAATGGGGACATCGCCTGAAAATTCATGGATTGGATTTAAGACATATTCCGAGTGTGGAGATTTTCTGCAATTTTATAGAGCAAAAATACGGTCGACTGGATATCCTGATTAATAATGCGGCACAAACGGTGAGACGTCCTGCGGGTTTTTATACCCATTTGATGGAAAACGAAGAACTACCAATTGCTTCTTTGTCAAAACCAGCACAGGAATTATTATTGGATCATACCAATTGCCTGGATGAATTAAAAGTATTGACTTCGGGAGCTTCTTCCAATCAGAATATGCCGGTAACCTGGCACGGTCCTGAACCCGGAATTGGTTTGCGGGCTTCCGCCAAATTATCTCAGATTCCGTATTCTTTTGATAATGCTTTGGTTGCACAGGAAGTTTTTCCGGAAGGGAAACTCGATGCCGATTTACAGCAAGTCGATTTGAGAAAAGTAAATAGCTGGCGACTGAAATTAGGTCAGATAGAAACCACAGAAATGATTGAAGTGCAATTGGTGAATTCAGTGGCACCTTTTGTGTTGTGTAATCGTCTTTCGGAAGTGATGAAAAAAGACAATACAGGTAAAAAACACATTATCAATGTTTCTGCTATGGAAGGGAAGTTTTACCGGGATTTCAAAGAAGACCGTCATCCACATACCAATATGGCAAAAGCTGCCTTGAATATGCTGACGCATACTGCCGCAGGAACTTTGGCCAAAGACGGAATTTTCATGAATGCTGTTGATACGGGTTGGGTTACCGACGAAGATCCTGCAGAATTGGCTAAAAGAAAACAGGAAGAACAGGATTTTCAACCACCATTGGATATTGTTGATGGTGCTGCTCGTGTAATGGATCCTTTGTTTGACGGAATAAATTCGGGTAAACATTGGTGTGGAAAATTTCTGAAAGATTACAATCCGATTGCCTGGTAATATTTAGATTATTTTTAAAATAGAAAACCACAACAGAATTATATTCTGTTGTGGTTTTTATTTGTTGGAATGAGACAATATCTAACGATAGATATCTTTTCCCTGATTTGATTTCCAGTCTTCTTCGAAGTAATCGGCATCTTCATTTGTACGGGGATGAACTCCTAAAACTACTTTTCCTTCTTTAATACCTGATTCGTAAATCTTAGCTCTGTCTTCAGGAATACCAGATCCTACTAAAGCCCCTATTAAACCTCCAGTAATCCCTCCGGCACCAGCACCTGCTAATCCTGCTGCGATTGGTCCTGCAATTACTAATCCTAATCCAGGAAGTACAATACTTGTTCCTAAAGCTGCAATTACTCCAACAATAGCTCCAATTGTTCCTCCGATTGCTGAACCTGTACCAGCAGTTTCGGCTGCTTTTGTACCTAGATCAGAATGGTCATTTTCATAAGAAAAGTGTCTTTTTTTAGTGTCATCTGACATAATCAGATTAATGTCATCTTTTGAATAACCTCTTTCATGCAAGGTGTTATAAGCTCTTTCTGCGCTTTCACGATCTGAAAACATTCCTGTAAGGATTGGACGTTTTGTCCCGTCTGCGTTGTGTAAATTTTCCATTTTTTTTATTTTTAATTATTTAAATTGTTTTAACAATTACAAATCTAGAGCTAAGATGGAGAGATTTGTTTACAAAATTTCTTGAAATTATTACATGCTGAAGTTTGATAATGATTAATTTGTTTTGTTTTTTATTACAACATATCGATGTCTATTACATAACAAAAAGATGATTTATCTTTAAAAAAATAGATATTTTTTTGATTAATTATCAGTTGATTTTAATCATCTTTGTAAAGAGAGCAAAGTTTCTTCATTTTTCTCTTAAAATAACCAAACAATAAAATATCCTTATTAATTTTTCATCAATGAGTACAGTAATTCAAGAGCAAATTAAACAAAGCAGAAAAGACACCGTTCAGTATATCAATCTTCAGCTAGCCTCCTTAGGGCAGCCTATTTATCAGGATGATGAAAAATTAGGAGAGTCATTTTGTAATCCGAAATTTCAGGAATTAACTAATGGTTTAATCAAAAGCTTTCGTGAAAAGTCAAGGTTGTTGTCCAGTCATCTTTCACCTGCAGATACCAGAATTCAAAATTTTCTAAATGATTATCTGAAAGACGTGAAGTTTGATAAATCCTATACTTTACCGAACGATACTTTGGTTTTAACTCAAAGCGGTCACGCAAGAGAATTGAGTTTACCACCTAATGGAAGCACTTTTAAAGGGGAAGATGTTACTTCTTATAGAATTAAGCAAGGGATTTTAAATAATCCAACCAATGATAAGAGAACTACAGTAGGAACTTTTCATATTGTGGAAAGTAATTTGCCAGTGCCTTTAGACAAAAAAGAAGTGCCTAGAATTGCTTTTGCTCATTTTCTGAATTCGGCATTTAGTCCACCGGATGATTTGAAAATATTACCATTTACGTCTAATCAGGAAGAAAAAGCCAGGTTGATGGTTTCAATGTTGCTTAGACCAATGGTTTGTCCTGAAGTGAAAGGTGTTATTTCAAGAAAATCGATGGAAGTTCGCTTTTTTGCCCCAGCAAGTTTGGTGAGTAACTTAGATTTTGTCGAATCTATTTTTGGAAACGCAGGTGATCCGGGTCTGGCTCAAAATGATGCCGCTTTAGATACGGAACACTGGACAGGTCACACAGGTTGTATTATTCTGGCTCCACAATTGAAGTTGCTGAAGAAAAAGGATATTGGGTTGCCTCATTTCGACCAAGCTACAGAGCGTCAAAGAAGAGAAGGAATGTGCTGGAAAGACGAGAATGAACTTTATAATAACGGAGGTGCTTTCAAAGTAACCTGCAGAGATGATAGAGGAGTTGTAGTGACTATTATTGCAGATAATTATTATGGTTATTCTAAAAAAGAGATCAAAACACAAATCAGTTATTCAGCTAATTTATTTGGCTTGGTAGAAGAAGAACATTCCGGAGGAGCGATTGCTTATCCCAGAGGTGTTATGGGTGACATTGTAGATGGAACTAGTTTTTCTGATAAGTTTAGAGAACAATATACTTTTGAAGAAGTAAAATCTTTTCTGGGAGACCGAATCGATTTGAAAGATGGAAACTATGCAGTCGATAAAAAATATCCAAACTTAGTTTACATTCCTGAGAACGCTTACATTAATACGAATACCAATAGCATTACCTGGACTTATAACAATGCGGAACAAAAATTAATTTTATCTCCACATAAAACTTATGTTCACCCAACGGGGAATAAATTCAAACTGGAAAAACACAATGCTATTGCTTTGTGGAGGATTGTGAAAACGGCTCCGGAAGGTGTTTTTTGTCACAAACCTTGTACGGTTTCGGGTGGTGGTAAATCGGAGATTTCTAAATCGATGCAAAATGCCATTACCTATAGCGCTTTTAATATTTTAGATATTGAAGAAGATTTCAAAAAAGCAGATGAAATCATTGAATATAATTATTCTAAAAGATGGAAAAATTATGATCCAACATTAGCGCCATCAAGATCGTTTTTAGATAAAAAACGAACGTTAGGTTCAGCGGTAAAATTGTTGACACCTTCCAAAAATAATAGTGATGAGTTTAACGAATTCATCAAAAATATTCCGGTTCATATTCGATCATTAGTATTGTTTGTGAAAAGATTGTACAGACAAGACAATAGTACTTTAAACTGGAAAGATTGTATGTCGGTTGAAATTATCAATGGCAAAAACGGTACAGGTTTGCAATACAACAATACACCAGTTGTTGGAAGCTATGTGCGTATTGGATTCAATCAAAAAGGAACCTGGTTGTTGAATAAATTGAGGTCGGATTTCTCAGCCAGTCAAAAAATTCAGATGGAAGACGATATTTCGGCATCTATAACTTTGCCAAGAAATCAGTTTAAAAACCTAAATGAAGAATATACAAACAAGAGTTTTAAAGTAGTAGCCAATTGCGAAGCGCATTTGTTCCAAAGACCTGACGAAGCGATTATCAGAGGGTATGATAAAGGGGCAGAATTTGATATTGTAAGCAACAATGTCTTTTTAACGAACTACGAATTGTTAAGAAAAAAAGATGCTATCGAGATTTTTGAAGATACCATCAATTATGATAAATACACGCAGCCGGTTAAGGATTTGATATTGAGTATTGTCAATAGTCCAAACGATGAGGAATATTTTTCATTGCCATCACATACCCGAATTGTAGATGGAGAACCAACCAAAAACCCTCGTTATTTAGAACCTAATATTTTTATTAATGAAACCGAAGCGAGTTATTTAGGTGAAGTAGGGGTTCGTTTGTTTAGAAAAATAAAATCAGAAGATCCGGTTATCAATGTGGTGAATGCCGTATTGCCGGGAAGAAGAAATAATCCTGTGGATAAAAAAGCAGGTATTCGTCCATTGGCAGTTTATAACCCAATTCATTATCAGGAAACACCTGAATTGTTTATGGATTTTATTTGCAGTCTTACAGGTAAATCGCCTTCGACTACGGGAGCAGGTTCTGAAGGTGCTTTGACAAAAAGCCCTTTTAATATGCTGATTCCAACAACCGATTTGAATAACGCTTTGTTATCACATATTTTAACCGAATCCAATGCATTTAGTACAGCTGCAGGTTATGTGGGTGGGGAAAATAAAGTAGATCACGATATCAGTCTTTTGATACCGGAAATCTGGGCACGTTTGGTTCCTGAAGACCGCGATCCAAAAGCTTTGATTGCTAATGGTTCTCTGGAAAAAATAGACGATTTCGAATATGAAGGTAAAAAAGTTTTGGCAAGTAGGTTAGGCTATCGCATTACGAGTACTTTCTCTTTAAGATGTTTAAACCGTTTGTTTGATGAACCAAATGCGGTTTTCAATGAGAAAATGCTGAAACCGGAATTGCAGGGAATTGAAGCTTATGTAGATGGTATTGCAAATATTGTTGAGGCTCAACAAAAAGTAGCATTGAGTTATTTTGAAGATGGAAGTATCGACTCGGCCATAGCACCATTGAAAATATTATTACACATGATGGCCTACGGCAATTATCAAGGCAAAGAAATGAGCGACCCTGAATTGAGAAGTTTTTTCGAAAGAGACTATGTAATCAATAGCGACTGGTACAAAGAGCGATTAAAATTGAAACAACAAAAAGATATCAGTTTTTATACCAATCAAATTAGTTATTTAGAGCGTTTTATTTCAAATACTGATAATAAAGCATTGGTTACCGAAATGGATTTGAATACCCGTTTGCAAAATGTAAAAGGATTATTAGCCACTGCTAGTTCTTCTGAATACATCAATAGTTTGGAAGGAACCATTGGAGCTGATTCATTGTTTAAGAAATAGTATAATAGAGTATCATAAAAAAAATCGTCTAAAGAGAAATCTTTAGACGATTTTTAGTTTTGTAATAATCGTAAATTTTAGGCATTAAATAAAAAACCCTGCTCTTTTTCTAAGAACAGGGTTGGTATTAAAAAAACATGGTTGATTATTCCCAAGTTACATCCAGTTTTATTGTAGTGTTTCGGTCGAATGTAGCTCGTGTTTTTGTTATGGTTGCCGGATATGCTCCGGAACCAGATGTATAGTCTGATATGGTAAAATATACCAATCCAATGATTTCTTTCGCAGGTGCTCCATCATCCTCTAATAATTGTACAAAGATATTTTTAGAAGTAGAAACAGACAATGAAGTCATACCTGTCCAAGCAAATGGCAGCTGCGAAGATATAACATTGTTAAAAGTTGAAGGTCCTCTTAAATAACTTATATCCCCAGTATCTCTAATACTGAATTCAATATCTGGTCCATTTCCCGTATCCCAATCTGCTCCGTTAGAATCTGTGAAAGGCATTTGAGTTACAGTAACTTTATTAATTTTCATTACTGTTTTAGTTGTTGGGGTTTCTTCATCTGGATTTTTTTCTGAATCATCAGAAGAGCATCCTATAAAGCTTAAAAATAAGATTGCAACAAAGGACTGTGTAATAAATTTTTTCATAATTTTTATTTGGTTAATTTTCTTACCAAACATACATTGTATTTTCGCCATAGGCAAATTATCGGGTCTATATTTTTTTTAATTAACATTTTGTTGGTTTTTATAGTTTTTTAGTAAAAAAATCTGGAGACCGATAATTTGAGAAAACTATTTTTTAATAAACTTCTCAAAGGTTTTTTTACCTGCTCTTTCAATAGCACATACGTAAACTCCTTGTGAGAAAGAAGCTGTATTAATACTAATATTTTGTTCTGTTGAAGTAGTTGAAATAATGTTTTCACCTTTTATATCATAAATCTTAATTACTGTTGAATCTGATTTTTCGTCAGTAATGGAAATACTTAATTGAGTTTCGGTATTGAAAATCCGGATACTATTCGACTTTTCAAAATCGGCTGTGCCTAAAGAGCTGTATTCCATCAAGGCACTAGCCATTAAAATGGCGCAATACCCATGAGGATGTGCACTTCCAGGGCAAGTTGTTGGAATGGTTGTAGCGTAATTAGCATAAGTGGTCAAAACTCCCATTGCAGGAGCGAAGCTGGTAATTTGAGGTTTGTTGTCACTATAATTTGCTACATAGGTTTTGAGTCCTGTCCAGGCGTTATTTACAACTGGAGTGTAAGTTACAGAATCAATAAGTCCTTTATTAATGGCTTTTTTCATAGCATAAATAAACATGCCGCTGCCAGAAGTTTCGATCCAGTTTCCAGCTCCTCCCGGATTTTGAACTACCTGAAACCAAAGTCCTGTAGTTGGGTCTTGGTATGTTTTCAATCCTTCACATAGGTTTTGAAGTGCCGTTTTCATTTCTGCATAACGAGCGTGATTCGTAGGTAAATATTCCAAAATATCAACCAAAGCCATCATGTACCAACCCATTCCTCGAGACCATACTTGTGAAGAAACACCAGTGGTCGTATTTGACCAACCGAATGTTGTTTTGTCATAGTTCCAGGCGTGATATGCTAATTTATTGGAAGAATCATAAACATGGGAATAGAGAATCATCGTTTGAAACGCTGCTTCATCGGTTGCTGTAGCATCGTTAAAGAGATACCCATATTTTGCCAGGAAAGGTGAGGCCATATAAATACCGTCACACATCATTACGTTGGTATAAGCAATAGTGTTTTTATGCCAAAACCCTTTTTCAGGAGTACGAGGGTAGGCTCCAACACCTGTTTTAAGAATGTAATTTCTGATGGTGGTGGCAGCGGTTTTGTATTTTTGAGTTCCTGTTTTTTCATACAGCCACAAACACAGCATTCCAGGATGAATCTTATCCAGATTTTGGGCTAATGAAGATACAACTCCTGAACCATCATTACCGATGTATCCGTCGATATAGGATTTTATATAAGTAAGATAGTCAGCGTCGTTGGTCTGGTCGTATATGTTTGCCATTCCTAAAAGGACAATACTGTTTGAATATTCCCAACCTTTATTGGTCATGCTATTGATTCCATTAGGATGTCTGGAGATAATGGCATCAGAAAATTGTATGCCATAAGTAGTAGTTTGTGCAGAAGAAGTAAAGGCTTGTAATGTAATAATGGCTGCGAGTAAAAGTTTTTTCATTGTTTAGATTTGGTCTTACAAAGAAAGTTAAAAAATGGACTTTAGGAAATGGTCAGCAGGAAATTTTAAAACAAAAGCAAGAACGGCAGCTGATCCTGTTGTATTTTTTTATTTTTAATATTAATAACTATGCGAATCGCATAGAACAACTATACATATCGTACATAAACCATAAAAAAAGCCAACAGCTTAACTGTTGGCTTTTTGAAACTGTACTAAAGAATAGTCTAGTTTTTATAAATTTCTGTCTTTGATACTCGCTTTAAGTTCTGCAATTCTTTTCCTGGTTAATACTTCCAAACAATTAAAATAGATGAGAGGCTGAATGCTTCCACCTTCGTATTGAGATTCTTCAAATTTGCAATGAGAATCACGGAATTTCACCCAGTTTTTTTCCGCCTGAATTAATAATGGCTTTTCGGTTTTGTTCAAAATTGCCATCAGTTGTTTGTAGACTTTATTCAGCTGGGCATCTGCTTTTTTATAATTCGCATTAGCTGTTGCATTCATTTCTAATTGTGTTTGAGCGAATGAATTGTTACAGAAACAGAATAGGAGTAGGGCAAGGATTAGGGATTTATTTTTCATTGGAGTTAAAATTTGTTTTGTATAACGTCCCGCGGCTTGGTGCAGTAGCGACTGCGTGAAACGTTTATTTTCTTGTTAATATAAGATTTTCCAGCGGAAAATTGAACATTGTTGTTTATTATAAATTTAGCTATTGAGCCAAACTGTTGTTATGCGACGTAATACTTTACCATCGGCAATTTGAACCTTCGCAATATATTCCACGACTTTTTGTTTTAATAAATCCATCTTTACTAATTTTTATTTCAACAGATTCTTTTCGGATTGGAAATTCATGACATTTCATAAGACGCAATTCGAAACCATTTTGCAAATTTCTGTATTGGCTTCCTCTAATATCATCATCTAATATATAGCCATAAGTTCTTGCTAAAAGCATTGCTTCTTCAAGATTGTCAATTGTCCCTAAAAAATCACGAAATTCTTCTTCGGTTTTTAAGTTGCTTATTTTGCCTTTATCAATTGTCACAACATAATTGCAACGAAAATTTGGATGCCCACCAAAGAAAATTCCAGAGTTATAGTTTGGTCTTGGCTTTTCATTTATTTTTTTTCTTAGCAAAGAATCTCCTCCTTCTTTTAAAACTGTATATGTTTCAGAATTTGAACTTTGATGATACGCAACGTATTGCCAATATTGATATTTTCGATTCGGGTTAATATTTTTTGCTAAGCTGTCAAAATAATTTTCTTTTAAACTGTAATCAATTTTATGAAAATTCGGAGTTCCAGCTACGTCTTCAGTTTTCATTCCGACTTCTATTTTTTTTAGATTTTCACCTTCTTTTTTTTCGCATGAAATAAATAGGAGTATAGTTAGGATAATTATATTTCTCATTTTAAACGGGTTTGAAATTATGACGCATAACTTGTATATATGTCTGACGATGTCCGACTTATCACTCCTAAATTGGGTAGCTATGTCTGACAAACGTCAGTATTTATTTCTTTCAAAAATAGGATATTTATTTCAAAAATCATTCGATTGGATTTATATTTAAAATCAAAAGCCACAACAGAATTTAATTCCATTGTGGCTTTTATTTAATATATCTGAACTGCTAACGACTGAACACTGAATACTATTTTATCCTTCTATTTTAGCTGAAAGCTCAAACCATCGTTCTTCTTTCTCCTCAATTTTAGCAATAATGTTTTCCAGTTCTTTGGCTTTGTCCGCAATATCAGCATCAGCTACTTTTCCGTCAGAAAAGAGTTGTTCTATTTTGGCTTTGTTGCTTTCCAAATCCTTGATTTCTTTCTCTATTTTTTGGAATTCTTTTTGCTCGTTGAATGTTAGGTTTCCAGTTGGATTGTTTTGTTTCCAGTCTTTCTTTTCGGCTTTGTTGTCTTCTTTTTGCGCTACATCGGCACTGTCTTCATAAGATCTGAAATCAGAGTAATTTCCTGGAAAAGTTTCAATTTCGCCCTGACCTCTGAAAACGAATAACTGATCTACGATTTTGTCCATAAAATAACGGTCGTGCGATACCACAAGCAAACAACCCGGATAATCCATCAGGAAACTTTCCAGAACATTCAGAGTCACAATATCCAAATCATTCGTAGGCTCATCCAGAATCAGGAAGTTGGGATTTTGAATTAAAACCGTACATAAATACAAACGTTTCAACTCGCCACCGCTCAGTTTTTCTACATAATCGTATTGTTTTTTCGAGTCAAAAAGAAAACGTTCCAATAATTGTGAAGCCGAAATCAATCTGCCTTTCGTCAACGGAATAAATTCTCCGTATTCCTTGATCACATCAATTACACGCTGACCCGGTTTTGGGTTAATTCCACTTTGGGTATAATAACCCACTTTTATGGTTTCTCCAATAACTACTTTTCCGGCATCTAGAGGCAAGGTTCCCGTCAGTAAATTCAGGAAAGTCGATTTTCCAGTTCCGTTTTTTCCGATGATTCCAATGCGTTCGCCACGCTGAAAATCAAAACTGAAATTATCCAGAATCACATGGTCCTTGAATTTCTTGGAAATCTTGTGAAGCTCAATAATCTTGCTTCCCATACGTTCCATATTAATTTCCAGTTCGACTTTGTTTTCCCGACGGCGGCTTTGTGCTTTTTCCTTAATCACATAAAAATCATCCTGACGCGATTTCGATTTGGTAGTTCTCGCTTTCGGTTGGCGACGCATCCATTCCAATTCTTTGGTGAACAAGTTTTGGGCTTTGTCCACACTCGAATTTTCGGAAGCGATACGTTCTTCTTTTTTTTCTAAATAATAAGAATAATTTCCTTTGTATTGGTATATTTTTCCGTTGTCCAGTTCGATGATTTCGTTACAAACACGTTCCAAAAAGAAACGGTCGTGCGTTACCATAAACAACGTAATGTTTTCTTTCGCAAAATAACTTTCTAACCATTCGATCATTTCCAAATCCAGGTGATTCGTAGGCTCATCCAGAATTAATAAATCAGGACGATTAATCAAAATAATGGCAAGTGACAAACGTTTTTTCTGTCCTCCCGAAAGGTTCTTTACTTTCAGTTTGAAATCTTCCAACTTCAATTTAAACAAAATTTGTTTGTATTGGGTTTCAAAATCCCAGGCATTGTGTTGATCCATTCCGTCAAAAGCTTTTTGGTAGGCTTCTTCGTCTTCCGGATTTTCCAATGCTTTTTCGTAAGCCTGAATTACTTTCAGAGTCTCATTATCCGAAGCGAAAATACTTTCTTCAATGGTAAGTTCGTCCTGCAATTTGTTGTCCTGCGAAAGAAAAGCCATTCTAATGCTTTTGCGAAGTATAACCTGCCCGGTATCGGGTTCGTCAAAACCATTGATGATATTCATTATAGTGGTTTTTCCGGAACCGTTTTTAGCTATAAAAGCAATTTTCTGGTCTTTGTTGATTCCGAAGGATATATCTTTAAAAAGTGTACGTTCTCCAAAAGATTTTGAGATATTTTCGACTGATAAGTAATTCATTGTGATGTAACGCTTAAAATAAGGCTTTTGTGTTTATAAAAAGAAGAAGTCTCTAATTGGGTCTCTAATTTTTAATAGGAGTCAAAAACAAACAGCGCAAAGATAGGTTTTTGAACTAAACAAAAAAAGACAGCTGTTTGCTATCTGTTACTTTGAATTTTTATAATTTCCTGATTGAATAAATCAGGTTTTATTCTTTGATTAAATAGAGAATCGCGGTGATTAGACCACGATTCTCATTGTTTACAGTTCCTATATTAAAGAACTATTTCTTTGCCGGTTTTTTTGCTTCAGTCTCTTTTTTTGTACTGGCCGGCTTGGTTTCTTTTGCATCATTAGCTTTTGTAGCTGTTTTTTTGTCTGATGCTTTTGCACCTGAAGTGCTGTTGGTTTTGTTGTTTGAAGTACTCATAATTTCTATTTTTTTTAGATTTATATATGACAAATCTATAGAGTAAGGCAATAATTATTTTATAGAATGTATCCGTATAATTATATAATTTTCAGGTGTTTATATTGAAAATTTGGTCTGTAATATTATAACTCAACTCTATCAGATTCAAATATTTTTGGTGTTATGGTATTTTGAATAAATACAATTAACAACAAAATAGGACGATATGAAAACAAATGATTTTGACCCTGATACATTGAATACAAAAAATATTGAACAATATGATGGTATATTTAAAATTGGAGATATAGTAGAGCAGGAGTTCAATTTGCAGATTATGAAAGTAGTTGGATTTGAACCTGATCTTATTGAAAATGTTATTACCCAATGGGAAGATGATATGGGAAATATTATTTTAGGAAAGTTTATGGAATCAGAACTTAAAATAGTAGATAAGTAGTATTTACTTTTAAATATTATGTCTCGGAGAATAACTCTGATTATCTCAAACAATACTATTTCCTGCCCGATAGTTTCAGTCAGGAAATATTTGTTTAAAAATCTTTTTTATACAAATCTTAAGCTTTTAGGACTAACAAGCTGAGGTTAAAAGTAAACAAGCTGAGGTTAATTACTAATTAACTGAGGTTAAATTCTAATATCGATGAATAAATAGATTTCCTGGATTACTTAATAAGCCCTAATTTAATATTAGATAGTGTGCTATATAAAAGCAGACTTATTCCAAGAATATAAAATATAATTCTTTCCACGCTTTCACGATCAAGGTCGAATACTGATGGTGCAACAATCAATAAGATTTTCATCAGATAATCTATATAATCGTGGTCTTTTCCGTCAATAAATTTCATAAAACTTATTTTTAAATTAATAATACTGAATGCTATAATCCGATTTATTCATGAAACAAATTTGGGATATTTTAAGTATTATTTATTTACAAAATATTGATGAACAATTATATAATTTACAGCATATTGAAGCTAATTTTACTAAAAAATTATAGACACTTTTATCCAATAATTTCAACAGCTTAAAGGAATATAAATTGACATAGTTGTGCCAAGGTTTATCTTACTGATGGCTTTTATAAAACTATTATGATTGGTCACTATTTTTTTTACCAGAGCGAGTCCAAGTCCGTTGCCATTATATTCACTTTTATTGTGTAGCCTGTAGAAAGGATCGAAAATTCGCGTTTCAAACTCCTTGTCAAAACCAATGCCATTATCAGTAACATTAATCTTCACATAATTTATTTCCGGATTGCCGCCCATTTCAATAATTTCTTCATCGGAAGGTTGTTCATTCTCAATTTTTATTTCGGGAACAATACCTTCTTTTGTATATTTTATGGAATTAGTTATCAGGTTAGTAAATAACTGCTGGATTTGATGCGGTATAACTTTCAATTGAGGTATAGAAGCAACGGAAACTATAGCTTTTTTTTCACTAATAGTATCCTTTAAATCACCAATCGTTTTCTTCAAAAGTGCGTTCATATCGGTTTTCTTATATTGTTTGTCCAGGATATTGGCTCTCGAATAACTGATAAGGTCATTAATAAGCTGGCTCATATTGGATATCAAAATCTGCACTCGTTCCAGATCATGCCTGCCTGTTTCACTTACATTATTTTCATTCTCAAAAATCCTTTTGCTGAACATCTGAATTTTACGGAGTGGCTCCTGTAAGTCATGACTGGCAGCAGAGGTAAAAGATTCCAGTTGTTCGTTGTGTTTTTCTAATTCTGAATTCTTAACTGTCAATAATTCATTAGTGTTAACTAAATCTGTAATGTCTTCCAATGCAATAAGGATCATACCTGGAGGCTTGGAGTTTAGTATAGAATGGGCATTTACCATCATTATTTTTTTGCCGATTCCTTTACAAATAGTTTCTACTTTAAAATCTTTGATTGCGTTTTTATTGTTCAGCATTTTATGAATTTGCTCCTTAAATTCAGGAATATTCCATTGGCAGTTTCCTATTTCAAAAAAAGCATGTCCTTCAGTTTCACTTTCTGTAGTTTTAAAGTATTTATAGAATGCAGGATTAGCAGTTTTAATTACGAAATCTTTGTCAATAATTAACAAGGGTTCCCGAATGGTATTGATTATAGATTCCGAATAATTTCGCATGGATACAAGCTGTTCGTGACGATCCTTAAGTTCATCATTTACACATATCAGTTCCTGATTATTGGATTGGAGTTCTTTAGACGAAGTTTCCAATTCCTCATTCAGTGCCTGAAGTTCTACACCAGTACTCAATAATTCTTCATTCGTAGTCTGTAATTCTTCGACGACAGTTTGCTGATCTTCTTCTGTCTGTTGAAGATACTGTCGCACTTGTAATAACTCGTTCTCTAGTTGCTCTATGCGTAACTGTTCGGAATTTTTGTTTTTTGTTTTCTTATCAGGAATCATTTCCGGCTGTGTTTTTTTGTAGAACAATATCATTAGATGTTCGTTATTATCCGGAAGCGGAACAATTTCGAAAGAAATAAGATAAGGCTGGGTTTTGGGCTGAATATTTTCTTTATGGATATATAATTTTTCGTTTTTTGCCTTTAAAAGGGCATTCTGCAATTCCGTACCAATACCTTCACGAACCCTCTTCAAAATATTGAAGTTAGATGTTCCGGATGATGGTAATAAAAAAGGACTGGTATCTCCGTGAGAATGTACAATATCCAGATGTTCATCAATTATTACACTCACTGGTGTGTATTTTAAAAATAAGATTTCCGAGGCAACTTTTATAAAATCGGCAGGTTGTTGTGCTTTTTTTTGTCCGGCCTTTATTATTTCCTGTATGGTGTTTTGTGTAGGTTTAAATTGTTCGGGTTCATATCTGCCTGGAGCAAATTTGCGAACGTAAATCTTTTGATTATTTTCAATAGTTTCAAATAAACTTTGAGAATTAGATACTGATTCTGATTTTCCAAGAAAGAGTAGTCCTCTCTCTTTAAGTGCATAATGAAAAGTGCCTATAACCTTATTTTGTAAAAATGGATTAAAGTATATCAGCACATTACGACAGGTAATCAAATCGATTTTGGCAAACGGAGGGTCTTTTATGAAATTATGCACGGCAAAAACACACATATCACGGATTACCTTATTGATATGATATTGACCCTCACTTTTGGTAAAATAATTATGAAGTCTTTCTTCAGATACTTGCTGAATATCCTGATAAGAATAAAGAGCAGTTCTGGCTTTTGCAATGCATTTTTCAGATAAATCCGATGCAAAAATTTGAACCTTAATGTCCTTGTTATTCGATTTTAATAAATATTCATGAATGCAAATGGCCAATGAATACGCTTCTTCACCGGTAGCACATCCGGCTACCCAGATTCTCAACGTATTATTGGTAGCATTTTTGACCAATAATGGAAAAGCAATGTTAGTTAGGTTTACAAAAGCTTCCTCATCTCTAAAAAAATAAGTTACGGGAATAAGAAAATCATTGAACAGGTAATCTTGTTCAGGTTTGTCATTTCTTAAAAAATTATAGTAATCTTCGAGGTTTCGCCTTTGCACCATTACCATTCTTCTGGCAATACGTCTTCTTATTGTAGGTTGTTTGTAATGGCGAAAATCATTTCCTGTTGTTAGGAAAATAAGATTAAGAATCTGAAAGAGAATTTCTTCCTCATTCTTGGGAATATGCTCTTCTTCAGTATGAGCGTAATTAATTGAATAGCTTTTTCTGATTTCTACTAATTGAGCCGGAATATTTTCCGGTGCTAATATAAAATCGACTACATCAGAATCAATCGCACTTTGAGGCATTCCTTTGAATGCAGCGGTTTCAGGGTCTTGTGCAATTGTGGCACCACCCATTTCCTTAATTCTTTTGAATCCAAATGTACCGTCAAAACCGGTGCCTGAAAGTATTACTCCAATGGCAAAAGTTTTATACATCTCGGCAAGAGATTCAAAAAAAATGTCAACACTATTATTTCGTTTTTCGTTACGGCTTCTTTGTTTCAGTTTTAAAACACCATCCTGTGTGATTAAGGTATTGTTTTCAGGAATGATATAAATATGATTAGGCGCAAGATTGATATCATGGATAATTTCATGAACCGGAAGCTGTGTGTGTTTGCATAATATTTCGGGAAGACTACTTGGAAAATCAGGAGAAAGATGCTGTACGATTACATAAGCCATTCCAGAATCTTCCGGAATTGCCGAAAGTAATTTCTTAAACGCATCCAATCCTCCGGCAGATGCTCCTATTCCCACTACCGGGAAATCCTGAACTGTTTTTGGTGGATTTTTTTTATCTGGGGCAATCATAATTTATTTTTTATATAGAGTTCTATCAAAGGTATAGCGTTTTTAATTGTGAAAAATTTATTACATTGAATATGTGGGAATTATGTAACAAATAGTCACTCATTACTAGTCAGTTTGAGACGATATTTTTCACCAATTAATAGTATCTAATGAAAAGACCGCTTAATTCAAGCGGTCTTTCAGTCTTTAATTATAAAAAATTAAAGCTGGCTTGGATTGATGGGATCAGTATCATCCAGATCTCCATCCGGATCATTCAGATCATCTTCCTGAAAGTCCTCATCATCATCAATATTATCTTCAGAATCTGTATCATCAAATTCATCATCATCTTCATCCTCCTCATTATCGTCAGGATAAGGATCTTCTTCATTTATATCATTATCAAAGCCATCCCCATTATTAAAGTTTGGATTGATATTTTGTTCTTCGTCATTAGTAATTGAATTATCTAATGCTGTATCTAAATCATTCTCCTGATTGATATCATCTTGAAAATACAAATCTTCCTGACCGTAATTTTCTTTTTGCGCTATATTCATAATGTTAAGTTTTAAAAAATTTATAATTGTAAATTTAGATTGGATAAATGGTAATATTTTATATAATATTAAAGTCTAATTATATAATTTACAGGTATTTATGTGATATTGGAAGTTTTGATTTAATTAGTTTCCCTGAACCCAATTTAAAGCTTCATCAAAAGCTTCTTTTTTGTAACCGCGAAATTCTCCCGGCACGATATAGCTAAATGCATTAGTGAAAGAAATCACAGTATCAGAATCGGTAACAATTGCTGTCCTGTTCCATTTACCAAGATTTTTAAGTCCCATCATCATATCTTCCATCCAGGCTGTTGCTGTAAAGTTTTTGAATTCGGTATCTATTACAAATAAAAAATTGATTTCATTAATACGATTTACTAACTTTTCTACAGCAGGTACAACAACTGTTTTATAATCGTCCTGGGTTATTTCTCCTGTTGCCCTAAAAGCAACTACATTTTCTGGTGTGTTAATTAAGTATATCATACTATTAATATTTAAAATGAAGATTTAAAGACATTATAATTAATGCCATTTCCAAATTTATAAGAACTTTATCAACTTTACTTATAGAATTAACTTAGGCATTTATATAATAACAATGTGTTGAAAATAAATTAATTACGTTTTTTTTTTTAATATGCTAATTGTATAATTAGTAGAGAGAATTTTATAAATGAGTGTCTTAGTAAGTATCTATTTTTGGCATATTATTAATTCATTTAAATATAAAATATTATGAAAACGACAACTAGCAAAACAGGAAGCACTAAAACTAAAAGTGCCGGTACTCAATCAAAATCAAATGGAAGTGTAAAAGCAAAATCTTCGGCTGCAGAAGGTCTTAGAGAATTATTCGTTGATTCTTTAAAAGATATTTACTGGGCAGAAAAAGCACTGACAAAAGCGCTTCCAAAAATGGCTAAAAACGCTACTTCAGAGAATCTTATCGCAACTATCAATGACCATCTTGCAGTTACTCAGGAACAGGTTACGCGATTGGAGCAAGTATTTGATTTGATTGGCGAAAAAGCAGCAGCAAAAAAATGCGATGCTATGGAAGGTCTAATTGAAGAAGGAGAAAGCATTATGGAAGAAACTCAGGAAGGACCTGTAAGAGATGCCGGAATTATTGCAGCTTCACAAAAGATTGAACATTACGAAATCGCAACCTATGGTACATTGGCAGCATTTGCCCAGACTTTAGGTGAAGATGAGGCATTAGCTTTGTTGCAACAAACTTTAGAAGAAGAAAAAGAAGCTGATACACTTTTAACTGAAGTGGCTTATAACAATATCAACTTTGAAGCAACTTCTGATGAAGAATAAATTTTGATTGAACTTTATTAAAAAACCTGTAGTCCTTAAAATATGATTGCAGGTTTTTTTTAATCATTTTATAAACTGACAAGGCTTTCGATTATAAGCTCAGCCGTTTTATCAATTGCCTGCAATACAATTTTTTCGGGAGTACCTTTGAAGACTTCACGATGACTGATTTTTTTGGCAGGTGTTATAATGTAAAAGAAAATAGTACCTACTGGTTTTTTCTTATTTTCACTACCACCAGAAGTTGTAAGTCCGGTAATAGCAACAGTTATATTTGTATTGAATATTTTAGATGCTTGTTGTGCCAGCAGTTGGGTTACTTCAGCAGATTCAGGTGTGAATTTTTCAATACTATTGTGCGGAACATTTAATATTTGTTCCTTGACAAATACTTCATAACATACAATTCCTCCACGCAAAATTATTCCAGACTCTTTTGTCATTGAAAATTCTGCACTCATTCTGCCTGCAGTTGCACTTTCGGCAAAAGCAATATTCCATCCTTTTGCAGCTATTGCTTTGCTGCATTTATTAACTATTTCTGATGGCATATCTATGTTATAATATTCTTCCTAAAAGAGTTTTTAATTCACCAAAAGAGTTTGGTTTTATAAGATAGTCATTTGCTCCGGAAAATTTTGTTTCACCTCCATGTAAAGGTGATGTTGATAAGAAAATCACAGGGATGTTTTTTATTATTTCCCTTTTTTTAATTTCGGTTAAGACTTCTTTTCCTGACATGAATGGCATATTTATGTCTAGAAAAATAAGATCGGGTTTTATTTCCTCATTTATTAATTTACGCAGGGCATCAACCGGATTTTGTATAGATGTGTATGCTGCATTTGATATTGTCCTCAAGGCCTGTTCAAAAAATTCACAGTCATCGGAATCATCATCGATTTGTAAAATATTCCTATATTTCATATTAGTAGGTTTTTATTAGTTTATCAAAGACTTGGGGGCGTATCTCTGTAAAGTAAGTGTTAAACTGTAAAGTAATTATTAAAATAATATTATTATTAATTTAGTTTGGTTAGTATAAAAAAAACCTTGTGTTGGCAAGGAATCATTTTTTAGTAATCAATTATTTTATTTATAGATATGGTAATATTATGCTATCAAATTTAGCATTATATGTCATAGAAGATTTATATAATTTCAGATATGTTTTATATGATTTCCATTTTAGTATGTTCATTTCATAAACTTCTAGGACTATAAGGGTATAGTTATAAATATTATATATAAATGCAAAAAAAAACACCTGTATCAGATTAGTTACAGATGTTTTTAATAGAGCGAATGTTATGATTGTTATTCAGCTGCTACAATATTTACAAGGTTTAATGCTACGTCATTGAGCAAACAATCGGCTTCTTTTTCTTCCGCCAGAGTTTGAGTCAATAATTTGGCTGCATCATTTTCACCAAGTGTTTTTGCGAAGGCGGTTAAAGTACCATAGGTTGCAATTTCATAGTGCTCAATCTTTTGTGAGGCAGCTATAATTCCAGCATCTCGTACAGCTCCAGGTTCAGTTTCTTCAAGAATACTGTCACCTTCTTTTAGGAGTCCTGCTAAAGCTTCACATTTTTTTCCTTCTGCTTTTACTCCCAGTAGTCCGAAAACTTTTTCTAACCTGGCTACCTGATTTTTTGTTATGGCAAGATGCTCTAAAATAGCACTGGCCAGACTACCTGATGTAGCATTGGCTGCCATTTTGGGTAAGGCACTAACCAATGCATTTTCTGCCCAGTAAATATCTTTAAGACTGTCAATAAAAAAGGCTCTCAAATCTGTAGCAGCATCTGCAGAAGGTGTTACGATATTATTTTTTCCGTCTTTAGCAGTAGCTTTACTTTCTATAGGTTTTTCTGAATTTTTCATATATTGTTATTTTATTGTTATTTATTTTTGATAATTAATTGTATAAGTTAGGTTCACGATCCCAAAAACGATGTTTGCCCATGGCAGCTATGAAATTTTTTGCAAAAGCTTCAGATGCCACATCACTATTTAACACGATACCTCCATCATTTTTAGTTAATTTCAAAGCAAATGGTGCTAGATTTATCAATTCTATAGCTTCTCCGTCAGCACCAATAGCTTTACAATGTTTATAGGCATCGTTCAGGAATTCCATTACATCGTCATTTTTTGCTAATGCATCAAAGCCTAGTCCGTGTGGAATATAAACTGCATCAAAAAGAACGGATGAAGCAGTCAGGAAACTGAAGTCAACTCCAATTGCTCCATCAGAATCGGTAAGAACAGTTCCTTGGTGTGGGGCTATTATAAAACCTTTGGCATCTTCTTTTAATAGTGCATTTTTCATATTCTTTACCGCAGCTTCAGAAACACCATCGGCACAAATAATAGCTACTTTTCGGGAAGCGATTGTAGATGAATTGGTTGGGTTTTTAAGCATGGAAAGCGCATCAGAAGATTTAACGGATGAATCTATTGTACGTGGCTCATGCTTTCCGGATTCTTCATTTTCAGGTGATACGCCCTTGTTTAAAGGTTTTTCAAGAATTGGTGGAACAATAGCCCCCAGGCCAATCGCTACTTTTTCTGCCAATTGTAAATCAACCTGAGACAAAAGTCCCAACATTCTCACTCTGATAGCAGTAGTTTCCACTTTACCCAATTCAAAGCGTAATGCTTTTACAATATGGCTTTTTTCTGTTGCAGTCTGACTATTAAAGAATAATCTTGCCTGACCAAAATGATCGGCAAAGCTATGGCTTCTTTCTCTTACTTTATGTGCATCGACACGCTCGTTGAAACTTGAAAAACCGCCTTCGCTAATTTGAGCCTGATAAGGACATCCGCCTCCAAGAGAATTTGGGTGATAACTTACGCGGCCTTTATTAATTTCCTGACGCATATGTCCGTCACGCTGGTTGTTATGTACTGGTGCAACACTTCTATTGATTGGTATTTCATGAAAGTTTGGACTGCCTAATCTGGAAAGTTGTGTATCGGTATAAGAAAACAATCTGCCCTGAAGCAAAGGATCATTAGAGAAATCAATTCCCGGTACAACATGTCCCGGATGAAAAGCAATCTGTTCAGTTTCGGCAAAGAAATTGTCAGGATTCTTGTTAAGTACCATTCTTCCCACTATAGTAACAGGTACTAATTCTTCGGGAACGAGTTTTGTTGGGTCGAGCAAATCAAATTCATATTTGTGTTCATCTGCCGCAGGAATAATTTGCACACCTAATTCCCATTCCGGAAAATTCCCCTGCTCGATAGCTTCCCATAAATCTTCTCTGTGAAAATCAGGATTCTTTCCTGAAATTTTTTGCGCTTCATCCCATACTACTGCATGAGTTCCTAATTTAGTTTTAAAATGGAATTTTACAAAAGTAGATTCTCCTGCTTCATTGATTAATCTGAAAGTGTGTACTCCAAATCCTTCCATCATGCGATAGCTTCTTGGAATGGCACGGTCCGACATTGTCCACATTACCATGTGCATCGATTCAGGCATCAGAGAGATAAAATCCCAAAAGGTATCATGTGCCGATGCAGCTTGTGGCATTTCGTTATGAGGTTCCGGTTTTACTGCATGAATAAGATCCGGAAATTTAGATGCATCCTGGATAAAAAATACAGGAATATTATTGGCAACAAGGTCATAAATTCCTTCCTGTGTATAAAATTTAACGGCAAATCCTCTGGCATCTCTGGCAAGATCCGTAGAACCTCTTGAACCAGCTACTGTAGAAAACCGTGCAAAAACCGGAGTTTTTAATCCTGCTTCCTGTAAAAATCCTGCTTTTGTTAATTCAGGTATTGGATTAGTTACTTCAAAGAAACCATGGGCACCAGAACCACGTGCATGTACAATTCTTTCCGGAATACGTTCATGGTCAAAATGAGTGATTTTTTCTCTTAAGATAAAATCTTCAAGCAGGGAAGGACCTCTTTCGCCAGCTTTCAGCGAATTGTTATCGTCATTGATGCGTACACCCTGATCTGTAGTCAGGAACTTGTTAGTTCCATCTGATTTGTTTATTGACAAATCACGTTGTTTTTCATCCTGTAAATTTTTCATTTAATAAAATTTTATTAGTTAAAAATATCTTGAAGCTGCCGGAGTTTAAAATGATTACTCAATCACATTTAAAAAGAGTTCTATTTTAAAATTTCCAGCGAACCAAATGTAAATTATATATAAGCCAAGCTTTTATAGAATTGTTAATGAAGATTATACAATTACCACTATTTCAATACGTTGAAAATTATTGTTCTGATTTTTATATTTTGACTATTAACAGATTGTGATTTAGAAGAACAATTTGTTGCGCTGAAGGGATAATACTATAATGTCAAAAATGACACTAATTTATTTAGATTACTTTAGATTTTAATATGAAGTAGATGGAGGTGTTAACTTTATATGAGTAGTTTATTTTATAAGTATTATTTGGAATTATGTAACAGTTTTTCTTAAATCTAAAATTACATTTGGAAGACTTAGCAAATTAAAAATAATTTTTATGAAAACACTTTTGAAAACTAAAATCGCATTCTTGATGATTCTTGGTGGACTTTTATTTTCTTGTAGAGGAAATGATAATAATTCTCCACAACATAGCCCTGTAAATGGTTCAGAAACAGCAACAGACAGTAGTGCTACAACTACTACAAAAGATAATTTTAAAACAGATGGAACAACTGTGGCTCCTGCTGCAAGTAACTCCAATTAGGGTTCGGTATAAAATACAATAATTATAAAGCAGACATTACAAAAAAAACAATAGAAGATAAAAGTTTTATAAGTTTTGATTTTGTTATTTGTTTGATTTGGAAAAGTCTGTAATAATTTATTACAGACTTTTTTTATGAAGAATTGAAATCCAGATATTAGATTGTTTATAAGCAGATAGTAATCTACTATTTTTTTGTTTTTTTAGCCTCTTTTTGGATTTTTTCAGGTAAGACAGAACGGTGTATTTTGCCAATTATTTTTTTGGAAGAGAAATTCAGTATTATAATTATAATACTGGTAATACTTGTAACACCATTGGTTAGAATAAGCGGCCAATCTTCTTTTAGAATTCCATAGCATACCCACAATAGCGTACCAGTAAGCAATATAAAGTAGGTAGTCACAGAAACATGTTCTGTAGATTGTTCCCGAATAATAATATAGGTTTGAGGAATATTAGCTGCAGTCGTGAATAAAGCAGCAAGTACTCCAATGGTATTAATATCCATAATAATTGGTTTAAGAAATTTTTCTTATCAAACTTAAGCAGTAATCAACCTATGTTTGTTATAGATATTCGTATAGATATTATAAGATTATGGTTTTTTAAACCACTTATGTATATTGTTAAAAGAGAAATAATTAAAAGGAGAAATAATATTCTTTTTTCATATCCCGATGTTTTCTATTAAAGTTACAGAGAACTTGTTAGTTTGCTTAATAAAGCAATCAATTTTTCAAATAAGCGCTCAAATCGAACGTATGCATCTGTTGAGTTGTATTGATAATGGGTTTTCTAACGAAAGATTCATTCGTTAGATAAAATAGCTTTCCGTCAAAAGTGGTAATTCCTTCTATCTGATGAAAAGGTAAAGAAAGTTTGATTCTTCTTTGGTTTGCCGTAGAGAAATTGTAGTTTTTGCAATCGTATATTAAGTAGAGAAAAGGCTTTAGTTTTTTTGTATAGCCACAAAGAACGATTCCTTTTTCGGAAGGCAGGATTGTTGAACCAGTTATCAGTCCTTTTACGTTGAATGTGTCTTTTAATTGAGCGATGTGGATTCCGGGATTTTTTGGCAAAACATAAACACTTGTTTTCTTTTGACTCCATTGCTTGGTAAACAGATAAATGCTGTCTTGCGAAACGACAAAAGCCTCACAGTCAAAATCGGTAGTGTTGGATTTTTTTGGACTGAAATGGGTTTGATTAGAATAGGAAAAAGAGATAGTATCAATGACAGGATTATTTAGTAAAAAAGAGTTTTTCTCAATTCGAAGAATATGCAAATCAGTTCTATTACCTTGAGAATTGTTTCCGAAATCACCAATATAAATATAATTGTTGTCTTGTGAGATATCTTCCCAATCATTATTGATTACCTTTTCGAGTGTGATTTTCTTTTGAATTATTCCCGAATTATTTACTCCATAAATGATTTTATCGCGATCGTCATTTTGTGTCCACAATAAATTATTCCAGGCTATCAAACCCGATGTTTCTTTCAGGCTATCACTCAAACTTAATGAAGATTCTGGTTTGATTTTTACACAGGAATAAACACAGCTTCCATCATTTGTTGTTGCATTTGGATTAAAATTCTTCGAAAGTGGATCTGTACAGCCCGAAATTTGACCATATGTTAAAGAAGCGAATAACAGGAAAAACGGAATTAATTTTTTCATTTATTGTTAAACATATAAGTTATATATGATTATTTAAGTTTGAAATTTATATGACTTACATGGTTTAAATTATATTTTCAAAAGTAAGTTTTTTAAAATGAACGTTGTTTAAATAATGATTATATTAGACTTGATTTTAAACGTGTTCTGATTTTAATAAAAATAGCATAATTATGTATCATTCAAAAATAGCAGGATTAGGATTTTATGTTCCGGATAATGTAGTGACCAATGATGATTTATCTAAGGTTATCGATACCAATGACGAATGGATTCAGGAAAGAACCGGAATTCAGGAACGCAGACACATTATCAGAGGAGAAGATACGACAACAACAATGGGTGTTAAAGCTGCAAAAATAGCTATCGAGCGTTCTGGAATTGATAAAGAGGATATTGATTTTATTGTGTTTGCTACACTAAGTCCCGATTATTATTTTCCGGGGCCGGGAGTTCTGGTACAAAGGGATTTGGGTTTGAAAACTGTTGGCGCTTTGGATGTAAGATGTCAATGTTCGGGTTTTGTCTATGCAATTTCGGTGGCGGATCAATACATCAAAACAGGAATGTATAAAAATATTTTGGTTATTGGTTCTGAAGTACATTCCACAGGCTTGGATATGACTTCTCGGGGTCGTAGTGTTTCGGTGATTTTTGGTGATGGAGCTGGAGCAGCAATTTTGAGCAGGGAAGAAGATCTGACCAAAGGAATCTTATCTACTCATTTGCATTCCGAGGGAATCCATGCAGAGGAATTAGTATTGAAAGCGCCTGGAATGGGAGGACGCTGGGTAAGTGACATCATAGCCGATAATGACCCGAATGACGAAAGTTATTTCCCTTATATGAACGGGCAATTTGTATTCAAAAATGCGGTGGTTCGTTTTGCCGAAGTAATAAATGAGGGTTTACAAGCCAATAATTTAGAAGTTTCCGATATTGACATGCTAATTCCACATCAGGCGAATTTGAGAATTTCCCAATTCATTCAGAATAAATTCAAATTGACCGATGATCAGGTTTTTAGTAATGTTCAAAGATATGGGAATACAACGGCAGCTTCTATCCCAATTGCTTTGACAGAAGCCTGGGAACAAGGTAAAATTAAATCGGGTGATTTAGTAGTTTTGGCGGCTTTTGGCAGTGGATTTACCTGGGGCTGTGTAATTATAAAATGGTAGATTAGATAAAAGTAAAATTAAGAGTTATGCCTGACAGATTTTTAAAACCTGTCAGGCATATTTTTTATAAAAGATTGTATTTAGTTATCTCTTTAAAGAAAAATGAGATTTAAAAACTTTTGAGTTTCCTTTTTCAGAATAATCTACCGTGAACCAGTAATCGGTTGAAGGTAATTGTTGTCCATTCAACGTTCCATTCCATCCCTCTGTAACAGGAGTTATTTTCTTAATTAGTTTACCATAACGGTCATAAATGAATATTGTAGCATTTGGATTGGAAGTAATGAGATGAGGAATGTTCCAGGTTTCGTTATAACCATCACCATTTGGTGTGAAAAATTTTGGATAATTTATTATTTCAGCATTGATAGGAGCAGGATTACAATGCCCGTTTTTGTCTCTAACCGTAACAGTATGCTGTCCGGCTTCAATATTAGTAAACTGGTTACTTTGCTGAAAAGGTAAATCATCCAATTGGTATTCATAATTTCCTGAACCGGCACCTAACACATTTACTGTGATGTAGGTTGGATTTTGAAAGGCGTCACTATAGATAATTTCGAGATGAGGTGCATATTCTGTAACCTTGGTAGATACTGTATTGACACAAGTGGTTGTTGTGTTCGTTATTGTAATGGCATAATTACCCTGCTGGCTGGTTGTAATGTAAGAAGTGTTTCCGCCATACGGATTTCCATCAAGCGTCCATACGAATGAATAATTAGCTATGGACAAACCTGTATTTATTGTTGCCCGGTTTAATAAAGTCCCCGTTTCGTAATCTTCGCAAATAAAATATTCCGGAAGTACATGAGGATTAGGTAATAGATTTATAAGTAATCTCAATTCAACAACATCAAAGCAGGCAGTTGTTATTCTGTTATTGGCAATCCGAATCCAAACGCTGTCTGTAAATGGATTATCGTTTTGATAGTTTGCAGGATTAGCAATTGGAATGGCATTTATATCATTGGCTGCAGCCAAAGTAGTATAATAAGTAAGCGTAAAATCGGTATCGGGAGTTTGTCCATTTAAAACCTGGTTTCTAATAGCTGAAGTGGTCAGGTCGAATTCAAAAACACCATCGTTTGCACCAAATGTATCGCAACTTATTAATGGATTGACCACATTAGCAATTGGTTTGGATCTGATGATAAGACTAAAAGGATTTTCATCACTGCAATTTAGCCTGTCACCTGTTTCATAATAAATATAATAGGTTGACAGAACAGTTGCAGGTGTTACAGTTGTACCAAAAGGTATTATATTTCCACCGCCTAAAGGTCCTCCGGGAGCATCATAATAAAAATTATTTGCTGAGGGCAATGGTGGGAAAGTGAAACTGTCGCAATACGATAATTGTGCAGGAATAGGGTCGGCTTCGACACCATTTATGGAAATATCAAAAAAGTTTTGGGAAAAACAAGAAGGATCGTTAGGATGTACTGCAAAAATATAAACTCTATTACTTGTCGTAATCGTAGTTCCAGCTGCCAGAGCATTCAAACCATTCGGGTCGTCAAAGTAGTTTCCATTCGCTAACGGAGTTAAAACATACGAGTCACATTGTTCTATACTTGCCCGTGAATCGATGGCTGGTTTTTTATTAATGGTAATCAGCCAGGTTTTTTCATTATAACAACCAACAACTGTGGCCGATGGTTTGTAGATATAGATGGTTGAAGTATTTGTTATACTGTCAATATTTGGAACAAGTTTTACATTTCCGGATACAGTTGGTCCTCCGGCCAAGGTATAATAGTCACCACCTTCTGCCTGAACAGGAAGCAAGAAACTGGCACAAGTAGTGATAGGAACTGGAGTTGTCAGAAAGGGAGCATTTACCGTAATTGTAAAAAAATCATCATCAGTACAATTAGGTGTTCCGGCTCCCGGAACGTATGGATATATTGTGATACTTTGCGAAATCAATCCGGGAGCAATTATATTTCCGCCACCATTTGGAGCATCACGGTATTCGCCAACTGGAGCTGGTGGAAGATTATAAGGGGCGCATTGGTTTATATTTCTTAAGCCTAAGCTGTTAATATAAACTGTAAATATTGTATTTGGAGTTCTACATCCGTTGCTTGTTGCAAAAACATAGAGCCTTGTTGTAGTTGTTATGGGTGAAACTGCTGGTGTATAAATTCCTGTTGCTGCATCAAAAGTATAATAATCTCCAACTACTAAGGGAGGTAAATTATAAGAAGTACAATCAAAAACATTGGCAATTGGAACAATGGTTGGAGTAGTATTGATAGTAATATTAAATTGTCCTTCTAAAATACACGGATTGGCAATATCCGTGGATGAAAAATAAGTATATACAGTTGATATGCCGGATGTAGTTAAGGTTGTTCCGGTTAGTTCTCTTCCGCCTCCGCCAGGACCTCCAGGCAATGTAAAATAACGAAGTCCAAAAATAGGAGTTGGTAATCGATACCTGTCACAAATATTTACATCTATCGGATCAACATCATTGGGAGTTATAATTCGCACATCGAAGCTGGTTTCAAAGGAACAACTTGGAGTACCTCCAGTTTCACTATAAAGATAAATTGTTTTATTTGTTGAAATTACATCGCCGGCATTTAATATCGGTAGCCCTCTATTGGGTGCCGAATAATAATTTCCGGGATTGACCAGTGCCGGTAAAGTATAACTGGTACAAACATTTTGATCAGGTGCTTCATCTAAAGTTGGTCTGGGTATTACCACCAAATCAAAACTAGTTGTATTAAAGCAGCTTGGGTCGGTTGTCGTTTGTATTCTTGCAAATAAAGTTGTGTTTCCTGTAGTAAAAGGGATTGAAGTGTTTATTCGATTTGTTCCTGCACTGGCATCTGTTAAATCCGAATAATAAGAAACATTATAAATGGCTGGAGACTGGCCTCCTAAAATAGTAGGAGTTTGTGAAGCAAGGTTAAAATTAGAAGTATTCGATTCTGAAGTGGTTTCACATAAACGGATAGTTCCCGGATTATTAGCTACAGGTGGAGGTGTCAATCCTAATTGAAAGCTTTTCGTAATAACACAATTTGTCGATGTGTTTAAAATTCGTATCCAGATTGTAGCAGGCAAACTGGCTGAGGTAATGGAATAATTGTTAGGTAATGGAGCACTATTTGAAGTTGCATTTGCCAAAGAAGAATGATAACTTATTTGAGTGCCTGGTATGTTCACGATAGGTGTGTTAAAAGACAAATCGAAATCATAATTAGTTTGTACTGAATTGCATTGAAATAAATTTACAGGATTAGGAGTTGTTATTGGTGTGTAGTATTCAATGTTTATAAAATCAGTTGTAACAGGACAATTTGTAGTTCTTATATTGTAAGTAAGTCCGTAAGTACCAGCCTGACTTACGGTTAGATCGGGTGTATTGCCACCAATTGGGCTTCCGTTAAATGTCCATGCAAAAGAATAAACAGCAGTATCTAATCCAGAAGTAAGAATGTGTGTGCTATTCTCACAAATTGCTGTATTGCTTGCTACAGTCAGGTTCGGGCCTAAAACATCCTGTCCAATATTGAAACTATTTGCTCCTAAAAAAATAGCAGAATCAGCCTGATTATCCTGTCTGTCGGCAATAACAAGTTTGATATGGTAAGGCGTATTGGGGATCAATGTAGTTGACGAGGCGCTCATGGAAACAGTTTGTCCATTAAAATTAGTTGCTGAACCCGCAGCATTTGAACCACCATTAAAAGTTCCAAAATAATTTGCGTTTTCTGAAGAACATGAGGAATTGTATAATGAATTCCGAATAGTAACTACAGAAATTGGGGTTGCAGTATTAGGTACAACAGCAAGATTGGTAGTGACGCCAGTTGAAGTATTGGTCAACAAGAATGCAAAAGCATCCGAAAACTTACATTGAAAATTTCCATATTCTTCTGAAGCAAATATAAAGTTGAAATTAAAATTGGAAGAAAAAGGAACAAAGTCAAATTCCAGAACCGTTGCATTGGTAGAATTCATTGTAATTCCAGCGGCTAAAAGTGTGGCTTCTAAGTCAGAATCGCCGGTCCAGGCAGTATTTCCATTATTGAGCTGGCTTGTGTTTGGACCAACTGCACTGCTAACATTCCCTGTACTAAGAATAACACCTCTTGTCAATGGAAAAGCTGGATTGGTATTTTCAAAATAGCCAATACCATTGGATGAACCAAAATTTGATCCAGTTCTCCAGCTAACATTATTTACAGGGACACAGGTTCTGTTTACCAAAACATCAGTAACTAACTCTGGTATACTATAAGTATTGGTATCTACACTAATAGTTTGGGAAAAAGATCCTATCCAAAAGAATGATAATATGAAAAGTAGGTTGTTTTTCATAGTAAAGGATTTTGTAAAAAAAAAGTAAATCGACTCATGTTCGATTCATAAACGAAATACAATACCTAATGGTTTTATATTTTCATTAAAATGTAGAAATAATTTAGGAATTGGGGATCTAAATTATTTTAACGCCATCATTAAATAATAACGTTAACGGGGTTATATTATTTCATATAAAATTACGACAATTTTTTATGGAATTGCTATATTTGCAGCCTTAAAATCCATATAAAATGACCCTTATCCAAATTCTTACACCTTCTATAAAAGAAGCGGTACAAGTTTTATTTGACGTTAATATAGATAAAGTTGAATTTCAGACCACCCGCAAAGAGTTTGAAGGTGATATTACAATGGTAATTTTCCCATTATTGAAAGTTATCAAAAGCAATCCAATAGAATTAGGAAACAAAATTGGTAACTATTTAGTTGAAAATGTAGCTGAAGTAAGCCGTTTTAATGTGGTTTCAGGATTTTTGAATATTGTTATTTCTGATGAATACTATCTGAATTTCTTCAATGAAATAAGAAATGATGCTAAGTATGGCTTTGTTACTCCAAATCCGGAAGAAAAAGCGATAATGGTGGAATATTCTTCACCAAATACCAATAAACCATTGCATTTAGGACACGTTCGTAATAATCTTTTGGGTTATTCGGTTGCCGAAATCATCAAAGCTTCAGGTAAGAAAGTATATAAAACGCAAATCATCAACGATAGAGGGATTCACATTTGTAAGTCTATGCTGGCCTGGAAAAAATTTGGAAACGGAGAGACTCCAGAATCAACAGGATTAAAAGGAGATAAATTAGTTGGGAATTATTATGTGGCTTTTGATAAAGCGTATAAAGAAGAAATTAACCAATTAATTGCTCAGGGAAAAACGGAAGACGAAGCTAAAAAACAGTCACCAATTATTTTGGAAGCACAACAAATGCTTTTGGATTGGGAAAATGGAAACGCTGAGGTGATTACACTTTGGAAAACAATGAACCAGTGGGTTTATGATGGTTTTGCTACCACTTATAAAAACCTTGGAGTTGATTTTGATAGCTATTTCTACGAAAGCAATACCTATTTGCTAGGAAAAGACGTAGTTCAAATTGGTTTGGAAAAAGGCATTTTCGAAAAAGATCCGGACGGTTCAGTTTGGATTGATTTGACTGACGAAGGTCTGGACAGAAAAATCGTGTTGCGTTCAGACGGAACAGCGGTTTATATGACGCAGGATATTGGAACAGCCATTCAGCGTGTGAAGGATTTCCCAGACGTTGGTGGTATGGTTTATACGGTGGGTAACGAACAGGATTATCACTTCAAAGTGTTGTTTTTGATATTGAAAAAACTGGGCTTTGACTGGTCTAAAAATCTTTATCATTTGTCTTATGGAATGGTTGATTTGCCTTCCGGAAAAATGAAATCAAGAGAAGGAACTGTTGTTGATGCAGATGATTTGATGCAGGAAATGACCGATACTGCCCAAAAAATTGCTGAAGATTTAGGAAAATTGGACGGTTATTCAGTCGATGAGAAAGCTAAATTGTACAAAACTATTGGAATGGGTGCTTTGAAATATTATATTTTGAAAGTAGATCCTAAAAAACGTATTCTTTTTGACCCGGCAGAATCAGTTGATTTTGCTGGAAATACAGGTTCGTTTATTCAATATACGTATGCGAGAATCCAGTCGATTATTCGCAAGGCTAATTTTGACTTTTCAGTTCAATCTCCTATAGTTTCACTTCACGAAAAGGAAAAAGAATTGGTGAAACAATTGGAATTGTTTCCTGAAGTGATTCAGAATGCAGCGCAAAATCACAGCCCGGCTTTGATTGCCAATTATACGTATGATTTGGTAAAAGAATACAATTCTTTTTATCAGGCAGTTTCTATTTTGGGAGAGGAAGATTTAGATAAAAAGATATTCAGAGTACAGCTTTCTAAAAAAGTTGCAGATACAATTGCATTGGCTTTTCAATTATTAGGAATTGATGTTCCGGAAAGAATGTAATTTTAAATAAAATGCGACATTAAAAAAGCCGAACTATTAAAGAGTTCGGCTTTTTTATGCTTAAAAATAAATCAATTTAAAATCACATGATAATTGATTTCTGCGGGTTTTAAAATCTTGTATTTATTGATACCATCTACTAAAAAACGCAATTCCTCTAATTCTTTACTGTTGAGCATAATTAAAAAATTAGATTGTAAGGAAGGAATAGGGATTCTTTTTTCATAAATAGAATTTTGATACTCATTTTCCCAATAGTCAGCATCCAGCTGATCTAAATAATTGGTAAAACTGGTTAATTCAACGCTATTAAAATCAAAAATCAAATTATTAAACAACAATTGATACATATCTCTATGTTGACAAAAGAGTAAAATCCCATTAGAGGTTCGGTTTAATATTTTTAGATTGCACATAATACTATTGTATTTATTGTTTTGACCAATATTTTTGGTATAAGCGTAATTCTTAATTTATTATTTGATTACAAAAGAATCAATTATAGTATCCACTTCAGCTTGTGTTGCGGTTGGTTTTAAATCAAATAAAACAGAGAACAGCGATTTTTTGTTTACTTTATTTTGTAACGATAACGTTTTGTTAGCTGCATACACTTTTTCCCATTTGCTTCTAACTTTTACCCAAAGTTCTTTGTTGTTTTTCCACCAGTTCTGAGCCAGTAAACATTTGCTGTCATCTACTTTAGTATAAATATCAAGTCCTTTTTCTTCAGCTAAGACTGTGTCTTTTCCACTTTCGTCTCTTACCAATTTTTGGTTGTCCTGTTCGTGATTCCAGCCCGTAGCTGTAATTTCGTGAATGTTTCTTCTTTTCAAAACATTATAATCGTTGCGTTTGGTGTGCTCTCTTCTTGGTAGTGGGGCATCAGCAGTATTTAACCAGTATGTTTTTCCATCAATGTGTGCCCATGTTGCTGAACCTTCATATCTTGGACTATCATCTACCTGAAAAACTTTTTGTGTCCATTGCCCTTTTACATTTTTAGCAGGCAATTTGTTGAATTTCCATGTATTGTCTTTGTAAAAAGAGTACAAATCGGTGTTTTCATATAACCAATCCTGTCTCCAGTGTTTTACAATATCATTTTCTCCTTTTCCAACAATTAATAGATGTTGCAATACAATTTTGTTAGGCTTGTCTTCAACTAATTCTATCCATTCCAAACCAGATTCGTGCTTCGTTGCTGATGGTTTGTAAGCAGCAGAATCTTTTGGATATTCGAAAGTTTCTGTAAAATTAAATTTTACTTCATAACAGCCACACATCGATTTAATAGCTTTTACGTCTTCTTTTTTTGCTTCCTGACTAAATCCCGCAAGGCTTGTAATTGCCATCAGTACAGTTAAATAAGTGTTTTTTGTATTCATAACTTGTTTTTTGTTTTTAAAAATTTTTGACAAATATATTAAATTTATTTAGAATAAATAAAAATAACTATATATTTGCAAAAGTTATTAAGACTAAATAAAAATAATGAAGACCATAATTACTCTTTTTATTACCTTTCTTTTTTGTCAAATTTCTTTTGCTCAAACAAAAGATACTATTACGGCCAATAAACTTTCAGAAGTAGTTGTGACAGGTCAGATTAAACCACAATCTATTAAAAAATCGGTTTTTAATGTCAGGCTAATATCAAGTCAGGACATTCAGAATTTGGCAGCGAATAATTTATCTGATGTATTAAATCAATATTTGAATATTAATGTCAGACCAAGTGGAAATGATGGAAGATCTACTGTTTCAATGTTTGGATTGGATGCTCAGTATTTTAAAATAGTAGTAGATAATGTTCCTTTAGTTAATGAAGCTGGTTTAGGAAATAATATTGATTTATCTCAGATTAACCTGAATGACATTGAGCAAATTGAAATTATTGAAGGCTCAATGGGAGTTACACATGGTGCCAATGCAGTAAGCGGTGTTTTGAATATTATTACAAAAACGTCTTCCAAATATAAATGGGCAATTTCAGCAACTGCACAGGAAGAAACCGTTGGCGATGAATATTCATTTTTTGATAAAGGTCGTCACATTCAGGCTTTAAAAGTTTCTCATAATTTTAATAAAAACTGGTTTATTTCCCTTGGTGCGAATCGCAACGATCTACAAGGTTATTTAGGAGAGAAAAAAGGGAAAGATTATGTTGAAAATGATGGTTTACGTGGTTATACCTGGTTGCCAAAAGAACAATTAAATACAACGGCATTATTATCATATAAAAAAAATAATTTCAGTCTCTTCTACAAATTTGAATATCTTGATGAAAATGTAGATTATTATAATAGTGCTGTTCAATCGGGCTATAGTAGTACTTTGGGTTCATATAGATATGTGTTTGACCAGCGTTATTTGACCAATAGATATTTTCATCATTTGAATTCTACAGGGAAATTATTTTCACAATTGAATTATAATGTTTCAGTTTCCCATCAAAAGCAGGAACGTGATGTAGAAAGTTTTAGATATTATTTGCAAACCCAAAATGAAAGTGATAATATCAAAATTAAAGACCAGTCTATGGAAGTTTTATATTCCACAGGAACTTTAAGTAATTTTTTTCCTGAAGACAAAGTTGATTTGCAAATTGGTTATGAATTTGTAAACAATCTAGGATTTTCTTTGGTGCAAGAAGGCAATAATATATTTGCTCCCATTACAAAACGCATTGAGAATTATGACTACTTCGTTTCAGCAGAAATAAAAGCGACTGAACGATTTTCGCTAAAACCAGGTATTCGATTTTCAGACCAAACACTGTTCGATGATCAATACGCCTCTTCTTTAGGCTTGCGCTACTTGTTTGATAAAGGTGTCGAACTTCGAGGTTCTGCTGGAAAATCTTTTAGAACTCCCACTTTTCAGGAAATGTATTCTAAGTTAATTTTTGACGGACATTTCTTTATAGGTAATGAAAATCTAATCCCGGAAACCAGTACTTCTTACGAAATGAGTATAAAGAAACAAACTCTTTATACTTCGGGAGTGCAACTTTCAAATATGTTAACAGGAAGTTTTTTAGATGTTAACGATAGAATTGATATGGCGTTGGTAGGTTTTAACGAGGATACTGGAAATCCAGAATACCAATACATTAATATCAGTAAATATAAAATGTGGAATGTTTCTTCGGTGAATCAATTGAAGAAAGATAATTGGACAGTCAATTTAGGAGCATCAGTAATAGGAGTTTCCCAAAAAATTGAAAATGCGATTTTTTCCTCAGATGATAAATTCCTTTACTCTTTTAATCTGAATAGTAGTGTTTCTTATAACATTCCAAGTTGGAAAACTATATTTTCTGCCTACTACAAATACAACGGAAAATCGCAACAATTTATAGAAACAAGTTCGGAATTTATAATTTCAGAAGTGGACTCCAGTAACTGGCTTGATGCTTCTGTGAGAAAGAATTTTTTTAAAGACAAACTCGAAGCCACAATTGGCGCAAGAAATTTATTTGATATAAAAAATATCAATCGAACAAGAACTGCCGAAGGAGCAGGTCACGCAGCTTCAAGTGAAGTTTTGATGGCTTACGGACGTTCTTATTTTGTAAAATTAACTTATAACCTTAATTTTTAATATAAATCAAACACAATGAAAAAAACAGTTTTATTATTATCTTTTGCCCTTTTGTCACTAGCTTCTTGTTCTAATGATGAGAATGCAACAGCTGAAGTTGCTTCAGTAGGAGCCGTTTTGCAGCCAACAGTTGGAGGTGCAAATCAACCTAATCAGGTTTATGTAGATTTAAGTACAGGAGAATCTAAAGTAGTAAACAGAACTTCTTGGGATTTTGGATTTTCTTCCGGCTCTGATTTTAGGGTTGTAATCAACGGATCAGTGAAAATGGCTGTGAAAAAATTAGAGACTTCAGATATTACTTTGGTTCAAACCAGCGACGCTAATGTAGCTGTGGGAGGAGGAACTAATCCTTCAAGTAATGGATATGTAGACAATCCTACAGGTGTTTTAGCTGGCGCTGGTGCTGGAATTGGGACTGCAATTGCTGAAGTTTCAGCTACTGATGCAGATAACAAAGTTTATTTGGTAAATCTTGGATTTAACATATCAACTACTACACCTGCAACTGGTTCTGTTAGTGTTGACGGTGATGCCAGAGGATGGAAAAAAGTTAGAATTTTGAGAAAAGGAAATGGATACAAAATTCAATATGCCGATTTAGCATCTACAACTTTTACAGAGAAAACAATTTCTAAAGATTCAGATTTTAATTTCACATTTTTTAGTGTAGTAACAGGAAATACAGTATCTGTAGAACCTCAAAAAACGAAATGGGATTTAAATTTCACCACTTTTACTAATTATTTACCAGGTGCTACAGAAGTAACTTATGGATATGCTGATTTTATTGTTACCAATGCAAAAGCAGGAACACAAGTATATCAGGTTTTAGTTGCTGATGGAGGTACCTATGCTGACTTTACAAAAGCAAAAGTAGACGAAACTAAATTTACAGTTTCTGCAACCGATCAGAGAATTATAGGGTCTAGCTGGAGAAATGGTGGTGGACCAGGTACTTTGCCAAGCATTAGAACAGATCGTTTTTATGTAGTAAAAGATATTGCTGGAAACTATTATAAAGTTAAATTTCTTACTTTGACCAATGATGCAGGTGTAAGAGGTAATGCAGCCTTTGAATACGCTATCTTGAACTAGTAAGGATTAAAGAGTTCACTGAGATTCAGTAATCAGTGATTTGGTTTTTTTATTTTTTTTTTGCAGAAAAGGGTTAGAGAGGTCTAACCCCTTTTTGTATGATTTTAATAGCGAAAAAAAATGGATAGGAAGTGAAAACTTTAAACGCTAAACTTTATAACTTTAAACGTTTATCTTATATTTGCAACTTCAAAAAAAATAATAGTATGTTCGATAATTTAAGTGATAAATTAGACAAAGCCTTTCATATACTAAAAGGTCACGGAAAAATAACAGAAGTTAACGTGGCCGAAACCCTAAAAGAAGTGCGTCGTGCCTTATTAGATGCCGATGTCAACTTTAAAATTGCCAAAGATTTTACCACTAAAGTAAAAGAAAAAGCGATTGGTCAAAATGTATTAACCACATTACAGCCTGGACAATTATTAGTAAAGTTAGTCAAAGATGAACTAACTGAATTAATGGGTGGAGATGTTGCGGGAGTAAATCTTTCCGGAAATCCAACCGTTATTTTGATGTCAGGTTTGCAAGGTTCTGGAAAAACTACTTTTTCGGGAAAACTGGCTAATTATCTTCAAACTAAAAAAGGGAAAAAACCGCTTTTGGTTGCCTGTGATATTTATCGTCCAGCGGCTATTCAACAATTGTATGTTGTTGGAGATTCAATTGCTGTTGAGGTTTATTCAGAACCGGAAAATAAAAATCCTGTAGAAATTGCTCAAAACGCAATCAAACATGCCAAGGCAAATGGATTTAATGTTGTGATTGTCGATACAGCTGGTCGTTTGGCAGTAGATGAAGCAATGATGACCGAAATTTCGAATGTTCATAAAGCAATTCAGCCTCACGAAACTTTGTTTGTTGTCGATTCGATGACAGGACAGGATGCTGTGAATACGGCAAAAGCTTTCAATGACAGATTAAATTTTGATGGTGTAATTTTAACCAAATTAGACGGTGATACTCGTGGAGGAGCTGCGATTTCTATTAAATCGGTAGTGAACAAACCAATTAAGTTTGTAGGTACTGGTGAGAAAATGGAAGCAATTGATGTGTTTTATCCGGATCGTATGGCAGAACGTATCCTTGGAATGGGAGATGTTGTGTCTTTGGTAGAAAAAGCACAAGAGCAATTCAACGAAGAAGAAGCCAGAAAAATTCAAAAGAAAATCGCCAAAAACGAATTTGGTTTTGATGATTTCCTTACCCAAATTCAGCAAGTGAAGAAAATGGGTAATATGAAAGACTTGGTTGGAATGATACCAGGAGCTTCCAAAGCGATGAAAGATGTAGAAATTGAAGATGATGCTTTCAAACATATCGAAGCGATTATTCATTCAATGACTCCAATCGAAAGAAGCAAACCAGCTATTATCGATGTAAAAAGAAAAGCCAGAATTGCAAAAGGTTCAGGAACGAAAGTGGAACAAGTGAATCAGTTGATGAAACAGTTTGACCAAATGAGCAAAATGATGAAGATGATGCAAGGACCAGGCGGAAAAAACATGATGAAAATGATGGCAGGTATGAAAGGCGGTATGCCAGGAATGAGATAATCCAATTTTAGATTTCAGAATTTAGATTTTTGCTGAACAATAAACAATAAAAACAACAATACAAACTCTTCCCATGCAAATACTAGACGGAAAAAAAACATCAGAAGATATTAAAAGCGAGATTGCAATTGAAGTACAAAAAATGAAAGCCAATGGCGAGAAAGTACCTCATTTGGCTGCTGTAATCGTAGGTAATAACGGAGCAAGTTTGACTTATGTAGGAAGCAAAGTAAAATCGTGTCAGCAAATTGGTTTTGATTCCACTTTGGTTGCTTTGCCAGAAACGATTACCGAATCAGAATTGTTGGCAAAAATCAACGACTTGAATGAAGATGATAATCTGGATGGTTATATCGTTCAACTGCCTTTGCCAAAACATATTAACGAAGAAAAAATCCTGATGGCTATCAATCCGGATAAAGATGTTGATGGTTTTCATCCTGCTAATTTTGGAAAAATGGCTTTGGATATGGAAACATTTTTACCGGCAACTCCATTTGGAATAATGGAATTATTAGAGCGTTATAAAGTTGAAACAGCAGGGAAACATACGGTAGTTATTGGACGTAGTCACATCGTGGGAAGACCAATGAGTATATTAATGAGTCGTAAAGGATATCCTGGAGATTCAACAGTAACATTGACACACAGCAGAACTAAAAATCTGGAAGAATTCACTAAAACGGCTGATATTATTATTACTGCTTTAGGAGTACCTGAATTTTTAAAGGCTGATATGGTGAAAGATGGAGTAGTTATTATTGATGTGGGAATCACTCGTGTAGATGATGCATCAAATGCTAAAGGTTATGTTATAAAAGGTGATGTAGATTTTGATGGTGTAAGTAAGAAATCTTCTTTCATCACTCCAGTTCCTGGTGGAGTAGGGCCAATGACCATTGCAATGCTGTTGAAAAACACATTGTTAGCACGGAAAATTAGAAGTAGAAAATAATATTTTACATTCAATACAATTAACAAACAAAGCCTATTCAACCGAATAGGCTTTGTTGTTTTATAAAAAGATATAATTTTTTAATTATTTGTTTGTTAATTGAAAATTTAAATTAACTTTGCAATACAAAGTACTTTAATTATGAATCAAAAGCACCAGGAAGATTTATCACACATTCGCTCTATGATGGAGCGTTCTTCAAGATTTATTTCATTAAGCGGACTCTCAGGAGTATTTGCAGGTTTATCTGCTTTGATTGGCGGATTATATGCTTATCAATTGCTAAAATCAATTGGTATTGACTATTTTGATGGAAAAAATAAATTGTATGCTGCTGATTTGGTTTTCCATTTATTCATTATAGCGGTTATTGTTTTGATCTGTGCTTTTACTTTTGGAATATTTTTTACATTAAGAAAAAGTAAAAAGTATAATTTACCTATTTGGACAACAGCTACAAAAAATATGTTATATAATTTAGCTATTCCATTATTTGTTGGAGGAGTATTTTGTTTAGCGCTTCTTTATCATCAAATTTATGTTTTAATTGCTCCTGCAACTTTATTGTTTTACGGTTTAGCTTTGATTAATGCCGAAAAATATACTTTTTCAGATGTTAAGTATTTAGGATTTTGTGAACTTATTTTAGGATGTATTTCTCTTTTTTTTCTTGGATATGGTTTGGTTTTTTGGGTATTAGGATTTGGTATTCTGCATATCTTATACGGATTAGTATTATTCAAAAAATATAAATAAACCTCCAAATGGGAATTATTGATAAACTAAATAAAGATTTTGAAAGCCGTGTCAGATTAGGTATTATGTCTATTCTGATGGTGAATGAATGGGTTGATTTTACAGAAATGAAAACACTTTTGGATATCACCGACGGTAATTTAGCCAGTCATTCTTCTGCATTGGAAAAAGGAGCATATATTGAAGTGAAAAAAGAATTTGTTGGAAAAAAGCCCAAAACATCATACAGAGTTACCAATTTAGGAAGAGCATCTTTCGTATCACATTTAAATAGTCTGGAAAAATTATTCAAATCTAAATAGCCTTTTTTTTAACCAATTACTTTGAAATACAAAGTACTTTTAAATTTAAAATTATGAAAAAACACCATTTAATTTTAGTTTGCAGTTTAATTTTTACGCTGCTTTTTTACAACGAGTCAGTAGGAGTGAATCTGGCTACTTTTGGCTTGGTCCTAATTGGGATAATTTGTTGTTATTTCCAAGAGCGATTTACGAGTCGAATTCATTTGATTCTTGTGATTACATCGGTTTTATCATGCCTGGCTTTTGCCTGGTATGGTGATTTTGTTTCTTTTTTGGCTTTAGCTTCATCTGTTATTTTTTTACAATTCAAAACTCAGGAAACTAAACTAAAAATAATACAGGTTTTACCAATTGTATTTATAAATGGAATTACTTCTTTGGGGCGTATGTTAATGTTTAGTCAATGGCTTCCAAAGAGAGATACTAAAAATAATTTTGCTAAAAAACTGATTGCTTATTTCATTATTCCGACTGTATTTGTTGTGTTATTTTTTACTGTTTATGCTTTTGGGAGTGACCATTTTTCGTCTTTATTTACAGATTATTATTTAGATATTGATATTTTTCAACTTATTTTAATGGCTATAATAGGTTTTTATATTTCATTTAGTTTTTGGAATTATTGGGTACCAGAGATTTGCTACGATAAGAATTCAATGTTAGATAATAATTTTGGTAATGAAATTAAAGTTTCTAACCAAAAAACATTTTCATTTCTGGATATAGATTTTGAAAGAAGGAGTGGTGAGATTACTTTATTGCTTTTAAACGTTTTGCTTTTGGTTTTTATAGCGACTTATAACTATGAGCAGTTTTTTTTGGTAGTTGAAACTTCTCAATCCAAGTTGAGCGCTGCTACTCATGAAAGAGTAAATGCAGTGATTTTCTCTATTATTATGGCTGTGGGGGTAATTTTATTTTACTTTAAAGGAGGTTTTAATTTCGATGAAAAAGCAACAAATTTGAAACGATTATCTAAAATTTGGATTTTGCTAAATGCTATTTTGATTTTAAGTACCATTATCAAAAATTCAGAATATATTTTCTTCTTTGGATTAACCTACAAAAGGCTGGGTGTATATGAATTCTTGTTTTTAGCAATTATTGGTTTGCTTTTTACTTTTTTAAAAATTACCAAACAAAAAACTAATGCCTATCTTTTTAATCAAATGGTCTGGTATTTTTATGGAACGATTCTTTTGTGCAGTTTTGTCAATTGGGGAAATCTGATTACTAATTATAATATTTCGGTTAATAAAGGAGTTGATCCAATGTTTTTGAGCGGTTTGAACTTTAATGATGAAGCCCGTAGAGATTATTTTAGGCTAAAGAATTTAGATGGACAATATATTGAGATATCAAGAGAACAAGACATTAATACTTATCAGGATAAATTTTTTCTGTCTAAGGCATTTTATTATGAGTTGTTAAGTGATAGGAAATAAAAGAAAACCCAAGATGAAAGTCTTGGGTTTTCTTTTTATAATGGATTTATTTAATAATCTCCTCTTTTCTTAAATCTCGGATCGTCCCTTTTGATGAATTCGGTTCTTTTTTTTGGAGTTTCAATTTTTGGTAAACTTGCTTCTTCGGTTTTACTGGAAGGTTCAATCAACTCATTTAATTCCTTGATTTCAGCATCTGTTAAATCACGAAATCGTCCCACGGGAACATCCAATGATATATTGATAATCCGGATACGTTTCAAAGCCGTAACTTCATAACCGAGATATTCACACATTCTACGAATTTGGCGGTTTAAACCTTGTGTAAGTATGATTTTAAACGTAGTGGAGCTAATCTTATCTACTTTACATTTTCGGGTAACGGTATCTAAAATAGGCACGCCATTACTCATTTTTTCAATGAAACGATCGGTTATCAGTTTGTTCACTGTTACCGTATATTCTTTTTCGTGATTGTTTCTTGCTCGAAGAATTTTATTGACAATATCACCGTCATTAGTCATAAAAATCAAACCTTCACTGGCTTTATCCAATCGTCCAATTGGAAAGATACGTTTGGGATAATTGATGTAATCCACAATATTATTACGAACCTCTAAGTTTGTTGTACATTCAATACCTACAGGTTTATTAAAAGCCAAATAAACCGATTTTTCTCTTTTCTCACGGATTAACTTGCCATCAATACGAACTTCATCGTCAGGAGCAACTTTTGTTCCCAATTCTGGAACAACTCCGTTGATGGTTACGCGGCCTTCTTCAATAATTTTATCCGCTTCACGACGCGAGCAATATCCCGTTTCTCCAATGAATTTGTTGAGGCGTTTTAGATTCTCTTCCATAAGGCAAAAGTAATCAATTATTTTTGGTGATTTCTAATTTGACAACTATTCAGTTTCAAATAAAAACTGATATACTTTTTTATACAAATCATCATCGTGTAGTTTATGCCCTAAACCTTTAGTTTCAATAAATTGAACGTCTTTCCAGGAATCAGATATTTTTTTTCCTTCGTCAAATAAGACTATGCTATCTTCAATATCATGTGCCAGAAAACCTTTTACATTAATTTTTGAGGCAAATTCTTTCGCGCTGAATTCTTCCAAATTCTGATTTAACACAGTTGTGTATTTGTTTACTAATGCTTTAGTGACTTTATTATTTAAACTCAACAAAGTAGTGAAGTTTTTAAAAATAATATTAAAATCACTTGGAGCTCCTAGAATTACCATTTTTTGAATGGCTGGATTTTGGTATTTATATTGGTAATACAAACTTGCTTTTCCGCCCAAAGAATGACCTATAATATAGTTAGGATGGTATTTTTTGACAACAATATCAATAAACTCTGCATACTTTGGAACGGTAAATTCTTTACCGCTTGATAATCCCTGAGCAGGTCCATCAATGGCAATGATCGTGCTTCCCGATTTTTTTAAATAGGGTAATATTTTTTTCCATCTGGAAGAATTACTTTCCCAGCCGTGTATGAGTAAAATAACAGTTTCATTTCCTTTCCAAATATAAGTTTGAATAGTATCTTCATTATAGGATATTGTTTCTGATTGAGCACCTTGTAGTGTTTTTGGAAGTTTATTTTGGGCTAATTTTCCTCTCCTCGGTTCACTAAAATACCCATGAGCCAATTGGGTAGCTTTTTCTGGAAATATAAAGCTAACAATATTGATATATCCTCCTATGGAGTTGGTTAGCAAAAAATAAAGTGCTTTTTTCATATCTTGATATTTATTGCTTTTAATTGGTCATATGTAATTCGCATATTATTAGTAGTAATTACGACCAATTTTTGATTATGCTAATTTCATAAATAGTTTTGTTGCTTAATACCACTAAAAATAAAAGCCTGCATATAGCAGACTTAAATATAATATAAAAAAAGTCCCGATGTTTATCGGGACTTAAATATTTTTTAGAATTTAGCAAAAAGCTGTTCCATTTTTTCTTTCTCTTCTTCAGCCAATACACTGTCCACTAAGATTCTTCCAGAATGTTCATCAGTGATGATTTTTTTTCTGGCTGCAATCTCAACCTGTGTTTGTGGTGGAATCGTGAAAAATGATCCTGCAGATGCTCCTCTTTCTATAGAAACAACAGCCAATCCGTTACGAACACTAGATCTGATTCTGTTATAAGCAGCTAATAATCTTTCTTCAATTTGAGCTTGGTATTCAGCTGATTTCTCAGATAAATAAGCTTCTTCTTTTGCAGTTTCAGACATAATAGCGTCTAATTCTGATTTTTTATGCTTCAAGTGATTCGATTTAGTCTCTAATCTCTCTTTTGATTGTGCAATGATTTCTTTTTTATGCTCGATAGAAGCTTTCATTTCTTTGATTTGCTTCTCAGCCAATTGAATTTCCAATTCCTGAAATTCAACTTCTTTAGTCAATGAGTTGAATTCTCTATTGTTACGTACACTTTCTTGTTGTTTAGTGTATTTTTTTATAGATTCTTTGTGCTCATCAATTGAGTTTTTCTTAACCTTGATAAGTTCTTCGATAGTTTCAAGCTCACTTTTCAATTTTTCTGAACGTGTGCTTAATCCTGCAACTTCATCTTCTAAATCTTCTACTTCAAGAGGAAGTTCACCTCTCACGTTTCTAATTTCGTCAATTCTAGAGTCAATCAATTGTAAATCGTAAATTGCTCTTAATTTGTCTTCAACACTCAATTCTTTTGTAGTCGCCATATTCTAATCTATAAGTACTTAACTGGATTTGTATTTTCTTCTGATAAAACGATTGCAAAATTAAGGATTTTTTTCCTAAGAAAATCAACAATATAATTTTTTGTATAACGTTCGCTTTCAAAATGTCCAATATCGGCTAAAACTAGTTGATTTTCAGCTTCATAAAATTGATGATACTTTAAATCTGCCGTCAAAAAAACGTCTGCTTCAGCCTGTATGGCATTTTTTATGGCAAAACTTCCCGAACCTCCAAGAACCGCCACTTTTTTTATTGACTTTCCTAAAAATGTGCTATGTCGAATTCCATCTGCCTGCATTTTGTCTTTTACGAAATGTAGAAAATCTTTTTCTTCCATTGGAACAGGTAATTCACCAATCATTCCCAATCCGATATTTTGATTTTTATTCTGTAAATCATAAATCTCATAAGCTACTTCTTCGTAAATATGATTTTTGAATAAAGCTTTCAGGATTTTATTTTCCAAATGCTTTTCGAAAGTGACTTCTATTTTTATTTCGGAAGTTTCCATTAATTCATTTCGTTCGCCAATGACAGGATTGCTTTCTGAATTTCCTTTGTAAGTTCCAGTTCCATTAGAAACAAAACTGCAATTATCATAATTTCCGATAGTTCCCGCTCCAGCTTCAAAAAGTGCCCGACGAACTTCTGCAGCATTTTCAGGAACGGTATAAGTGACTAATTTTCTGATGAAGTTTTGTTTTGGAATTAAGATTTTAGTATTGTTTAAACCCAAAGCGTCACAGAATATTTTGTTCACGCCATCCTGATGATTGTCCAAAGCGGTATGAACGGCATAAATAGCAATGTCATTTTTTATGGCTTTGATTATGGAACGTTCCACATAGTTTTTGCCAGTAATTTTCTTCAATCCCGAAAATAGTATGGGATGAAAACAAACAACCAAATTACATTTTTTGAGAATAGCTTCGTCAATTACACTTTCCAGAGCATCGTGGCAAACCAAAACTCCTGTGGCTTCTGATTCCTGATTTCCAACCAATAAACCCACATTGTCAAAATCTTCGGCATAGGCGAGTGGTGCCATTTCTTCCAGTACAGCAATTATTTCTTTTATAATCATTTTTATTTTTTTCGTATAAACAAAGTTAAGGAATTAATAACGCAACTTTTTTATAATGCTAAAATAGTATACTTTCGTATTATGAATCTACTTCGAAAAATACTCTTTCCATTTGCTGTTTTATACGGATTCATTACGGGTATTCGGAATTTTCTTTTTGATAAAGGGATTCTACAATCCTATTCTTTTGATGTTCCTGTTATTGCCGTTGGAAACCTTAGTGTTGGCGGAACGGGGAAAACGCCACAGATTGAATATTTAATTCGATTGCTTTCACCAAAATACAAAGTAGCTACATTAAGCCGTGGTTACAAAAGACAATCCGTGGGTTTTGTTTTAGCTGATTCTACTTCGAATGCAGCAATTCTCGGAGACGAACCTTTTCAGTTTTATACAAAGTTTAAAAACATTCAGGTTGCCGTTGATGCCAATAGAAAAAATGGAATTGAGCAATTACTTTCTCAACAAGAAACCCGAGGCATAGCCGAACGGAGCGAAGCTAAACCCAATGTAATTTTATTAGATGATGCTTATCAGCACCGTAAAGTAAAAGCAGGTTTCTATATCCTGCTGACTTCTTATGGAGATTTGTATTCGGATGATTTTATGTTGCCAACGGGAAATTTGCGAGAGAGTAGAAGCGGAGCCAAAAGGGCTAATTTGGTTATTGTTACCAAATGTCCTGTGAGTCTTTCACTTGATGAACAAAATAGAATCAAAGAAAAACTAAAATTGGATTCCAATCAGCAATTGTATTTCTCCTATATTGATTATGACGAATCTATTTATTCTGAAGATCAATCAATCAAGGTGAGTGAAATCAAGAATTCAGATAAATTACTTTTAGCAGGAATTGCCAAGCCAGAGCCTTTTTTCGCTCATTTGCAAAGTAAAAATGATGAGAAATTGGTTTTTCCGGACCATCATCATTTTACAGAAAATGATTTGTTAGATATTAAAAATAAGGCACAAGATGATATAATCATCACTACTGAAAAAGATTTTGTACGTTTGAAAGACAGTATTTCAAGTGAGCAGCTTTATTATTTACCCATAAAAAGTTCATTCCTTTCTCAAGGTGAAAACTTTGACAAAACCATTTTAAATTATGTGGGAACAAGTACAGGAAACGGTTAGTTTTATTAAAGGAAAAATCAATTTCACTCCCGAATATGGTGTGATTTTGGGTTCGGGATTAGGTAATTTTACGGATGATATTCAAATTGAATTTACCCTTCCTTATAATGAAATTCCAAATTTTCCAATTTCGACAGTCGAAGGACACAAAGGAGCTTTGGTTTTTGGAACCATTAGCACTAAAAAGGTTGTTGCTATGCAAGGTCGTTTTCATTTTTATGAAGGCTATTCGATGAAAGAAGTTACTTTTCCGGTACGCGTGATGAAATTTTTGGGTGTTGAAAAACTAATTGTTTCCAATGCTTCCGGTGGTGTAAATCCAAATTATAAGGTTGGTGATATTATGCTGATTAAAGATCATGTCAATATGATGCCTGAGCATCCTCTGAGAGGAAAAAATGATGAACGTTTTGGACCAAGATTTGTCAATATGAGCGAGGCTTATTCCAAAAATATGATTGCCAAAGCAAAATCATTAGCCCTAGACTTAAATATTGAAGTTCAAGAAGGGATTTATTTAGGTTTACAAGGACCAACCTTTGAAACGCTTGCTGAATATAAAATGGTAAAAAATATTGGTGCTGATTGTGTAGGAATGTCAACAGTTCCAGAAGTGATTGTAGCCCGACATATGGACATTGAAACTTTTGGATTATCGGTGATTACTGATATGGGAGATGAGGAAAATATTGAAACCATTTCTCATAATGAAGTATTGGAAGCGGCAAAACTAGCAGAACCTAAAGTAAGAATTCTAATCAAGGAACTGATTTTAGAGTATTAGTTCTTACATGTGATTGGAAATAATCGTGTAAAAATCTTCCGGAATAAATGGTTTTGTAATAACGTCGTTCATTCCGTAAGACAAAAGCATAGTCCTGTTTTCATTTAGCGAAATTGCTGTAAGGGCAACAACAGGTGTAGTTTTATCAAATTCTCTGATTTTTTTTGTGGCAATAGTTCCATTTATTCCTGGTAAATGAACATCCATCAAAATCATGTCAAATCTGTTATGTCTGGCTATTTCAATCGCATCTTCTCCATTGTCAACAATTTCGCAATGCACTCCTTTGTTTTCCAGCATTTTTCTGGAAATCATTTGATTAATCTTATTGTCTTCAACAATTAGTATTTTTTTGTCAAACAAGGATAAATCATTTTCTTCTTGTGTCTTCTTGTCAATTTTTATCAATTTTTCCCCTTGTTGAAAAGGTAATTCAAATGAAAATGTTGATCCTTCTTTTACAACACTTTCCAGTCTTATTTTCCCCCCAAGAATATTCACTAATTTCTTTACGATTGTCAAACCTAAACCAGTTCCTCCGTATTTTCTATTAATACCTACAGAACCTTGAGAAAAGCTGTCAAATACGGTTTCTAATTTGTCCTCAGGAATACCTATTCCACTATCTTTTACTTCAAAATAGATGGTGGCTTGATGGTTATCATCTAATGAAATGAGTTTTGAAGTTATAGTTACATCTCCTTCATGGGTGAATTTCAATGCATTATTAATCAGGTTCATTAATATTTGTGACAATTTTGTAGGGTCGCCAATTAAATAATCAGGAATGTCAGAGTCAATTTTGAGATTAAAATTGTTGTTGTTTTCTGAAGCCAGTTCTTTTAATGAATTTTGTATGTTTTCTAGTAATAGCTTGAGATTGAAATTGATATTTTCAACTTCGGATTTTTTAGAATCGATTTTATTGATTTCTAAAATGTCGTTGATGAAGTTGGTTAGATAATTCCCGGAAAATTGCAACGACTCTAAATAATGCATTTGCGATTTTTTTGGTTTTTCTTCCAATAATAAATGAGCAATTCCGTTGATGGCATTCAGTGGAGTTCTAAGCTCGTGGCTCACTGTCGAAAGAAATTCAGTTCTTGCATTGGATGCTTTTTCTGCTTTTTCTTTGGCCAGAATCAATTCTCTGTTTTTCTCTTCTAACAATTTATTGGATCTGGTTCTAATAATATTGTTTTTATATAAAGACAAACTCAATAATGATAGAATAGAAATTAAAGCAATGGCAAGAATACTAATTAGCTTAGAGAATTTGCTTGCTTTTTCCTTTTGGAGATTCTCTTTGTGTATTTTTGCTTCTTCCTTTATTCGCTCTGCCTCTTTGAAATTTTCATAATCATCAATTCCAAGTTTTTCGTTATCCAAAAGTGCTATGCTCTCTTTTAGATTGGTGTGCTGTTTCAGATAAGTATAGGCATTATTTTTATCCAGCATTTTTTCATAAACGGTGCTTAATGCAAGTAAGATATCAGATTTTTGTTCTATGTTTTTATTTCTTGCATTTAATGATAAGGCTCTGTTGAAATAATTCAAGGCTAAATTATTTCTGTTCTGAGCCATTTCTATAGTTCCCATTTGGTATAATGCGCCGGCTTTAGTATACATAATAGCCGGCGTATCTGGTTTTGCAATAATCGTAGTGAAAATTGCAGAAGCTATATCAAGATTGCCTTTTGATTTATAAATAATACCTCTTTGTAGATTTAATAAATCGGCGTTGACCTTGATTTTTAGAGTGTTATATAATGATTCTGCCTTATCAAAACAATTTCTTGCGTTAGATAATTCCTCTTTTTGCATGTAACACAAACCAAGATAAAAAAAAGTGTGTGCTTGTATGACAGATGGATTTAAAGTCTTAAAAATAGATGTATTTTTATTGAAAATGTTTATGGCTTCATCATATTTTTTTACTTCATAATAAAGTTTTCCTAATCTAAAAGTCTGACTTGCCTGGTCTTCTGTTTTGTTTTTTATTTTAGAATAGTTGATGGCTTTTTGTGTGTAGACAAGTGCATTACGGTATTTATTCTCACTCATATTTGAATTAGCGAGATTACTGTAATAAGCAACGCTATCAATTTTTTCAGTGGATTTATTTTTTTGGGAAAATAAAGATGAACTGATTAAAATAAAAAATAATGTAAAATATCTCATTTAATGCTTTTGATAGGCTTATGTCTTTGACAGGAAATAAAGATAATAAATTATTCCTTAAGTAGTTAAAATAATTAAATCTATAATTCTGGAGGAATAGCCAATTTCATTATCGTACCAGCCGACAACTTTTACCATTTTATCAATTACTGAGGTAAGCTGCGCATCAAATAAACAGGAATTTCGGTTGCCAATAATATCAACAGAAACAATGGGATCTTCAGTATAGTCTAGTATTCCTTTTAAATGAGTTTGTGAAGCAATTTTAAAAGCAGCATTAATTTCCTCAATTGTTACAGCACGTTTTACATTGAAAGTAATATCGGTCAATGAGCCATCTGGAACGGGAACACGGATTCCACAACCACCAATTTTTCCTTCAAATTCCGGGAAAATTTTTGTCAATGCTTTGGCGGCACCAGTTGTTGTGGGAACAATAGATTGGCTTGCTCCGCGAGCACGACGTAGGTCTTTATGAGGTTGATCGTGTAAACTCTGATCAGTTGTATAAGAATGAATAGTAGTGATGTAAGCTTGTTCAATTCCGCAAAGTTCACTGATGATTTTTAGCATCGGTGCGGCGTTGTTGGTGGTGCAACTTGCGTTAGAAATGATGGTTTCTGTTCCGTCAAGAATATGTTCATTAACACCAAGAACCACCGTTTTTATGGCATCTGTTTCAGAAGGAGCAGAGAGAATTACTTTTTTTGCTCCTGCCAAAATATGAGCGTTGATTTCGTCGAAAGTTCTATACTTTCCTGTTGATTCCACAACAACATCAATATTTACAGATTTCCAATCCAGGTTTGAAATGTTTTTCTCGTGGAAGAATAGGAAATGTTTTCCATCAACAATAATTCCTTTTTCATCAGAGGAAACTTCGAAAGGTAAAACCCCGTGAATGCTGTCGTATTTAATTAAATGTGCCATCGTTTTAGTATCGGCGATGTCATTAATAGCAATAACTTCAATAGTAGGATGGTTTAAAAGTAAACGAAATAGATTTCGTCCAATTCTTCCAAAACCATTTATAGCAATTCTTGTTTTCAAAGTTTTTGTTTATTCGGTTAATTAGTTAATCGTTTATTCGGTTAAACAAATAAACGATTAACCGAATCAACTTTATAATATGTGTTTTTGTGCTTTATAAGAAGAACGTACCAATGGACCGCTTTCTACGTGACGGAATCCTAATTCCAATCCAAAAGCCTCGTATTTAGCAAATTGTTCCGGAGTGATAAATTCTTTTACAGGTAAGTGTTTTTTGCTTGGTTGCAAATATTGACCAATGGTTACAACGTCAACATTAGCGTTACGTAAATCTCTCATAGTTTGAAAAACTTCTTCTTCCAATTCTCCAAGACCCAGCATAATTCCAGATTTGGTTCTGTTGATTCCTTTTTCTTTCAGATATCTTAAAACTTCGAGACTTCTATCGTATTTAGCTTGTATTCGCACTTCACGAGTCAGTCTTCGTACCGTTTCCATATTATGTGAAACCACTTCCGGATTGGCTTCTACAATTCGGTCTATGTTTCTTTCAATCCCTTGAAAATCAGGAATTAGAGTTTCAAGAGTCGTAGTTGGATTCATTCTGCGAATGGCTTTCACCGTTTCTATCCAAATAATAGAACCGCCATCTTTCAAATCATCTCTGTCCACACTAGTAATTACAGCGTGTTTGATTTTCATAATTTTGATGGAACGCGCCACTTTTTCAGGTTCGTCCCAATCTACTGTTTCAGGTCTTCCGGTTTTTACGCCACAAAATCCACAAGAACGGGTACAGGTATTTCCCAAAATCATAAAGGTTGCAGTTCCTTCGCCCCAGCATTCGCCCATATTCGGACAACTACCAGATGTACAAATGGTATTCAATTTGTAATTGTCAACCAATCCACGAAGTTCTGTATATTTTTGACCAATAGGAAGTTTTACTCTCAACCATTTTGGCTTTCCAACCGGTAATGCATTTTCTACAACAGTTTCCATAAATCAAATTTTGAAAGTGCAAAGATAGGGAAAGTTGATTTTAGATTTCAGATTTTAGATTTTAGATTTCGTTTGAATAAATATAAGATTGTGTTTTTTCTGTTTTTTATAATCTAAAGCCAAAAATATAGGCTTTAAAAATCTAAAATCCGAAGTCTAAATTCAAAAATCTTTCTTCTATCTTTGACCTCCTTAAAAAAGTAAACTATGAGCGCAACCTGGTACGAATGCAAAGTAAAATATAGAAAAACAGATGATAGTGGAAACCAAAAAGTTACCACGGAACCGTATTTGGTTGATGCGATTTCTTATACAGAAGCCGAATCCAGAATCAATGAAGAAATGAAGGCTTATATAAGTGAAGAATTTAAAATCACGAATATTAAAGTGGCGAATTATGCCGAGATTCATCCTTTCGAAAATGCGGATCGTTGGTTTAAATCCAAAGTTTCATTGATGGCTTATGATGAAGAAAGCGGTAAAGAGCGCAAAACCAATTTGTATATTTTGGTACAGGCAAATGACATTAGTGAAGCTTTTGATAATACCGTTGAAGTGATGAAAGGTACAATGGGGGATTACAGTATTCCTGCTATTTCAGAATCTCCGATTATGGATGTTTTTCCTTATTTCTCTGGTGAGGAAGGAGATTTGGAACAATTAGAAAAGTTCAATGCCATCAAAGCTTCTAAGCCTGAAAGTAATGTTACGGAAATAGAGGATGCAATGGAATTTGATGCCGAAGTTGTGGCGGAAAATTATTGATTAAACTTAAATTATCAAATTTAAAGAGGCTTATTTAAGCCTCTTTTTTTGTTAAGGATACTTCCTCACATGCTTATTTTATTAGTATTCTTAGTTTATTGTAAAGGGATTTTAATTTATTCAAAAAAAAAATGACAGTGTTATATTGTAATTCAATTATTTAATTAACTTTGTAATTCAAAGTACTTTTAACTTTTAAAAAAATTAAATAATGAAAATCAAAACTGAAATTAATGATTTTGCCAATAGAGTTGGTGTAAAAGCTAGTATTGTAGTTACTTTATTGAGCATTATAATGCTCATAAGTTCACTGATCGGAAGTGAATTTGATTTTGAAAAATTAGAAGTATTATGTTTTTTTAATATTATAATTGAATTTCTTTTTGGTGTGATTGTTAGTTTTAGTGTGCTAAAAAACAAAGAAAAATACCAGCATCTTATCCCATTTTTATTTCTTAATTGGTTTATTGGTTGTTTTTCAACTAATGTTTTTATCAATGTTTTTGAAAACTTGCCTATCTGGGTTTATGTGATAACTTTTTTATTTTGCTTCTCTAATTTTGCCATTTACAACAACTTCAGGCATAAGTATTTGGATAAAATATTGTATTTTATAAACGGATGTTCGTATTTACTCATTTTATATTATGCTATGTATCTCATTCCATTTGCGCCAATTTCTTTTGTGGGAATCCTGGCTTTGGGACTTGGTTTTTATGGTTTGGTACCTATGATTGTACTTATATGTCATACAGTGATTTTAATTCAGAACTTTACTGAAAACAGAAAAAACGGATTGGCTTTTGCAACAGGAATAGGAGTAGTTTGTATTGGTTTTGCAATTTTTACTGTATTATTAAATATTGAAAGTCAGAAGATTTCTAAAAATACTATAACTAATTCTTTTGAAAATATAAATCCAGATTTACCTAATTATATTACCATTTCACAAAATCTAAAACCTAATTTTTTAAACGAAATCCTCCTCAAAAAAGATATTGTATATATTGCTTCTGATGATTTCTTCCAATTTAGAGGTTTTGATGATTTTGGAAATACAAAACAATATAACGAGAGAAAAACCCATAATCCAATTATAAATCTTGCCTATTTATTTACGTCAAGGCTTGATTTAAGTGCAGACGACAGAATAAATATTCTAAAATCTAATTTTGATAAACGATTGGAGACCGAAGAACAATTGTGGGATGGTAGAGATTTATTTACCAAAAACATTAAAGAAGATGTAAAAATTTATGCTAACGATCGTTTGGCATATACCGAAATCACTATGGATATTGCCTGTACAGAAAAAACATGGGGAGATAAAGAGGCGATATATTCATTTCAGCTTCCCGAAGGTGCTGTAGCAACTTCCTTGTCACTATGGGTAAATGGTATCGAAAGAAAAGGAGTTTTGACAACCAAAGAAAAAGCAAAAAAAGCCTATAATCAAATTGTGGGTGTAGAATCAAGAGATCCTTCTCTGATGCAATGGAGAGAAGGAAATAAAGTAGTGGTTCGTGTTTTTCCTATAAGTTATGATTTGCCAAGAACTTTTAAATGTGGATTTACAACACCCTTAAAAGTGGAAAACAACATTATGAAATATGTAAGTCTGGACATTAAAGGACCTAATATAAATAATGCCAAAACTATTTCAAGAATTCAAATGGCTGGTAACGAAAAGTTTGAAGCCAGTAAGGATTTTGAATTGGAAAATGGTTTCTATACTAGTAATTCAACAGGATTAGATGCCTGGGAAGCCGAAGTGCCAATGACCAGTAAAGTATTTTCAACTGCTTTTATCTGGAAAAATAAAGCATATAAAATCAGTGAAATTCAGAAACAAAAGATAGCCTTTATACCAAGTGAAATTATTTTGGATTTGAATAACAGCTGGACAAAAAATGATATTGAAAAAATAGTAAATCAATCAGGCAAGAACTATTTTGTCTGGAAAGACAATCAAAAACAAGCCATAAATAGTACTAATTATGAAACAGTTTTTGCTCAATTTGAAACCTTGACTTATTCATTATTGCCACTTTACAATCTAAAAGAAAATACTCTGGTTATTACTAAATGTGGTACTGTTTCTGCCAATTTTGAAGAATTGGAAACATCTGATTATCTGAAAAAAATAAAAGGCAGCACCCAACAAAAAAATATAAAAGTGATTAATATTTCAGAGAATTTGAATCCGTTTTGGCAAACTGTAAAAGAGCAAAAAATAGTTTCTTATTTAAAAACGGATTTGAATAAATGTCTAAAATTAATTCAGGACAGTCAATTTTTGGAATTCAAAACACTGGAAAATACCGTAAATGTTGAACCTGCAAACATTGCCATTCAGGAAACGGAAGTAGATTCAAAAAATCAAAATAATGGTTCCAATCATATTTACAGAATGTATGCTTTTGGCAAAGTTTTACAAGAACAAGTGACGATACAAAATGATTCTTTGAAGGAAAATCAATTTGTAGATTTAGCAAAAGATGCCAATATTGTTACTCCAATTTCATCCCTGATTGTTCTGGAAACAGATGAAGATTATAAGAATAATGGAATTGAAAAAAATGTAAATACGCTTGGAAATGCTTCAATAAATAATGACGGCGCAGTTCCGGAACCACATGAATGGTTAATGATTATCATTGGGCTAACGACAATTTTATTTTATTATAGAAGACAAAAAATGCTGAATTAATGTATAATTTATTTGCTGAATATAAAATCGGAATTGGGATTCTTGCAATTTGTGCCCTTTTTGCAATCAATTATAGTGTCTTGGTTTTTGGTTTGGACAATGACTTTTTTGGAATCGTTTTTTCTGCTTTGCTATTTGTTTTTGGAAGCAGAAAAACGAATTTCAAAATCAATTATTTGTTGATTGTATTGATTTGTATTTTAGAGTTTGTAAGTTACAGACTGCATACCAAATCATTGCATTTTCTATCCTTGATTCTCTTTTTATGTTTGATTTTTTACAGTTTTACAGGTAAGTTTTCCTTTGTTGCCTTTATTTGTATTTTGTTGTTTTCAACCATTTTTAATAAATTTTTTGAACATCTCACTTCCGAAATTAAGCAGGGATTGTGTTATGGAGTTTTTTTAACTTTAAAAAACTTTATGACCCTGGATAGGATAGAAGGAGTCAATTTTTATATTAACAATGCCAAAATCACAATTGATACTGCCTGTATGGGATTATCAATGTTCAAAACAGGTTTGTTGACAGGAGCTATTTTATTGACATTAGAAGAAAAGAAGCAGCAAAAATATTTTGGTATAATTCCGATTATCGCATTTTGTTGTATTGTAATTGCATTGAATATCATTTCCAATTATTTCAGGATTGTGACTTTGGTCATTTTAGGCTGTACGCAGGAAAACACACTACACCATTTGGTTGGTTTGTTGTGTTTTGCAATATATCAGGTGGTTCCAATGGTATTTATTATTCGCTATTTTAAACCTGGAATTGCCGAAATAGAAGCAACCAATTTTCAATTCAAAAGCGTTCCAGTTATCCTGACTTTTGTAATTCTGGTTATAACTAGCCTGGAAGTAAAAACTCCTCAAAATAATGATTTACTGCAAAATCTAAATTCGGAATATAACATCAAAAATGGTATGTGGGTGAATGATGAAGTATTTAAGATTCAAACGCCTGATAAACTCATTTACATCAAAACTCCATCTCACAAGCCACTAATTTGCTGGACAGGAAATGGTTATACCATTTTGGAATCGAAAGAGATTTTAGTCGATAAAGAAAAAATCTGGTTCAATAAAATGGAAAAAAATAACATTCAATACCAATCCATCTGGTGGTATGAATGTGGAGGAAAAAAATACACTTCATTTATAGAAGTGATGTGTATGAAGTTGATTTATAACGAGCCAATCCGACTGATAAATGAAACAAGCAAAATTTAAAAAATTAAATGGTATTTTATCTCTTAAGTTGTAGAAGAACGTTATTGATTAGAATATTATTGCAACAAGAAAAAGAGGCAAATAGCCTCTTTTTCTTTTCTTGTTTTATAAACAGCGTCCGACTAATGATTTATTTCGGCTTCCTGTTGTGATAATTCAGCTTCGGTGTGCAGTGCGCAAACCCAGTTGTTGTTTTCCTTAACCCAGGAAGAAGTACAGGCGCATTTCATTGGGGATTTTTGTTCATCATCTGCGATGCCTAATTCTATTGAGTAGGCTATTATAGCGCTGTCCTGACCCAGCTGTTGCGTTTCGATATCAGAGAAATTTATCACTTTTATTTTATCGCCATCACCTGATTCAAACATTTTTTTAAAAGTAGCCTCATCTACACTTCGCACACCGGTTTTGCCTGCGACTATACAAGGGAAACGAGTAAGATTTTTTACAGTATCATAATCGTGATTTTCCATTCCCTGCCAATATTTTTTTTCCAGTTCTATGATTTGGGTTTCCATAACATTTAATTTTTTAGGTTAAACAGAATATAAAGTTCAAAATAATAATTAAATGTAGATTTAACTTTAACATAGTTTTAATTGAAAATGAATGCTTTACAATTATGATCTGAGGTTAATTTTATGTTGGGATTCTGGCAATATCGGTTGACTTATTGTTTATTTTGATATTTAAGGAAGATTACTCCTGTATCATATTTACGAATGTCAATTAGCTTTAAATCTTTAAATTTATCCAGATTAGGAAATAATTTTTTGCCATCACCAAGAATTGTTGGGCAAATTTGAATATGATATTCGTCAATTAAATCTTTTTCAATTAGCAATTGTGCTAACGAAATACTTCCCCATACTACTATATTCTTTCCGGTTTTTGCTTTTAGTTTTTTGATTTCCTCAATAGCATTGCCGGAAATTATTTCGGCATCTTTCCATTTGCCCCAAGGTGCTTTCTTCAGAGTTTTGGAAACTACGATTTTGTCTAAACTATTAAGCTTGTCAGCAATGATTTCAATATCTGTTGTTGCCTGAGGCCAAAACTCAACAAAGAGATCATACGTTTTTCTTCCTAACAAAATGGTATCCACTGTTTCCAGAAATTGTAACTGATCTTCATCAGAGTATTTATTAGCTTCTGTTGAAGGAAAAAAATCCAGCTGATCATTTTTATCAGCGGCAAATCCATCCAGAGATACCCATTCTTCTATTATCAATTTTCTCATTTGAATAAATATTTAGTTGGGATTTAAAGAAAGTTGCTAAGGTCTGCTACTAAATTAAGTCCTTTCTTCTTATTTGGAAAATAATCCAAATACCAAACCAACTTTCCTTTAAGCCAATTGCCCAAATCCGTTGTAGTGACTGTTGTCGGTTCGGTTTTTCTTATGTTATAATATGTTTTTTTATTTCGATTTTAGAATTTTTGGCCCTTTCAAATACAATAAATTTAGCGTCCATTAGATTAGGTTCTAACGCTTTTTCAAAATAGTGTTCTCTTAGTTTAAATTCGTTCATTTCTAACCAAAGATAATAATCTGCATATGTGTTTTTTGGTAAATCTAACTTCATTCTTTCTGTCATTTTACTAATTCTAAGAACAGTAATTTTAAGTATTTCTTTTTCTTTTTCAATTAAATCTTTTTTTATTGGATTTTTTATCTGTGTATAGAAAAAATAATAAATGAAAAGAAAAGAGATGCAAACTGGAATGAGAAAGAATATTATGTTTTCAGAAATACTAAAATGTGAAAACATATTTGCTTTAAGTTCATTTCGTAATAATGTTTTTCTTCCTTTTTGAAAAATCCCGAGCCATTTTAGGTACTCCATAGGAACAAACATTATTATTGTAATTATTGGGAAAATAAATATTAAGCTTTTTGCAAATGTGGTTATCGCTTTTTTCTTGCTTGATTTTAAGTATTCTTTGAGAAAATTAATTTCTGTAGTGTTTAATTTTTCTAATTCCATTGTTTGATTTTTTAGTAAACTGACCGCCAACGTTCTCGCGCTACAAGCAGTTTGGGATTTAGGAAGCCAAATCTTCGGATAAGCACAAATTTATCAGATACAAGACCACTTTAAATTAAGCCAAATCCCCAAATTGCTTGTAGCGTGTGTTAGGCATAGTTTATTATTTTTTGTTCCATATTATCCCAGATTTTTAACAGAGTATTTGTGCCCTTTGAAGCTATTTTAAAATCATCTTTCCCTTTTGATGTCAGGGTGTATTTATTTTCAACTTTGCTTACTAGTCCTTTTTCAGATAGCCATGAAATAGAAGTTTGTATTTCTTTGTGCGTTGGAATTACATGATTAATTCCATCAGCAATCATAGAAATGCCATTAAAATCAGCTGGTTCTTTATCTGAAGCTATGGAAATAGCTAAATATATCCATGAGATTGTTCTTTTGTCTTGTGGTTTTTTCAAAGCTTTTATTTCGATCTTTTTCGGAACTCTATTTCGAAGTATAAAGCCAGACATTTTTCTGTCGGGTGTCAATTCTTTATACTGATTTTTAATATATGGTCTTGCCCCGTCAGCTGGAGAAAACTCAGTTTTTAAATACTCTACATCTTCTTCGTCTAATTCACTAACAGTTCCGTCTTCGTTGACATAAACATACTCAAAGCCTGACTCCTTTGGTCTTAATGGAATGAAGTATTTTAAATAGATCATCAGTCCGATGGTGGCGATTATACCTAGTATGATGTAGATTATTGTCATTTTAAATTATGCCTAACTTGTATACATGTATGACAAAATCATACAAAGCCAACCAATTTTGGATAGATATGTATGACAAACGTCACACTTTATTTCTTTCCAAATATAAATAATAATACTTACAATCCTACAAGATGGGATTTTCGCCAATTAAGTGATTATTACCTTTCGAAAACCCAATTTCATCCTCAGATGATTCAAAATTTAAGTCAGAAGCCTTTAATTGGCTTTTAGTTGAGTCAAAGTTTTATTTAGTTATAGCAATGTTAATGACTTTAATACAACTAACAGCAGATTTAAGTCAACTAACAACGGATTTAGGTCAACTAACTGCGGATTTAAGTCAACTAAATAAGGAATACTTACAACTAAGCTATGTTTTAATACTTTAAACCACTATTTGGTTATTTCGAAATAAACAGTACATTTTAAAATAAAGATTTTTCTTTCTTTTAATTAAGAGTAGATTCAATTTATCTATTGTATTTTTTGATTTTCTAACAGAAACGCTATACTGCCATGAGAAAACAGAACCTAATGCGGAAATATATTTTTTCGGATGCTGATTTGATAATCAAAGGGAAAGAAAAAATTAGTTTTATGCGCAGGGATTATACTGCCTTTGCTTTGTTTGGCATTACCGAAATAAGGATTACCGAACTGGAAAGAGCCCTGACCGCTTTCTCCGAAAAGGTTACCGATATTGAAGCCAAAAACAATCAGACCGAAGTGACGCAGACAAAAAATGCAAAAGGGGAGGAGCTGAAAACGGCTATCCGGAATGTGATGCAGCGCATTGAGTTAGTATTCGGAAAAAACAGCGCCCAATACAGGCAGTCTGGATCCAAAGCACTCAGCAAAAAATCGGATTCGGAGGTACTGATAGCTGCAAAAGTTTTGGTACAACGAAGCACCATACATTTGCAAGAGCTAATGAATACCGGCATTACAACTGCTATGCTGGACAACATAATCGTTTTATGCAATGATTTTGAAGAGCTGATCCATGAGCAGAATGATAAAATATGGGAACGTAATTTCCTGAAAGAAAACCGGATTGAGCAAGGCAATGCTATTTATGCCACATTGATTCAATATACTGCTATAGGTTTTGAAATCTGGCAAAACAACAATGTCGCCAGATACAATGATTATATTATTTATGACCGGGCTTCAAGGAATTAACTGCCTTTAGTCTTACTATTGAATTGTTTATTTATAAGAAAACCAACAGCATATACTGTTGGTTTTTTACTATTTGTTATTGTTTTTTTATCTTCTTTTATCGGGTGATATATAGCCAGCCTTCACTTTTTTTGCCGCCATCTCCATTAGATTCCACCGTGTAATAGTAGGTGGATGCCGGCAGTTCAGTGCCATCCCAGTCATTTTTATAATTTGGGGAAGAGTAGACTTCATACCCCCAGCGATTGAATACATGAACGCTGGTGTTAGGATATTTTTCTATGTTATTGATTATCCAGGTATCGTTGATAGTATCTCCATTTGGAGAAAAGGCGGTAGATACAATTAAGTCAATAGCATCACAGGCATCACCAATTCCGTCGTTATTATAGTCAGTTTGGTTTGGGTTATAAACTATTGGGCAGTTGTCCTTATCATCATTTACTCCATCCTGATCCGTATCAGAATTTACGGTTATTGTAATCTCAAAAGTGTCACTGCCTCCGGTATTTGCAGCGGTAACAGTATATATTGCTGTCGGACTGGCTTGGGTTGGCGTACCTGAAATAGTTCCAGTCGAGGTGCTGAAAGTTAAGCCAGGAGGCAAATTTGGGCTGATACTGTAAAGCCCATACGTAATTGTTCTTATTTTGTTATTGACCGTATCTGTAATATAGAGGTTTCCTGATGTATCTATTGTTATACCATAAGGAAAAGCAAAACCTGCAGCAGTTCCTATACCATCCGTATCATCAGGTAATCCATTCTTACCCGCAAAAGTTGTAACCAGACCTGTAGGTGTAATTTTTCGTATTATTTGGTTGTAGGTATCCGCTAGATAGATGTTACCGGAAGCATCAACAGCTAATCCAAAAGAAAGGCTAAAGCTTGCGGCTAATCCTGTGCCATTAGCAAAACCAGTTATTCCACTGCCTGCAACAGTTGTAACGAGTCCGCCAGCTGTGATTTTTCTTATTTTATAGTTATAGGTATCGGTTACATAAATAGTTCCTGATGCATCTATAGTTATTCCGCATGGCCCATTAAAACTAGCTCCGGTTCCTGTGCCATCAGCAGCACCCACTGCACCACTACCCGCAAAGGTTGTAACTACTCCTGCGGGAGTTATTTTTCTTATTTTGTTATTGTGTGTATCAGCTACATAAATATTACCCAAAGCATCAAGAGCTAATGCATAAGGGAAATTAAAAATTGCAGCAGTTCCAGTACCATCAGCAAAACCGGATGCACCACTACCTGCCAATGTAGTAACTACTCCTGCAGGAGTAATTTTTCTTATTTTGTGGTTGTGCGTATCTGCTACATAAGTATTGCCCATAGCATCTACAGCTATTCCAAAAGCATCATGAAAACTGGCAAATGTTCCTGTACCATTGGTGTCACCTACAGTTCCATTACCCGCCAATGTAGTAACACTTCCTGTAGGGATTATTTTTCTTATGGTATAATTATTAAAATCAGTTAGATACAGGTTTCCGGAATTATCTATTGTTATTCCTGTTGGGAAATTAAAACTCGCAGTTGTTCCTATTCCATCAACAGCACCTATAGTTCCACTGCCAGCCAGTGTTTTGACTACTCCAATATTTGAAATAGCTCCTCCAGTGTTAGTTGGAATTAGTGGAGTTATGATTTGTCCTTTGGTAAAAGTAGTAGGAGTTGGATATGAAAGAGCAGGAGGTGCCTGGGCTTTTATATAATGTTGCCCTAAAAAAAAGAACACAAAAATAAAATTAAAAAGTAGTTTCATAAATCTAAAAGTTTTGCCCAATAGTTTTAATTTTTCTGTTGGTATATTCCTCGAGATGATGAAAACTTTTTATAAAGATTAAATATAATGAGATATTAATTATCCCAAATCTGTTGTACTAGCAGTTGGCCGCAGTCTTTATTTTTTTATTGTGAATGAATCCATAAATTTCGAAATCAGTTTATTATTTTCTTTTTCAGTTTTTGTTATGGTCTGAAGAAAATAAACAGTGTTTCTAACTAAATATATTCTCGTTTTTATAATTGCCAGCCCATCCTTAAAATCAATTTTAATTTCCCTGCCTTGAAAATTATCTAATTTGATTATTGATTCCGAAATTAGTTTGCCTTTAACATTATTAACCATTCCATCAATTGAATTTTTAAAAAAGGTTTTTAAATTATCGTGTTTTATATGTGATTCAATATGCTCCTTAGGATATTCAGATGAGGATACAGAATAAATTAAATTTTCGTCTGTTTCGTCTTTTGAAGCATTATACATATAAACCTGCATTTGTATTTCTCCTGCTTCTGTATTTATTTTCCTTATCGTGTTCGTAGGTGTCTTAGGAAATAAAACTTTAAATTCAGAAGAATCATATTGATACCATTCATCAATAGCCTTAAAACTCATTGCTGTGGTCAAAATGAAAGTAATAATTATTATTATAAATTTATTCATAGTTTTTATTTAAAATGATATTCTGGTATTAGGCATTTTCCGCATCAATTCCAGGATTTTTTCCCCTGGGATTTTATTATCGCTAAGATCCAGTTTTTTTAGTTTTTTTAAATTGACTATATCTTCAGGAATAGATTCTAAAGACATATTTGATAAAAGAAGTGTTTCTAAGTTAGGCAGACTGTATATTCCCTTCGGCAGCGATTTTAATTTGGTGTTTCGTAAGTTTAAAAGTCTTAGTTTTTTTAATTTACTTATATCTTCAGAAATAGATACCAAAGGATTATTGGATAAATCAAGCAGTTCTAAATTTTGCAGGTTATAAATTTCCTTTGGCAGAGATTTCAAATTGTTATCCCTAAGCCCAAGATCAGTCAGTTTATTTAAAGAACCTATTTCTTTAGGGACTTCCATTAGATTATTATTTTCCAGTTCCAAATGTTCCAACGACTGGAGATTTCCAATTTCTTTTGGGATGTATTGCATTCCGCCAGTTGTAAAAGGGCCACCTTTTATATTATCACCTTTGGTATCATGAATAAACAAGGTCTGAAGACTCTCCAGATTGCCTATTTCTTTCGGAATCTCTTTTAGTGGCAAGCTATATAAAGTTAGATTTTTCAAATTCTTTAAATTTCCTATTTCTTTTGGAATTACTGTGGTAAGTTCGCCTCCATAGGAAAATCTTGTTAAACTGTTTATAGAGCAAAATCCAATTGGAAATTCAGCTAGGCGTGTGCCGTAAATGGATACTTCGGATAGTGATTTAAAGTTTTTTACGCTTTCAGGCAAACTTCTTAAGTCAGGGGAATCTTCAATGGTCAAACTGACTATGTCCTTATTTATCTCATAAATCAAATCCAACGGAAATATGATGATTTCATTCAGCTTCAAATGACCTGTAGCCAATTGTTTCTCCAGTGTTGTTCTATCCAATTCTGGTGAAGAATTTTTAACTTCCTCTATACTAATTGTTGAATCATTTTTGTGTTTCTGATTGTACTCCTCTTTTTCAATTAGTTTTTTAAAATTGGCATCATTGAATTTTATAGTTTTTTTAGTTTGTTTGATTTCTGAGAGCGTTAAAACAGATTTAGTTTTATTGGTTTTATTGTCAATCGAATTCATTTCCATAACCAAACCTTTAACGGCAGGATTCATTCTAGTTCTTAAACTGAATAAAAAATGAACATTATTGATTTTGTTGTTTTTGGAAATGTAAACTTCAACAGATCTGGATTTTCCAACTGCAGCTTTTCCAAGGTATCTGTTGCATTTTAGATTGTTTATTATTTTCGTTTCATTCGTTTCAACTAGTTCATTAAATTCTTCATTTGAAGGGTCACCCTGATATTCTGATCCTGACCAATTAACTCCGTTCGCATCAGAAATTCTTAATTTGAAGAATCGGGTATCCTGCAAAAATGTAAATAAAGCATTGTCGTTTTCATGGTATTCAATTCTATTGGATATTAAAAAGTCTTTTGAATTTGTTTTAGACACAAAAACAGAAAATTCCTGGTTATCCATTTTATATTTTATTTCATAGTCAAAAGTCAAAGAGGAATCTCCCTGATACTCTTTAAATGAAGTGAGAAGGATAAGTATTGATAGTAGAAAAATGTTTTTCATTTTTTTTTAAATTTATATTGTTTTTTTTTTGAGCTAAAATAACGGTTTAATTAAGTCTTCTTTGGATTTTTTATTTTTATAATTTCAAATATTCCTAACGAAATTAGGGCTATTAGTATTCCCTGAATAAATAGTATCACTATTCCAAATGAGAATGAATCAGTAAATTCAGCATTTTCCTTTTCTGTTCCATAATCCCGATGATAACTGTTTACAATTATAACAAAGCGTTCAAAATAAAATCCGATTTTCATAAAAATTGCAACAAATAATACATAATAAAAATTGGAGGATACTTTTTTAATGAATAAGGTAAAAGGTAAAATCAATGCAGATAAGAACATTGTCCAATAAGCCCAGCTATATGGTCCTGTCGCTCTTTCAATAAATGCAAATTTTTCAGGATAAAACAGCATTCCTATTAATGAATAAGTCCATATAACTATTGAATATAAAATAATGAACCAACTAATTAAATTCAGTACTTTTTTAGTTTCAAAACGTTTTTTGAAAAGAAGTTCAATAACTATTAACGTTAGAATTATTGGTATAAGACAGTGAATCAGATTCGCATCTATTACCTCGATAATTCTTTTGTATAAATTCATATGTTTTATGTTTAGGGTGAGATAACTTTTCGCGGTTTTGAGAAGTCGTTGAAAAAGCAAACTGAGCTCTCTCTGCCAAAATCAAACTTTCTTCGTGAAGAAAGATATGAAGTTTACTAAAAACTCAGCGATTTATTAAATGTGCTGTTAGCTGGCGTTTACTTTTTTTTTAAAATTAGTAAGTGATTCTCCATTTCAATAAAGCCATTAATTATTTTTTCTCTATTGTCTAATAGTAATGTGTCGTTTGAGTAAATGCTAATACTTTTTAAAATTTCAAATTTTGGATTGTTTACATTTCCATATTCTACAAGTAAAGAATCTTTAGGCATTAATTTTAATGTTGATATTAAGGTTTTTGGGTCAAATGATATTTGAGGGTAATTTTCAATTGACAAAGTTCCTAGCTGATAAGAATTATCACCATATTTCTTATCAATAGAATTTTTATCATATTGAATCTTAACTATCATCTCTGTATTACTTTCATTGACAATTTTTGCGGTATAAAAATCTTCTTTTGAACAACATATACAAATGCCGCCTATAATAATTGCGATAAAGAATTGATAAATTTCGTTTATTTGGAAAGCTGTCATTGGTCGAAGTTGTTTAGAAATGCTGACTAACGTTCCGGTAATACAGCGGGTTTGGGACTAAATTAAGCTATATTTTCGGATTTGCCACCCGAGAGATAGCGAATAGGCAAAGCAAATCAAAAATATCTTTCCATTATAAATGTCCAAATCCTTAATCATGTTATGTATAATGATTGAATATTAATTAATAGTCAAATTGTCAATCATATGTTTTAATAAGGTAACATTCTCCTCGGTAATATTTGTTTTTTTATTAAGAGAAATGATAAATATTTTGTTTTTTAAAGTTATCGTCCACCATTTCCAATAATTATCATTTTCTTTTATATCACATTCTAAAAGATTGTCATATTTTGACTTGTATGAGTTAAAATCTTTATCCTCTAATTTGATTGAGAAATAATCTTTAAAGTAATTTTTCATCAAAGTGATAGTTTCTTCTGTTGAAAATTTTTTGTCAACGGTATAATTGCTTATGGTAATATTGTTTTCTTCTTTTTCGTTCCCATCTTTACTTTTGTTAAAAATGGAAACTATGCCTTCTTCATCCTCTTTAGTAATATAATTTTCTGGGTAATAAATACTATAAGAATTATTTTTTGGACTAAATATTTTTACATTTTTTTTGGGGTTATTTTGTCCAATCAAAATATTTATTGTCAAAAGTGTAAGAAGAATTAAGTATTTATTTTTTTTCATTAGTGTTTGGTTTTTAGTATTACAGACAGCTTGTTTATATGTCTGACGATGTCCAACTTATTACACCTAAATTGGGTAGCTATGTCTTATATACGTTAGTGTTTGTTTCTTTTTCAAATATATAGAAATAATCTTATAAAGTTTAAAATTCATTTTTTTAAAAGTATAAAAAAACGGCGTTTAAAGTTTATTTAAACGCCGTTTGTATTATTAAAAAAAGAGAGATTTATCGAATTGCTTTCACGAAGCTTTCAATTTTTCCGCTTCCGTTTTCTTTTAAGTGAGTGATAAAAGCACTACCAATAATAGCACCTTTTGCATATTGAGTCGCTTGTTTAAAAGTCTCTGCATTGTTTATTCCAAAACCGATGATTTGAGGATTTTTCAGGTTCATGTCTGCGATACGCTTGAAATAAGTTTCCTGCGTGTTTCCAAAACCGGCACTTGATCCTGTAACACTTGCCGAACTTACCATATAAATAAATCCATCAGAAACGCTGTCGATAAAACGAATGCGCTCGTCAGAAGTTTGTGGTGTAATCAGGAATATGTTTTTAAGTCCGTATTTGTCGAAAGTTGCTTTGTATTCGTCTGCATAAACATCAACCGGAAGATCCGGAATAATTAAGCCATCAATACCGATTTCGGCACATTTCTGGCAAAATGCCTCAACCCCGTATTGTAACATCGGGTTGAAATAACCCATAATCACTAAGGGAATAGTAACTGTTTTTCGAATGGCTGCCAATTGGTCAAACAAAGCCTGAGTAGTCATTCCGTTTTTCAAAGCTGTTGTAGAACTCGCCTGAATGGTTGGTCCATCGGCCAAAGGATCGCTGAATGGCAATCCGATTTCAATCATATCGATACCGCTTTTTTCTAAATCCTGAATGATTTGTACCGTATCGTTAAGATTAGGATATCCAGCCGAAAAATAGATGGAAAGTATCTTTTTGTCTTCTTGTAACTTTTGATTTATTCTGTTCATTTTTTTATTTAATGTTTTTAAGAATTGAAAGATTTAATGATTTAAAAATTTAAAGATTCGTATTATCTATCATTTTCAATCTTTCAATTTTTCAATCTTCCAATTGTTTTAACGCAAGTAAGTCCAAGCTACTTCGTTAGACTCCAATTTCACCTGAATGCGTTTGTAATGTATTCCTTCGTAAGTATCGGCTTGTTGCAGTTGAAACTCGGTAAGCTGATAAAGGATGCCGGTAACTACGTCTTCCGGGTTTTTGGTTTCTACAATAATAGGATAAGGAGTTACTCCAAATTCTTCTTCAATTTTGATTTCTTTGGTAGTAAAACCAGTCACTGAATCAGGGGTTCCTGTCAGTACTTTTCCGAAGATGGTTTCCTGAATGCGTTTATCTTTTAAAGTTCCGTATGCGAATAAATTTTCCATTTTTTTGCAGGGTTTTTAATGATTCCTATTTTTTTGCGTTAGGGATAGCAGTGAAAATCCTCCCGATTTTTCATCGGGAGATTGTAACGAATAGCCCGACCCTTGTGGTAACGCCCAAATTATTATATATTAAAATATTCTATGTAATTGTTCAAATCTTTGTCGCCACGACCGGAAAGGCTGATAACAACGATGTCTTCGGGTTTGAACTTCTTGTCGTTCAATACCGCCAAAGCGTGTGAGGATTCGATGGCAGGAATAATGCCTTCGAGTTTGCAAAGTTCAAGACCGGCTTTCATGGCATCGTCATCGGTTACCGAGAAAAACTCGGCACGTCCTGTTTCCGCCAAATGCGCATGCATCGGACCAACTCCAGGATAATCCAATCCAGCCGAGATAGAATAAGGTTCGGTAATTTGACCGTCGGGAGTCTGCATCAATAAGGTTTTACAACCGTGAATGATACCTACTTTTCCTAGTTTGCTAGTCGCAGCACTGTGTCCGGAATCTATTCCTTTTCCAGCTGCTTCTACAGCAATAATACCTACTTCTGGTTCGTGTAAAAAGTGATAATAAGTTCCTGCAGCGTTACTGCCACCGCCAATACAGGCGATTACATAATCAGGGTTTTCACGACCTTCTTTTTCTTTTAACTGCCATTTGATTTCTTCGGAAATAACACTCTGAAAACGGGTTACCATATCCGGATAAGGATGAGGTCCAATTGCTGATCCAATGATGTAATGAGTATCAACAGGATTATTAATCCAGTCGCGGATGGCTTCGTTGGTAGCATCTTTTAAGGTTCTTGAACCTGAAAGTGCCGGACGAACTTCTGCGCCTAACATTTTCATTCGGGCAACGTTTGGTGCCTGACGTGCAATGTCGATTTCGCCCATATACACGATACATTCCAATCCCATCAAGGCACAAACGGTAGCTGTTGCCACCCCATGCTGACCTGCACCAGTTTCTGCAATAATACGTTTTTTGCCTAGTTTTTTGGCTACTAAAATCTGACCAATAGTATTGTTGATTTTGTGCGCTCCGGTGTGATTCAAATCTTCTCTTTTGAGATAGATTTTGGTATTGTGTTTTTCAGAAAGTCTCTTGGCAAAATACAACGGACTAGGGCGACCTACATAATCTTTTAGTAATTGGTCAAATTCGGCTTTGAATTCGGGCTGAGCCGTAATCTCCAGATATTGCTGGCGTAATTCCTCTACATTCGGATATAACATTTCAGGGATGTAAGCTCCTCCAAACTGACCATAATAGCCTTTTTCATCAACGTTGTATGACATTTTTATATGTTTTTAAAGTTTCAGTTTTTCCTTGAAACTATGTAATAATTGTATGTTTTTTAATCCCGGTTCGATTTCAAATTTACTGTTTACATCAACCGCATAAACGGGTAAATTGGTCTTCGAAATTTCATTTACTGCGTCTGTTTCCTCAATTCCAATTCCTCCGCTTAGGAAAAATGGTTTCGTCGATGGATAGTTTTCTAATACTTTCCAGTCGAAAGTAGTTCCGTTTCCGCCAGGCAATTTGCCCTTGGTGTCAAAAAGGAAATAATCACAGACCGATTCGAAAGGTTTTAAGATCTGAAAGTCAAAGGTATCTAAAATGGAGAAAACTTTAATGATTTCAGTTCCTTTTGGCAGACTTTTTTTCAAATTTTCACAAAATTCAACGGATTCGTGACCATGTAACTGAACGGCTTGCAAATCGTATTTCAATACTTTTTCAAAAATTACCACTACTGTTTCATCAACAAAAATGCCTGTTTTCTTAATGGATTTTGGTAATTCAGGAATAATTCCGTCAAAATAGCGAGCCGATTTCTCCCAGAATATAAATCCCATATAATCGGGCAGGAGCGAACCTACTTCGAGTATATTGTCGGGGTATTTCATGCCGCAGATTTTGAGTTTCATTTTTTGTTGCTTTGGGCTTTGGGCTTTGGGCTTTGGGCTTTGGGCTGATTGCCCATGGCTCAAAGCTTACAGCTGATTAATAAATTCAGTTGCTGCTTGACCGGCATTATCGGTTTTCATAAAGTTTTCACCAATCAAAAATCCTTTATAACCATAAGGTTTTAGTTCATTGATGGCTTCGATTGACGAAATTCCACTTTCTGAAACTTTCACGAAATCATTCGGGATTTGGTCAGCTAATTGTTTGCTGAAATCCAGACTTACTTCGAAAGTTTTCAGGTTTCTGTTGTTTACCCCAATCATATCCAAAGTGGGCATTATTGATTTTTCTAATTCTTCCAAATTATGTACTTCCAATAATACTTCCAGTCCTAAACCTTTGGCAAATTCTGATAATGATTTGATTTCCTCACGGGTTAAAACAGCTGCGATCAGCAAAATTAAATCGGCTCCGTGGGCTTTGGCTTCCAATATTTGGTATTCGTCAACAATGAATTCTTTTCGCAAAAGAGGAATGTTTACAGATGCTCTTGCCAACAATAAATCGTCTAATGAACCACCAAAATACTTACCATCCGTCAAAACTGAAATTCCACAAGCACCTGCACTTTCATAGCCTTTTACGACTTCTTCTACTGTGAAACTATAATTAATTTCTGCTTTAGAAGGCGAACGGCGTTTGTGCTCGGCAATAATTCCAGAGTTACTGTTTTTTAAATTTTGACTTAAGGAAATCGTCTTTTTTCCAAAGAAAACCGAAGCTTCCAATTGTGAAACGGGAATGATTGATTTCTTTAGAATAACTTCTTGTTTTTTGTCAACTATGATTCTATCTAGTATGTTCATTTATTTTAATTTAAAGATTGAAAAATTTAAAGATTGAAAAATTCCAATCTAAATAAAAATTAGTCTTTGATTTTAGTGCTTAAATATTTTATAAAGTTGGATAAGTTTTGAGAAATCTCAATGCTTAAATTGTAACTCTTTTCAATTTCCAATTGGGATAATAATTCTAATTCTCTAGCTAGAATTAACATACTTCTGACTTCTGCACAACTGCCTTTAGAAATTTTCAGATAGCGTATTAATTGTTTGTTATTATTATATTCTGAACCTTCAGCTATATTATTTGTAATTGAGATGACAGCTCTTTTAATTTGATCTTTAAAACTGTATTCTCTTTCGAAAGATTTATTTTCTAATAATTTAAAGACTAGTTTAGCCAATTGAATTCCTTTCTTGTAAACATCAAATTCTTCAAATGATTTTGTCATAATCTTTCAATTTTTAAATCATTAAATCTTTCAATTATTATAAACTTAATTCTTGTAATTTATTTAATGCCAAAAGCCCTTTTCCTGAAAGCAAACTTTCTTTTGCCAATTGAAAACTTTCTAATGGAGAACTTCCGTTTACTGTTGCAATAGCCATTGCTGCATTGGCACAAACTACATTATTTTGAGCTTCTGTTCCTTTTCCGGAAATGATGTTCATAAACATTTCTGCTGATTCTTCTATGGTTTTTCCGCCTTCGATTTCGTTTTGCAATAAAGTTCTAACACCAAAATCTTCCGGTTTTATGACACCTTCCAAACTTTTTGTTATGGTTTTTGTTGGACAGGTCAAAGATACTTCATCGTAACCGTCTAATGAATGTAAAATGGTGAAATTTATATCCGTGTTTTGGTATAAATAAGCATACATTCTCGCTAGTTCCAAATTAAAAACGCCTACCAATTGGTTTTTAGGGAATGACGGATTTATCATTGGTCCCAACATATTAAAAAAGGTTCTTACGCCTAATTCTTTTCGGATGGGGCCAACGTTTTTCATAGCAGGGTGAAATAAGGGTGCGTGTAAAATGCAAATACCAGCCTGATCAATACATTTTTCAAGAAAGTCACTATCGTTACTGAATTTAACGCCCAATTTTTCCATTACATTGCTTGAACCTGAAATTGATGAAACACCGTAATTACCGTGCTTGGCTACTTTTATTCCTGCTCCCGCTGATACAAAGGATGCCAAAGTAGAAATGTTGAAAGTGTCTTTTCCATCGCCACCCGTTCCGCATAAATCGATGGCGTTGTAAGCTGATAAATCAACACGAATACACAATTCTAAAAGTGCTTCGCGAAAACCTGCCAATTCATCAATACTGATGCTTCTCATCATATAAACGGTCAAAAATGCCGAAATTTGACTTGGATTGTAACTACTGTTGGAAATGTTAACCAATACATTTTTGGCTTCTTCCTTTGAAAGTAGTTCGTGATTGATAAGCCTGTTTAATATATTTTTCATTTTTTTACCACTAAGACATTAAGGTGCAAATTTTTTTAGGTCTGAACACTAAAAACTGATTACTGAATACTAATTTTTAAGCCAGTTTTCCAAAATCTTCTTTCCGTTTGGAGTCAATACACTTTCAGGATGAAATTGTACGCCACGAACATCAAAGGTTTTGTGACGCAAAGACATTACTTGTCCGTTTTCGTCGAATGAAGTAGCTTCCAAAACATCAGGTAAATTAGCATCAACAACCCAAGAATGATAACGTCCTACTTCGAATTCGTTTCCTAAACCTTCAAATAAAAGTTCGTCGTTAACGGATGTTTTTACCATTGAGGAAACGCCGTGATATACTTTGTCCAAATTTGAAAGTGTTCCACCAAAAACTTCTCCGATGGCTTGTTGTCCAAGGCAAACACCAAGAATACTTTTGGTTGGAGCATATTTAGCAATCACTGCTTTTAATAATCCCGCTTCATCCGGAATTCCAGGTCCCGGAGAAAGTAATATTTTGTCGAAATGAGAGATTTCATCAATATCAAATTCATCGTTTCTGTAAACGGTAACTTCGCAATCTAAGTCTTCCAGATAATGCACTAAGTTGTAAGTAAAGCTATCGTAATTGTCTATGACTAGTATTTTTTTCATTTTTTTATTGAAAAATTGAAAGATTTAAAGATTGAAAAATTCTAGTGTTTCAGCAATCTTTAAATTCTTAAATTATTAAATCTTTAAATTATTTTAAATAGTTTCTGCTAAATCCAACGCCTTATTCAGCGCCAATAATTTATTGTACACTTCCTGCATTTCGCTTTCTTCATCTGAACTTGCTACAATTCCTGCACCTGCTTGTGAATGCAATTTGTGATTTTTGCTTAAGAAAGTTCGAATCATAATAGCGTGATTGAAATTCCCTTCAAAATCCATAAAACCGATAGCACCTCCGTAGAAATTACGATTGGTTTTTTCGTAATCTTCTATCAATTGCATCGCTCTGTGTTTTGGAGCTCCGCTTAAAGTTCCTGCCGGAAATGTATCTGCAACGACTTGCATTGCTGTTGCTTTTTCGTGTAAATGTCCTGTTACTTTGGAAACCAAGTGGATTACGTGTGAGAAAAACTGAACTTCTCTGTATTTTTCTACTTCTACACCGTGTCCGTGACGGCTCAAATCGTTTCGGGCCAAATCAACCAACATCACGTGTTCGCTGTTTTCTTTTTTGTCTTCGGATAATTTTTTAGCCAAAACAGCATCTTTTTCGTCATCGCCTGTTCTTCTAAAAGTTCCTGCTATTGGATGAATTTCGGCTTTGCGATTTTTGACAATAATTTGTGCTTCTGGTGAAGAACCAAATATTTTGAAATCGCCATAATCAAAGAAAAATAAGTAAGGAGAAGGGTTGATACTTCTCAATGCTCTGTAGACATTGAATTCGTCGCCTTTGAAACCTTGGGTAAATCTTCTGGATAAAACCAATTGAAACACATCACCTCTGTGACAATGTTTTTTGGCTAAAGCCACATTGTGTTTAAATTCTTCGTCGGTTAAGTTGGAACTGCCTTCGCCGTCTCTTGTAAATTTATAAGAAGCGATATTTCGGGATTGTAATAATTGCTCTATCTCTGAAATATTATTTTTTCCATCAAGACTGTGACAGAAAATATACGCTTCATTTTTGAAATGATTAATGGCAATGATGTTTTGATACACTGCATAATAGACATCCGGGATAGTTGTTGCTTCGTCTTTTTTAGCGATCGTCACTTTTTCGAAATAACGAACGGCATCATAAGAAATGTAACCAAACAATCCGTTATTGATGAATTTGAAATCATTTTTCTCGGATTTGAATAAGCTTGAAAATTCCTGAATTACTTGTGGAATATCCGTTTTTGAATCTATAGAAATGGTTTCTCTAGTTCCATCAGGAAAGTTTTTGAAAATAGTTTCGTTTTCGATTTTGATTGAAGCAATCGGGTTGCAACAGATATAAGAAAAACTGTTGTCGTTACCGTGATAATCGCTACTTTCCAAAAGTAAACTATTTGGAAATTTGTCACGAATTTTAAAATATACGCTTACTGGAGTAATAGTATCGGCAAGGATTTGCTTGTAATGTGTATTTAGAGTAAATGTTTTCATTTTGTTTTATTATTTGAAGGAGATTTTACAACTCCTAATATTTTTGAAATAGAAAAAGGCTTGTCGTGATGACAAGCCTTTTATATTTATAGTTTATACTATAGGTGCTTTGTTCACGACGTTTGACGTAAATTGTTCCACCACCAAGTATTGTTTAAAATCGTTTTCATTCGACAAATATATAAATCAAATTTGATTATTCAAATAGATTAGACAAAAATCAATATTTTTTTTGATTTTGCATAAAATAAGAAACCCCAACAATTGCTGTCGGGGTTTGCTGATATTGTATTTTGAAATTAGTATTTCAAAGTAACTTTCAATTCGAATTCATCATAGATAGCTTTGTCACCAATGCTTTCGAAGAATGATTTAGAGTTGTATTTGATACCGTATTTTGTACGATCTACATTGAATGTTGTAGTAGCTGTGTTAGCACCAACAGTCAAATCAAAAGTAACTGGTTTAGTAATTCCTTTGATAGTCAAATCAGCAGTTACTGTATAAACACTAGCTGTTTTAGCTGCAATTTTTTTGAAAACTAAAGTAGCTGTTGGGTATTTATCTGTTCCGAAAAAGTCATCTGCTTTTAAGTGACCGTCCAATTTATCTTTGTATTCACCAGTAAGGTCAGTTGCTGTTAATGTAGTTGTGTTTACTGTAAAAGCTCCTCCAGTTAATTTTTTTCCTTTGAAAACTAAAGCTCCGTCTTTGAAGTTTACTGTTCCATTGTGTTGACCTGTTACTTTTTTTCCTACCCATTCGATAGTACTTGTTTTAACATCAATTTTTTTGTTTTGAGCTGATGCTAATGTTGTAGATAAAACTACTACTAATGCTAATGCGATTGTTTTTAAATTTTTCATTGTTTTTAAATTTTGATTGTTTGTATATAATTAAAGTGTAATAAATAATTCTTCGTTTGATTTTCTAACTTTTTTCTGGTGCTGTGTTGCGTCTTCTTCACTTCTGTATCCGACAGTTGCTATTAAACTGGCATTTAACCCTAATGCATCCAATCCCAGAATTTCGTTTACAGCTTCTGGAGAGAATCCTTCCATAGGTGTAACATCAATTTTTAATTCAGCAGCGGCATTCAATAAATTCCCTAAAGCTAAATAAGTTTGTTTAGAGTTCCAGGTGTTTTGCTCATCTGCTGATAATTCGTTGATTTTTCCTTTCATAAATCCTTGGTAACCGGCTAAAGCTTCCAATGGAATTTCTCTTGTTTGGCTTATGTTATCGAAAAAAGCATCTACTTCTGTTTCATTAATAGTTGTTCTGTTAGCAAAAATTAGTAAATGTGAAGCATCAACAATTTGTGTTTGTCCCCAGGCTACTGGTTGAATTTTTGCTCTTAATTCAGGACTTTCAATTATTAATACTTTATAAGGTTGTAATCCATAAGAAGATGAACTCAAACGGATGGCTTCTTTTAATATGTTGAAATCTTCGGTTGATATTTTTTTGGTGGAGTCAAATTTCTTTGTGGCATATCTCCAGTTTTGATGTTCTATAAAAGCACTCATTATATGTATCTGGTATTTAATTATGATTTCTATATTTTTCTAACAGTCTATTCAATTGAATTATTTCGTCAGAATCTAAATTATTTGAAAAACGTTGTTCGTGAGCGTTTACTTTTGGATCCAGTTCTTGTAAAACTTCTAATCCCTTTTGAGTAATTGTAACTTCGATTTTACGTCTGTTATCCGGACAAACTTCTCGGGTTACCAGTTCTTTTAACAATAACTTATCCACTAATCGGGTGGTATTACTTGTCTTGGCCAGCATTCGTTCCTGTATCACGCACATATTTGCCGGACAGCCTTTCTGACCTCTTAATATCCGAAGCACATTATATTGTTCTCCTGATATATCGTAAGGCTTTAATATTTCATTAAAATTATCTGTAATAACATTTTGAGTATACAAAACATTCAGAATAATTTTTTTTGAATTATCCAATGGAACGGTTGATTTTATTACTTCTTCAATTTTCATATTTGTATATATGTTATTTGTTGATACAAATGTAGTATGTTTTTTATTTGTATATACAAATGTGTTGTTAAATTTTAGTTAAGAAATAATTTTGATGAAATAAAGCAGCACATTAAAGAGGTGTTTTGGGGTAATTTAATAAGATTTCTTAAAATGTAATTTTAGAATAAATGTGAATATAAGATAGTTAAAAGGTATTTGTATACTCTTTTAAAGAGAGTTTTTTATAGTTTGTTTGATAAATTCGTAATTTGACTTGTTATACGTTTGTTCGAAAACGTTTTCTGTGAATAATTATCTAATTCATAATAGTGGCACTTACTTTTAGGCAAAAACTTCGTAAATTTACCAAAAACAAAAAACTATGAACTTAACACAAGAAGATTGGGTTTCTCAATATGAAGCCGACGATAACGCAGTAATTCTGGATGTAAGAACCGAAGCAGAGGTGAATGAAGGACAGATTCCGAATGCGATTAATATTGACATTCACGAAGGTCAGGGCTTTATAGATAAGTTAGAAGCCTTGGACAAATCAAAAAACTATTATGTGTATTGCCGTTCTGGAGCCAGAAGTGCTAAAGCATGTGAGGTTATGAATGAACTTGGTTTTGATAATGCCTATAATTTGTTGGGTGGAATTTTAGAATGGGAAGGCGAAGTTGAGTAGTCATACTTAATATGAAGTAAGCCTTCATTTTTATTCACGCTTTCAAATGGAAGCACAACCTTATTATAATGAATACAATACCTAAAGAATTTCAAATTGACTCTATACTTGTTCAGGATACGTATTTAGTTGATGGGGAATTAAAAAAATGGACAGGTGAAACTACTCCTGTTTATTCCACAATTTCTTCTACCGAAAAATACGAACCTACTTTATTAGGAACTATTCCTTCTATGGGAGAAACTGAAGCCCTGGAGATTTTAGAATCAGCTACATCAGCTTATGATAAAGGACAAGGATTGTGGCCTACAATGAAAGTTGCTGACCGTATCAAGTGTATGGAGAAATTCGTTGCACAAATGAAAACGACTCGTACAGAAGTAGTAAAACTTTTGATGTGGGAGATTGGTAAATCATTGGGTGATTCGGAAAAAGAATTCGACAGAACAGTAGAATACATTTATGATACGATTGAAAATTACAAAGAATTAGATCGAAGCAGTGCTCATTTCAAAAAGAGCCAGGGAGTGAATGCGATGATTCGTCGTGGACCTCTTGGAGTTGTTTTGTGTTTGGGACCTTATAATTATCCGTTGAACGAAACGTTTTCTTTGCTAATTCCAGCATTGATAATGGGAAATCCCGTGATTTTCAAACCGGCTAAACACGGTGTTTTATTGATTTCTCCTTTGTTAGAGGCTTTTCAAAACAGTTTTCCAAAAGGGGCTATCAATGTAATTTACGGAAGAGGTCGTGAAGTGGCTTCGCCAATAATGAAATCCGGAAAAGTAGATGTTCTGGCTTTGATTGGAAACAGTAAATCAGCTATTGCATTACAGGATCAGCATCCAAATAAAAACAGATTACGTACTGTTTTAGGTTTGGAAGCCAAAAACCCGGCGATTATATTACCGGATGCCGATTTAGATTTGGCAATCAGCGAATGTATCGTAGGAACTTTATCTTTTAATGGACAACGTTGTACGGCTCTGAAATTATTGTACGTTCACGAATCAATTGCTGAAGAATTCAATAAAATATTTTCTGCTAAAGTAGATGCACTTGTTTTCGGAAATCCGTGGGACAAATCTGTTTCGCTTACGCCATTACCAGAGAAAGAAAAGCCAGCTTATATTCAGGGATTGATTGATGATGCTACTAGCAAAGGAGCAAAAATCATCAATGCAAAAGGAGGAGAGCTTTCGGAGAATTATATTTTTCCTGCGGTTATGTTCCCAATAAACAAAGAAATGCGTTTGTATCACGAAGAGCAATTTGGACCAATAGTGCCTATTATGACTTTCAAAGACATTCAGGAACCGTTGAATGATATGGCAGAATCCAATTATGGACAACAAGTGAGTTTGTTTGGACAAAACATCACAACCATTGCACCACTAATTGATGCTTTGGTAAATATAGTTTGCAGAGTGAATCTGAATAGTTCTTGCCAAAGAGGTCCGGATGTTTTTCCGTTTACAGGAAGAAAAGATTCAGCTGTTGGAACTTTAAGTATTCACGATGCCTTGCGTTCGTTTTCTATTAGAACTTTTGTAGCATCCAAAGACAATGGGTATAACAATGCTATTTTGCAAGAATTATTAAATAGCAAAGAATCAAATTTCATTAATACAGATTATATTTTGTAACCCATTATAATAATCTATTCTATTACAAACCCGACAGTTTTTAAAAGCTGTCGGGTTTATTTTTTTACCGAAAAAACTATCCCGATTTATAAAAAAATGAATGCTTCTAAATATTATTTTTAGGATTTGGCATTTTATTTATAATAATTGTTATTTTTACACTTAAAATTTTATACATATAATTATGTTTTCATTACAGAATAAAAAAGCGGTAGTTACAGGTGGTGGTAGCGGAATAGGGAAGGCAATTGCAACCTTATTTGCTAAGCAGGGAGCTGAGGTCCATATCATAGAATTGACTGAGGAAAGTGCAAAAGATACCGTAACAGAAATTAGTACTGCCGGTGGAAAAGTTTTTTCACACGCCTGTAATGTAGCCAATCAGTTGGAAGTTGTGGCAACATTTGAAAAAATTGGTAATATTAATATCCTGATTAATAATGCCGGAATTGCTCATGTGGGTAAAGTAGAAACTACTCCCGAAGCCGATTTTGACAGAGTAATGAGTGTGAACGTAAAAGGAGTTTACAATTCCTTGTATGCAGCCATACCACAATTGCGGCTTTCAGGTGGCGGAGTTATTGTAAATATGGCATCCATTGCGGTTTGGGTAGGACTGTCGGATCGGTTTGCTTATTCCACTGCAAAAGGAGCAGTAATGTCAATGACTTTATCGGTTGCCAAAGATTATATCGGCGAAAATATTCGTTGTAATTCCATGTCGCCTGCTAGGGTACATACCCCTTTTGTGGATGGATTTATTGCTAAAAATTATCCCGACAATCAGGACGAAATGTTTGATAAATTATCAAAATCACAACCGATAGGCCGTATGGGAAAACCGGAAGAAGTTGCGGCTTTGGCTTTGTTCTTATGCAGCGATGAAGCCGGCTTTATAACAGGCTGCGATTATCCTATTGACGGAGGATTTATTAAATTGAATAGCTAAACATACTAATAAACTAAAAACAGAAATATGAAATTAATACGTTTTGGAGAATCTGGAAAAGAGAAACCGGGAATTTTAATTGGAGAAAAAAGACTGGATGTTTCTTCGATTGTGACTGATTATAACGAAGCATTTTTTGAGGAAAATGGATTAGAAAAATTAAAAAAAGCAGTAGAAAGCAATACTTCATTTCCGGAAGTTGCGGATTCTGTTCGTTTAGGTTCTCCTGTAGCCAGGCCTTCAAAAATTATTTGTATTGGTTTGAATTATGTAGATCACTGTGTAGAAACCGGCGCGCCAATTCCAACAGAACCTATTATCTTTTTTAAATCAACATCGGCTTTGTGTGGTCCAAATGATGATTTGGTGATTCCAAAGAACAGTGAAAAAACAGATTGGGAAATTGAATTGGCATTTGTAGTTGGAAAAAAAGCCAGTTACGTGGAAGAAGCTGACGCAATGGATTATGTGGCAGGATATTGTTTGCACAATGATTATAGCGAAAGAGCTTTTCAGATTGAGCGTGGCGGACAATGGGCTAAAGGAAAAGGTTGTGATACTTTCGCACCACTTGGACCCTTTTTGGCAACAACAGATGAAATAGCAGATGTCAATAATTTGTCAATGTGGCTGACTGTGAATGGTAAAAAATATCAAAACAGCAACACTTTGAATTTAGTATTCAAAATTCCTTTCTTAGTTCACTATCTGAGTCAGTTTATGACTTTGCTTCCAGGGGATGTGATTAGTACAGGAACGCCTCCGGGAGTTGGTTTGGGAATTAAGCCTACACCAGTTTATATCAAAGAAGGCGATGTAATTGAATTAGGAATGCAAGGATTGGGTTCCAGTAAACAAGTTGCAGTAGCTTACAAGAAATAATTTAACAAAAAACAGCGGGAATTAACCGCTGTTTTTTTGTTTCAACATCTTTGTCAAAGTTTAAAACTTTGACAAAGACTACTATTTACACTTTAAAAGGAGCTAATTTTTCCCAGTCAAATTCAACACCGATTCCAGGAACATCTGGAGCAACAGCTCTAAAGTTTTCTACCACCAATGGACGTGTAGTATATTCATCAATTGGGAAACTGTGTACTTCTAGCCAACCCGCATTCGGCTGTGCCGAAACCAGACTTACGTGTAATTCCTGCATCCCGTGAGAACAGGCAGGAATATTCAGTTTATCTGCCATTTTTGCCACTTCCAGCCATCCTGTGATACCACAACAATTGGAAGCATCCGGTTGAATAAACGCCAATTTGGATTGCTCAAAAGCAAATTCAAATTCGGTAACGGTACGCAGATTTTCACCTGCTGCCAAAGGAAATCCTGTTTTGTCAACAATTTCACCATATCCTTTGTAATCGTCCGGAAGGATGGGCTCTTCAAACCAGGTAATATCATATTGTTTGAATCCTTCGATAGCGCGTATGGCTTTTTCTGTAGACATCGAATAGTTGGCATCCACCATAAAAACCATATCCGGACCTATAAATTCACGTACCGCTTTGATACGCTCTAAATCTTCTTCCAGATTTTCACGGCCAATTTTTATTTTCACAGCATTGAAACCTTTTTCCTTGTAGGTTTTCATATTGCGTAATAATTTTTCCAGAGGAAACTGCAAATCAATTCCACCGCAATAAGCTTTACAGGTATTTCCGGCACCACCCACCATTTTCCATAATGGCAATCCTGCTTTTTTACATTTGATATCCCAAAGTGCAATATCAACACTGGAAATGGCAAAAGAAGCAACTCCGCCACGGCCTACATAATGCACATGCCATTCCATAAAATCATTGATGCCGGCGATATCTGTTCCGTCTCTTCCGATTAATTCTTCGGCGAAGTCGTGCTGTACCATAGCTCTGATAGCGTGACCGCCTTTTCCTCCTGTGTAGGTATATCCGGTTCCTTCAGAACCATCTTCAAGGGTAATTGTAGTAGTTACCAGTTCAAAATGAGAATGATCTCCGTGTTTGGCATCATTCATAATTTCAGGTAATGGAACTTTAAACAATTCCACTTTTACGCTTTTAATTGCAGTATTCATAGTTGATAGTTTGTTTTTTTAGAAGGGTTAAAGGTAAAAAAAACAGCGGGATTTTCCCGCTGTTTTATTTTTTGCTGATGTGATTGATAAATTTAAGGAATAGCGACTTTTTGGTTTAGTAGCTCCACATTGAAATTAATTTTGGCATTTAAGGCTTTGAATACTTTTAAAATAGTATCAAATCTTGCATCAGTTACACTGTTTTCAATTTTTGAAATTTGAGCTTTTTTGACACCAACCAATTCTCCTAATTGTTCCTGAGTTAAATTTCTTTCCTTACGGATTTGTTTGATTGTTTGTCCTATCAAATCAATTTTTAATTCGTTTTCAAAAGCATCTCTGTTTGCTGTTCCTTTTTTTCCAACGAATTTATCTGTTACTTCATCTAAACTATATGTTTTCATACTCTTTATTCTTTTTCGTTAAAATATTTTATTCTTAATGATTCTGCTCGTTCAATTTCTACTTTTGGGGTTTTATCGGTTTTCTTTAGAATTCCGTGAGTTGAAATTACAATTGTATCTTGCTTGTTAGATTTATCCCAAAAGGCAAATAATCGTAAATATTGTTTATTATACAAAGTTCTGAATTCCCAAATTTCTCCATCAAGTTTTTTGAAAAGTTCATTGTCATTTACACTTCTTGATTTCCAGATATTGTAAAGTACTTTTTCTTTCGTTTTTTGATCTAAACTTTCTAAAAACTCTAAAACAGGTTCAAGAAATTCAACCTTGAATTTGTAATCCATTCTATATTCTTAATTTATTTTGGTAAAGGTATAAGTTTCTTTATTAAGAAACAAAAACAGCGGGAAAATCCCGCTGTTTTTGTTTTTACATCTTTGTCAAAGTTCTAAACTTTGACAAAGATTATTAAATCGAATTCCTGTCAATAAAATTAAAAGGAACTTTTACTTTGCCTTTTTCACCGTTCAGAATCATTTTGGCTGCGGTTTCTCCCATAACTTTGAAGTCGGTAGAGATTACCGTAATACCCAGTAAATCTTTTAACGGAGTATCATTATACGAGATAACACCAATATCTGTTCCTAAAACAAATTCCTGATCCCTGATTTGCTTCACTAGGTTCACCAAATCCGATTCTTCGATGGTGATGAATAAATCGCCTTTTTTTAGTACCATATCGGGATAAACCTGATTCAGGATTTCGAAATCCAGGGAATTTTCTATGCAAAACTTTTTGAATCCGGTTAGTATTCTTCTTGGATAAGGATAGACCGCATTTTCGGGATAGATTAAAAATAATTTTTTATAGTTGGCTATTTTGGGTAAGCCTTCTGTTAGGGCGTTGTAAATATCGTTTTCAAAATCCTGATAAACTTCTACAATTTCGCCGTCCATTCCCAGTTTGATGTTGTCCATCATCACCAGTTTTTCTTTGGGCAGGCTTTTAATGGCTTTTGCCACTTCATCCGTATAGCTGATGTGTTTTAAATCTTCGGTTTTAAAATGCGGCGTAATCACATAATAATCATAAGCGCCTCTGTATTTGTCAATCAGGTTCAGAAATAAGGATTCATCACAGTGATATACCTGCAAATCGGTATGGGAATTTGGACCCAGACCATTGACAAAAGCATTGTAAGTAGCCATTTTATAGGAACTCAGTTTATTGAATAAAAAGAGAATATTGACTTTGGAAATCAGTTTGGTTTTGGTGATATAATAGCCTTTCCCTTTTATTGAGGAAATGATTTTTCGTTCCTTAAGAATATTGTAAGCCTTCTCCACCGTATCCCTTGACATGTAAAATTCCTCACTCAGAATATTGATGGATGGAATTTTCTGGTCGATTTTCAGGTTGCCGTTAGATATATTGAAAATAATGGAATCTACGATTTGCTGGTATTTCGGCACTCGGGAATCTTCGTCAATCGTAATAAATTTAATCATGTTCATATTGGATAGATTATAATCGGAAACAATTCAGGTAAACAGGAGGCTATTCGTTTTGGAATAAAGTAGTGTTGGTAGGGGAGGCAACTACACAAATATATAGATTAAAATTAAAAAGTGATTCTGTTTTAATAGAAATTTAATAGAGGGGCTTGTGAGAATAATTGAAACCTTCAAATCAATTACAAATTTAGGATGACACGAGCGGGCTAGAGGCAGTAGCTATTTGTCCAGAGCGGATAGGTTTATTTTTAATTGAATGATTGTCTAAACTCTAAAGGCGAAAGATTAGTTTTTGTCCTGAACAATTTACTGAAAGATTGCGAGTGTTCAAAACCTAATTCGTAAGCAATTTCGCTGACGGATAAATGGGTAGTGGATAATTTCTCTTTGGCTTTCTCAATGAGTTTGTCGTGTATGTGTTGTTGTGTACTTTGTCCTGTCAGCACTTTGAGCAACTCACCCAAATACTTTGGAGAAACGTTTAATGTACTGGCAATATCCTGAACTTTTGGCAAACCTGGTGAAGCCAGATTATCACTATTGAAATAATCTTTCAATAGTTTCTCCAGGCGTTCTAAAATCTGGTGATTACTTTTTTCTCTTGTGATAAACTGACGATTGTAAAAACGTTCTGAATAATTAAGCAAACCTTCCACTTGAGAAACAATAATTTGTTTGCTGAATTGGTCAATGTTTGCCTGATATTCTTGTTTAATATTTTCTATAATAGTATTGAGTTTTGCTTCTTCCTTTTCTGAAAGAAACAAAGCCTCATTTACCGAATAGTCAAAAAAATCATAGTTTTTGATGGCAGTTGCGAGTGGTGTATTCCAAAAGAAATCAGGATGAATAAGCAACATCCAACCTTTTTTCTCTGTAGTTGAATTGGTTTCAGGCTCAATTTTAAAAACCTGATTTGGCGAAATAAAAAACATAACCCCTTCGTCAAAATCGTATTGTTGCTGTCCATATTTCATTTTGGCATTCATACCTCTTTTTATTGAAATTTGATAGAAATCAAACACCAAATTTGTTTCACTTATATCAGCAGGGCGTATAAGTTTACTGTAATCTACCACACTAATAAGCGGATGCTCAGGCATTGACAAACCTCTTAGACGATGAAATTCGCTAATTGTTTTTATTCGTTGGGTTCGCTTTTCTTCCATACTGTAAAGTTAAAAAATTAGACTACTTTATTACCCAATCGCCAAGCAATCATTTTCCATTTTTTAGGTGGCTTCATATTAGTCAAAATGTTTTATTTAATGTTTTGAGATTAAGAGTTGTAAGCAATAGCAAATTCTTTCGCAAAATCAAACAATTTTACTTTGCCTAATGTTGGTTTGTTGCGGTAATAATCTTCATACATTACACCAGTACCCTGACTTGCCTGCACTTCCACAAAACCTCTGGCCACCTGTTCGTTAAAGCCAATGTTTAACCAATTAGTCAAAAGCTGTTCATCAGAGATGACCTGCCATTCCAAATCTGGCTTGCCAATTGCTTCGCCTAATGCTTTTGCAATTTCGTTTGGTGAAACTTCATCGCTTGCCACATAACGAACTGTTCTTCCTGCAAATGGCTTTTCCATTTCATCCGCTATTACATTAGCAATGTCTAAAGGCGAAACCCAGGGTTCTTTAGTGTCGCCACCATAATTGGAAATGATGGCTCCTTTATTTTTTATGGTTTGCACAAAAGAAAGCATATTGATATAAAAACCAACAGGGCGAATGAATTTTATTGAAACGTCATCGGAGATTTGTCTTAATATGGTTTCTACATTGTGATGAAAAACCAAAATACCGGTTCCTTTGTTAGTATGAGCACCGATACTGCTTAAATGCACTACTTGTTTTACACCGGACTGTTCAACTGCTTTTTTGTAGCTGTTTCCAATTTTGTTGATGGTTTCAATAAAATCAACCTCCTTATCAAACATATCGCCTGCGGCTTCCATTGTTTCCATTAAGTACACAATGTCTGCGCCTTTGAATGTTTTTGCCAAAAAATCCGCGTCAAACATACTCCCAATTCCGACTGTAGCACCTAATGCTTCAATAGCTTTTTGTCTCCCGGCACTGCTGCTGATCACTGTAACCGAATGTCCTTTTTGCACCAACTCTTCTGTAAGTGGTTTTCCGATGTTCCCAAGAGAACCTGTTAATACGATTTTCATTTTTTTACTGTTTTAATTTGTTGATACAAAATTGCACCAACTTCAAAAAACAGATGTAGCCAAAAGTCAGATTGTTGTAGTCAAAAAAGAAAAGGCAACTTTTTTAGGATGAGACAGGCTCAGTTATCAATTTAATGCTCTTCAAAATTTTTAAATTGTTCTTTAATTTGCTCTTTCCGATTTAGAAGTTCAAGCTCTAATTCTACTTCAAAGATTTCATTATTTATTTTTTGAATGTATGCATAGCAAGCATAGGGAATAAATATCACACAAATTAAGGCAAACATTAAAAAAGCATCTTGATAACCCATCCTTTCAGCTAAAGTTCCTCTTCTCATGGGAATATATGGACCAACAAAAGGCGTTAAAATCCCTACCGCTATTAATCTCCAAATTTTCCATTTTTCTTTTGGAAGTTTTTTTAATTGTTCCTCAAGTTCTTTTTCTTTATTATATAAAGTTTTGATCAATTCACTCATAATTTTTTAATCGTATTTCTAAGTTCTAGGAAACTGATGCCTAAGGTTCTGGTACTAGAGTAGTGTTCACGAGCGGGACGCTAGCGTTAGCGGGGAACCAGATATTTGGGCAAAAACCGTTTATATAATGGTTTTATTTTTTAAATCCCATAGTGAAGAATCCTGTTTCACCTTGAAATTTTAAATATAAAGTTTCATTTACAAGTGTAATTTGGATTTCATGTTTTTGTTTTTTTCCATTCTCAGAGAAAACAATTTTTCCACTCTGTTGATTGATGCTATATCGGCCAAAAGCTTTTTGTCTATCATGACCGTTTAAAGTAAATTTTCCGTTTTTGTCTAAATCGAAAGTAAGCGTAGATAATCTAGGTTTATATATTATTAAGATGTCATCAGCTTCATCCTTTCTGGAAATATCTTTGTATGAAACTGAATCTTTTAAGTTATTGTAATAAACAACATTATCTTCATAAGAAATAATTTTCCAGTTTCCTGAAATGTCTTGTGAATAAACTCTGATACAAAATAAGAAAGCGATAAATATAATTTTTTTCATAGTTTTTGATAAACTGTTGTATAACGTCTTGGTACTACAGTGGGTTTGGTACTAAATTAAGCCCATTCTTCGGATTTGCCAAATTATCCCAAATAAAAAACCAGCTTTCCATTAAGACAATTGCCCAATCCGTTGTAGTAGCTATTGGCAGAAGTTTATTTATTTACTAAATTAAATCTATTATAGTTTTCAGGAAAATCTTTAAGCATAAAGAATATTGACATATGTTCTTTTTTGTAAGAGTCTTTTGTTTGAAATAATAATTTTTCAAATGTTCTTCCAAATTTTCTTTTAGCTTGTCGACTTGGAAATTTCATATTCTCATCTACAATAACTTTTTCTATTCTATTTTTGACACCTTCTTTTGTGCTATTATCACGAAGATAATTACCATATACTTTATTAAAAGTTTCTTCGGAGCTTATAAATTTATAATCAGCAGGAACTGTTGGATTAGCATTAAAAAGGTTTTGAATTGCTTGATTAAAATTAAATGAAGTAAAAAATTCTTTATAGAATTCACTATAACGAATCATTATATCATCAACTTGAAGTTCGTCAAAAGAACCGATAAATCCAAAAAAAGGTGCTGGTTTTGAAAGTTTTATTTGAGACATTAAATATGCACCATTACACACTGCCAATGTCATAAATAAATGATTTCCTATTATTGAATTAATACGAGACAAATTATCATATAATTCTGGCCAATAAATAAACTCTCCAGATACTAATGAAAGCCCTTCGGTATTTCCATGAATTTCGATATGAAGAATAGGCTTTATATATATTTTTTCACAATCTTCTGCAATACGGGTTAAGCTTTTAAAGAATTCTTTTTTACTTTCAATTTGTATTAATTCAGCTTTCAATTTACCATTATGCTCTTGCTCTTTCCATTTTAATAAATCATCATATAGTTCTTTACCTGTTTGTTTTTCTTTATTTGAATCTAAAGATTCAATTACGTAAATTTTATTAAAATTAAAAGAACTCATTATTTTCGGGGTTATTAAATTTCTGCCAACTTTGTATATTGGCGAAACAAACCTTCACCAATATATTCACTTGAATATATATACTCAGGCTTATTTCTTATTATTTATTTTCTAAATATAATTATTACTTCCCAATCATCTCCCTAAACGCCTCCAAATGAATTGCCTGTTTCTTTATTAGTTCATCTTTCTCGGCAAATTGGGTTTTCATAGTTTATTTATATAAAACTATAATTGAATGGTATAAAATTATAATTGAATTATATATTTTCATAGTTGAATTATACTATATTATAATTGAATGGTATAAAACTATAATTGAATTATACTTTATTATAATTGAATAGTATAAAACTATAATTGAATTATATATTTTCATAATTGAATTATATAAATCTATAATTAAGTGGTATAAAAGTATCACTCTACTATATAAAAGTATATATAATTTGATAAAAAGATAAAAAAAATTACCAATATTGAGAGTGTTGGTATTACAACTGGTTATTAAGATAATATTCAAAACCATATAAAAATGTTTAACAAAATAATGTTACTAAGTAAACAGCCTATTTTCTTTTTGTGAAATGAGAAAAATAAGGCTTTATAGCTGTATCACTGTATTATTCTTAAAGAATTAAATGTTTTATTACAAGGATAGTACAGGATAGTTATGTTTTACATATTGGTTTATTTTACATCACTATTACAAACTAACCACAAAATACATTAACCAGATGCAAGCACTACTCGGTATCATTTTTCACTCCATCGGAGGATTTTCTTCAGGAAGTTTTTATATGCCTTTCAAAAAAGTCAAAGGCTGGGCGTGGGAAAGTTATTGGTTAGTAGGAGGATTTTTTTCATGGCTGATCGTTCCGCCGGTTGCCGCTTATCTGACGGTCCCGAATTTTGGTGAAATCATCAGCACTGCTGCTCCAACGATAAAAGCATTTACCTATTCCATGGGATTGATTTGGGGAATAGGAGGGCTGACTTACGGTCTTGGTGTCCGCTATCTGGGAATGTCATTAGGAAATTCAATAACATTAGGTTTTTGTTCCGCTTTTGGGGCATTGGTACCTTCCATCTATTATAATTTTTATCCAACAGAAGGCAAAGTATCTTTTACGGATATGCTTGCTACAACAGGAGGTCAGCTGGTTTTATTCGGCGTTTTGGTTTGCCTGATTGGGATTGCCATTTCCGGAAAAGCAGGGATCCTCAAAGAGCAGGATTTTGCAGTAGGGCATGAAGACAAAGACAAAGATTTCAGTCTGGTAAAAGGATTGATCATCGCTATTATCTCAGGGATTCTGAGTTCGTTTTTCAATTTCGGGATCGAAGCCGGAAAACCAATGGCAGAAGAGGCGGTAAGACAGGGTTTTAATCCCTTATTCCAAAACAATGTAACCTATGTAGTATTGCTTTGGGGTGGACTGACCACCAATTTTATCTGGTGCATGTACCTGAACATCAAAAACAAAACCTATGGCGATTACACGAACGATGAAACGCCAATTGTCAAGAATACTATGTTTTCGGCTTTGGCAGGAACGATGTGGTTTTTACAATTTTTCTTTTACGGAATGGGCGAAAGCAAATTAGGAAACGGGGCGAGTTCCTGGATTTTGCACATGGCAACGATTATCCTTACTGCCAACTTTTGGGGATTTTACCTGAAAGAATGGTCGGGAGTATCGAAAAAAACGTTTAACACTTTCCTTTGGGGAATTGGTCTGATCATGGCTTCGATTGTAATAGTGGGCATCGGGAATTCACTATAATAAACACAACTTTTAATATATATACAATGTCAAATATAAATACAAACAACATGACTTTTAAGCACGTAAGCTACCTATGGGATGAAGCTAAAGCTGCAGCACTGGCAGGAGATGAAGTAGCACTTTTTATCTACCGTTCCAATTTACTGGGAGCGGATTTAAGATTAACAAATTATGGAGGAGGGAACACTTCGGTTAAAATTACGGACAAGGATCCGCTGACCGGAGCTGACTCGGAAGTAATGTGGATAAAAGGTTCAGGTGGTGACATTGGAACATTAACAAAATCAGGTTGTGCAGCACTTTATTTAGAAAGATTACTAAACCTTGAAAACGTTTATAGAGGAATTGAATTTGAAGACGAAATGGTGGAATTATTCAATCACTGTATTTTCGACTTAGGGTCAAAAGCACCTTCTATCGATACGCCATTACACGGTTTCTTACCTTTCAAACACATTGATCACTTGCATCCCGATGCGGCTATTGCTATTGCTGCTGCAAAAGACGGAAAGAAAATCACGGAAGAATTATTCAACGGAGAAATCGGCTGGGTAGGCTGGCAGCGTCCGGGTTTTGACCTTGGATTGCAAATGCGTGCCTGCCTGCAGGAAGCGGAGGCTCGTGGAAAAAAATTAAAAGGTGTAATGTTGGGATCTCACGGTTTGTTTACCTGGGGAGATACCTCTTACGAAAGTTATATCAACACACTGGAAGTAATTGAAAAGTGTGCCGAATATCTGGAAAGCAACTACGGTAAAAAACGTCCAACATTTGGAGGTCAGAAAATAGAAAGTCTTCCGGAAGATGCCCGTAAACTAAGAGCTGCTAAAGTGGCTCCGATCTTGCGTGGTTTCTGTTCATCAGAGCGTAAAATGATTGGTCATTATACGGATGATGTCAGAGTATTGGAATTCATCAACTCCAATGATTTGTCAAAATTAGCTCCACTTGGAACTTCTTGTCCTGATCACTTTTTGCGTACAAAAATCAGTCCTTTGGTTCTGGAATTAGATCCAAACGAAGATTTGTCTGATGTAGAAGCGATCAAAGCAAAATTGACTCCTGCTTTCGAAGCCTACCGTGCGATGTACAAGGATTATTACAATGCCTGTAAAAAATCAAACTCTCCGGCAATGCGTGACCCGAATCCTGTGGTGATTTTATATCCGGGAGTGGGTATGTTCACATTTGCCAAAGATAAAACGATGGCGCGTCTGGCATCAGAATATTATGTGAATGCTGTGAATGTAATGAAAGGCGCAGAAGCAGTTTCAGAATATACTTCATTGCCACACCAGGAAGCTTTTGATATTGAATACTGGTTATTGGAAGAAGCGAAATTACAGCGTATGCCAAAACCGAAAGCATTGTCAGGAAGAATTGCCTTAATCACTGGTTCAGCCGGTGGAATTGGTAAAGCTATCGCTAAGAAATTTGCCGAAGAAGGAGCTTGTGTGGTAATCAATGATATCAACGAAGAGCGTTTAACAGAAGCTACTGCCGATTTTATCAGGACTTTTGGTAAAGACGCCATTTCCAGTACTTTATTGAATGTAACAGATGAAAAAAGTACAGAAAAAGCATTGGATGCTGCTAGTTTAGCCTTTGGAGGTGCTGATATTATTGTGAATAATGCAGGTATCAGTATCTCAAAATCTATTGCTGAACACTCTCTGGAAGAGTGGGACAGACTATATGATATTTTGGTAAAAGGACAATTTATTGTTTCCAAAGCCGGAATCGAAGTAATGCGCAAACAGGGGTTTGGTGGAGATATCGTAAACATTGTATCTAAAAATGCAGTAGTTGCCGGACCAAATAATCCCGGTTATGGTTCTGCGAAAGCGGCTCAGGCACATTTGACCCGTTTGATGGCTGCCGAATTGGGAGCTGATAAAATCCGTGTGAATACGGTAAACCCGGATGCTGTAATCTCTGATTCCAATATCTGGTCAGGCGGCTGGGCAGATGGTCGTGCCAAAGCGTATGGCATTACAGTAGCAGAATTGCCTGCTTACTATGCGAAACGTACTTTATTAAATGAAATTATATTGCCGGATGATATTGCCAATGCTTGTTTTGCATTCGTAGGCGGCTTGTTGAGTAAATCAACAGGAAATGCCCTGAATGTGGATGGCGGCGTGTCGATGGGCTTTTACAGATAATTGTTTTTACTTTGGTTAGTAATTGGATATTTCTAACGTTCGATGTACTTCGGACGTTAGATTATCTTAATTTGCAGAGAAAAAACGATCGCTATGCAAAGAATTGCTTTTAAAATGCAGCTCTATAAGGAGCAGGTTCAGGAATACCAGCGCCGACACGAGGAAATTTGGACAGAATTAGCCGAATTGCTTAAAAATGCCGGAGTGGAGGATTATTCCATTTTCTTAGACCCAGGTACAAACGCTTTGTTTGCCGTTTTAAAAATCGAAAATCCCGATGAATTAAACGAATTACCCAAACATCCCATAATGCAAAAATGGTGGAAATATATGAGTGATATTATGGAAACAAATCCTGATAATTCTCCGGTTTCCATACCTTTAACAGAAGTTTTTTATTTACCTTAAAAAAAATAGTATGCTAATTGATTCTAACAAAATAACTTCACATAATGATGATTTATTAAAATCTCATAAAAACAAACTGGTTTTTACAGCCTCAGAAATTGCGGAAACGGAAGCCATTATTCAAAAATTAATCGATTTTCAAATCGCAATTCCATCCTGGGCTTTAGGAACAGGAGGAACCCGTTTTGGACGCTTTCCGGGTGGAGGAGAACCACGTTCGCTGGAAGAAAAAATTGAAGATGTAGGATTGCTGCACGCTTTGAATAATGCTTCCGGAGCAATATCGCTGCATATTCCCTGGGATATTCCAACAAATCATAGTGCGATTAAAGCTTTGGCAGCACAGCACGGATTGAAATTTGATGCCATGAACTCCAATACTTTTCAGGATCAGGCCAGTTCAGAGCAGACATACAAATACGGTTCATTACAAAACGTAAACAAAGCCGTTCGTAAACAAGCAATCGCTCATAATATTGAAGTAATCCAACAAGGAATTGAATTGGGTTCGGAATCGTTGACCGTTTGGTTAGCGGATGGTTCTAATTTTCCGGGACAATTGAATTTCCGTAAAGCGTATCAAAATACTTTGGAAAGTCTGGAAGAAATTTACGCTGCATTGCCATCCAACTGGAAATTGTATTTAGAGTACAAATGTGCTGAACCTAACTTTTATTCTACCACAGTAGCCGATTGGGGACAATCGTATTCTTATGTGAAAAAACTGGGAGACAAAGCTTTTACTTTGGTCGATTTAGGACACCATTTGCCAAATGCCAATATTGAACAAATTGTTTCTTTATTGCTAATGGAAGAAAAATTAGGTGGTTTCCACTTTAATGATTCGAAATACGGCGATGATGATTTAACAGCAGGAGCTTTAAAACCATACCAATTATTCTTGATTTTCAATGAATTGGTAGAAGGAATGGATGCCCGTGGAATGAATCACGCCAAAGATTTAGGCTGGATGATTGACGCTTCCCATAACGTAAAAGATCCGATGGAAGATTTATTACAATCGGTAGAAGCGATTATGGTGGCGTATGCTCAGGCACTTTCGGTGGACAGAAAAGCATTGGAAATTGCCCAGGAAGAAAATGATGTGGTTAAAGCACAGGAAATTTTACAAAATGCTTTCCGCACGGATGTTCGTGCCTTGGTTGCCGAAGCGCGTTTGCGTTCAGGGGCAGCATTGAACCCGGTAGGTTTATACCGTGATCTTGCGGTTAGAAAAAGTCTTATTGCGGAAAGAGGATTAAAAACAGTAGCAACGGGATTATAATTCATAACTCATAATTAACTAATGAATGTAGTTGCGATTTTTGATATTGGGAAGACTAATAAAAAAGTTTTTTTGTTCAACGAACATTATCAGATTGTTTGGGAAAAATCAGTTATTCTTCCAGAAACAGTTGATGAAGATGGTTTTCCCTGCGAAAATATTGTTGAACTCAGAAACTGGATAGCTGAACGTTTAGCCGAGCTAAAAGAGCAGAAAGAATATATTCTGAAAGCAGTTAATTTCAGTACGTACGGAGCGAGTTTTATTTATGTGGACAATAACGGAAACGCTTTGACTCCACTATATAATTACTTAAAACCATATCCCGAAAATCTCAAAGAGGATTTTTATGCCAAGTATAAAGGAGAGAAAAAGTTTGCCTTAAAAACTGCTTCTCCAGTATTAGGAAGTTTAAATTCCGGATTACAGATCTACAGACTGAAGGAAGAAAACCCGGATTTATTTGAGAAAGTTCAATATTGCCTGCATTTGCCACAATACCTGAGTTCGATTTTGACGCATCGTTATTTTACAGACATTACAAGTATAGGCTGTCATACCGGGCTTTGGAATTTTAAGAAGATGCGGTATCATAAATGGGTAACCAATGAAGGAATAATTTCTAAATTGCCTGCCATTCATAATGCTGAGGTTTCCATAAAAACGGAAGACCGTATCTCGATAGGTATTGGTTTACACGACAGTTCGGCGGCTCTTATTCCGTATATACTTAATTTTACAGAGCCTTTTGTTTTATTATCAACAGGAACCTGGAGTATTTCATTAAATCCGTTTAATAAAAAAGCACTAACTGCCGAAGAATTACAAAAAGACTGTTTGTGCTTTTTACAATATAAAAATGTACCTGTAAAAGCGGCTCGATTGTTTGCCGGAAATACACACGATATTCAGTCGAAACGTATTGCAAAACATTTTGGATTATCGAATGATTTCTACAAAGAGATTATGTACAATAAAGATAGTATCGCCGATTTGAAGATTACGAATTTCAAAGAAACGTCATTCAATACAGATACTTATATTGAAAAATGCCCTTTCGAAAATAGAAATCTGGATAGTTTCAAGAATCACGAAGTCGCCTATCATCAGTTGATTATGGATATCATTGCACAGCAAATCCTTTCGACACAATTGGTTATTCATAATAGTCCGGTTAAGAAAATTTTTGTTGATGGCGGATTTAGTAAAAACTCCATATTTATGAATTTACTGGCGCAGGCTTTCCCAAAAATGGAAGTGTATGCGGCTTCAATGGCTCAGGCCAGTGCTTTGGGTGCGGCTTTGGCAATTCACAATAGCTGGAATCCAAAACCTATTCAAAACGATTTGATTGATTTGAAATTTTATAAACATTAAAATGAAAATTGGACTTTTTATACCCTGCTACGTAGATCAGTTTTATCCAAAAGTGGGTATTGCTACTTATGAATTATTGCAAAAATTAGGTTGTGATGTTCGTTTTCCAATGAAGCAGACTTGCTGTGGACAACCTATGGCCAATAGTGGATACCAGCATTTGACCCAGGGTTGTGATGCGAATTTTGTTTCTAATTTTGCTGAATTCGATTATATCGTTTGTCCATCCGGAAGTTGTGTAATGCACGTCAAAGAGCATTTACACGATTCGAAAAATGAAGAATTATCTATTCAAATGCGAGCAAGAGTATTCGAATTAACTGAATTTATTACCGATATTTTAAAAGTGGAAAACATCACTGGTAATTTTCCTCACAAAGTAGGTTTGCACCAAAGCTGTCACGGACAAAGAGGATTAAAGCTTTCGCAAATGAGTGAATTAAACGCTCCCTTTTTCTCCAAACCAGAACAATTATTAAGCAAAATAGAAGGATTGAATCTTGTTTCACTAAGCAGAAAAGATGAATGCTGTGGTTTTGGAGGTACTTTTTGTGTAACCGAAGAAGCCATTTCTGTAAAAATGGGACAGGACCGAATCAAAGATCATAAAAACCACGAAGTAGAATATATTACCGGTGGAGATATGTCCTGTTTAATGCACTTGGAAGGAATTTTGCGAAGACAAAAAAGTCCGATAAAAACCATTCACATTGCGGAAATATTAAATTCGATATAATTATGAAAAATAATGTATCACATAGCGAAGCTTCCGAGATTTTCAATAAAGATGTAGAACGCGTCAACTGGCATGATGAAACACTTTGGTTTGTTCGTGAAAAACGCGACAAATCAGTTTTTCAAATTCCGGAATGGGAAACATTGCGTGAAACTGCTTCGCAAATCAAGAACAATGTACTTTCCAATATTCACGATTATTTGGTTGAATTTGAAGCCAATGCTTTAAAAAACGGAATCATTGTCCATTGGGCAGCCGATGGCGATGAACACAATAAAATCGTCCATTCGATTATAGAAAAGCACGGTGTAAAGCAGATGGTTAAATCCAAGTCGATGCTTACCGAAGAATGCCACCTGAACGAATATTTATCCGAAAAAGGAATTGATGTCATCGATACCGATTTAGGAGAACGCATCGTTCAGTTGCGAAAAGAACCGCCAAGTCATATTGTTTTGCCTGCTATCCACCTTAAAAAAGAAGATGTAAGCGAAACTTTCCACGATCATTTAGGAACCGAAAAAGGGAATAACGATCCACAATATTTAACCGAAGCGGCCAGACATCACCTGAGAGATACTTTTCTTACGAGAAAAGTGGCTTTGACAGGAGTAAATTTTGCTATTGCTGAAACCGGTGAAATTGTAGTTTGTACCAATGAAGGAAATGCCGATATGGGAGCGCATCTTGCCGATGTTCACATTGCCTGTATGGGTTTTGAAAAAATAATTCCACAACGCAAACATTTAGGAGTTTTTCTCCGATTGTTAGCAAGAAGTGCAACGGGACAACCAATTACTACTTTTTCGAGTCATTTCAAAAAACCTAGAGATGGAAAAGAAATGCACATTGTTATTGTTGACAATGGCAGAACCACTCAATTGGGAAGAGAAGATTTCAGAAATTCATTAAAATGCATTCGCTGCGGAGCTTGTATGAATACTTGTCCCGTTTACAGACGAAGTGGAGGACACAGTTATCACAATGCTGTGGCAGGACCAATTGGTTCAATTTTGGCACCAAATCTTGACATGAGCAAAAATGCTGATTTGCCTTTTGCCAGTACGCTTTGTGGTTCTTGTACCAATGTTTGTCCAGTAAAAATTGATATTCACGACCAATTGTACAAGTGGCGTCAGGTATTGGTAAAAGAAGGACACACGCCAACGTCCAAAACTATTGCTATGAAAGGAATGTCGGCTGTTTTGTCCAATCCAATGGTATTTGATCTGGCAGGAAAAGCAGGAAGATTTGTAATGAAAAATGCACCTTTTATGATCAATAATAATCTGAATGCCTGGTACAAGCAAAGAGAAATGCCTGAACCGCCTGAAGAATCATTTAGAGAATGGTATAAGAAAAATGCAAAAGAATCTAAAGACAAAGACAATGAGTAGCAGAGCCAGCATTTTAGAGAAAATAAAGCAAAATCAGCCGGAACTAGCTAGCAGTTTGCCAGATTTGAGTGTTTTAGGTTTGGAAACTTTTGATATTCTGGATAAGTACAAAACGATTTTAAAAAGCATTGGTGGGAATTTCGTAGAAGTTCAGGATTACAATGATATAATTGACTTTGTAAAACAAAATTATGCTATTGATAAGCGAATCATTACGACAATTCCGGAACTTTCTGAAATAGCTTCTACAGACTGGTTTAATGATGATCCGCATACTTTAGAAGATGTAGAATTGACTTTGGTAAAAGCTCATTTTGGTGTTGCTGAAAACTCAGCGCTTTGGGTAACGGATGATATATTGGGACAACGGGTTTCTACCTTTATTCCTCAATATTTAGCTATAATCGTTAATAAAAAAGATATCGTAGCCACAATGCATCAGGCTTATGAAAGAATAGGGAATCAAAAATATGGTTTTGGAACTTTCATTGCGGGACCATCCAAAACGGCTGATATTGAGCAATCTTTAGTATTAGGAGCTCATGGAGCCAGAGGATTGACGGTGTTTCTGATGGAGTAATTTTTTAATTTCAATGAAAAAAAATCCTGTAAATTATTTGATTTACAGGATTTTTTAGTTGTTGGCAACTTTGTTATGGACGTTTAAAATAACAACAGTTTAATAATTTCTACCCCAAGTTTTTTTTACCAAATAATTATTACAGCTTTCACAAAATACTAGCATCAAAGGTTGCATAATTTGATTTATTTTAAAGCATTTTTTTAAAAATAGTAATTCTATAGTGTTAGAGTACAATTAATCTTTATATTTGATGATTAAATTAATAAAATGAGCGAAAAAACTAAACCATATGCCTTAATTACTGGTGCCAGCAAAGGCATTGGAAAATCTATTGCTTATAAATTGGCTAAACAGGGTTATCCACTATTGCTTGTTGCAAGAAGTGACGAGGAATTAAAAGTACTATCTGATGATCTTCAGGTAAAATACGGTATCAATGCTCCTGTTTTATCGATTGATCTTTCGATAAATGGTGCGTCGCAAAAAGTAACCGAGTGGATAAAAGCGAATAACTATCCGGTTGGTTTTTTAGTTAATAATGCCGGTTATGGTGTGTGGGGCGATTTTAGTCAGTCTTCGCTAACCGATCAGCTTGCTATGATGCAACTTAACATGAATGTAATTGTAGAACTTTCACATTTATTAGTACCCTTACTTTCACAGGAAAAACAAGCCTACATTTTAAATATAGCGAGTACTGCTGCCTACCAGGCTGTACCTACACTAGCTGTTTATTCAGCTACAAAGGCTTTTGTTTTATCGTTTACCCGTGCTTTGCGTTTCGAACTTGCCCAAACTTCAATTTCAGTGACCTGTTTTAGTCCAGGCCCTGTTGATACTGGTTTTGCTTCGAGAGCTGGTATAAACCCTTTTAATAAAATGGCTGAAAAGTTTAATATGCAGCCTGATGAAGTTGCAAAAATGGCAGTAAAAGCCATGTTCAGCAAAAAATCAGAAGTTATTCCGGGTTTTACAAATATCATTTCGGTTTATGCCAACCGCATACTACCAAAGGCATTTATCGAAAAAACTGCAGCCGGGATTTATAAAATTTAATTTTTTTTTCAAAAAAATAAAAAAATATTCTTTGTAAATGAAAAATTATATTACATTTGTAATGTCTACTAATCCGATAGAATATGTATAATAAAATAAAAATGTTTAATTTTACTAAAAGCGAAATGCACACAAAGATGCGAATGCGTTGTTGTTGCTGTTGCAGCTGCTAATTCTTTAGATAAAAATTAAAAACATTATTATTTCATTTATTAAATCTATTTATCATGATATCTTCTTATAAAACTTTTACCCTTACTGAGCAATTAACTGCTGAGCAAATTGAATTTTTTAACGAACATGGCTTTATCCATTTCAAAAAATTTATAAATCCAGAAACTGTTTCATCCATTATTGATGCGTCAAAGCAAGTGGAACAGAAATGGATTGACAACGACCTTCAAAAAGTAAATGGTGTTCCAATTAAATATGGAAAAGATTTAGATGGATCTCCAATTGTACAGCGTTTTGCTTTTATCAATCAACATCATCAAACCTTAAGCGGTCTTCTGCTTGATCCAAGATTTAATGGTTTATTGCCATTGGCAGGAGATGGCGCAAGATTAGGAACTGAAGAAAAAGATGGAATGGTTTTCAATCATTATATCAATGGACCGGAAAGTAAGTTTGCTAAAATGGGCTGGCATACTGATGGTTTGAGAGATATTTTTTATGGTGCAAAATTAAACCCGATGCTAAATGTGGGTATTCACTTAAGCACTTTGAAACCTGAAAACGGCGGTCTTAAAATCATCCCCGGCACTCACAAGCAAAGTATTTATCAAATGCTTTTCCGTAAAAAATATTTTCTAGATCATAACGCCGATCCAGAGGAAATTTCCATAAATCCAGAAGCTGGAGATTTAACCATTCACGATGGCCGTTTGTGGCACAGAGTTGCAGAATCGTCTATCCGTGGAGAAGAAAGCAGAAGAAGAGTTATTTATATTCCAATTATAGCCGGAAAATATGCTCCTAAAAATGAGAATAGTCCAACGGTTTTCTATCAGCGTTTTGCTGGAATTGTTAAGTAATCATGCTGTTTATCATCGCATATAGTTATCTGGTTAGATCAGGTAAGCTAAAAAGTACCACAGATTTTCTTAAAAATACTCGAAGAAAAATAAAGTTGAAAATTATAAAACTGGAATTTGGCTATTAATGGGAACAGAAACACAAGTTGAAGATAGTAGTACAATTGTACAAAGAACATTTTCTGACCGTAAGCGAACTAATATTTTAAAAAAAGCAGAACAGTTAACGATTGTATTTTTACTTCCAAAGGTGCCTAAATTCATTTCGCCAAACGTACTCACTTTTATTGGGACTCTTGGTTCGGGATTCGTTTTTTTAGGTTTTGTTTTAGGTACTTATTTAGCAGATTGGTATTTGCTTTTAGGTATAATCGGGCTGTCTATAAATTGGTTAGGCGATTCTTTAGACGGAAGATTGGCTTATTATAGAAATATTCCACGCCGATGGTATGGTTTTGCACTCGACATTATTGCCGATTGGATTGGTATTGTACTTATAGGCTTTGGCTATTACATTTATGCTAAAAATGGTACACAAATAGTAGCCTTTGCTTTTGTCGCATTATATGGCTGGTCGATCATCATTAGCCAGTTACGCTACAAAATTACAAATGAATACAGTATAGATTCCGGTTTTGTTGGTCCAACAGAACTTCGGTTTATTATTGCTTTTATTTTAATTACAGAAGTTTTATTTCCTGGATCAATTACCTATTTGGCTGGCTTAATCACTTTTATATTGCTTATAATTAATGTTATAGACAGCTTAAAGCTTCTAAAGCTGGGCGATTTAAAAGATAAAAACCAAGACTGAGATGTTCAGGAAAAAATCCGTTTTGACTTTTCTGCAAGCACAAGTTGCGGCATTTTTAGGAGGCATTACCGATTATGGCTTGATGATCTTATTGACTGAAGTATTTAAATTACATTTTACTTTTTCTATTCTAATCTCAGGAACCGTTGGTGCCATTATCAATTTCAGTATCAATAGATTTTGGGTATTCAAAAATCAATCAGGGTATAACAACCACATTAATAATCAGCTCTTTAAATTTGCTTTGGTCGTACTGGGAAGCATTTCCTTAAAATCATTTGGCACCCTTATTTTGCAAAAAGTATTTCAAATCGATTATAGAATCGGAAGATTAATCACAGATAGTTTTGTTTCTTATGGTTTTAATTATCCATTAATTAAATATTGGGTTTTTAAAATGAACGAGAAACAGAATGCAATCGAATCAAATTAGCTTAAAAATATTTCGTTATGAACAAATTAAAATTTAAATATTTTACAAAATCACTGGTCGTTATAACGATCTTAGTAAATATAATTTCTGGAAATCTATTGGCACAATCCAAAAATCCATCGCCATTACATTTCCCAACGCCTAAAAATATAGATAATATGCTATTTTACATTCAACGAGACCCGAATGTAAACACTGCAATTTATGCTATAAATTATCAGGAAAATGGAAAAATAGACAAAAGCAATCCTATAAAAGCGTACTGGATTAGATATGCTGAGAAAGGAGAAAAAAAAGATTTTAGTTATGTACAACGCAAATTTGCATACGGAATAGAAAGCAAAACTGTAAATAATGAGGAATTTGAGCTCCAATTTGTATCGTATAAAAAGCTACCCTTAACCTTGAAAAAGACAGATTCAGATCAAAAATATCATGTTTTTGTAAATCTAAATCAGAAAAAAATAAAGGTAGAAAAAATATTTGTGCGCATTGAGGGAGGTTCTTTTTGGTTACCCAATGTAAAGTATGCCGAAATTACCGGAATTGATACTTCCTCAAATAAAACAATAACGGAAAGAATGTTATTAAAATAATTAACATATAATTTCAACTATAAAAAAAGCCTGTAAATACAATATTTACAGGCTTTTTTGTGGAATCGCCGGGAATCGAACCCGGGTCCAAACAAGCAACTAAAGAGCTTTCTACACGTTTATTTCCTGATTAGATTTTCGACTTTGTGCCAGGCCAGAAACAGCCACACATCGCTTAGCTTCTTTAATTTCGAAATCTGCCCGAAGTCTGCAGAAATCTAGGTTTAAATTTACGATTTACCTTTATCGACCGCCATAAACCAAAGCTTTCGAGGTAAATCCTGCTTTCCTACCTGGTAGGACGAGGCTAATCTTACTATAATTCAGATTATGCAGCAAGAGCGTAGTTTCCTTCGCCGTGTATGTGTTTTGAAACCTTTTATTTACGAGAATTGTCCCAGTTCTCGGCGTGCTTACTTTTCAATTCGACTTGCTGTCAAAACCAGTCGACCCCATTTTTATTTTAGATTTATGATATTAGATTTTAGAGTCCAATAATAATATAATATTTTGCAAAGTTACACTAATTTAGAGGATTTCCAATGGCTAAGAATCTGAATTCTAAAATCTGCAATCTAAAATTACTCGTCGCTCAGTTTAAAAGGATATTCTCCAAATAAAGAAGATAATTTTCGAACGGCATAAGTGTTTTTAGTATATTTATTAGACAAGGCAATTATGGTAACATTTTCATCTTTCAAAGTTATGTAAGACGAAGTAAAACCGTGCCACCAGCCGTTATGAAAATAGAAATTCTTGCCGTTTGGCCAATTCACCATTCGAATACCTAATCCGTAATTTTTTGTTCCGGGATGTTCGTTACTGTAACCAACATATACCTGATTCAATAGTTCAGGAGCCAGGAAGTCCGGGGAATTTGTCGCTCTTTCAAATTTCAATAAATCCCTTGGGGTAGAGTAGATGTTTTTGTCTCCATAGACTTTATCCAGATAATCCCTGCCAATCTCTACTTTATTGCCTTTATAAGATGGAGCAACATTCTTTTTGTCTTTATCAAAATCCAAGACAAAAGTGTTTTTCATACCCAACGGTTTAAAAATCATTTGGTGCATTGCATCTATGTAGGAGAGCTTAGTCACTTTTTCGATAATCAAAGCCAGCATCGCATAATTAGTATTGCAATAGGCAAAACGGGTTCCTGTTTTTTGTTCCAATCCAATATTTTTGGTTCCCATTATGGTTAAAATATCTTGGTTGGTCAATGTGTTATGCCTGTCCCAAACATTTTTATCACGGTCGGTAAAATAAGCATAACTACGCATTCCGCTTCTGTGGCTTAATAACATTCTGACGGTCACATCCGGATAAGGAAACTCAGGTAAAAAGTCGGTGACTTTTTGGTCTAGGTTTATTCTTTTTGCATTGACTAATTTCAAAACAGCTGTTGCAGTAAGCACTTTACTTACTGAAGCGATGTGAATAGGAGTCTCGCTTGTAATTGGAGTTTTATCTCTAAAGTTGGCAAAGCCGTCGTATTTTTCAAAAATAATCTGACCGTTTTGTGCCACCAAAAAACTTCCGTTCATACTATTGTTAGGCCAGATTTTATTGTAAAAAGCTTCAATTCTTCTTTGTTTTTCGGCTATGTAATCAGCAGTTAAATCAGATGGCTCATTTTCTAAAGGTTTCATTTTGGGTAATGAATCTTTAGGAAGTTCCCAGTCTTTTACTTCGGCAATTAAATTTTCCTTTTTTTCTTCTGTAGTATTTTTACACGAGCTTACAACTACTGTTAGAAGCAGTAATTGTAGTATATTTGCAGTTCTGATGATGTTCATTTTTATTTTAGTAGATAGGCAAATATATCGAATAGAAGTCTTTTGGTTTGCCTTTTTTTTGAAAAATTAACAGTATTTGTTCATTTTTTTTCAACAATATATTATTTTATTGGTTATCAGTTTTAAAAGATTTTCTTCTCAAATAAAAAGGTACAATTAGTTGTAATAAAATAAGATTTAAAGAATATATGAAATTCGGAATTATAAAAGAACGAAAAAATCCTCCAGACAAACGAGTATTATTTTCACCAGATGCTTTGATACAATTAAAAGAAATTTATCCGGATATTACTGTAAAAGTTGAACATTCGGATGTTAGAATTTTCACCGATGAGCAATATCAAAATAAAGGAATTGAAATTACGGATGATTTAAGTGATTGTGATTTTTTATTTGGTATAAAAGAAATTCCTGTAGAAGATTTACTTCGTAATAAATCCTATTTCTTTTTTTCGCATACTATCAAAAAGCAGCCTCATAATCGAAAATTGCTGCAAACTGTTTTAGAAAAAAACATCAATTTATACGATTATGAAACGATTGTAGATGCAGAAAATCATCGATTAATTGGTTTTGGAAAATACGCAGGAATTGTTGGAACTTATAATGCTATTCGGGCTTTCGGAATAAAATTTGAATTATTCAAATTGCCAAAAGCAGAAACACTTTCGGGCAAAGAAGCTATCGTTACACATTTGAAACGTTTGGTTTTACCTCCATTAAAATTTGTGGTTACCGGAAATGGAAAAGTGGGTAAAAGCGTCAAAGAAGTCTTGAAAGCCATAAAAGTCAAAGAAGTTTCTATTGAAAATTACCTGACAAAAAAATATACTCAGCCCGTTTTTACTCAAATTGATGTTCTGGATTACAATCGCAGAATTGATGGACAGGTTTTAGAAAGAAATGATTTTTTTAAAAACCCTGCGGCATATACTTCCGATTTTGAGCGATTTACCAAAGTTTCAGATATATATATTACAGCACATTTTCATGCTAATGAAGCTCCAGCTATTTTAACTCAGGAAATGCTTCAGGCGAATGATTCTAATATAAGAGTAGTGGCTGATATTGCCTGTGATGCCAACGGATCTGTTGCTTCAACATTAAGATCATCAACTATCGCAGAACCTTTGTATGGTTATTTGCCTTCTGAAAACAAAGAAGTGGATGTCTTTCATCCCGCAGCAGTTATAGTTATGGCAGTAGATAATTTACCTTGCGAATTGCCTAAAGACTCCAGTGAAGGTTTTGGTGAAATGTTTATAGAATACGTAATTCCTGCTTTTTTCAATGGTGATAAAGATGGAATTCTGGAACGAGCTCAAATAACCAAAAATGGAAAACTAACTCCCAGATTTAGTTATTTACAAGATTATGTAGATGGGAAATAAATTGATTATTGAATGACGATTAACGATTTTAGATTTGCTTCGCCTGTTCGCTATCGCTCGAGTAGATTTTGTGTTAAGATGTGTTTTTTACTTCTGCAATCAAAAATCGTTAATCAGAAGTCTGCAATCTCTTTTATCTAAACAATTCTTTCAAGGTTACTTCTCCTTTTTCTCTGAGCTTTTTTAGGATTTTCAAAAAGGCAATTGCAGTAATATAGGCATCTCCCAAAGCGGTATGCCTGTCTTTTTTAGATATATCAAATTTATCGGCTAGATCGTCCAGGGTATAATGGTCTTTGCGTTCGAGAAGATGGGAAACAATCAGCGTTTTTTTATAGAGAAAAGCAGTATCTAAAGTCCTGTTTTTCAATTCAGGCAATCCGTTTCTTTCCAACGCTTTGTTAATCATAGTTACATCAAATTTAGTATGATGAGCAATGATAATTGAGTCACCCAAAAAAGCTAAAAATTGTTGTAAAGCTTCTAGTTCTTTGGGACGGTCTAATACGTGATCTCTCAGAATACCGTGAATTTGTGCTGTAGATTGGTCATAATGTTCTTGTTCGATGAAAACTTCAAAACTATTCTGAATGGAAATAGTATTGTTTTGCAAAACGATAGCTCCTATACAAAGCATTCGGTCATTTTCATAGTCGAAACCTGTTGTTTCTGTATCCAATACCACAAATCGGGTAGCATTAATATCACCTGATAAATCTTCATCTAAAGAAGCCTCTGATTTGTCCCAAGACAGAATTGCTTTTATTTTATTGAAGAAATTCATCATAGTATGTTTGAAACATTAAAACGGATAGTAATGAGTTCCTGTAATTCTTTTATAGTTTTAAAAGTACTTTTTAGTTTGATTCTTTCTGATTTAGATAAAGATTCCAAAGCAATATACTGACCGGAATCATTGTGTAGCAGCCCTTGTTTGGTTCGGAATTTTAGTAAAACTTTATATGCATAGGCACAGGCTAAATAAAGTTCGCTATTGTCAGGTTCTAATTCGGCTAATTTTTCAAAACGTTCTGCTGTGTTGCTGATGGATTTTACAGAATGGGAAAGAATCAACACTCTTGCGGCATCCGCCAAAGGCATTAAAGCCCGGTTTTTTATATTAAAGGAATCTTTGTTAACGCCGTCTTGTTCCAATAAAAATTGCCTGAAAAATCCTGTAGGTGAAGGACTTTGTAATGCACCACCAACCAAATGCACGTAAAATACAGGATTGGCTTTTACATCTTCAAAAATAAAATCTGACAACTTATTTGCCAGCTCACTATCTCCGTACGATAAGCTATAATCAAAAAAGATAAAAGATAACAACACTTCTGTTTTACCGGTATTGGTAATCCAGTGGTGTACTTTATTTTTCCATTCCCCCAGACTCAGACACCATTTCGGATTGGATGCCATCATTTCGGCAGGGCAATAATCATAACCAATATCAAAGAGTCCTTTGTTGACGTAAGTTGCTAATTCTAAAAAATAATTTTTTGTATCTGTTTCCAGTTCTTCTGGAACGTCTTCGTAAATTAAGGCGTTGTCCTGATCAGTGTGTAATAATTGTTCACTCCGTCCCTGGCTTCCTAATGCCAGCCATGAAAATTTTACAGGAGGCGGTGTTTCCATTTTGTCCAGAGCTATAGAAATCACTTGTTTAATACAGGCGTCATTTAATTCAGTAATGATTTTAGCAGTCAGTGTCAGCGGAATATTTTGATCCAAATACCCTTGTAATAATTGCATAATACGGGCTCGTATGGGTTTTAAATGTTTGAATTTTTTAGCCCTTTTTACAGCTTTTATCAATACCGCTGGATTGTTTCCCAAGGATAACATCACATCGTGTTTGGATAGCATTCCCACGGCTTTAGAATTGACAGTGCCGTCTTTTGTGATACATAAATGACTTACATCACTTTTCATCATCGCCATTTGAGCTTGGGTAATACTCATCTTTTTGGGATAGGTAATAACTGGAGAAGTCATTATTTCGGTCGCTGTTGCAGTTATAGGATACGTTCCTGTTACAACTTTATTCCTCAAATCTTTGTCTGTAATAATACCAATGGGTAATGTGTTTTCTTCCACAACCAGAATAGCGCCCACATTTTTTTTGGTCATCAGTTCAGCAATTTCCTTTACTGTAGTTGTTGCTGAACAACTTACTAATTTTTTGGAATATTTTATAGGCTGTAAGTCTAATAAATTAATATCGGAATCCAGGGATTCATCACCATACAATTTTCCCCGATGGCTTTTGGAATAGGGGCGGAGGGTATTTGCTGCAAAACTTTCAATCAAAAAATTACCAATATCCCTGTTGTCTTGTGCGTAGGGTCTGAAAACTGAAATGGGAATCGCATAAATAATACTTTCTTCATAGGCTTTGGCGTCCATTTTATAATTTTCATGAGCAAGAAGCGGTCTTAATCCAAAAATATCACCTTCGTCACACATATCCAAAACATCATTTTGAAGACTCGTTTTAAGTGCTATAGCGCCTTTATGAACAACATAAAAACTATCGTGAGTTTCTTCATTTTCGGCAAAAACGAGACTGTCCTTTTCTTTGTAAATAATAGATATTTGCTCAGAAATAGTTTCGAGATCTTTTTGCTTTAAAAAGCTAAAAGGAGGGAAGTTTTTTAAGAAATCGGCAACTCTATGGGAAATTGTATTTTTCATAACCACTAAGTTAATTTTATTTTCTATAAAAAAAAGCCCCATTATGGAGCTTTTTATTTTGATGTTTTATTTCTTTTTCTTGTCAATTCGCATATTTAAAAATTCTACAAATAATGAGAATGAAATTGCAAAATATAAATAGCCTTTTTGCACAGGTGTAACGTGGGTACCAAAGATTAATGCATTCGATAAATGCGCACTTTCAGTAATTAACATAAACCCAATAAGGATTAAAAAGGATAATCCCAGAATTTGAATAGAAGGATTTTTGTTGACAAAAGCACCAACAGGAACTGCAAATTGCATCATAATCAATACCGAAATAATAACAGCAGTAATCATAATATAAAGTGCCCCTTCAACTCCGTTTGTCATTCCTACCGCAGTTAAAATACTATCGAAAGAGAAAACCAAATCGATCATGATAATTTGTAAAAGTACTCCTTGAAAAGATTTTGAAGCTGTCTTTCCAATTTCTTTTTCTTCTTCACCTTTTTCATCTACTTTTTCGTGAATTTCCTTGGTGCTTTTGTAGATTAAAAATAAACCTCCTCCTAACAATATAAGGCTTTGACCTGTAACTCCTGCTGTAAACCAGCTAAAGTCAATATAAAACCAGGGCTTTTTCATTTGAATCAAAAAACTGATACCAAACAACAATGCAATTCTCATAAACATTGCCAAAAACATACCAATTTTGGTTGCTCTTTTTCGTTTTTCCGGCGGTAATTTTCCAGTTACAATCGATATGAAAATGATGTTGTCAATTCCCAGTATGATTTCCAGAAAAGTTAATGTTAATAAGGCAATCCAGGCATCAGGATTTAAAAATACTTCCATTTTGAGTATGAATTATAAGTTATGAATTATGATTTTTTATTTTTATTCAGAAATCTTTTCTGCGGTTCCGCGTTGTTTTTCGTCTTGACCCACAATTCCGAATTCAAAGGTATAGGAATTCTTGCTAGTAGTCAAGATTCTAATCGAAATTGCATTTTTTTCTGCCATAGATTTTGGATTCAATTTTCGCAAAACGTATTCGCAATCGTTGATCCAATGAACCGAAGCCGTATCGGTTTTGCCTTTATAAGTTTCTATAACAAGTTTTTCAGTTCGTATCGATGTGGTTTGTTCTTTAACTCCATTAATAACAATTTCGGATTTGAATTTTCCCGTTTTGAAATCCTTGCAATTGCGTTCAGCATTATAGCAGGACATTAATAAAACTAGTGGAAGGAGAAATATTATTTTTTTCATTTTATAGCTATTTGAAAATTTAACTTTGTAAATTTTGCGAAAACCTTTGTGCCCTTTGCGGTTAAATTCTATTCGATTTTAATATCATATTTTTCCAAAAGTCCCACAATTCCCTGAGTTGAAAACTTAGCTTTTCGCATAGGATTGAATTCGGGATCAATTTTAAAATTGGTGGCTGTTCTAAAATCAGCTCCAGCCAATTGAGTATCATTAAAAATAGCGTTATCCAGATTGCAATTTTCGAAAGTTGAATTAGTGAGATTCGTTCCAATAAAAGAAACCTCCTTCATCGAACAGTAATTGAATTTTGTTTTTGGCATTTTCTTGTTAGCAAAAGAAGAATAATCCAAAACACATTCCTCAAAACTAACACCAAACATAAAATCAGCACAGGTGTTAAATTGGATTCCAAGTAATTTGCAGGATTTGAATTCTACAGTTTTTAAACTCGTCCCATCCAGTTGTGTCATCGATAAATTGCAATTAATGAACTCACAGTCCATAAAAGTATTGTTAGAAAAGTTACTGTTTGAGAAATCACAATTTTTAAAAACGCAATCCTCAAATTCCCGATTATTGACTTTTTTGTCAATAAAAGAAATTTTTTCGAATGTTTTATGTGTGTGTATGAGGCTTTCCATTAGTCGTTAAATAAACTTCGCATCATTATTTTTAAACCTAAAAACATTAAATAAACAGCACCTAAACAAGCTGTTATTCCGATTCCTAAAACCAAATAATGCCAAACATTTTGCTTGTTTATAAAAGCATTGTAAATGAAAGACGGACCCATAAAAAGCAAAGGCAATGCCCAGGCTAAATATTTTATGGATTTGGATAAAAGTTCTTTGTTAGTTGCCATTTTTAAAATCTATATTGTAAACCGTAGCCATTTTGATTGGAAATTATGTTAAGCTCAAAATCAGAAGTATTTGCAGTATTTTTTTTCAAACCTTTATTGTACAAATCGAGACTTTCTTTCATTTTTTTGTTTCTTCCACATAAAACGGGAATTGAAATGACTAATGATGCTACCCCTACATAGGTAAGAGCAGTTGGGTAGGTTACGTCGGCTGTTGCTCCAGTAAGAAGATCGGCAATGATTAATCCGCCACCAAATCCAAGTAAAAAACCTCCAACAGAACTTTTGGTTCTTGAGGTTTTAAAAAGGGCCAAAGCTTCTGTGTTAGGTGCCAATAAAGTTTTGACTTCACTATTTGATATTTTTTTTCCTTCAACAAAAAAGCGATTTTTCTCAGTTGTTATTTCTTGAGAGAAGGATTTCACACAAAGTAAAAGAGTAAATAGTAGAATTAATTTTTTCATTTTTTGGATAAGGGATTATTTATAATTATCAACTGCTTTTCGAACGCTACCATATTTTGCCAATAATTCAGCTGCTTTTTCGTAAGAAACAGGAATTTCTTCCATAATCATTTTCACGCCACGATCTACTAATTTATTGTTGCTCAATTGCATATCTACCATTTTATTCCCTTTTACTTTCCCTAGCTGAATCATGGTAGCTGTCGAAATCATATTCAGCACTAATTTTTGTGCTGTACCTGCTTTCATTCGGGAGCTTCCGGTAATAAATTCAGGACCAACAATCACTTCTATTGGGAATTTTGCCGTTTGCGAAAGCGGACTTCCTGCGTTGCACGAAATACTCCCGGTAGTTATATTGTTTTGATTGCAGGCTTCCAAACCACCAATTACATAAGGTGTTGTTCCTGAAGCTGCAATTCCGATCACGACATCATTTTTGTTGATGTTTTGTTCTTTTAAATCAATCCAGGCTTGTTTAGCATCGTCTTCAGCATTTTCTACGGCACGGCGAATGGCTTTGTCACCACCGGCAATTATTCCGTTGACCAAATCAAAAGGAACACCAAATGTTGGAGGACATTCTGAAGCATCCACAACGCCTAAACGTCCTGAAGTTCCTGCTCCAATGTAGAATAATCGTCCGCCCAATTTCATTTGACTAACAATTTGAGCTACCAAAGTTTCAATTTGTGGTAAAGCTTTTTCTACAGCAAGAGGAACAGTTTTGTCTTCCTGATTGATATTGGATAGTAATTCCTGAACCGACATTTTTTCTAAATGTTCGTATTTTGAGGATTGTTCGGTGGTTTTAGTAAAGGTCATTATTATAGAGTTTTTGCAACTAAGGCACTAATTTAATAAATAATAATTTAGAGTGAAATAAAACGGAGTCTTAGTGTCTTTGCGGTTAAATAAAATATGCCAATACCACCCCTAAAATAATCATCGAAACTTTGGCGACATTGAACTTGTGTCCTTCGCTGCTTTCAAAAATAATGGTGGACGAAATATGGAATAATATTCCGATTACTACTGCAGTTATTTCTGTGTAATAATCATTTAATATTGGCATATAGTCTGAGATAATGGTTCCCAAGGGAGTCATAATGGCGAAAGTAAGCATAAAGGCGAAAATGGCTTTTGAATCCAGTTTGGCATTGACAAAAAATATCGTCAGGATTATGGCTATCGGTAAATGGTGAATAGCAATCCCTAATGCTAAATTGTGATGGTGGCTTACAGGAAACCCTTCTAAAAAAGCGTGAATGCAAAGGCTGATGAATAAGAGCCAGGGCATGTGGTACATTTTGTCGTGTCCGTGAACGTGCCCGTGTTCAGCACCTTTGGAGAAAAATTCCAATATGATTTGGAATAAAATTCCCGCCATAATGAAAAGTCCGATGTTATGATTGTGGTCTTCATAAACTTCCGGAAGCAAGTGCATCACGGTTAACGAAAGTAAAAATGAACCGCTAAATGCCAATAATAGTTTAAGATTGGTTTTGCCTTTTGGTTTGAAAAATAAGGCAATAATGTAACCTATCAGTACGGAAAATAAGGGTAAAAGGTAATTCATTATTTAAATATCATAATTAATCGTTCGCTTTCGGTTTTATGGAATTTTTTCAGTTTGTAGTCCCCAAAAATATCCAATAGATAAATTCCGGCTTCTTCCATCATTTCTTCAAAGTCTTTCAATGTCAAGGCCTTTACTTTTTCGGTAAAATGATATTTTTCGCCTTGGTCTTCAAAATCGATTTCTTTGAAAATGTGTCCGTCATTTACATAACGCTTGATATGAAAGTCTATTCCATCGACAGTTTTTACTTCTTCAGGAACTAAATTAGCGATAACCTGATTAACGTTCATAAAGTCGATTACGGCAAATCCGTGTTCGGTTAAGCTTTCTTTCATTGCTTTCAAAGTAGTAAGGTTGTCGTCGTCATTTTCGAAATAACCAAAACTGGTAAACAAATTGAAAATGGCGTCAAATTTATCCTCAAACTTTTCACGCATATCGTGTACCTGAAAATGCAGGTTTTTGTTTTGATTTTTATTGGCTTCGGCAATGCTATTTTCGGATAGATCAGCACCAATAACGTCAAAACCTAATTGATTTAGATAAATAGCGTGTCGTCCTTTACCACAACATAAATCCAAAACCTTTGCTTTCTCTGGAAGGTTGAGATAATGGGTTAAATTATCCATAAATACTTGCGCTTCTCTATAATTTCTTTCTTTATAAAGGATGTGGTAATATGGGGTGTCAAACCATGAGGCAAACCAATTGTGGGTTTTCGGATTTAGTGAATTCGGCATTTATTCTTTTTCTATTAATTCTAGTCGGCAAATTTAGTGTATTTTTGCACCGAATACTTGATTTTACAATGGAAAATAATTTTAGAATGATTGCCAAAACCTTTTTTGGTTTTGAAGAAATACTGGCTAATGAATTAAAAATGCTTGGTGCACAAGATGTCGAGCAAGGGGTGAGAATGGTCAGTTTCAAGGGAGATAAGGGTTTTATGTATAAAGCAAACTTGTCTTTAAGAACCGCTTTGAAAATTTTGATGCCTATTTATTCTTTCAAAGCAACCAATGAACAAGCTTTGTACAAAGGTGTTTCAGGAGTAAACTGGTCAAAATACATTAGTGCCAATCAGACTTTTGTGATTGACGCTACCGTGCACTCTACCAATTTTAATCATACTGAATTTGTTGCCCAAAAATGTAAAGATGCTATTGTAGATCAGTTTCGTGAAAGAACAGGTCAACGTCCAAGTATAGAGAAAATTCATCCTGACTTAAGAATTAATATTCACATTGACAAGGACCAGGTTTCAGTAGCCTTGGATACTTCAGGGAATTCTTTGCATCAACGTGGTTATAGAACAGCTACTAATATTGCTCCAATCAATGAAGTATTGGCAGCAGGGATTTTGTTACTTTCGGGTTGGGATGGTCAAACGGATTTTTTGGATCCAATGTGTGGTTCTGGAACTTTCCTGGCAGAAGCTGCGATGATTGCCTGTAATATTCCGGCGAATATTAACCGTAAGGAATTTGCTTTCGAAAAATGGAAAGATTGGGATAATGATTTGTTCGACCAAATTATGGATTCTTTATTGAAAAAAGTTCGTGAGTTTCATTATACCATAAAAGGCTATGATAAAGCCCCTTCTGCGGTTCAAAAAGCAAAAGACAATATCAGAAATGCCAATTTAGAAGAATATATAACTATCGAAGAAAGAAACTTTTTCGATACCGAAAAAACATCTGAAGGTAAATTACATATTGTATTTAATCCGCCTTATGATGAGCGATTGGACATTCATATGGAAGAATTCTATAAAAATATTGGTGATACCCTGAAGAAAAATTATCCGGGAACTAATGCATGGTTCATTACAGGAAATCTCGAAGCATTGAAATTCGTGGGATTAAAACCTTCCCGAAAAATTAAATTGTTCAATGCTAGTATCGAAGCGAGATTGGTAAAATATGAAATGTACGAAGGAAGTAAGAGAACGAAGTTTCAGGTTACTGATACTGAATAGTTAGTTTTTGTAATAAAATATAATCCCGAATAGTTTCTATATAAATTTAGAAGTTATCGGGATTTTTCTTTTAGTGACACCCGCCCACATGGGAAAATATAATTAGAGAAAAGCCAATGATGATTTTCAGATTATTTTTTTATTAATCATATTTGGCAATAATACTTTCATACAACTTTGTCCTATTATTGACGAATCCCAATAGTATTTATACATTTTAGATTACTTAATGATAAAAATTCAATTGGATTTACTTTTTTATCTGATGTAATCTCATAGTCTATATTTTTGGTAAAAGAGTAATGTTTTTTACAACAATGTTTCATTATCAATAGATTTTCCGAGTCCTGTAATATAGATTCCTGTTTTTGTTGCCATAATAGTGGTAGTTGATTATTGAATAGATGTATAATAATTATGCTTAGTATATATTTAGTTAAAACCCTCAAAATTATACGTGACATTTAAGAAGCCTAGGAAATTTGAATTTTCTATGTCATATTTTATTACCAAAGGAATCCAAAGGTCATTAGCTACTCTGATTCTAATTTCGGCATTTGCGGTAATTACTTGGCTATCTTCTTCTGGTAACACATTATGAAATATTTTATTATACTCTCCTAATGCTTTTATTTCAAAATAGCTTTGCTGTTTATTAGTTTTGCCAATTTTAAAATTTATTCCAGCTTTGACATCTAATCCTGTTCTTGGCAAATGTTCAGTTGCTAAAGTATCAGCATAAGTAAATTTTGCTCGTATATCAATTTCATTCCAAGCTTGTTTGTTTCCTTTTAGAAAAACAGTTCCAAAAGAAGCTTTGTTGAACTTACCTTCTTTATTGGCTGTTCCATCTGTTGTGAGTGTCCATAGTGCTTTTGATTCAATTTCTTTGTAAAATTCAGCACTATATTTATGTATTTCTTCTACTAATAATTCTTTTTTACTGTCAATATTTTGACTTTTTAAGTTGCTTTTAAACTCCTCAATAAAAGGGCTATCTGAAGTAAAATTTTCATTATTAATGTATTGATTTACAATATTGTTAACCTCTTCTACTTTTTTACTGAGTGCATTTTTTTCTTCTAGTGTTAATTCTCTATCGTTATAACCATCACTAATTTTTGTAACTATAGGTGCAGCTGCATTATGTACGGTATTGATAAATTCACCGTATATTTTGTCAAAGTTTTCGCCAAATTCAACTACACTTTTATCTCTATCATTAATAATAGCATAAGTCACTCCACCTGTAAAACCAGTATATTTAAAATCTTTATTTAGATTAGCTTTAAAATTAAATTGTAAGTTTCTCGAAAATGTTTCTTTAATATAGTTAATGTCTTTTTCTAATTCAGGGTTAGCTTTTGTTTTTATAGCAAAAAGCGTAGAATTAAAATCTATTGTTTTTTCTTCACCTGAAAAATTTGTTGTTGCTAATTGGAAAAAACTGCTAAGGATATCTTTGTAATTTCCAGATTTAGTTTTTTCGTTAGATTTTATAACTTCACTCCTAACTGGTTCAATAGATTGGGTGAGGGATTGAGATTTACTAACTGTGGTGAATAATATCGAAATAATAATAAAAATAATTTTAGTTTTCATATTGTG
>JAZKED010000006.1:305673-413272 GCA_040387175.1 Bacteroidota bacterium | reverse complement strand
CTTTGATGATAACTTGTGGCTGACCAATTTGTAACTCATACCCTTCTCTTCTCATAGTTTCAATAAGAACAGACAAGTGCAATACTCCACGACCAAAAACCATAAATTTATCAGCAGAATCAGTTTCTCCTAACTTCATAGCTAAGTTTTTCTCTAATTCTTTTGTCAAACGGTCTCTAATATGGCGAGAAGTTACAAATTTACCTTCTTTACCAAAGAAAGGTGAATCGTTAATGGTAAATAACATACTCATTGTAGGCTCATCAATATCGATAGTCTTCAAACCTTCTGGGTTTTCGTGATCAGCGATTGTATCTCCAATTTCAAAACCTTCGACTCCAATGATTGCACAAATATCTCCAGCAATAACTTGTTCTACTTTTTTACGACCTAGACCTTCAAAAGTATGAAGTTCTTTGATACGAGATTTAGATATAGTACCGTCTCTTTTTACTAATGAGATTGGCATACCTTCTTTAAGAACTCCTCTTTCCAAACGACCAATAGCGATACGTCCTGTAAATGCCGAGAAATCAAGAGAAGTAATCAACATTTGTGGTGTTCCTTCAGAAACTTTAGGTGCAGGTACATTTTCAACAACCATATCTAACAATGCTTCAACATTATCAGTTACGTTTTCCCAATGATCAGACATCCAGTTATTTTTAGCTGAACCATAAACAGTTGGAAAATCCAATTGCCATTCTTCGGCACCTAGTTCAAACATTAAGTCAAAAACTTTTTCATGAACTTCTTCAGGAGTACAGTTTTCTTTATCAACTTTATTGATTACTACGCAAGGTTTAAGACCTAAATCAATAGCTTTTTGTAGTACAAAACGAGTTTGAGGCATTGGACCTTCAAAAGCATCTACAAGTAGACAAACTCCATCAGCCATGTTCAATACACGCTCTACTTCTCCTCCAAAATCGGCGTGACCAGGAGTGTCAATAATGTTGATTTTTGTTCCTTTGTATACTACAGAAACATTCTTTGAAGTAATGGTAATACCTCTTTCACGCTCTAAGTCGTTGTTATCAAGGATTAAGTCACCTGTGTTTTCGTTATCACGAAATAACTGACAGTGATACATAATTTTATCAACCAAAGTTGTTTTACCGTGATCGACGTGGGCAATAATTGCAATGTTTCTAATAGATTCCATCTGTGATTTTTAATGGGTGCAAAGGTACACTTTATTTTGATATAAAAAATAATAGTTACAGTTTCATAACGCACAAGGAATCATAATGAAATAATGGGTTGACTTTATTATTAATGCCGCAAAAAAAACGCAAATATTTCTTTATATTTGAATAATGAAAAATAAAACCAATAAAATAATCCTAATATACATTTTTGTATCGCTATTCATGGCTATTGTATGTCATGAATTATTAGGGAAATATTTTTCACTATACAACTACCCTTTTTTTAGCTTTATAGAAGATATCATATTTATTGCTGTTTCCGGAGTATTTTTAAAATACATTTTATATAAAAAAGACACCAAAAATTCAGTTGTATATAATAGACTAAACAATACAAATCATGAAATCAAAGAATCAAATGAAAGATATGATATTGTATCCAAAGCCACTAGTGATATTATTTGGGATTGGAAAATACCAGAAGATGAAATGTCATGGAATAAAGGAATCGAAACCATTTTTGGATACACTCCAAATGAAGTCGGCAACAGTTCAAAATGGTGGTTTGACAAAATTCACCCAGAAGACAGCATTAAAATGTCAATTAAATTATATTCTTTTATTGAACAAAAAACAGAAAAATGGCAAGATCAATACCGATTCAAATGTGCTGATGGCATTTATAAATATGTTTTAGACAGAGGATTTATCTTGAAGGATGAAAACGGCAAATCCATCAGAATGATTGGAGCTATACAAGATATAACCAAACAAAAAGAAGAAGAACAACGACTAAAATTATTAGAAACAGTAATAACACAAACTAAAGATTCCATAATTATTACCGAGGCGGAAATGCAGGAGAACAATATACCTAAAATTGTGTATGTAAATCCGGCATTTTCAATTATGTCAGGATACAATTATAATGAAATTATTGGAAAATCTCCGAGTATTTTCATCGGACCAAATTCCGATAAAAAAGAATACGAAAAACTAAGCAATTCCATAAAAGACAAACAAGAATACCAAACTGAAACCATCAGCTACAAAAAAAATGGAGAAGAATACTGGGTAGGCTTTTCCATGCTTCCTGTTTACAATTCAGATGAAGAAGTTTCACATTGGGTTTCGATTCAAAGAGATATTACAGAAGAGAAAAAACAAGAAGTAGAAAAAGAACAACTCATTCGGGAATTAACCCAAAACAATAAAGATTTAAAACAATTCTCCTATATCACATCACATAATTTAAGAGCACCATTATCCAATTTAACTGGCTTATTAAATTTAATTGAAGACATCCCTATTGATAACCCAGAACTAAAAGAAATTCTGGAAGGCTTTAATAAATCGACTCATCTTTTAAATGAAACAATAGACGATTTAGTAAAAGTAATTGTCATAAAAGACAACCCATCCATACAAAAAGAAGATGTTGTCCTAAAAGACGTTTTTGAAAATGTTTTTAGCCAACTGGACTTTCTCATTGGATTACATAAACCTATCATAAAAATTGATTTTGAAAAAGCCCCTGTTTTAAACACAAATAAAGCCTATTTAGAAAGCATACTGCTAAACCTACTAACAAATTCCATAAAATACAAATCCGAACAACAGCAATCAATAATAACAATATCAGCAAGTAAAATTGATGACAATGCAATTCTAACATTCAAAGACAATGGAATCGGAATTGATTTAGTTAGAAATAAAGATAAAATTTTTGGATTATATCAAAGATTTCATGACTATCCAGACAGCAAAGGACTGGGTCTATACCTTGTAAAATCACAAATTGAAGCAATGGGAGGAAGCATCAGTATTGAAAGTGAAGTTAACAAAGGAACAACATTTACATTAATATTTAAAAACAAATAGAAATGTTAGATACAATTTTATACATAGATGATGACCCAATAGCATTAATGTTATCTAAAATGGTAATTAATAAATCTCTATTTTCAAGTGAAATAATTACCGCTAAAAACGGACAAGAAGCCCTGAACTACTTCAAACTTCTTAAAGACAAATCTACAGAAAAACAACCTCAATTAATTTTCTTAGATTTAAATATGCCTGTAATGGGAGGCTGGGAATTTTTAGACTGTTTCAGTACTGCAGAGTATTCTAATTACAGCACTATAAAAGTAATTATTTTATCTTCCACAATTGACCCTGATGATTTAGAAAAAGCAAAAAAATACCCTATGGTAGTAGATTTTTTATCAAAACCTATATCTAAAGAAATGCTAGAATATGTGAAAACCAAAATATAACACATAAAAAAAGTCCCGAAATTATCGGGACTTTTTTATATCTATAAATTGTAATAATTACAATTTAGCAACGTGTTTTGTTAATTTAGATTTTAAATTAGACGCTTTGTTATCATGAATGATATTCTTTTTCGCTAATTTATCAATCATTGAAATTACGCTTGATAATTTTGAAGTAGCATCTGCTTTATCAGTAGCTATTCTTAATGTCTTAATTGCATTACGAGTAGTTTTATGTTGATATCTGTTTAATACTCTTCTTTTCTCGTTACTTCTAATTCTTTTTAAAGCTGACTTGTGATTTGCCATTTTTTCTTTTATTTTTTAATTGTAATAATTATTTCTAAACTATCAGTTAAAAAAGAAAAACCTCCCACAATTGTTTTAGCAATCACTTTGGTTTTAACTAATAAAACAACAATCGAGACACCAACTCTTGTTTCACAAAACTTATTTACAACTAATTGTAGTCCGTGGGGGAATCGAACCCCCCTTACCAGGATGAAAACCTGGCGTCCTAACCGATAGACGAACGGACCATTATGCTTATTTTTTTATACTCTTTTATGAGTTTTGTAGTCCGTGGGGGAATCGAACCCCCCTTACCAGGATGAAAACCTGGCGTCCTAACCGATAGACGAACGGACCTACTTGCGTATTGCGGATGCAAAAATACAACTATTTTCTATTCGTACAATAGCTGATGTATTTTTTTTTACTTTTTTTTAATATGCCTTTGCAAACAACACCCTTCCTGTCGATGGATTACCAGTAAACACACAGCTTCCCGCCTCTTCTACTCTATCCAAAGCAATACATCTTATGGTTGCTTTAGTCAATTCCTTAATCTTTTCTTCACTAGCCGCAGTACCATCCCAATGCGCTGAAACAAAGCCTCCTTTGTCATCTAAAACCGTTTTAAACTCTTCAAAACTATTTACTTCAGTGATGTGAGAATTTCTATAATCTAATGCTTTTTTGAATAAATCTTTTTGAATTTGTTCCAATAAATCGCTGACATACGTCAAAATTGCGTCTTTAGAAACCACCTCTTTGGTTAAAACATCTCTTCTTGCTACTTCAAAAGTTCCGTTTTCCAAATCTTTTGGCCCTACTGCAATTCGAATAGGCACTCCTTTCAATTCCCATTCAGCAAATTTAAATCCTGGTTTTTGAGTCGTTCTATTATCGTATTTAACAGATATGTTTAATTTCTTAAATGCTTTTAACAAAACATCCACCTCTCTACTAATCACTTCCAATTGCTCATCACCCTTATATATAGGAACAATAACTACTTGAATTGGTGCTAAACTAGGAGGCAATACCAATCCCTGATCATCAGAATGGGTCATTACCAAAGCACCCATTAATCGGGTTGAAACTCCCCAGGAAGTTCCCCAAACATGTTCTTGTTTCCCTTCGGCATTGGCAAACTTCACATCAAAAGCTTTAGCAAAGTTTTGTCCTAAAAAGTGAGAAGTTCCGGCCTGCAAAGCTTTTCCATCTTGCATTAAAGCTTCAATACAATAGGTTTCTTCAGCTCCTGCAAAACGTTCCGTTTCGGTTTTCAATCCTTTTATAACCGGAATTGCCATAAAATTTTCGGCAAAATCAGCATATACGTTCATCATCTTTTCAGACTCCTCGATAGCTTCCGCTTTTGTTGCGTGAGCTGTATGTCCTTCCTGCCATAAAAACTCAGCTGTTCTTAAAAACAATCTTGTTCTCATTTCCCATCGAACCACATTTGCCCATTGGTTAATCAATAATGGTAAATCTCTATACGATTGAACCCATCCTTTATAAGTAGACCAGATTATAGCTTCACTTGTAGGACGAACAATTAACTCTTCTTCTAATTTTGCATTCGGATCAACTATTAATTTACCTGGATTATCAGGATCATTTTTTAATCTATAATGTGTAACAATAGCACATTCTTTAGCAAAACCTTCTGCATTTTTCTCTTCGGCCTCAAACATACTTTTAGGAACAAATAACGGAAAATAAGCATTTTGATGCCCTGTTTCTTTGAACATTTTATCTAATTCCGCTTGCATTTTTTCCCAAATTGCATAACCGTAAGGCTTAATAACCATACAGCCTCTAACTCCTGAATTTTCAGCCAAATCGGCTTTTACAACCAGCTCATTATACCATTTTGAATAGTCTTCTGCTCGTGTAGTAAGGTTCTTGCTCATATTGAATAGTTTGGCACAAATTTTGTTTTAATTATTTTAACTAAATAGTTCGGCAAAACTAACTATTTTTGTATTGTTCAACAATAAAAAATCCTATTGATTATGAAAACAAATATTTTTTCTTACCGAAATGCTAAAGTTTATTCATTAATTGGATTTTTGAGTATTCTTGTGGCATCATGTGGTTCTTATCAAAATAGCTCCTATTATGATAGTGACGGTATATACGGAAATACTCCTAAAGAAGTTCAAAACTCTTCAAATAGTAAACACTATCAAGAATATTTCAGCTCTCTACAAGAAGAAAATAAAACTTTACCCGATACAATTCATGTTTCGACCCAAGATTACCCAAGCTGGGGAAGCAATCCTTCCACAACTTCAGTAAACATATATAACGATCCTTGGACTATGTCTATAGCATTTGGTTTTGGATTTGGTTACGGATATGGATATCCTTATTATGGATACGGTTATGGATATCCTTATTACGGATATGGATATGGATGGGGATATCCTTATTATGGATATGGTTGGGGTTATCCATATTACGGTTATGGATATCCTAATTATGGATATGGATACAACAACAATTATTCTTATAATTCAAGCCGAAGAGGTTCTCCTTATGGTTATGGAGCAAATGGTAATAGATATTCTCAAACAAATAACAGATATTCTCAAACCAACACTCAAGGAGGTGCTAATTATAACAACTCCAGAAGAAGTTCAGCAAATACTACAGCTAGAAATGGTTCTTCCTTTACAACAAGAGATTATTCACAATCTCAAAATAACACCTCAAGAAGAACCAGCACAAATACCAATACAAATAGCTCTAGGAATCAAAACTACTCCCCTTCTTCTTCAAGAAGTTATAGCAGCCCAAGTTACAACAACGGATCAAGATCGTCAGGCGGAGGCTCTTATGGTGGCGGATCATATGGAGGTGGTAGCGGAGGCGGAGGAAGATCTTCCGGAGGCGGAGGTGGAAGAAGATAAATATTTTTCCTTTTGTAAAATATAAAACCTTAATAAACTAAGATGAAAAAATATATATTGCTACTATTGACTGGTATCACTTTTATCACCGGTCAATCACAAGACATCTCAGACGCGATACGGTACGCACAAGATGACCTGAACGGGACAGCTCGATTTAGAGCTATGGGAGGTGCATTTGGTGCACTTGGCGGTGATTTATCTGCCATAAACGTCAATCCTGCAGGCTCAGCTATTTTTGCAAATAATCAAGTTACTGTAACTTTAAGTAATTTCAATACCAAAAATAATTCTAATTATTTTGGCACTACTACTTCAGATTGTGACAATTCCTTTGATATGAATCAAACTGGTGGTGTTTTTGTATTTAAAAATCCAAATAGTAACTGGAAAAAATTCTCCATTTCAGTAAACTATGAAAACGCAAATAATTTTGATAATTCTGTATTTTCTGCAGGTATAAATACAACAAATTCAATTGACGGATATTTTTTAAGTTACGCTGATGGCATACCTTTAAATGTTTTAGAAGATTCCTTCTATGCAGAATTAGGCAATGGAGCTCAACAGGCTTTTTTGGGTTATCAAGCGTATATAATCAATCCTGTAGCTGAAACTAGCAGTAATACTTCATACATTTCAAATGTTACTCCCGGAGGAAATTATTATCAAGAAAACAGCATACACTCTAATGGATATAATGGAAAATTATCTTTTAATGCAGCTACTTCTTATAAAGACAAATTATTTATTGGAATTAACTTAAACTCGCATTTTACAGATTTTTATCGATCTTCTAGTTTCTATGAAAGCAACAACAATACACTGACAACAGATTACACAGTAAAAGGCTTAGGTTTTGACAATGATTTGTACACATATGGAACAGGATTTTCATTTCAAATAGGAGCTATTGCAAAAGTAACTAATGAAGTCCGATTTGGATTAGCTTACGAATCACCTACCTGGTATAATTTGAACGATGAATTTTCTCAACAAATTATTTCAGTAAGAGCTAATATAAATGAAGAATTAGTAGCTGATGTTGTAAACCCGAATGTTATTAATTATTATGCTCCTTACAAATTACAAACTCCTGACAAGGTGACTTTTAGTTTTGCCTATATTTTTGGGAAAACGGGATTAATAAGTATTGATTATGCTCTTAAAAATTATGATAAAACAAAATTCAAACCTGAAAATGATTTCTATTACAGAGGCTTAAACAACGAAATAGACAATACCCTTACCGATACTGGAGAACTAAGAATTGGAGCCGAATACAAAATAAAAGCATTGAGTCTTCGAGGTGGATATCGTTTTGAAGAAAGTCCATACAAAAACTCCAAAACCATTGGCGATTTGAATGGATATTCTGGAGGTTTAGGCTATAATTTTGATATATTTAAATTAGACTTAGCTTATAACTATTCTGAAAGAAGCTCACAACAAGGTTTTTTCTCTCAGGGATTTACAGATGGTGCAAAAATTAATACCAAGAAAAACAATGTTACTATGACTTTAGTTTTTGAACTATAATTAAGGTAATATATTTTGATTTTAAATTGGAAGCCATTTCATTTATTTGAAGTGGCTTTTCTTTTAGAAATCATACTGAAAAATTAAAAGTTATAAATAAGCCCTGATAGAAGTGAAAATCCTCCTGTTTTTGCAGGAGATTACTTCAGTATACTTTTATTCAAATAAGAGTTCAGTGAACTTCGTTTGTAGCGGATAGCAGGACAAATTGTCTTTAAAAAAACAAAGATTTATGCTCCTAAAAATAAAAATCGTAATTTTGCAAAATTCCCAAAATATCGGGATTATAAATATATGAGAACCAAGTCTTTAAAAAAGAACAAAATAAATGTGATCACTCTTGGGTGTTCAAAAAATGTGTATGACAGCGAAGTTTTAATGGGACAGCTAAAGGCCAGTGGAAAAGAAGTTGTACATGAAGAAGAAGGAAACATCGTTGTAATTAATACTTGTGGATTTATTGACAATGCCAAGGCTGAATCGGTAAATATGATTTTGGAATATGCCGATAAAAAAGAAAGAGGATTAGTTGATAAAGTTTTTGTTACCGGATGTTTGTCAGAACGTTACAGACCTGATTTAGAAAAAGAAATTCCTAATGTGGATCAATATTTTGGAACTACAGAATTACCAGGATTATTAAAAGCTTTGGGAGCTGATTATAAACATGAATTATTAGGGGAACGTTTGACTACAACTCCAAAAAATTATGCATACTTAAAAATTGCTGAAGGCTGTGACAGACCTTGTAGTTTTTGTGCTATACCATTGATGCGTGGCAAACACGTTTCGCAAACCATTGAAAAACTGGTTAAAGAAGCGGAAGGTTTAGCAAAAAATGGCGTAAAAGAATTGATTTTGATTGCGCAGGATTTGACTTATTATGGTTTGGATATTTACAAAAAACGTAATCTTGGTGAATTATTAGAAGCTTTGGTAAAAGTAGAAGGAATTGAATGGATTCGTTTGCATTACGCCTTCCCTTCTGGTTTTCCAATGGATGTTTTGGAAATCATGAAACGCGAACCAAAGATTTGCAATTATATTGATATTCCATTACAACATATTTCGGATTCAATTTTGAAATCGATGAAACGTGGAACAACCAAAGAAAAGACTACTAAATTGCTAAAAGAATTCCGTACAGCCGTTCCCGGGATGACTATCAGAACCACATTAATTGTTGGTTATCCTGGGGAAACTCAGGAAGATTTCGAGATTATGAGAGACTGGGTTCAGGAAATGAAATTCGAGCGCTTGGGATGTTTTGCTTATTCTCATGAGGAAAATACCACAGCTTTTGATTTAGTTGATGACGTGCCTGCTGATGTAAAACAAAATCGCGCCAATGAAATTATGGAATTGCAATCACAAATTTCCTGGGATTTAAACCAAGAGAAAATCGGTAAAACTTTCCGTTGTATTATTGATAGAAAAGAGGGTGCTCATTTTATTGGAAGAACCGAATTTGATAGCCCTGATGTAGATAATGAAGTGCTTATTGATGCTTCTAAACATTATGTAAAAACAGGTGAATTTGTTATGGTAAAAATTACCGATGCAACCGAGTTTGATTTATACGCAGAACCAGTTTAAACTTATATTTTTAAAAATGCTAATTATGAAAGCTAAAACATTTCTGTTATTTACTTTTATATTATTATCTACTGCTACTTTATCTGCTCAATACGGTGGAAACGGATATAGCGGTTATGGAAATGGTTATGGAGGAAGTCTAATAAATCAGCCAAGCCAGCCTGATAACAAACCAAAAGAAATTCCAATTGAAGTGACTGCTGCTAAATTAGTTGAAGACATGAAACTCCCTCTTAATCTTGATGAGCTTCAGGTAATTGCAATAAACAATGTTCTTAAAGAAAGTTTAAGAGAACAAGGAATACTAATTAAACAAGAATACAGTCAAGAAGATCAAATAAAAAATTTCAAAGCACTTGCCGAAACCACTGACCAAAAAATAAATCAGTTTTTGAGTAAAGAGCAAAAAGAAAAATACATTATTTATAAAGAAGATAGACTAACAAAAAAGAAAACAAAAGAAAAGTCTAAAAAGAAAAAAGAAAAAGAAGAGAAACAAGAGTAATTTTTTTTTGAACACTAAACAAATTCAAATAGCGTGAAACATATAGCCAACAAACTTTTATTTTTCCTGATTTCAGCGATTATTATTACTTCTTGCTCCACAAATCCATATAAAAAAAGTGAAAAATCATATAAGGATCAACTTCACAATTATACGGAAACAATTTCAAACATGGAACCTGCAAAGTTAGAAACTAGCACCACTACTATAACTGAATTACCTGTTGAACCAGCTCCAGTTGATCCGTTAATACTTTACAAGGATACTTTATCTATAAAATCACCAATTGTTTTATCAAACGGCATTAGTACAGAGTGGATCAGTACAGTGAATTTTAATCTTAGAAAACCTAATTTTATTATTCTCCATCATACAGCTCAGGATTCATTAGCACAAACATTAAAAACCTTCACAGTTACAAGAACTCAGGTAAGTGCTCATTATGTAATTGCTGAAGATGGCAGAGTAGTTCAAATGGTAAATGATTACCTCAGAGCCTGGCATGCCGGAAATTCTAATTGGGGGAAAAATACTGACATTAATTCATCATCTATAGGAATTGAAATAGACAACAACGGAATCGAACCTTTTTCAGAAAAACAAATCGTAAGTCTTTTAGCTTTATTGACCAAACTAAAAAAAGACTATAACATTCCAACACAAAATATAATTGGACATTCTGATATTGCTCCAACCAGAAAAAAAGATCCAAGTGCCTTATTTCCTTGGAAACTTTTAGCTTTAAATGGCTTTGGAATCTGGCCTGATGACATTTTAGAGCCAGCACCAATAGATTTCAACGTAGAACAAGGTTTGAGAATTATTGGATACAACACAAAAAATCTACCTACTGCTATAGTTGCATTTAAACTGCATTATATTCAAACAGAAGTTAATTCTATTTTAGATGAAAAAACGATTAACACTATTTATAACATATACAAGAAGCAATAGTTAGCTAAAAAAATAAGTAAAAAAAGCGGACTTTGAAAGTATTCAAAAGACCGCTTTTTTTATTGGTTTAGTTTTTACAATAAATTTCAATCTTCCGCTTATGACATTCAAACTGTATAGTTAAGCATTTACTTTACTATTAACCTGATAATTAAATTTATTTCAGGGATTCTTTTATTGCTATAGGCAGTCATTTGCTTGCAAAAGTTGAATTTCATATATTCCTATATGTTTTTGTTTTTTATGTTCTACCCAATAAAATAGAAAATCAGCATAAAAAATAATGCCCTGCCGAAAGCTTCTGAATACCTGATGAATTTTCGGAACTGTTAAAGAGCTTGAATACTTCAAACAATCTTCGGACAATTTTTTGTCTGCTTAGGATTTGAGTTTTATTAGATTTTAAATCGTAGAAATTAGCCGATAAATTTGGGTTAGTAGAAATAGGATAAAAATATCCTACAAAAAAACTGCCAAGACACATAATCGCATCTTGACAGTCAAAAAAAAAATGTTTTTAAATATTTTTAAAATATAATCTCAAAAGAGAATACTTCAAATTAGAATCCGTAAACTACTGCTACAAGAAATTGAGAAGCAGATTTAGCAGGAGCCAAATCAGAATCAACAAACATTACTTCATCAGAATTACTATCCATTCTAAACTCTGGAATCAAAGTAAACCCACCTACTTTATAGTTACCAGATAAAGTTAAAGCAGTCACATCTGTATCTCCAGAACCTTCTTTGTATTTAAAATACTCACCACGTAATCCCAAAGCAAAAGAATCACTAACAGCATAAGATGGATACAAAGCTACACCTGTATAACCTACATCTCCCTCGTTTGAGAAATCAGCAGCATTTAAACCTAATTTAAATTTTTCAGTAAGCTGGAATGTTGCAGTTAAATCTAAAATAGTACCGCTTACAGAACCGTCTAAAGCATTAAGATAAACACTTGCTGGTCCGCTTACATAAGACAATTGCCCTCCAACAGCATTTAATCCTTTTTCTGAATCAGCTGTATAAGTATTCCAAGAATCATTAAACACACCTACCATTAAACCAAACTTATCCGTTACCTTATAATTTGCTTTAACACCAGCATTTTGAAATGGCCCGTTTGTAAACATATATGAAGTAGAATAGTGGAAATTAGCGACAGGTGAAATTACCTCATAACCAATAAAAGTTCCCATATAACCAGCTGTTAAACTCAATTTATCAGAAACTGCATAAGTAGCGTATAAATTTTGAATATGGAATGAATCGCCACTAGTTGAAACACCAGGGATAACATCACCATTAGCATCATAAACTACACCTGGAGTGTTTGGAATTGATTGAGCTTGTCCTCTTGGTCCAAAAGATACTTCTCCAACAAAAGAGGCTTTACCTGTAGTTTTCTTTAAAGCAATATCAATCATACCTAAAGAAAGTGAGTTTTGATCTGTTGCAAAACTTGTTGGAATGTTTGGAACTTTAGCAAAATCATACTTGTAATACAAATCTCCAGAACCTGAAATCTCTAATGGCGTTGATGTTGGAGCAGCCTCTGCAGGTGCTGCATCTTGTGCAAAAGTCATGCTGCTTGTTAGCATTAATGCGAAAATAAGTGTTACTTTTTTCATGTTTAATCTAGTTTAGTTATTAATTTAGTTTTAGTTGTTTTTAAAATTATACCTAGTAAATTCCTTTTCAAAAAAACAGAAAAATCATTTTGTAAGTATAATTTCAGTTGAAAAATGTTTTTTTTCTTGAGACAAATCTATGTAACTTATATTTTACTTAGATATAAAAAAACCACTTTTTTGACTCTTTAGGGTAAGAATTATCAATAAGCGATAAATCACAATAAAATAATAAATATTCTATATTTATAACAATTTATTTTATAAAATCAATATTTTAATTTCACACCCACCCCTATTTTTTTGAACAAAATTCAATAAAAAATATAGAAATTAATTTAAAATTGCTTTTTATTTGTCAAATAATAACACACACCCCCCTAAAAAATAAAACAACATCGTTTTTTATTAAAAAAATCAAAAAATAACCTACTCACTAACTATTCATAAAAATAATAGGATTTAAAACTAAAAAAGAACTAATTTCAGCATCATAATACATTGTTTAAAGTAGTACCTATTTAAACAACCTCAAAGTAGCCTGATTATAATTTAAGCAGTTATTTGATAATACCGAAAAAATCACACATATAGTATAGCTTCTTACAAAAAAATCATCTTGTTGTTAATTTTATTTTAAATTTAACTATAGTAGCTTTGATTTCATTTGTTAAATTCTAATTTTGCTCACATGAAATTAGCGGCAAAAATATTATTGGTTGTTTTTATAACTTTTCTTGCTACACCAACTATTGTTAGTGTAATAAAGAAAAATGCAGACACCTCAATATTTTATAGTTTTTCTGAAGAGGAAAAAGCACACAAAGAAGTTAAGGCAGTATTTAATTTTGACATTGTAAAAACACCTGTCAATTTTTCTAACTTAAATTCTAGTTTAATCCACTCAGAAAATTTATCCAAGCACGATAAAATTTCCTCCAAAATTTTTATTCCTCCTCCCGAACAAGTTTAATACATTTATTATAGATTTATATTTTATAAAATCTAGAACTCACATTTTCAAGATGTGATAAATTCTTTGTATTCAATTTTTAGTAAGGTATTATGACAAAAAAAATTAATCTTTTTGCCAACCTTAAATCTGATTTTGCGTCAGGTTTAGTGGTTTTTTTGGTGGCGCTTCCATTATGTTTAGGTATTGCAATGGCCTCTGGTGCCCCTTTATTTTCTGGTATAATAGCTGGTATTATTGGCGGTATAGTTGTAGGTTCTTTAAGTAAATCTCATATAAGTGTATCAGGTCCAGCAGCTGGTTTAACAGCAATTGTATTAACCGCAATTACTGATTTAGGAGCTTTTGATATATTTTTAACAGCAGTTTTTATTGCTGGTCTAATACAACTAGCATTAGGATTCGTTAAAGCCGGAAGTATTTCAAATTATTTTCCTACTAATGTAATTGAAGGTATGCTTGCTGGTATTGGAATTATTATTATTCTAAAACAATTACCTCATGCTTTTGGTTATGATAGTGATTTTGAAGGAGATCAGGCTTTTGCACAGTCAGACGGCAGTAATACATTATCTGCTTTATTTGGAATTGTAGATTATATTCAGCTAGGATCTATAGTAGTTACTATTGTATCAATGATCATATTGATTGCATGGACTAAAGTTTCTTTCCTTAAAAAAATGAAATTAGTACCTGGAGCACTTATAGCCGTAATTTTAAGTGTGATATTGAATGAATTTTTTGTAGCATCCGGAAGTTCATTAGCCATCGGAAAGGAGCACTTAGTTTCTTTACCTGTCCCTACCTCACTAGACGAATTCAAACAAATTATTGTGACTCCTGATTTTTCAGGATTTACCAATCCAAAAGTTTGGGTTGTAGGTTTGACTATTGCCATTGTAGCCTCTATTGAGACACTATTATGTATTGAAGCTGCTGACAGAATGGATGTTTACAAACGTTACACAGATACCAATATAGAGTTAAAAGCTCAAGGTATTGGGAATATAGTTAGTTCACTAATTGGAGGATTACCAATGACATCAGTAGTGGTTCGTTCGTCTGCAAATAATAATGCAGGAGCTAAATCAAAAATGTCTACTATCATACACGGAATCTTATTATTGATAAGTGTCCTGACTATTCCAGTTATATTAAACAAAATACCATTGGCAACATTAGCAGCCATTTTATTATTAGTAGGATACAAATTGGCTAATCCAGAAACATTTAAGCATTTTTGGAAAAATGGAAAATACCAATTTGCTCCTTTTATTGCTACACTACTAGCAGTTGTATTTTTGGACTTGCTGAAAGGCGTTGCTTTAGGAATCATTATTAGTGTTATTTTTATTCTAAGGGGAAATCTTAAAAGAGCTTATAGTTTTAGAAAAGAAGGCTATGCAGATGGAGATGTTATTCACATTGATTTAGCACAGGAAGTATCATTCTTAAACAAAGCGGCAATTAAAACAACTTTAAATGACATTCCTGAAAACTCCAAGGTTATCATTAATGCACAAGACACTGTTTACATTGCACATGATGTTTTGGATTTGATCAAAGAATTTAAAAAAATCAGAGCTAAAGAAGAAAACATAAAAGTAAAACTAGTTGGATTCAAAAAAGCATATGACCTCACAAATACTGGAGAAGAAGAAAAACACATATTTGTAGAACATAAATAAAAAAATTAAGAAATAAATAAAGATGAGAACACATAATAAAGAAACACAATCACAAATAACCCCAAGATTAGCATTAGAAATTTTGCAAGAAGGAAATAATCGTTTTATTAAAAATTTACAAGCTAACCGCGATTTATTACAGCAAGCTAATGAAACTAAAGAAGGACAATGGCCGTTTGCTATAATACTAAGTTGTATTGACAGCAGAACATCAGCAGAATTAATTTTTGATCAGGGTTTAGGCGATATTTTTTCAGCAAGAATAGCTGGAAATGTTGTCAACACTGACATTCTTGGAAGCATGGAGTTTGCTTGTAAAGTAGCTGGATCCAAACTAATAGTAGTTTTAGGTCATAGTAAATGTGGCGCTATAAAAGGAGCTTGCGACCATGTAGAAATGGGAAATCTTACTGAATTGTTATCTAAAATACAACCTGCAATTTACGAAGAAAAAGAAACCACAGAAAATAGAACGTCTAAAAACGCCCCTTTTGTTGAGAATGTTGCTCAAATAAATGTAAAACGTAGCGTAAAAAGTATCATAGAGCGTAGTTTTATATTAGAACAAATGGTTGAAAATGGTGAAATTGGAGTTGTTGGCGCAATGCATAACATTGAGACAGGTAAAGTAGAATTCTACACTGATATCATGTTTATCAAAGATGAGAAAAACCCAAAATTTTCAGTAGCTGAATTAAAAGGTTAATCTTTGAAAACTATAATTTTTCAACCTTAATTTTATAATGGCTATCTTTCCAGATAGCCATTATTAATTTAAATATACTTTTTAAATACCAGCCCGATTACGCTTTTCTTTCAAGTCTCAAACTATTTTCATTCGTAAAATATACTTTCTCTTACATTCTAATTTTCACCTTCATTTTTTAAGCAGATTTATCTTTAATTTAATAATTTTCTGTAATTTCGGGGGATGAATTTCAAGAAGTCCTTTTTTCTTTTTTTTACTGTAGCAGCAATAATTATTGCAGGACAATCCTGTGAAAAAAAAACAAAAAACCAGCTCACAAAAAAAAACAACCTACCCGAAATTAACCGTCTCATTACGCTGGGAGAAAAGCATCTCAAAGATATTAAATATGACAGTTCCTATTATTATTTCAACAAAGCTAAATCGTTGTGTGATAATAAAAAAGATACCGCCAAAATTATTTATACTTTGTTAAATATGGCAAGTATTGAACAAAAACAGGGAGATTATTCCACTAGTGAAACAACTATTCTTGAGGCTTTTCCTTATTTAAAAAACAATACAAATGCTGATGATCATTGGGGAGTATATACAACATTAGGCACTAATTATTTACACACTTTTGATTATAATCTTGCCTTTTATTATGATAATCTTGCTTTAAACCTAAAAACAAATAAATATCGGAAAGCAAATGTTAAAAATAATATTGCTGAAGTTTATATTGACATGCAAGAGTATCAAAAGGCTATAGAAATTTTATCTCCATTAACTATACAAAAAGAGGTAGTTAATGATCCTGAAATACTTTCCTTAACACTAGATAATTTAGGGTATTCCTATTTCAAAATGGGAAATCCAAAAGCATTTGCTTATATGAATCAGGCTTTAAAAATAAGGGAACAAAATAAAAATGATTGGGGAATGACAGAAAGCTATATTCATCTTTCTGAATATTATAAAAGACAAAATCCAAATTTAGCTTATACTTATGCGTTATTAAGTTATGAAAAAGCATCAAAAATAAATAATGTCGATGACAGACTGGAGTCCTTAAAATTATTAATACAAAACAGTTCTGAAAGTCAATCCAAAATCCACTCAGAAAAGTATATCCACATCAATGACAGTATAAGCAAAGTTAGGCAAATAGCTAAAAATCAATTTACTAAAATAAAATACGATTCAAGACAGGATAAAGAGGAGAATCTGAAATTAAAAACCCAGAAAGCTCAAACCGCTCTTGAATTGGAACGACAAAAAAACAGAAACTTAGTTTTAAACTTTCTAGTTATAACTGGTTTGCTATCTATTGTTTTTATTTATCATTTCTTAAAAGCAATAAACAAAAAAGAAAAATTCAAAACCTCTTATGACACAGAAACGAGAATCGCAAAAAAATTGCATGATGAATTAGCAAATGACGTCTATCATACTATGGCGTTCGCAGAAACACAAGATTTGTCTTCCAATCAAAACAGAGAAGTATTACTAAACAATTTAGATACAATCTATTCCAGAACACGTAACATTTCAAAAGAAAACAGCACTATAAATACTGGCACCCAATATTTTGAAGGCCTGAAAGAAATGATGTCTGGATTTAATACTCAAGCGATTAGGATATTAGTAAATGGAATAGATACTATTCGTTGGAATGATTTAGAAAGCAACAAAAAAATTATTATTTATAGGGTTATTCAGGAATTATTGGTCAATATGAAAAAACACAGTCAATGTAGTTTAGCAGTAATTACTTTCAAGAAAAACATGAATAAATTGCAAATAGATTACAGTGACAACGGAATTGGTGTACTATGTGACAAAATAAATTCAGGAAATGGACTTCAAAATGTGGAAAACCGTATTCTGTCTATCAACGGAACTATTACTTTTGATACTAAATCAAATAAGGGATTCAAAACGAGCTTCACGATACCTATGTAATTAATATAATTATTATGTTCAAAAAAGTTTTAGTAGCCGAAGATTTTGATAGCATTAGTATTACAGTAGAACAAGCACTGGAAGAACTTTCTATTTCCGAAATTCACCATGCAAAATACTGTGATGATGCTTTTTTAAAAATAAAAAAAGCACTACATGACAATGAACCTTATGATTTGCTGGTAAGTGATTTATCATTTAAAACTGATCATCGTGAAAACAAACTGAACTCTGGAGAAGAATTAATTAGTGCCATAAAAAAAGTTCAGCCAGATATCAAAACCATCGTTTTTTCTATTGAGGATAAATCATTCAGAATTAAATCACTTTTTAACGATTTGGGTATTAGCGCCTACGTTTCTAAAGGTCGAAACAGCATTCCGGAACTCAAAAAAACTATTCTAGAAATTTTTAACGATGATGCTAAAATTCTTTCTAACGGATTGTGTCACGCATTGAGAGACAAATCATTAATCGAAATTGAAACCTACGATATTGAAATTCTGAAATTATTATCCAAAGGATATATATTGGATGAAATCTCGTCAGAATTCAAAACTATGGGCATTGCACCTAATGGCAGCAGTAGTATAGAAAAACGTATAAATAGGCTAAAAACATACTTAAAAGCCAACAACAATGTACATCTTATAGCTATTTCTAAAGATTTGGGTTTGGTATAATTATTCTACTTAATTTTTTAAGGCATTTTCTTATTTTACGGTTTCCCGTATAGATGCCATTTTTATTGAATCTATTTTTGTAGTGATTTAAAAAACAAAGTATATTTTCATAAAGACATCTAAATTATGGAGAAAAAAGACCCCATCATCTCAACAACCATAAAGAATTGCACTGAAAAACCTTTAAACAAAAAATGGAAAAAATGTCTCGACGACTATAATAACTACACAAAAGAATACATCAAGCATTACAAAAAATCTCTTCAGGGAAATTCTATTTCATTGTCTATTTATCCGTATATGAAAGCGCGTTCAGAAGCATTATACCAACAATTATTTGATGCTAAAGAAAAATCTCTTTTAACAGAAAAACAGATAAAAAGGATTTACAAAATTCAGATTCAGATTGCAAGCCCATACTTAACCTAAAAAATAAGCTTAATCTTTATGTTTGTTAAAAATCACTTCATATAAATTCTAATTATTAGAGTTGTAGTATTTAGTTTAGACCATTATTACAAATTATATATTTAAAAACAATTTGACTATATAATTTGTAATAATGCTTTTTATATGATTAAATTTAATTATGTTTGAAAAATTTTTCAAAAATCATTGATTTATTCATTGAAACTTCTAATTTATTATATGAAAAAAATATACTTAAAATTAATAGCTCTTGTGCTTATCCCTTTTGGACTTTATTCTCAAACTAAAGAGTCCGTAACTTCTGAAATAGTTGCTAAAACATTATCCGGTAATTCTGTCTCCAGTAGTTTAGCGAATGCAGCACCAACAATTAGTTTTAATACTACTGCCTCTAAATTTGTAGATCTTACAGGCTCAACACCCGTAATAAGCTGCGTAATGAATAATTCAACTGATCCTTTTATAATTTCAGGAATTGATATCAATGTTACAGACGAAGATTTGAGCACAGTGACATTCTCCATGACAAGTTCAAAAACTACAGTAGTTTCAAACAGCAACTTTACAATTACCGGCAACGGCAACGCTCGTAAATTCAAAATTACACCAACTGGTGTTGGATACACAACCCTTACTTTAAAAATTACCGACCTTCAGGGTTCAAATAAATCGATTAAATTAAAATTAGCCGTTTCAGCTTCACTTCCAACAGCTGGAATTAAAGATATTTATCATACTGGTGTTGCTGATGGTTCTACAGCAATTCCTATTGATAATGATTATATGTTTATCGCTGATGACGAAACGAATATCATTAAATTATACAGTAGAAATAACTCCGGATTATCAATATATCAATTTGATGTAACTTCTTATTTAAACTTAACTGGCGGAACTGAAGTAGATATGGAAGCTTCTTTTAGAAGTCCTACAAAGCCAAACCGAATCTATTGGATAGGTTCATTAAGCAATTCAAAATCAGGAGTATTAAGACCGGACAGAGATAGAATTTTCGCAACAGATATTGTGGGTACCGGCGCCAATGCTACTTTGACATTTGTAGGTTACACTGATAAATTAAGAAGTAATATCATTACCTGGGGAGATGCAAAAGGATATAACTTTACCGCAAAAGCAGCATCAGGAATTGAGCCTAAGCGTATCGACGGTTTTAATGTAGAAGGGTTGGAAATTGGACCAGATAATACTACACTGTACATTGGTTTCAGAGCACCATATGTAGGAACTGGAAAAAATAAAGCTATTATTTGTCCTCTACTTAATTTTGAAAACTGGTTTGGAAATGGTAATCCATCTGCAAATCCTACTTTTGGCAATCCAATAGAATTAGACTTAAACAATCATGGAATTCGTAGTTTAGGAAAAAATGCTTCTAATGAATATTTAATTGTTGCCGGGAGTTATGCAGCAACAGGAACTTTTGAACTATACAAATGGAATGGTTTATCAACGACAACACCAACTTTATTAAATGCAGACTTAACAAGTCTAAAAGTAGAAGGTATTGTTGAAGTACCAGCAAGTCTTTCCGGAACATACACAGTAGATCTGGTTTCTGACTTAGGGTCAAGTATACTATATAATGACGCTGTAGAAAATAAAGATGTTACCGAAGCTAATCATCGAAAATTTTTAACTTCTACAATACAAGTAACCAATCCTTTAGGTGTTGGTTCCTTTCAAAAAGAAGATATTTATTTTTATCCAAACCCAGTTAATTCTATCTTGAATGTAGTATTTGAGGAAAATCTATTTACAAAAACAAATTGCCGTATTTACAATGATTTGGGGGATTTAGTAAAAGAAGAAACCATAAATAATACAGATGGAACTGCAAGTCTGGATCTTTCTAATTTACAGACAGGTTTGTATTTTGTAAATTTTCCTGAAATAAATAAAGTATTTCGAATTATAAAAAAATAAATCTGATAAACCGTATTTCAAAGCGTCCTTAAATAAGGACGCTTCTTTTTTGCAAATCATTCATCCCCAGAAGTATGATTATCTTCAAATGGAGGTTTCTTTAAACAGGTATTCAGATAGAAAAATAGTCTAAGAGTATGATTCATATCATATTCATAACCGGAATATTTTTGCTGGTAGGCATTCATATAACCTAAATCGAAACTGAGTTCAGAATTTATAGATTGTTTGATTCCTATAAAAATACGGTTCTGATCAAAAGTATTATACACTACTTCTTTTCCAAATTGAATCAAAACCTCATCAGAAAGAACAAGAGACGGTGAAGTCTTCTTTTTAAAAATAGGAATATTAAAACTAATTAAATATCGGACTCTATTTGTAAAACGGATTTCTCCAGTAAGTTCATCATTAGCTATTTTTTCCTGCCAGCGTTGTTCATTTCGAATCCTTTGAAGCAGGGCAACTTTACCTATTTTTGAATTTATTTGGGCTTGTTGGTAAATCCTGTTTTCATCTGAATAAGTATTCCAGTCAGGATTTGTTGGAGCTAACCACATATGTGCATAACCCCCAACAATAGAAACGACAGTATTTGGTATATACCCTAGTCCACCTCTTAGAAAGTAAAAATTATTACCTTCAAAAAAACCATTGGTCCTAAGATGAGCATCTGCAGCAATTCCCCAATGATTACTAAATTTAGTTATACTATTCAAAGAAACCCAAGTCTGTATCTGTTGATTAATTACTTTTTTCGTTTGAATTTGTCCTAAGATAACCAGAGGCAATAAGAAAATCAAAATGAGATGGTGGCGTGTAAACATAGTGATATAGGGCTTTCAGGGTTAATATCTTATTTATTGATTACAAATTACACAATAAAAAGAGCCTGAAATATGCCAAAAAGCACCTTATAAACATTTTAAAAACACATGATAAGTGTAATTAGTTTTTATACCCTTATCAGAAACCTATAATTATTTTACATTATAATGACGCAAAAATATTTTAAATAATTGAATATGAAACAGTAAACATCAATCTTCGAACTATGTCTTCTGTTTTTTCTTTCTTGCTGCCGGAAACAACACATTATTCAGGATTAAACGATAGCCCGGAGAATTGGGATGTAAATCCAAAACTGTTGCCGGATCTCCTACTCTATGCTGGTAATCTTCGGGGTCATGACCACTATAAAAAGTATACATTCCTTTGCCTTTTTCGCCATGAATATAACGTGCTTCACCATTAAGTTCACAAGTTCCCATTACCAATACATTCGATTTTACAAGTGACGAATCATAAGCAGTTGTCTGTCCCATAAACCCTTTTATCAACTGTGTTTGATTTTGACACAACATACTCGGAATAGGATCCCATTTTGCCGAAAATTCCATCAAAGTAAAATAATCTTTCTCCATTGGTATTCTTCTTTTCTCGGTCATATCAATATCTGAAAACTCATAATGCTCCGGTTTTCTATCCAAAGTAAAATTCTTGAAAGCAAAAGAATTGGTATAATTTATTTTAGCCTGGTAATTAGGTTCAGTTGCATCTCCATCAAACATCGATTCGCAAATATCAACTCCATCGGCAGCCAAAGCAATATCAAAACTGTCTGTTGCAGAACACATGGCAAACATAAATCCACCACCAATAACAAAATCCCTGATTTTTTTGGCTACAGCCAATTTTTCTTCCGAGACTTTTTTATAACCCAATTTTGCTGCTAAAGCTTCTGCATCTCTTTTTTGTTCAATATACCAGGGTGAATTTCTATGAGACCCAAAAAACTTTCCATATTGTCCCGTAAAATCCTCGTGATGCAAATGCAGCCAATCATAAAGTAATAGTTGATCACTCAAAACTTCTTCATCATAAATAGGAGTAAATGGAATTTCAGCATATGTCAAAACCAAGGTCACGGCATCATCCCAGGGTTGTTTCCCTTTAGGTGTATAAACAGCCACTTTTGGAGCCTTTTCTAATACTACCGCTTCCATATTTTGGGAAGGACTGGCAATTTCTTCCAGAATTTGATTCGCTTCGGCGTCGCTTAACACTTCAAAACTCACTCCTCGGATCTGGCATTCTTTTCTAATTTCAGGAGCATCAGCTAATAAAAATGATCCGCCTCTATAATTAAGCAACCAACTGGCTTTGTATTTTTTATCAATACACCAATAGGTAATCCCATACGCTTTCAAATGATTTTTCTGCGTAGTTTCATCCATTGGCAATAAAATAAACGAAGCTTTAACCGAAAAGGAAACTAAGATTAAAACAATAAGATATAACTTTTTGGAAACCATTTTTAATATATAGTTTTTCAATTTTGACAATATCAAATATAGTCGTTTTTATTGAGGAAAAGGACAAAAAAAATTCGCCGGAGAAGCGAATTTAATTTTATATCTAAAATGGCATATCATCATCTTCGTCATTCAGATTACTGCCAAAAGCTTCATTTGGAGACGGAAGATTTTTAGTCTGGAACGGATTTTCTTCGTGATTCATACTCGAAGGCAAATCATCATAACTTCCGTTGTAATCATCGAGGTTATCAAACTTACCTAAATGCCCTATAAATTTCAATCGGACATTTTCTATACTACCATTACGGTGTTTGGCAATCATTATTTCGGCCTGACCTGCAGTTGGCGAAGCTTCATCATCATCCCATTCGTCAATTTTATAATATTCGGGACGGTATAAAAACGAAACAATATCCGCATCCTGCTCAATCGCTCCAGATTCACGAAGGTCAGAAAGTAAAGGTCGTTTGCTCGAACCACGCGTTTCAACCGCACGCGACAACTGTGAAAGTGCAATCACCGGAACATTCAATTCCTTGGCCAGTGCTTTTAAATTTCGGGAAATAGTGGATATTTCCTGCTCTCTGTTTCCACCACCTTTTCCATTTCCTCCGGCAGTCATCAATTGCAAATAATCCACAATGATAATCTTGATACCGTGCTGCGAAACCAAACGTCTTGATTTAGCCCGCAAGTCAAAAATAGAAAGTGAAGGTGTATCATCAATAAACAAAGGTGCCTTTTCCAAATCTTTAACTTTGGTACTCAACATCGTCCATTCATGGGGCTCTAATTTACCCGTACGCAGTTTTTCCGAAGACAATCCTGTTTCAGATGAAATTAGTCTGGTAATCAACTGTACCGATGCCATCTCCAGAGAGAACAAAGCCACAGGATGTCCAAAATCGATAGCAATATTTCTTGCCATAGAAAGTACAAAAGCCGTTTTTCCCATCGCAGGTCTTGCCGCAATGATAATCAAATCACTCGGCTGCCATCCTGAAGTCAATTTATCAAGATTGGTAAAACCAGTTTCTACACCACTTAAACCTTCCTGTTTACTAATTTCTTCAATTCTTTTTTTAGCTTGTAAAACCAAACTCTGAGCTGTTTCAGAACTTCGTTTTATATTTCCCTGAGTTACTTCATACAGTTTCGATTCGGCCTTGTCCAATAAATCAAAAACATCAGTCGTTTCATCATAGGAATCTTCAATAATTTCAGTAGAAATTCGAATCAGACTGCGTTGAATAAACTTTTGAAGAATAATTCTGGAGTGGAATTCTATGTGTGCAGAAGACGAAATCTTCTGGGTCAATTGAATTAAGTAAAAATCCCCACCGGCAAGATCTAATTTTCCGTTCTTTTTGAGCTGTGCAGAAACGGTTAATAAGTCAATCGGTTGTGTGTCTGTAAAAAGCTGAACTATAGCCTCAAAAATGTGTTTATGTCCTTCTTTATAAAAAGCATCTGCCTGCAAAATATCAATTACGTCATCTACTCCTTTTTTATCAATCATCATCGCACCAAGTACAGCTTCTTCCAGATCTAAAACCTGTGGAGGCAGCTTCCCTTTTTCAAGGTTGATAATGTTTGTTTTATCGTAGCGGATTGGGTTTATATTTTTGACATTTTCCATAGAGCGAAATTAGCTAAAAATTAAAAAGAATTTACTATTGACTTATTAGAAATAATTGTTTACAACCTTTCATTTTTTGTTAATAACCCAAAAAAAATCCGAAGCGATAAGGCTTCGGATTAATTATTTATTTGTAAGATTTTTAATCTTTATACTCTCCCATTTGAAGATATTTGTCCATTCTTTGGGCAATTAAATCTGCTGTTGATAAGTCTTTCAACTCGTTATATCCTTTCATGATATACTGCTCTACAGTTTTGAAAGCAGTCTCTCTGTCATAGTGTGCTCCACCAAGTGGTTCAGGAATAATATCATCTACTAATTTCTGCTTTTTCATATCGGCAGAAGTCAATTTCAAAGCTTCAGCAGCTTGTTCTTTGTAATCCCAGCTTTTCCATAAAATAGAAGAGCAGGATTCAGGAGAAATTACGGAATACCAGGTATTCTCCATCATGTATACTTTATCTCCAACACCTATTCCTAATGCTCCACCAGATGCTCCTTCTCCAACAATTACTACAATGATTGGCACTTTCAAACGAACCATTTCAAAAATGTTTCTGGCAATAGCTTCACCCTGTCCACGCTCTTCCGCTTCAATTCCAGGAAATGCTCCCGGTGTGTCCACCAAAGTTAAAACAGGAATATTGAATTTCTCTGCCATTTTCATTAATCGCAAAGCTTTTCTGTAGCCTTCCGGATTCGGCATTCCAAAATTTCTGTACTGACGTGTTTTGGTATTGTATCCTTTTTGCTGACCAATAATCATAAACGACTGTCCGTCAATTTTCCCTAAACCACCAACCATTGCTTTGTCATCTTTAAACCCCCTGTCACCATGAAGCTCTAAAAAAGTATCACCACAAAGTGCTTTAATATGATCTAAGGTATAAGGTCTATTGGGATGTCTTGACAATTGTACTCTTTGCCAGGCAGTAAGATTTTTATAAATATGCCTTTTGGTTTCTTCCAGTTTTTTGTTGATTTGTTTGCAGGTATTTGTTACATCAACATCTGATTCCTGTCCAATAACTAAACATTTGTCTAACTGATCTTCAAGTTCTTTTATTGGAAGTTCAAAATCTAAATATTCCATAGGATGTGTCCTTTTTTTTTGGTTTGATTCGAACTGCAAATATAAATTTATTTATTCAAACATAAATTATTTACATTAAAAACATAAAGCTATTTTACAAAAATACTCTTAAAATCATCATTCTTTAGCTGCCAAATAATGTTTGACAACGCCGTTAAGAATAACTGTAATAACGATTAATAAGGCTCCCAGATAAAACTCAAAGCTCATTTTTTCTTTTTCTCCCAGAATAAAATAAGCTAGGATAATTCCGTAAACAGGTTCTAAACTTGTAGTTAACATAACAGTATAAGGTGAAAGCTGCTGCATTACTTTTACCGAAGCTGTGAAAGCAAAAGCCGTACAAACTGATGACAGAATCAATAATAAAACCCAGTCATTAGTTGTTAAAACAAAGAAATCGGCAGTGAATTTATTTTCGAATAAAAAATAGATGGAAATAAAAATAACTCCGGCTATGAATTCATAAAAGGTGATAACAGAAGATTCATGTTTCTCAATTAATTTTCCATTAATGAGCGTGAACAAAACTCCAATAATTATCGAAACCAAAGCATACATCATTCCTTCAAAATAATTGATTTCGACTTTCAAAATAATACCCAGTCCTCCAATAATTATTAGTCCAAACAATACCTCGTACCAAAGTACTTTTCGACCATAAAACAAAGGTTCCAGTAGTGATGCAAAGAAAGCTCCGAGTGAAAAAACGGCTAAAGTGATGGAAACATTGGAAATATGAATGGCTTCGAAAAAAGTAATCCAGTGAACCGCTATCAAAAATCCAACAAAAAGCAATTTGAACAATTCCTTGGGCGGAACAATAAATGATTTCTTTTTGGATACAATAAACAATAATAAAAATAACCCTGCGAAAAGCATTCGATACCAAACCAGAACATCCGCATTTATAGTTATCAAAGCTCCTAAAACAGCAGTGAATCCCCAAATAAATACGATTAAATGAAGATTTAAATAACTGCCTAGTTTACCGCCTTGCATTGCGTAGTAGAAAAAAGGCTAAAATTCCGAAGATGATATTAGAAAACCATACTGCCAGAAAAGGAGAAAAAGTTGATTTTTCGGCCAGTGTTCCAAATATTTTATCAAAAAACACAAAGGAAAAAGCAATACCTATTCCAATGGCCAGACTCACTCCCATTCCTCCCCTACGCTTCATTGCTGAAACAGAAACGGCAATAATAGTCAGAATAAATGCTGAAACCGGAATACTGTATTTTTTATACAAAACCACCAAATATACATTCACATTGGAAGAGCCTCTCATTCTTTCCTTGTCAATAAAATGAATCAGATCTCCTAACGTCAGCGTTTCGGCAATGTAAACTACAGGGGCCAAATCCTCTAAATCGAAACTAAACTTTGCATCCTTTTTATCTGCTTTTTCAATTTTATCCCCTAATTCCCCAACAGTTCTTTTGACATAATCATACATCGAGTAATTCTTGGTTTTTGGATTCCATTGAATTCTGGTGGCTGATATTTTATAAACCAACTTATCTTTTTTGAAATACTCATAACTGAAATTATAAGCAGTTTTAGATTCGTTGTCAAAACTGTTAACATAAATAAATTCGTTGGCACTAATTTGTCGGTATACATCAGTATTATCCCCTTTCATGAGTTCCTTTCCGCCGCTTCTGAGATAAGTATATCTAAAATTATTGAAGCCTTCATTTGCCTTTGGAACAATAAAAAATCCCATCAGCAGCACAATCACAGAAACAATAGTAGCCCCAATTAAGAAAGGCCGCAAAAATCTGGTAAAGGAAATCCCGGAACTTAAAATTGCAATGATTTCTGTGTTATTAGCCAGTTTTGAAGTAAACCAGATTACCGACAAAAACAAAAATATCGGAAACAACAAGTTCATGAAGTAAATCGTGAAATTATAATAGTACACCAATATATCTGCCAATGGAATTTTGTTGGCTATCATTTTATTGATCTTCTCCGAAACATCAATGATAATCCCAATAGGCGCAAACAAAAGCAACATTACCCCAAAAGTGGATAAATATCTTTTTAAAATGTATTTGTCTATTATTGTTAACATAGTAAAGTTTATTAGGTTTAGAAGGTTTAAGAGGTTTATAAAGCTGTAAGTTTAGAAATAAACCTTCTAAACTTATAATCCTCCTAAACTTCTTTACAATCTCTGGCTCATATTACGAACCATCATGTCTTTCCAGGTTCTGAAATCTCCTGCTAAGATATGTTTTCTGGCTTCACGAACCAACCACATATAAAATCCAAGATTGTGTATCGTAGCGATTTGTTTTCCAAGGTATTCGTTGGCAGCAAACAAGTGACGTAAATAGGCTTTGGAATATTCTGTGTCTACAAAAGTGTGCCCCATTTCATCTACTGGCGAAAAATCAGCTTCCCACTTTTTGTTTTTAATGTTGATGGTTCCGTTGGCGGTAAACAACATTCCGTTTCTGGCATTACGTGTTGGCATCACACAATCGAACATATCAATTCCTAAAGCGATATTCTCCAAAATATTAATCGGAGTTCCAACGCCCATCAAATAACGGGGCTTGTCTTCCGGAAGAATTTCACAAACCACTTCGGTCATCGCATACATTTCTTCGGCAGGTTCTCCTACTGAAAGTCCACCAATGGCATTTCCTACTTGATTGGAATTCGCAATATATTCGGCTGATTGTTGGCGTAAATCTTTATACGTACTTCCCTGAATAATTGGAAAAAATGCCTGATCGTAACCATATTTTACGGGTACTTTATCCAAATGATTGATACATCTGTCCAACCAACGGTGTGTCATGTGCATCGAACGCTGTGCATAACGATAATCGCAAGGGTAAGGCGTACATTCATCGAAAGCCATAATGATGTCTGCACCAATAGTACGCTGAATTTCCATCACATTTTCAGGTGTGAAAAAATGATAAGAACCGTCAATATGCGATTTGAATTTTACTCCTTCTTCCTTAATTTTTCTGTTGGCCGAAAGCGAATACACCTGGTACCCACCTGAATCAGTCAGAATATTTCGGTCCCAATTCATGAATTTATGCAAACCACCCGCTTTTTCCAGAATTTCGGTTTGCGGACGCAGGTATAAATGGTAGGTATTCCCAAGGATAATATCCGGGTTTATTTCTTCTTTCAATTCCCGTTGGTGCACTCCTTTTACCGAAGCAACCGTTCCTACAGGCATAAAAATTGGGGTTTCAATCACGCCGTGATCAGTAGTTATACTTCCTGCTCTGGCTTTGGTATGTGGATCTTTTTGTAATAAATCAAATTTCATAAAGGCATTTTTCAGAGCGCAAAGATAATTTATTTAAGTGGTTGTTTTGAAATAAATTGTAACCGAAATCCATCGTGCTTTCTTCGAATGCCATTTCGTGAACATCGGATGTCATTTCGTGAGCATCGGATGCCATTTCGTGGACAACGGACACCATTTCGCGAACATCGGATGTCATTTCGTGAGCATCGGATACCATTTCGTGAGCATCGGATACCATTTCGTGCACAAGGGTTGCCATCGCGCTAACAAGGGACACCGTCGCGCTCTCATCAGATGGGTTCGCGCTTATAGCGACGGCTTTTAGTTTTCGGGAAAGAGTAATTCACAATGAAAAACATTACATTTGAAAAAACATAAAGCGAAATAAAACTTCTTATATACACCCAAAATCGGATAGATTGGTGCTATTTTATAGCGGGTATATACTAGTTAGCAGCAACTCTAAAAAAAAATCACGTGCAAGAAATAATCTATAAAATGGACAATTGGACAATTATAAAATTATTAGGAGGTATAACAATTGTAATAACTTCCATAATTGGTTTCTTTTCAAAATATCTATTAAATAGATTTTCTCAATCATCATCACATTCATACAACAGTAAAATAGAAAGTTTAAAGGGAGAGATCAACAAGAATAATAATCTACTTACTTCACTAACTCAAAATTATTTTTCTTCTTCCCAAAAGATACTTGACAAGAAAATTCAAGCATATGAATTATTGTGGACAACTATTATAAATATAAAAAATAGTTTTCCAGCTGGAATATCTCTTGTATATCAATTGTTAACATATAATGAAATAACGGAAGAAAATGCTTTTGAAAAATTAGACCGAAATCCTAAAATGGGACCACTCCTACGTTCATACGAAATGGTAACAGAAATGAGCAAAATTACCAATGATGGTAAATCGCTATTGAACCTAAAACCATACATAACAGATAACACATATAAACTATTTTATACTTATCAAGGATTACTTGGAAGAGTAACTCATAAATTTATTTGGAACTTTCAAAATAACAAATTATATGACTGGAAAAAAGACGAAGCATTAAAAGGAATTTTAAAAATTACGTTAACTGAAAAAGAACTCAACTACATTATAAATATTGAAATAAATTCTTTACACTCATTAATAGAACTTATTGAATATAAGATATTACAAGATTTTAGAAACAGTTTAAATATTAAAGATTCAACAAATGATACTGTCGAATATCTAAAAGACATTGAAACAATATTGAATAAAAACGAATAAAGAGCAGCTGCTAACACACGTCTTGCGCCATTTGCGAATTTAGTGGAATTACCGTTTTTTATCATATTTTCGTTCAGCCAAAAATATTCGTCTTCGTAAGCCGCAAACGGCGCAAGGCGCGAGAACGTTAGCGGTTAGTTGCGAGAAACGAGGAGAATACAACAACTTTATTCAACTTAATAAAATAAAAAATAATGTTAGACGAACAGAATAAAACCATCACTCAAAAAGAAGGTTATGAAGCAATGTTATATTTATTAAAAGCATACTGGGAAAACAGTGGTTCAAATGATTTAACAGATATTCTAAGCGGTGGAGAATATTGGAAAGGAACTGACCAACCTGCAGATTCAGCATTTTGGGAATATTGGATTGAATCTATTGAGAAGGTAAAAAAAGAAGGTCCAATGTTTAAAGTTCTTAACAAATCGTAAAAATACAAAAGTTGAAAACTGAAAAGTTTGTGGCAATAGAAAGCCATAACCGAACTTAATATATAATTGGAAATAACAAACATTATAAATAAACAATCGAACCGCTAACAGCTACTACAACGAATTTGGGCAATAGGCTTAATGGAAAGTTGGTTTTGTATTTAGAATCATTTTGCAAATCCGAAAATAGGACTTACTTTAGTAACCTTTCTTTTTATAAAAACCAATAAATATGAAAAACATTTTAATCTTAACAACCTTATTCTGTACATTAATTTCTATTGCACAAAACCCTTTGAATTTTGGGAGCAAGATAAAAACGGCAGATCCTTCTGCCCATGTTTGGAAAGACGGAAGAATGTATTTGTATACCTCACATGATGAAGAATGTCAGGAAGATTTTTATATGAAAGACTGGCATGTTTTTTCTTCTGCTGACCTCATCAACTGGACAGATCATGGCGCCTGCCTTTCGGTAAAAGACCTTTCCTGGGCTGATAATTATGCCTGGGCACCGGATTGTGCATATAAAAACGGTAAATATTATTTCTGTTTTCCTGTAGGTAAAGGAACTAAAAATCGTGTTGACCCAAGCAAAAGCACCAAATGGATGGGAATTGGAATTGCAGTAAGTGATTCGCCAACAGGTCCTTTCAAAGATGCGATTGGAGGTCCATTATGGACAACACCTTATGCAAATGATCCTTGCCTTTTTGTGGATGATAATAACAAAGCCTATCTCTACTTTCACGCCGGTGGAAAAGATTATCATGTTGCCGAAATGGCAGATGATATGTTAAGCATCAAAGGAGATTTCATAAAAATGGATATGGGCGGACATGAACCTAAAATGGAGGGTCCTTGGGTATTTAAAAGAAAAAACAAATACTATTTCACCATGCCCGAGAACAATAAAACGCTCGCTTATTATATGTCAGATTCACCTGTAGGGCCTTGGAAATACAAAGGACAAATTATGGACGAAGAAAACAACAGCAACAACCACCATTCGATTGTAGAATTCAAAGGACAATGGATTTTGTTTTATCACAAATGGATTGATTCCAACCCTTCTTGTGGTAAACAGCGTGAAACCTGTGCGGAATATCTTTACTTCAATGCAGATGGAACTATCCAAAAAATCAATAGAACTAAAGAAGGTTTATCGGTAAAACCTAAAAAGAAAAAATAATTGTTAGGTATAGTATTTTACAAAAGTGTATTGGAATTCGTTTCAATACACTTTTTTTATTTGTTCAAAATGGCTCCAATCTTCAAGGCACATTTCTCTCCATCAATCGCTGCTGAGATAATTCCTCCGGCATAACCTGCTCCTTCTCCGCAAGGATACAAACCTTTGATTTGAAGATGTTCTAATGTTATTTCGTCTCTGGGAATACGCACTGGCGAAGAAGTTCTCGATTCCGGAGCGTGAAGTACAGCTTCATTAGTCAAATAACCGCGCATGGATTTTCCGAATTCTACAAAACCTTCCCGTAATATTTGGGTAAGGAATCCCGGAAAAACCTGTCCCATTTCTACCGAAGTCGTTCCGGGAACATAAGAGGTTTTTGGGATATTGGTAGATACTTTGTTTTGGGTAAAATCGACCATTTTCTGAGCAGGTACTTTTTGAGTTTCTCCTGCCAAATGCCATGCTTTTTGCTCGATACTTTTTTGGAATTCCATTCCTGCCAAAGCACCAAACTTAGCAAAAGGCTTGAAATCTTCGAGTTTCAATTCGATAACAATTCCGGAATTGGCTGTAGCCTGATCTCTTTTGGATGGCGACCAGCCATTGGTTACCACTTCGCCCGGACTCGTCGCACAAGGCGCAATCACACCACCGGGACACATACAAAACGAATACATTCCCCTGCCTCCTACCTGCTTCACAATGGAATAAGGTGACGGTGGCAAATGCTCTCCACGATAATCGCAACTGTACTGAATACTGTCAATTAACGACTGCGGATGTTCCGCCCGAACACCCAAGGCAAAAGCTTTGGCTTCTATAAAAATTTGTTTTCTGTCGAGCAATTCAAAAATATCACGTGCAGAATGTCCTGTTGCCAGGATTATTTTGTTGGCAAGAATCGTATCTCCATTATGGGTAACGATACCCTGCACTTCATTGTTTTTGATGATAATATCGGTCAGTCGGGTTTCGAACAGTACCTGACCACCCATTTCTATGATTTTCTCCCGCATATCCTGAATGATTTGCGGTAATTTATTCGTTCCAATATGCGGATGGGCATCGACCAAAATATCGTGTGACGCTCCATAAGCCACGAATAACTCCAAAATTCGGGTTACATCGCCACGCTTTTTGGAACGGGTGTATAGTTTTCCGTCCGAATAAGTTCCTGCTCCACCTTCGCCGAAACAATAATTGGAATCTTCATCTACAATATGATCTCTATTTATGGATTTCAAGTCCCTACGACGACCGCGAACATCTTTTCCTCGTTCGATTACGATTGGTTTCAAACCCAGTTCTATCAATTGTAAAGCGGCAAACAATCCCGCAGGACCAGCTCCCACAACAATTACTTCTTGTGCATTATCAACATTCTTGTATTCCGGGAGTTCAATTTTAGCTTCCTGAATCGGTTCACCAACCAAATAAATATTCACTTTCAAATTGAATTTTACCGCTTTTTGGCGGGCATCAATCGAGCGTTTTAGAATGGAAATATGCTGGATTTCTTTGGCATCTACCCGAATTAATTTGGAAATATGTTGTTTGAGCAACAATTCGTTTGTAGCTGTTTCCGGCGATGTCTGAAAAAGAAGTTCTTGTGGCATTGTTGCAGTTGATGGGTTATTTGAAATCAATAACGAAATGCAAAAATAGTATTTTGAAGGGAAACTTTATGGAGAACCTTTGTCAAAGTTTGGAACTTTGACAAAGGTATTGGACTTTTCAAATTAGACTTTGTAACTTTACATTCTAAAAACATTCAAAATGTCTCGACAAATAAAACTAATATGGGATTTTCGCGGACCTGCTTCTGCAAAAACCGCCGAACATCACGAAATTCATTTAAAGGAATATATTGCGATTGAAAAATTATCGCCCAACATCACCGGTTTTGAAGTCCTTAACGAAATGTATGCGATTGCATTTATGGTAGTTACCGATGAAACGATGATTCAGGTACGTGATGCTTTGAAACCGCATCGAGGGGAGGTTTTTTAAAGTCGAAAGTCATAAAGCCAAACGTCTTAATGTCTATCTTAAAACTTTTGGCTTTATGACTTTCAACTTTTGACTAATTGGCTACTTCGCTGATAAATTTGATTCGCATTAAACGCAATTCATCAATATCGTAATCGCCATCAAATTCTTTTAAGGCTTCTTCTATATTGTCTGAATGGGATTCCATGAAATAATCATGAATTTCCTCCTGCTGGTCTTCGTCCAGCATTTCATCAATCCAATATTTGATATTTAACTTGGTTCCTGAATTTACGATTTGTTCCATTTCTGCTATCAAAGCTTCCATAGTCAAGCCTTTGGCAGAAGCAATATCTTTGAGTGATAATTTTCTGTCTATATTCTGAATGATATATAATTTATTGATGGAATTAGCTCCTGTAGATTTTACCACCAAATCATCCGGACGAACGATATCGTTATCTTCTACATACTGGCTAATCAATGCTATAAATTCCTTACCATATTTCTTGGCTTTTCCTTCTCCAACTCCGTGAGTATTGATTAACTCGTCCATTGAAATTGGATATTTCAACGCCATATCTTCAAGTGAAGGGTCCTGAAAAACTACAAAAGGAGGTACACCTAGTTTCTTGGCAACTTTTTTACGTAAGTCACGTAACATATCCATCAAAACCTCATCGGCTACTCCGCTAGATTTTGAAGCTGTTATGATTGCTTCATCTTCTGATTCGTTGTATTCATGATCTTCAGACATCATAAACGACTCCGGATTTTTGATAAAATCCAAACCTTTTTTGGTAATTTTCACAATACCATAGGTTTCAATATCCTTAGATAATAATCCATCTACCAATACCTGACGCAATAATGCCATCCAGTATTTTTCATCATGATCGGTACCCGATCCAAAAAACGGCTGACTATCGGTTCTATGCGCTTTTATAACAGCATTGACGCGACCAATCAAAGTAAAAACAACTTCTTTGGATTTATAAATATGCTTAGTATCTCGTACGACTTCAAGTAATTTAACAACCTGATCTTTCGCTTCTACCTTCACTTTCGGATTGCGAACATTGTCGTCCATATCCCCGCCTTCTCCGGTTTCGGTATCGAATTCTTCTCCAAAATAATGCAAAAGGAATTTTCTTCTCGACATGGAAGTTTCGGCATATGCTACTACTTCCTGCAATAAGGCGAAACCTATTTCCTGCTCAGCAACAGGTTTTCCTGATAAGAATTTCTCCAGTTTTTCTACATCTTTATAAGAGTAATAAGCCAGACAATGTCCTTCTCCTCCATCACGGCCTGCACGACCTGTTTCCTGATAATAACTTTCTAATGATTTTGGAATATCGTGGTGAATTACAAAACGAACATCGGGTTTGTCAATTCCCATTCCAAATGCAATTGTTGCCACTACCACATCTACATCTTCCATCAGGAACATATCCTGATGTTTCGCACGGGTTTTGGCATCTAATCCTGCGTGATACGGAACAGCACTTATTCCGTTTACCTGTAAAACTTCGGCTATGGCTTCTACTTTTTTGCGGCTCAGGCAATAAATAATTCCTGATTTGCCTTTATGTGCTTTGATGAAACGAATAATATCCGATTCAATATTTTTAGTTTTGGTACGTACTTCGTAATATAAATTAGCTCTGTTAAATGATGCTTTGTAAGTTGTGGCATCTGACATATCCAAATTTTTAAGGATATCTTCCTGAACTTTTGGAGTTGCAGTTGCTGTAAGTCCAATAATAGAAACATCGCCTAACTGTTTGATAATTCCTTTTAAATTGCGGTATTCCGGTCTAAAATCGTGTCCCCATTCTGAAATACAGTGTGCTTCATCAATGGCAACAAAAGAAATAGGTACAGTTTGAAGAAAATTAAGGTATTCTTCCTTGGTTAAGGATTCGGGAGCAACATAGAGCAATTTGGTCAAACCGGAAGTAATGTCTTTTTTTACTTGTGCAATTTCAGTTTTGGTAAGAGAAGAATTCAGTACGTGGGCAATTCCATTTTCAGAAGACAAACTTCGAATAGCATCCACCTGGTTTTTCATTAAGGCGATCAAAGGAGAAACAACAATCGCTGTACCTTCCTGAACCAAGGCCGGTAACTGATAACAGAGTGATTTTCCACCACCTGTAGGCATAATCACAAAAGTATTTTCTTTATTGAGAATACTTTTTATAACCCGCTCCTGTAAACCTTTGAATTGGTTAAAGCCAAAATACTTCTTTAATTCTTTGTGGATATCAATTTCGTTTGAATTCATTCTTTATTAATGGTATTTTATCTAAATTTGCACCACTAAAGATACTAATTTCTTTTATACTTACAAATTTTTATAAAAATTCTATTTTGGTCACAAAGGAAAATATTCTGATTTCAGCAAAAAGCACCATTCTTTCCGAGAGTCAATCCATTGCTAAACTAATTGATTATATTGACATTAACTTCGTAGAGACTACTCAAATTATATATAAATCTACCGGAAGGCTCATTGTTACAGGTATTGGAAAAAGTGCGATTATAGCCCAAAAAATGGTAGCTACTTTTAATTCTACCGGAACTCCTTCTATTTTCTTACATGCCACGGAAGCTATTCATGGTGATTTAGGAATGGTACAGCCTGGAGATGTAGTTATTTGTATTTCAAAAAGCGGCAATAGTCCTGAAATAAAAGCACTCATCCCTTTGTTAAAAAGATTTGGAAATCAGTTGATTGCTATGACTGGAAATATGACTTCGTTCTTAGCAAAAGAATCTGATTATGTATTAAATACAACGGTTGACGCCGAAGCCTGCCCTAATAATTTGGCACCAACCAACAGTACTACAGCGCAATTGGTTATGGGTGATGCACTGGCTATCTGTCTGATGCAATTACGAAATTTCACCAGCGAAGATTTTGCCAAATACCATCCAGGTGGTGCTTTAGGTAAAAAACTATTGCTTCGTGTTCAGGATATGCTTGAAAATTCATTGAAACCAACAGTTGCTCCTGATGCTCCTATCAAAAAAGCAATTTTCGAAATATCTGAAAAACGTCTAGGTGTTACTGCTGTTGTCGAAAATGACAAAGTAATCGGAATTATTACCGATGGTGATATTCGAAGAATGCTGAATGAAAACGATAGCTTTACTCATTTGACCGCCAAAGACATTATGACGAAAAATCCAAAAATGATTCAATCCACAACAATGGTGGTGGATGCTTTAAATATTCTGGAAGATTTCTCTATAACACAATTGATTGTTGTAGACAATGACGAATACAAAGGTGTATTGCATTTACATGACATTTTAAAAGAAGGAATCATCTAATGGAAAAGAAGGAGCTTAAAGAAATGTCATTTTTAGATCATCTTGAGGAGTTAAGATGGTTATTAGTAAGAAGTACCATTGCCATTATTATTATGGGGTGTTGTGCATATTTAGTAAGCGATTATATATTTGACACTATAATATTCGGACCTACAAGAGCTTCTTTTTTTACCTACCGATTTTTTTGTGATTTGTCACATCAATTAGGATTTGCCGAAAGTATTTGTATTACCGAATTACCATTTATTATACAAAATACCGAAATGGAAGGTCAGGTCAATATGTTTGTCTGGATGTGTCTTCTGGCTGGTTTCATAATGGCTTTTCCTTATATTTTATGGCAAATTTGGCAGTTTATTGGTCCTGCTTTGTATGAAAATGAAAAGAAAAATGCAGTTGTCTTTATATTTGTTTCTTCTTTACTTTTCTTCTTTGGAGTACTTTTTGGCTATTTTGTCGTTATACCTATGTCAGTCAATTTTGTGGCAACATTTTCGGTGAGTGAGATGGTAAAAAATCAATTTACTTTAGATTCGTATATGGGGATGGTAAAAACATCGATTCTTGCCAGTGGATTATTTTTTGAAATGCCTATAATCATTTACTTTTTGACAAAATTAGGTTTGGTAACTCCACAGTTTTTAAGACAGTATTGGAAATATGCCGTGGTAATCATTTTGATTGTAGCTGCAATTGTAACTCCACCGGATGTTGTGAGTCAAACTATTGTTGCTATACCAATGTTGATTATCTTTGAATTAAGTGTACTCATTTCTGCTATTGTATATAAAGGTCAACAGAGAAAAAATGCACAAATTAGTTAATAAATATTCTACGAATAAACTATAAACATGAAGTTAAGAGCCGAAAATTTAATTAAGACATATAAAGGGCGAAGTGTAGTAAAAGGCATTTCCGTAGAAGTAAATCAGGGCGAAATTGTGGGACTTTTAGGTCCAAACGGAGCTGGAAAAACTACCTCATTTTATATGATTGTTGGCTTGGTAAAACCCAATATGGGAAATATATACCTTGACGATTTGGATATTACTCATTATCCAATGTACAAAAGGGCCCAGCAAGGAATTGGTTATTTGGCGCAAGAAGCTTCTGTTTTTAGAAAACTAAGCATTGAAGATAATATTCTAAGCGTTTTACAATTGACTAAATTATCCAAAGAAGCACAAGTAGCTAAAATGGAAAGTTTAATTGCTGAATTTAGTCTGGAACACATCCGTACCAATCGTGGAGATTTGCTTTCAGGAGGAGAACGCCGTCGTACTGAAATCGCACGTTGTTTGGCTACAGATCCAAAATTCATTTTATTGGACGAACCATTTGCGGGAGTTGACCCTGTTGCTGTTGAAGATATTCAACGAATTGTAGCGCAATTGAAAAACAAAAATATTGGAATTCTAATTACGGATCACAACGTTCAGGAAACACTGGCTATTACCGACAAAACCTATCTTATGTTTGAAGGTGGAATTCTAAAAGCAGGTATTCCAGAAGAATTGGTGGAAGATGAAATGGTACGCCGTGTCTATTTAGGACAGAATTTCGAATTGAGAAAAAAGAAACTGGAGTTTTAATTTAGATAAATTAGACATTTAGATGTTTAGTCTATTAATCACAAAAACGTTTTGAGTAATTCAAGACGTTTTTTTTTATAGCTGGGATATTTTTGTTAATCTGAATATTGACCTATTCCAAAGTAATAAAACGCAATTGTTCTACATCTCCGTTGAAAATATTGACATCCACATTACCTTTTATTCCTGATACTGAAGCTTTTTCTGTGAATTGCCAAAACAACCAGTCTTCTTCTATTTTCTCTCTATAAAAATTATAATTGGCTATCCAAAAAAGATAATCTGAGAAATCTTCTTTTAGAAAATCATCATAATATTTCTCGCCTGTATAAATAATCGGCTTGACTTTATAATGTTTTTCAATAGCATTTAACCAACGTCTTAGTCCTATTTTAAGACTATCGAGCGATTGATCTTTGGGTAATTTTTCGATATCTAAAACAGGAGGTAAATCGCCTTTTTGATACTTTACAGTTTTGATAAAAAGTTTTGCTTGTTCCAATGAATTTTCGTTGGGACGATAATAATGATAAGCCCCGCGAATTATTTTTCTTTTTTTGGCTCCAAGCCAATTTTCCTTAAATCGACCATCTACTCTGTCATTTCCTGCCGTAGCTCGGATAAAGACAAACTCCAACGTATGATTTTCTTCTATAGTTTCAACAGAAGTCCAATCTATTTCACCCTGAAACTCGGAAACATCCAGACCAATAGCTTTGCCTTTATGCTTTTCCAAAACCTGATAATTTCGAACATCAGAAATACGTTTGGCTTCGGCTTCTTCGTATTGCGATTTATAAGATTTAAAACCAAGATAATAGGCTAATCCAATTCGATAATGATAGGCAACTCCAAAAAACAATAAAATAAAAAAACCAATTATTGTATACCGCAATAACTTTCCTGAGAAAGAGGAAGTTTTCTTTTTCGGTTTACGTCTGACAGTGGTTTTTCTCCTCATTGAAAAACTACTTTTTCAGGTAACTTTCATTTATTGCCGATATAAAAACATAAGCAACTATAATCAACGGAATGGCCAAATAATGAAGAAAAAACAACATTACAACCGACAATATCAAAAAGTAGATCTGAATGGAATTTTTCTTATAGGTATACTCATTCAACTCTTTAATTTTTAAGGAAAATAAAGGAATTTCGGCATTCATTACATAAGCACTAAAACAAGTGATTCCAATTAAAACCCATTGATTGGTCAAAATCTCAAAAGCGACCAACGAATTGGAATATTCCACAACCAAAGGCAAACTCAGAATGAATAAAGCATTAGCAGGTGTTGGCAAGCCAATAAAAGAATTTGTCTGACGAGTGTCAATATTAAAATTAGCCAAACGATAACAGGATCCCAGAGTTATAATAAATCCAAAGTAAGGTAAAATATCAAAATTAGACATTGGAGGTTGAGCCAGTTTGAACATCCAAAACATAGCAAAACCAGGAACTAATCCGCTAGTTACCATATCGGCCAAGGAATCTAATTGTACACCAAGTGGCCCAGCAACATTCCATAATCTGGCAAAAAAACCATCAAAAAAATCAAAAAAGATACCCAAACATACAAAATAGAAGGCTATCTCAAAGTTATCTTCTGTTTGTAAATCCTTTAGAAAAGTTATGGCAATACAGCCGCAAAAAAGATTAAGCAGCGTAATTAGATTCGGGATGTGTTTTTTAATTTGCATAGTTTGGTTGAATTAAATGTTCGATGTTCACAAATTTAATATAATAAGTGAATGAGAAGTGCGTTTTTAATAGAGATTTTCAACAACACGTTTTTTGGTTGTATTATTTAACCCAAGACAGGAATAAGCTCACTAAAAAATTATATTTTTGAAAAAAATTAAAAAACGCTTTGGTCTGCAAAACAATTTATGCTAAAAAAAACTCAATTCTTACTCCTCCTTTTAATTTGTAGCAGTTCGTATGCACAAACTCTCAGAAAGTATTCGAATGAGTTTATGAATATTGGTGTTGATGCCGCCGCATTGGGAATGTCAAACGCAATGACTGCAAGCACTAATGATGTAAATTCAGGTTATTGGAATCCTGCAGGATTAGTCCATCTTGAAGACACTCAAATATCTTTGATGCATGCCAGTTATTTTGCCAATATTGCCAAATATGACTATATTGCTTATGCAAAACCTATCGATGATGAAAGTTCCTGGGGTATTTCCTTAATCCGTTTTGGTGTGGATGATATCATGAATACAACAGAATTAATAGACAATCAAGGTAATATTGACTATAATCGTATCAGTCTCTTTTCTACAGCAGATTACGGAATGACTTTTTCCTATGCCCGAAAATTGCAAGTTCCCGGATTTCAATATGGTGTTAACGCTAAAGTAATTCGCCGGATTATTGGAAATTTTGCCAGTTCCTGGGGATTTGGATTTGATTTTGGCTTACAGTTCGAAAAAAATGATTGGCAATATGGTTTGATGCTTCGCGACATTACAACTACCTATAATGTTTGGAATATCAATGAAGCTGAATATAAAAAAATTGCCGATGCAATTCCGGGACAAAATCAGGAATTACCTGAAAGTACCGAAATTACAGCTCCAAAAGCACAATTAGGATTATCCAAAAAGTTTATCTTCCATTATGATTATAGCCTTTTAGCTTCTGCCAATGCCAATATGACATTCACCAGAACCAATGACCTTATTTCAACAAATTTCGTAACTATCGATCCGGCACTAGGGTTTGAATTTGGTTACACCGACTTGGTTTTCTTACGAGCTGGTGTAGGAAATTTTCAAAACGTAAAACAAATTGACAATTCTGAAAAAGTAGGTTTTCAACCCAATATTGGATTAGGATTCAAATACAAAGGCATTCAGGTTGATTATGCCTTGACCGACTTAGGAGATCAAAGCGCTTCTTTATATTCAAATATTTTTTCAGTAAAAGTAGATTTGGGGCTTTTCAGAAATTAATTTTTTTCATACAGCTATAAATGAACTCATTGCTAAAACAAATATTCCTTTTTTCATTATTATTAAGTTCAATTAATAGTTTTGGACAGAACATTCCTCTATCAAAAAATGCTAAAGTTAGCGTTATTACTTGTGATACAGGTAACGAATCCTATTCTCTTTTTGGTCATACAGCACTTAGAATAACTGATACAGATAACAATCTGGATGTAGTTTACAATTATGGTGCTTTTGATTTTGCCACGCCTAATTTTGTTGCGAAATTCGCAAAAGGAGATTTACAATATTTTGCGATTGCCCATTCATTTACTGATTTTATTAATCAATATGCCTATGAGCAAAGAAGTGTTTTCGAACAGCAATTGAATATCCCAGCGGGATACAAACAAAAATTATTTGACAATTTGAATACCGTATTAGTTTCGGAAGAACGGTATTACACCTATAAATTTATCGATAAAAACTGTACTTCAATGGTTGTTGATATACTGAACAAAACATTGGGTACTAAAGTAATTTTCAAAAAAGAAGATACTAATAAAACATATAGAACTATCCTATTCCCTTATTTTGACAACTTTTTTTATCAGCAATTAGGCACTAGTATCATCTTCGGAAGTAAAGTAGATCAGTATGGAACAAAAATATTTCTGCCTTTAGAACTGCATAAAAATTTACAACAAATTCAATTTGAGAATTATCCTCTTTCTAAAGAAAGTGTAAGTCTTTTAGATTTCAAAAAAGAAACTTCAAAATCATGGTGGGACAACATTTACACTTTTATTCTTTTCCTTGGGATTATTGTAGTCGCAAATAAAAACAGTATTGATTTAGTTTACCTTACTATAATGGGATTGCTGGGATTATTTTTCGGATTCATGGGATTTTATTCCTTTCATCATGAATTAGCTAATAATTATAATATACTATTGTTTAATCCTTTTTTATTGGTATTGCTTTATTGTATTGCTACAAAAAACAAAAAGTGGATTATCAATTTAGCTGTATTAAATATTCTTTTTCTTATTGTTTACATAGGTTTTATGCTAAACAAAATACATTTACTAATTGTATTGCCACTTATACTGACTAATACTGTCATTTTAGTAAAAATGATTTTTTGGAACAGTAAACGTATACCTGTGATAATTTAATAACTATTGTCCTCGATAAAACAACACCGTACTTATCGTTTTAATAGTAATATTTAGGTCTAGAAAAACACTTCGATGTTTGATATAATACAAATCGTACTGTAATTTTATCAAACTGTCATCCAAAGACTCACCATAAGAATAATTCACTTGTGCCCAACCTGTAAGTCCAGGTTTTATAACGTGACGGGTTTCATAAAAAGGCATTATTTCAGCAATTTCCTTAACAAATACAGGTCTTTCAGGTCTTGGTCCTATGACTGCCATATCTCCTTTTAAGATATTGATAAATTGTGGAATTTCATCGATTCTTGTTTTTCGTAAAAATTTCCCAAAAGGTGTTACCCGCCTATCATTGGAAGTAGAAAAAACAGCTCCATTTTTTTCGGCATTCTTAACCATAGTACGGAACTTATAAATCTGAAATGTTTCTCCATTTTTACCCACCCTTTCCTGAGTATAAAATAATTTCCCCTTATTTCCAATTGCATTTCCAATCAAGACAATAGGAAGTATAAGTGTGCCAAATAACAAACCCGCAATAGAAATCAATATTTCTATTATTTTTATATTTAATAAATACAATTGGTTATTATTATTTCTGTTAAAAGGAAAAAATTTATAAAAATCTCTGGTAATATAATGTACTGGAATACGGTGTTTTTTATCTTCGAAAACTTGAGTATATTCCCGAATGGTGGTTCCGGATTCCAATAAATGAAGTAATTTTTGATACAATTCAACCGTAATATCCTCAGTTTTTTGAGAAGCGACAACAATTTCAAAAATTTTATTCTCACCAACAAATGATACCAAATCATCAATTTCGAGATGTTTTAAAAAATGACTTTCAGAAGGATAATTACTAGTACTATCTGAATTGACATAAGCAACAATTCTATAATGAGGATCGGATTCTTCGAGTTCTCTAACTAATTCTTCCACCTGTTCCTGATCACAAACCAATACCACTTTTTGTACAAATCTATTAGAGGCTAAAAACTTTACATAAATAGTTCTCCATAAAATCAAAGCTATAAGTACTGTAAAATAAAAAATTAAAATCTGAAGTCTTTTTGAAGGCAATTCAGCAGAGAAAATAGGTGTCAACAGATAAAATAAAACCGTAGTCGAAACAGTAAGAATAGTACTTTTTAATACTTGGAATTGATTACTGGCAACCTGTAAATTGTACATTTCAAATACAGTTCCAATCCCATTAAGATAAAGGGCAAGAACTATAGCATAATAAAAATTAGTAGTTGATTTTACAAGATATCCTAAATCCAATACATCTCCTATACAATGTAATGCCAGTAAAACGAATACAACATCAAAAATCCGCAGCAGTATCTTTCGTTCTGAAACTTCAAAATGTATTTTTTTATTCTTGTTCATTCTTACTTTTAGTAATTTTAATTTAAAAGGCAAATCTATACAAACCTCAAATAAAATCACCACAAAAGTCGACAAATAACGATTTTATTAGGTGAAACTAATTTAAGAATTCGTGTTTTTTATCTACTAAAATAGGAATTTGTTATTAATTTTAATAAAAAAAAGTGCTTTTATTAATTGATAATTCTCTTTTTTATTGGCACTTCACCAAAAAACACATTAAGTAAAGACAAAGAATAGACAAATGCTGGCGCTGCGGTTCGCATAGCGGCATGATTTATTGTTAAGAACCAAAAGACTACAAAACACAATAAATACATATTAAATTTATTTTCTATATACAAAAACAATGGGGTAAAAAACAAAATCAATAATCCTATAACTCCAAGTGAACCGTGTTCTGCAAGCATTCTGGTAATTTCATCATGTGACAAAACATCTCCTCCTGTTTTAGCTTTTCTAATTTCGGCTCCTTTTCCTGCCCCTACTCCAAAAATAGGGTTATTCAGAAAAATATCAATTTCTTCTTTAGCTAAATCTTCTCTTCCTGTAAATTTACTTTCTTTTACCCTTCCTGCCGCATCTTTATTAGCATAACGTTTATCAATAAGTCCTCCAGTCTGAAAAGAAGTATATACCCAAATCAAAACCATTGTTATTGATAACAATACAATTAAATAATTGAGTTTAACCCTACCATCAAAATTGGATTTAAAGTAAAGAAAAAATACAAGCAACAAAATCATTAATAAGCCTGTTATCATACCACCACGAGAAAAAGTAACTATCCCCCGGTATGAAATATTTAAAGCAATAATTAAATTAATAATCACCATATATTTAGTCTTTGATTCCAAAATAATTCTGGAAAAAAAAATAAACATCCCAAGTCCTAAAATTGTTGCAACCTGATTAGGCCCAAATCCTCCGGAAGTTTCAAAATTTGATTGGGTACTAGTAATTACATCTTTAATATTTGGCGTATAAAAAGTTAAATATACCATACAAGTCACAATAGGCAATCCCATACAAAGAAGGATAGAATTAATCTGACTTAAAGATATTTTTCTTCTAAAAGTATAAAGTGAAGACACCCCTAAACATACTGGACCTGAAATATTAAAGGCAATAGCATTTTTTATATCCGTTTCAAAATCCAAAACAAAAGTTGACAATACTACACTAGGAACTAATAACAATAAAAATAACCAATATGGTGTTGCATTTTTTGATAACCCGCTAAAGTACATTCCAATAAAAACAAAAAACATTACCCCATATTTAGAAATTTCATATAAAGGATTACCATGTGTCATCCTTAAAAAAACTTCACTCCCAACTACATAAGCAGCAGCCATCAATGCTTCATTATTTTTATTTTGATTTTTTATCACAAAATAAAATCCTAATACAAAAATTGAATACCCATAAATTTTTGAAAAAAAAGGAAATAAAAACACCAAAAATCCAATCACAACATGCAATAGGATTAAATTGAGATATAAAATTTCATTTTTTTTCATTTTTTACTATTTTCTAACCAATTCAGGTATTGTTGCAAAACTGTTTGTTGTGAATAATTATTATTAATTGTCTGCTGAAGTGCATGTCCAAAATTATTTCGTAAGTCTTCGCTTTCTATCAACTCAGACAATGAATTATAAAATAATTGAACATTCCCAGTTTCAACCATAAATCCATTAACTCCATCTTGGATCAGCAAAGGAATTTCACCAACATTCGTAACAACAATAGGTTTTTTATGCCAACCATATTCTAGTAATGCCACTGGTAAACCTTCAGACTGAGAAGTTAAAACTGCAATATTTGACTGCTCAATAATATTTTTCACATCTTGTCTTGAACCATAAATAAAAACATTTTTTTCTAAATTAAAATCCAGAATTTGTTTCTTAATTTGTTCTGAATAATCATCCTCAAAATCTTTTCCAACTAAATGAAATGTCCATTCCGGATAAGATAATTTCAGTTTTTTAGCCACTTCCAATAACAAAAAATGATTCTTCTGTACTCTCAAGTTTGCCAAAGATACTATTCGTTTTTCTTTGATTCCTTTTAAAACAGTATTTTCCAAAACTTCATTTTCTTTAGAAGGGAAATTAGGCAAATAAATAACGTTTTTAAAACGTATTTTCTGTTCTGCCCATTTTTTTAGATTTTGGTTTACAGCTATAATTCCACAAAAAAAAGGAAGAATCAATTTTAAAGTTAAAGAAGATCTTTTGGATAAAAACTCACTGTCTCCATAATGATCATGCCAAATTAATTCTATTGATGGAGAGGATAATTTTAGAAGGAAAGCCAGAAAAAATGAAGTACTATGAGCATGGATTAATTCTACCTTGTTTTCAACCACAAATTTCCTCAATTTAAAAAGGGCATTTAGATCTATTGCACCTTTTTTATTTAAATAGAGATAAGGCACTTTGTTGCTGACTTGATACAAAAGAGGTCCTTCCTTTCTGGTGACCACCAATCCCGAAAAAGCTATTTTATCCGCAAGAGCATTGGCATAATTTACAGCCATTCGCTCTGCACCACCAGCATCTAAAGAATCTATAAGTTGAATTATTCTCATGATGTCAACATCTTTTTAATTTCCTGTTCAAAAACATCCAACGTATATTTTCTGGACCAATCGCTCGATTTTTGGCTTTTCAACTCATAATCGGTTTCACTTTGCAAAATAGATTCCAATTGATTGGTATCTTTATCCAAGTTCATTTCCAACAAAACACCTCGATTTCCATAATCCAGCATAAATGACAAACAAGAAACGTTTGTGGCAATAGGAACACAACCCCAAAACATTCCTTCAGCTATAGCTTTTGGCCAACCTTCACTTTCCGATGGTAAGATAACAAAATGACTTTGCTCATAAGCTTTTCTTACTGTATCCTGAGTTTGATTCCCTTTTAATGAAATGATGTTTTCTAAATTATTTTTACCAATGTATTCTTCCAGTCGACTTCGTTCTGCTCCTTCTCCATATAAAGCCAAAACGGTATTATATCCTTTTTTAAACAATGCTTCCACTAATTGAATAGCATACAACGGAGTTTTACCTAACACCAAAGTTCCCACAAAGACAAATCGGATTTGCTGTTTTAAATCTTTAGAAATAATAGGCAATTTATCCGATTCATTATAAGTTGCAGTAAAAAATGGTTTGATATTTTTAGAACTGCCTTCCCATTGACCATAAACCAAAACCTGCATTTTTCGGGTCAAAAAAGTATTACTTAAAATCCATCTTTGCAATTTATAACTCAAAGGCTGCTCCGATTTTGGATCCCAATTGCCTGCATATTTAGCTGTTTTAATTTTACCAGGAAATAAAATCTGAATCAAGCTCCCTAACAAACCAATATTACCAGGACAACGCAAATGAATATGATCTGCTTTTCGCATCGCAGCATAAATGTTCCAGCAAATTCCCGGTATTTTTAAAATAGTAGTGAAGATAGATTTCGGACTCAAAACATTGAAACCATCAATCGCCACGAATTCAATATTCTCGTGTTCGTAATTGATATCAATGGCTGTCTTTTTAAAATTAGATTCGGGAGCAACAATAATCACTTTATCAACATATTTTGTCCAAATATTCATTTCCCGAACATACGGTGCATAAGCAAAATACTGATTTTGCTCAAAAATATGCGGTACATGGGTAATTATGACAAAATTCATTTACTATTATTCAGTTTGAAATTACTATTTCTGGCGGTAAATGTATTGCTAAATCTAATCATTATCAAAGAGAAAATTAAATTTTGTCGTTTACACATTTTAAGAAAAAGCTTCTGAAAACAATTAAAATACCCTAAACTTTATTCCTAAAATCAGCTACTAATCAAACCTTAACATTTGTTAACAAAATAGATTTTCAGAAACCATAATTAATTGTATTTTTACCGTTCAAAATTTAGAAAAATAAATGGGTAAGATCATTGCGATTGCTAATCAAAAAGGAGGAGTTGGAAAGACTACAACGTCTATAAACCTCGCTGCTTCACTAGGTGTTTTAGAAAAAAAAGTATTGCTAATAGACGCTGATCCTCAAGCTAATGCCACTTCAGGACTAGGAATAGACGTTGAAACAGTTGAGATAGGAACCTATCAGATTCTGGAGCACAGTAATACTCCAAAAGAGGCTACATTGAAAAGCAACGCTCCAAATGTGGATGTAATCCCTTCACACATTGATCTTGTAGCCATCGAAATCGAATTGGTTGACAAAGAGAACAGGGAATATATGCTAAAAAAAGCATTGGAAAGCATCAAGGATGAGTACGATTATATCATAATTGATTGTGCACCTTCTCTTGGTTTGCTAACCCTGAATGCTTTAACAGCAGCTGATTCAGTTATTATTCCTATTCAATGTGAATATTTTGCGTTGGAAGGTTTGGGTAAGTTATTGAATACAATAAAAAGCATTCAAAAAATCCACAACCCAAATTTGGATATAGAAGGATTACTATTAACTATGTTTGACTCTCGATTACGTTTGTCAAATCAAGTGGTTGAAGAGGTTCAAAAACATTTTAACGATATGGTTTTTGAAACTGTTATTCAGAGAAATGTAAAATTGAGTGAAGCACCAAGTTTTGGCGAAAGTATTATAAACTATGATGCTACTAGCAAAGGAGCAATAAATTACCTGCATTTGGCAGAAGAAGTTATAAAGAAAAATAGCAAATAGTTTTATGGCACAAGCATTAAAAAAACAAGCATTAGGAAGAGGTTTATCGGCATTATTAAAAGATCCGGAAAACGATATAAAATCTGTTACAGATAAAAATGCCGACAAAGTTGTTGGGAATATTATTGAGCTTGAACTTGATGCTATTGAAATAAATCCGTTTCAGCCCAGAAGTAATTTTAACGAAGAATCATTAAAAGAATTAGCCACTTCTATAAAAGAATTAGGTGTAATTCAACCCATTACTGTTCGAAAATTAGACTTCAATAAATATCAATTAATTTCCGGAGAAAGACGTCTTCGCGCTTCTAAATTAGTGGGATTGACAACCGTTCCTGCTTATATCAGAATTGCCAACGATAATGAATCTTTGGTTATGGCTTTGGTTGAAAACATTCAACGTCATGATTTAGATCCAATCGAAATCGCTCTTTCATACCAAAGATTAATTGATGAGATTCAATTGACACAAGAGCAAATGAGTGAACGTGTGGGAAAAAAACGTTCTACAATTGCTAATTATCTAAGACTTTTAAAACTAGACCCAATTATCCAAACGGGTATCAGAGATGGTTTCATTACTATGGGACACGGTCGTGCTATAATCAATGTGGAAGATTTAGACGTTCAAACTGATATTTACCAAAAAATCGTAAGTCAGAATCTTTCTGTTCGTGATACCGAAGCATTGGTCAAAAATTATCAGGATAGTTTAAAACCAAAAGCTGCTACTCCGAATAAAGCAAAAGCAACTTCTTTTGAAATTGACGATACTCAAAAAAACGAATTCAATACTTATTTTGGCACTAAAGTCGATGTTAAAGTTGCTGGAAACGGAAAGGGAAAAATTACTATTCCATTTCATTCTGAAGAGGACTTCAACAGGATTATTAAACTAATAAAGGGGTAGTGAATAAAATAATTTTCATAGGTCTACTCTTTTTTTTCTTAGGAAGTAACACCGTTTTTTCCCAAAAGAAAACTAATGATAAAGCTGTCCTAGTTGCAAAAGACACCTTGAAATCAAATAATATTGACCCTTTAACACCCGCAAAAGCAGCTTTTTATTCAGCGATTTTACCGGGATTAGGACAGGCTTACAACAAAAAATATTGGAAAATACCCATTGTTTACGGAGCTATGGGAATCAGTATGTATTATTACCTTGACAGTAACAAAAACTATAACGCATACAGGGATGAATACAAACGTAGATTAGAAGGTTTGGGCAGAAGTGAAGATTTTAAAAAATATGATGATAACACTTTAATATCTGCACAAAAATTTTATCAGCGAAATCGTGATTTATCAGCATTCTTTGTTATTGGATTTTATGCATTAAACATTATTGATGCCAATGTTGATGCTGCTTTGATGCAATTCAATGTTAATGAAGATCTATCATTCAAACCCAATGTTTATTTGAATGATGTAACATCCAAAGCCAATGTTGGACTAATATTAAATTATAATTTTTAGATAATAAAAAAATGAAAATTGCACTTTTAGGATACGGAAAAATGGGACAGGTAATCGAAAGAATTGCCGTTGAAAGAGGACATGAAATTGTTTTGAAAAAAGATGAATTCAATACTTATGATGGACTTTCAAATGCCGATGTAGCTATCGACTTTAGCGTTCCTTCTGCTGCTGTGAGTAATATTTCGAGCTGTTTTCATGCTAATGTTCCTGTAATTTCCGGAACTACAGGCTGGTTGGAACATTATGATGAAATGCTGGCACTTTGTGCAGAAAAAAATGGAGGTTTTATTTCCAGTTCCAACTTTAGTTTAGGTGTAAATCTTTTCTTTGAACTCAATGAATATTTGGCAAAAATGATGTCTAAATTTGATTCCTATAAAGTGGATATGGAAGAAATTCACCATACTCAAAAACTGGATGCACCAAGTGGAACTGCCATTTCACTAGCCAAAGGAGTAATTGAAAATAGTAATTACACCAACTGGACATTAGAAGAGGCAAAAAATAATGAGATCCATATCGAAGCGTTAAGAATTGGAACAGTTCCTGGTACTCATACAGTTACTTACAATACTGAAATAGATTCAATCGAGATCAAACACACTGCTCACAACCGTGAAGGCTTCGCGCTTGGAGCCGTAATTGCAGCCGAATGGATTGTAGGCAAACATGGCGTTTTCACTATGAGAGACGTACTAAATTCAAAATAAAATTGTTTCTTGTTTAAGGTTTTGAGTTAAACAACTTTAAACTTTAAACAAAAACTTTAAACAAAATAGTTATGACAACATATCAATGGTTTGTGTTTTTCCTGATTGTACAGGTAATACATTTTTTAGGAACTTGGAAATTATATGAAGCAGCGGGCAGAAAACGTTGGGAAGCTGCTATTCCTGTATATAATGCCATCGTTTTAATGAAAATAATCGGTCGCCCAACCTGGTGGACAATTTTACTTTTCATTCCTATTATCAACCTGATTATGTTTCCTGTTATTTGGGTAGAGACTTTAAGAAGTTTTGGAAAACGCTCTTCATTAGATACTTTTTTAGGCATCGCGACTTTTGGTTTGTATATCTATTATGTTAATTATACTCAGCAATTAAACTATATAGCTGACAGAAAACTAACTGATGAAAATCAACCGGCTAGTACAGTAAGCTCTCTTCTTTTTGCTATTATCGTAGCCACATTAGTTCATACTTATGTGATTCAACCGTTTACCATTCCTACTCCTTCATTGGAGAAATCATTATTGGTTGGTGACTTTTTGTTTGTGAGTAAGATGAATTATGGAGCCAGAGTTCCTATGACTACAGTGGCTTTGCCAATGGTTCACGATTCTATTCCAATGACCAAAAAGAAATCCTATCTGAACTGGCCTCAATTGCCTTATTTCAGATTGCCTGCTTTCGAAAAAATAAAACATTCCGATATTGTCGTTTTTAACTGGCCTGTAGATACTGTTTATAAATTTAGAGACAATTCTGGTAGAAGAGCGGACAAACCTATTGACAAAAAATCAAATTATGTAAAACGCTGCGTCGGTATTCCTGGCGATAGTTTGCAGATAAAAAACGGAATTGTCTACGTCAACGGAAAAGTACTGGCTTTGCCAGAAAGAGCAAAACCACAATACTCTTATAAAATAGCCATAGACGGAAAAACACCTATCGATTTTGAATATTTATTCAAAGACATGCATGTAACAGATGGTGCTGGTTTTATTAGCGAAAGAAGAGATACTTTGTTTGTTGCTGCATTAACAAATGAAAGTGCTGAAAGACTAAAAAACGTTCCTGGAATTACAGCTGTAACCAGAGAAATTTCAAAAGGTACTGAAGAAGGTATTTTTCCTCACATCCACAAATGGAATCGCGACAATTTAGGTCCAATATACATTCCACAAGCAGGAAGATCTGTTGCAATCAACTTTATGACTTTACCTTTTTATAGTCAAATCATAACTGAATACGAAAAGAACAAGTTGGAAGTTAAGGGTAGCGATATCTACATTAATGGCGTAAAAACCAATACTTATACTTTCAAACAGGATTATTACTGGATGATGGGAGACAATCGTCACAACTCTGAAGACAGCCGTTATTGGGGTTATGTTCCTGCTGATCACATTGTAGGGAAACCAGTATTTATCTGGATGAGCTGGGACACGAATGGTCAGGGATTAGGAAAAGTTCGTTGGGAAAGATTATTTACCACTGTTGGCGGAGACGGTCAGCCACAATCGTATTTCAAATATTTCCTGATACTATTAGCCGCTTATTTTGTGGGAGAGTATTTTTGGAAAAAAAGAAAAGAGAATAAAAATTAGTCAAAAGTTAAAAAATCGAAAGTCATAAAGTAACTACTCCCACTTTTTGACTTTCGACTTTACGACTTTAAAACTTTGGACAAATATATGAACCTCCTTATTCATCCCACCTACTTCCCTTCAATTAGTCATTTTGTTACAATAGCACAATCGGATAAAATTGTGTTTGAAATGGAAGATAATTTCCAGAAACAAACCAATCGGAACCGCACTTATATTTATAGCCCAAACGGAATTCAACTTCTGAACATTCCTATAAAGCATTCTGGTGAAAGCCATCAAAAAACAAAGGATGTCAAAATTGAAACTGATTTTGACTGGCAAAAACAACATTTTAAATCACTGGAAGCAGCCTACAGAAGTTCTCCTTTTTTTGAATATTTTGAAGATGACATCTATCCTGTTTTTCAAAAGAAACATACCTTTCTAATGGATTTGAATTTGGAAGTGATGGATATTGTTGCTAAATGCCTGCGAATGAAATTAGAATACACCACTACAACTGAATATTTTCACAAAGTTGATGCGGATGTTGCAGATTTTAGATTTTTGGCAAACGGAAAAAAAGACTCGTCTCAATTTGAAGCTTATCCTCAGGTATTTGAAGAAAAACAAGGCTTTATAAACAACCTGAACGTTCTGGATTTATTATTTAATGAAGGAAAATTTGCAATGGATTATTTGAAGAATCAATCTTTGACGTTAAAATAAAATAGTTTCATTTATATTCTATTCCGTCATAGACAATCGTGCCATAATCGGATAATGATCAGAGTTTTCAAAATCAGGAAAGCTTTCAAATTTCTTTACTTTCATTGCGTTATCAACAAAAATATAATCGATTCTGGCTGGGTAATATCGAAACTTATAAGTCGCTCCAAAACCTTGTCCTGCTTCTTCAAAACTATCTTTTAATTTCCCTTTTATATTACGATAGACATAAGAAAATGCACTGTTATTCATGTCTCCGCATATAATAATTGGATATGGGCAGTCTTTTTTATGTTCCTTAAATATTTCTGCCTGTTGCTGTTGTTTCGTAAAAGCAATACTTATTCTTTTGAAGAGCTTTTCTGATTTTCCACCTTCGTTAATAGCATCAATATTATCATTTATTTCATTGACATCAGGAGATATTTTTATCGATTGCAAGTGCAGATTATACACTCTAATAATGTCTTTCCCTTTTTTGATATCTGCAAAAACAGCATTATTACCAGAATTAGGAAACACTATATTCCCCTGGTCTATAATAGGGAATTTGGAAAAAATAGCCTGTCCTGTTTTAATTTTTTTTCCATCGGTAAAAATATAACGATGCGGATACAATTTCAAATCGATATGAGCGGAGTTGGAATATTCCTGAATGCACAATATATCAGGATTTTTTTCATTGATAAAAGCCAGAATATTATCCGGAACATCATCCCTTTCAAGCCATTTAAATACATTAAACAGTCGCACATTATAACTCATTACAATGAAGTCATTTTCGGCAACTGGAAGATCTTTAGAAGAGAATTTATAGAATTTATTAATAAAAGTAATACCCATCAACAGAACCAAACCCGACAAAATCATACGTTTCTTGAATTGCAATCCCCAATACACAAAAAACAGTCCGTTTAGTACAAAAAACACTGGCATAAACAAAGTTAACACTGACATGATTGGAAAGACCTTAGGAGCCAGAAAAGGAAAAATGTAAGCAACGAAAGTCGATACAGTCAGGACTATATTCAAAAAAAACATTAGCTTATTGAACCACGAAAGGTTTTTCATATCCTTATAATTTCATTATAGAAACTGAACTCTGTAAAACATATATTGCAAACTGAATACTGAACACTTATTTCCCTGCTTTAAACAAAAACTCCTTTTCTTCTTTTGTTAAACAATCATAACCTGAGCGGCTGATTTTATCCAATATTTCGTCTATTTGTTGCTGTGTCTTATCCTTAGTTACAATTCTGGAAGTGGACTTCTCTAAAGGTTTTTTGTAATTTTTGTGTACCTTTTTAAAAGGCTTTGATGAGGATTTCGAGAACAAATTAACAAAAAAATCAATTGTAGTTGAAACTATTTTGCTTAAATCAGTTCTTTTTTCCAATAATTTAATGAATATAAAACCAAAAAAAGCACCTGCCAAATGAGCAATATGACCTCCTGTATTCTCTAAGCGTATTTGTACCAAATCAATCAAAAGGATTACAAGAGTAATATGCCAAAGCTTTACGTTTCCAACAAGCAGCAATCTAATATTCATTAAAGGTTGATAAGTAGTTACAGCTACCAAAATCGCCATTATAGCTCCCGAGGCTCCAACCATCGTCGCAATCACATTCATCGAATAAAAAGACAAAACAAAAAACAGACCTGCAAAAATAGCTGATAATAAATACAATCCCAGTAACTGCTTCTGATTGAAAAAAGTCAAAAACAATTGACTGGAAAAATTCAGAATAATCAAATTGAAAAAAATGTGAAAAAAATCAGAGTGAAAAAATGAATAACTAATTAAAGACCAAGGTTTCCAAAATAAATCCAAAGGATTGGAAGACAAACTCACATATTGAATAAAATCTATATCAATATTAATTAATCGCAATAATCCAAAAATCACGTACGAAATCAGAAAACAAGCAATATTCCAGTAGATTAACCTTTGAGCTATTCCACCAAATTTGTACTGCATTTTCAAATCATCTATTATACTTGCCATTTAGATTTAAGAGTTTAGATTCCATCGTAATAACTATATACTAATTACTATTTAGTTCCAACGATTTTTGTTAAACTGATTTTTCTTCCAATACCACATCATTAAAAAACCTGTTAAAGCTCCTCCAACGTGTGCAAAATGTGCTATTCCGGTACTACCTGCTCCAAAAATAGATTGCCCTTTGAATCCTAAAAATAAATCCACAGCTAAAATTCCTGGTACAAAATATTTGGCTTTTATTGGAACTGGAATAAACATCAAAGCCAATTCGGCATTAGGAACCATAAAAGCAAACGCCACCAACAACCCATAAATAGCTCCCGAAGCACCTACAACTGGCGTATTATAATCTAGAAACATATTTTGTATAAGCTCTTCGTTTAAATTTGGAGGTCTTACAGAAAAACTCATTCCCCCTGTTTTTAGAAAATTTTGAATTTGATTTTCCAAACCTAAATCAGTTAAATGATTGATACCTAAATGATAAGTGTAATAATTCATTCCTGTGTGCAATAATGCTGCTCCCAAGCCACAAGAAATGTAGAAAAACAAGAATTTTTTACCTCCCCAAAAATGTTCCAAAGCACTTCCGAAAGAATATAGCGCAAACATATTAAAAGCAATATGCATTATTCCACCGTGCATAAACATATGAGTAATTGGTTGCCAACCTTTAAATTTATCACTTTCGGGATAAAAAAGAGCAAATAAATCGTAAGATGCCGGCACTAATTGTGATCCAATAAAAAAAAGAATATTAATTATTAAAAGCTGTTTTACAACTGGAGTGATATTCATCATAAGGCAAATTTTTTGTCTAAATCTTCCACACGCATCGTGATGAAAGTAGGTTTTTGAAATGGGGAAACATTAGGATCTTTGCAGGCAAATAATCCGTTTATTAAATTTTCTTGTTCTTTTTGGCTTAAATACGTTCCGGTTTTTACAGCCAGGCTTTTTGCCATGGATTTAGCAATCATATCATTCTGACAGAAACTGCTTTCCGGAATTCCGTCCTGCAAGTCACTCAACAATTGTTCTAGAACTATAGAGGCTTCGCTTTCAGAAACATTGACTGGTAATCCGGAAATAACAACATTATCTTCATTTGTTTCTTCAAAAACAAAACCTGTATTGGTTAATGAAGGCTTTAATTCTTTTATTAATTGTATTTCACCAGTAGAAAAATACAAATGCAACGGAAACAATAACTGTTGACTAGACGCCAAATTAACCGTAATGTTGGTCAAAAATTGCTCATACAAGATACGTTGGTGAGCGCGTTGCTGATCCACGATTATCATTCCAGATTTTATAGGATTGACAATATATTTTTTATGAATTTGATGCGTTTTATGAACTGCTTGTTCTACTTCTTCTCCATCAAATAAAGAAGAGGTCACTTCATCATTTTCAAATGTAATTTCATTATTTCCGAATGAACCGGTTTCTACTTCTTCAGTATCTTGTTTTAAACCTAAATACAAACTTTCCCAATTTGCAGTAGGTTCTGGTTTTCTATAACTAGAACCCGAATTTGAATAATGCTTATTCGGTTTATCTTCTTCGGAAAAGGGATTGAAACTGCCATCAACCTGAATGGTTGGCGTTGCTGCTTCCAAATCTTTATAATGATAAGGCGTATCCAGATTGGAATCACGCTCAAAATCCAAAACGGGAGCCACATTAAATTGTCCCAAACTATGCTTTATAGAAGCCCGTAAAATAGCGTATAAAGCCGATTCATCATCAAACTTAATTTCTGTTTTGGTTGGATGAATATTAATATCAATTGAATTTGGCGGAACCTGTAGATAAAGAAAATAACTAGGTTGTGCTCCGTCTTTCAAAAGTCCATCATAAGCAGCCATCACGGCGTGGTGTAAATAACCGCTTTTAATAAAACGATCATTCACAAAGAAAAACTGCTCTCCTCTACTCTTTTTAGCAAATTCTGGTTTACATACAAAACCCTGAACATTTACAATTTCAGTTTCTTCGCTAACAGGAACTAATTTCTCATTAGTTTTCCCAGAAAAAACATTGACAATTCGCTGTCTAAAACTTGAAGCCTGCAAATTGAACATTTCGCTTCCGTTGTGATAAAAAGTAAAATATATTTGTGGGTGTGCCAATGCTACTCGCTGAAATTCATCAACAATATAGCGAAATTCCACCACATCAGATTTCAAAAAATTGCGTCTGGCAGGAATATTAAAAAATAAGTTTTTAACCGCAAATGAAGTTCCTTTTGGTAAAACTGCCATTTCCTGCGATACAAACTTACTGCCTTCAATAACAATATGTGTTCCTAATTCTTCCTGATCTTGTTTGGTTTTCATTTCCACATGGGCAATAGCGGCAATAGATGCTAATGCTTCTCCTCGAAAACCTTTGGTATGTAATGAGAATAAATCTTCAGCCTGACGAATTTTTGAAGTAGCGTGACGCTCAAAACACAAACGAGCATCGGTAACGCTCATTCCTTTTCCATTATCAATAACCTGAACTAATGATTTTCCAGCATCCTTCAAAATCAGTTTAATGTCATTTGCCCCTGCATCAACTGCATTCTCAAGCAATTCCTTAACCACCGAAGCTGGTCTCTGAACAACTTCTCCAGCAGCAATTTGATTGGCAACGTGATCAGGAAGTAATTGAATTATACTCGACATTAGTTCTGTTTGTGGTTTTTAGTTTTCGGTTTATAATTAAAACCTAACGTGAGCAAATTTAAGGAATTTCTACTCGTATTTATAGCTAAATTAATCATAAAAAAGAAAAAACCTATACCGTCAGAAACGGTATAGGTTTTTTTCTTTTTTCTTTAAATATTTTATTCCTCCAACAATGGCTGACCTTCAATTTGTAATTGTCCACTAGACAATAATTGTTGGTCTTTATATTGGTGGCTAAATGAAGCCTGATATCTTAAATACGCCATTTTTATTGCAGCAATGGCAGCTTCTGTGCCTTTGTTTCCGTGAATTCCTCCACTTCTGTCAATGGATTGTTGCATGGTATTATCGGTCAAAACACAGAAAATAACCGGAATATCAGTTTGAACATTCAAATCTTTAATTCCTTGTGTAACGCCTTCACACACAAAATCAAAATGTTTGGTTTGTCCCTGAATCACGCAACCAATTACGATTACTGCGTCCACATTTTGAGTTTGCAACATTTTTTTTGCTCCATAAATGAGTTCAAAACTCCCAGGAACATTCCAACGAATGATATGCTCTGCAGGCACTTCGTTTTCCAAAAGTCCTGTAATTGCACCTTTAAAAAGTCCTTCAGTTATAGTCTCATTCCACTCTGAAACAACAATCCCAAATCGAAAATTTTTCGCATCTGGGATTGAGTTTTTATCGTATTCGGATAAGTTTTTATTTATCGTAGCCATATTTTTGAATTTTAGATTTTAAATTTTTAGATTACTAAATATACGAATCTAAAATCTAAAATCCGAACCCTAAATTAATTATTGTGCTAATCCAATCAATGCATCAACTGAAGCAGCTTCCGGAGAGGCATCAAAATTGTCTTTGATATCCGTGAAATATTTTAATGCATCTTCTTTGTTACCTAAAGCCAAAGCTGTTTTTCCTGCTTTTAATAAGAAACGTGGGGTAGTAAAGTCATTTTTATTAGATTCAGCAGCTTTGATATAAAACTCTAAAGCTTCTTTTGGTTCGTTTTTCTGAGAATAAGCATCACCAATTGCTCCTTTTGCCAAAGCACTCAAAACAACATCTTCTGATTTAAATTTTTCTAAATATTCAATTGCTTCTGCATATTTTCCAGTATTCAAATAAGCAATACCAGCATAATAATTAGCTAAATTTCCAGCATCTGTTCCTGAATATTTATTAGCAATATCAACAAAACCAAATTTTCCTTCAGCTCCTTTTAAAGACAATTTATACAATGAATCGCTCGCAACTCCTTCTGTAGCTTGTTGGAAATATTGTTGTGCCTGAAATATTTCAGTTGCAGCTTCTTCTTCTTTTGGCGCAGCAACAAATTTTTGATACGCTAAATATCCAACTAAAACTAATGCAATTGCACCAACTACTCCAATAATAACATTTTGATTTTTAGCAACAAAATCTTCTGTTTTAGAAGCCGTTTCGTCTAATGCTGTAAAAACACCAGCAGTTGTACTGTCTTTTTCAAGAACTTCAACGTTTTGAACAGCGTCATCAACTTCTTTTACTTCTTTTTCTTTTGGTGCTTTATATCCTCTTTTACTATAAGTAGCCATTTATTTTTAATTTAGTGAGTGGCAAAAATATAATATTTATTCAAATCTAAAACCTCTTTTATCGATATTTTTCAATAATTTGCACCCACTTAAAAAAAACAGCTCATCAGGAGCAAGTTTCTCAATACCAGCAAGCCTTACAATGCATTTAAAAAATATTTCGTTATTCAATTACAAGAATTTTTCAGAAGCAAATTTCGAATTTGTGGCCAAAATAAATTGTTTTGTGGGCAAAAATGGAATTGGTAAGACGAATGTATTGGATGCAATCTACCATTTATCTTACGGAAAAAGTTATTTCAACCCTTTGGCAGTTCAAAATATCAAGCACGGTGAAGAATTTTTCGTAATCGATGGGGAATTTGAAATCAATGAAAGAAACGAACAAATCGTTTGCAGCCTCAAAAAAGGACAGAAGAAAATACTGAAACGCAACGGAAAAATCTACGATAAATTTTCGGAACATGTTGGATTCATTCCGCTTGTAATCATTTCGCCTGCTGATAGAGATTTAATTGTTGAAGGCAGTGAAACCCGCAGAAAATTTATGGATCACGTGATTTCGCAATTGGATTCCCAATATCTGAAACAACTTATTCAATACCAAAAAGTAATGAGTCAGCGCAATGCTTTGTTGAAGTATTTTGCATTGAATTTTGTTTTTGATAACGACACCCTTTCTATATACAATGAACAACTGGATGTTTTTGGAAAATACATTTTCGAAAAACGAAAAGAATTCATCGAGCTGTTTATTCCTATATTCAACACACATCACCAAGCCATAACAGGTTCTGAGGAAACGGTACAATTGGTTTATGAAAGTCATTTATTCGAAAATAATCTACTAAAACTTTTAGAAGAAAACATCAATAAAGACCGAGCATTACATTACACCAGCGTGGGCATTCATAAAGATGATTTATCCTTTGAAATTGATCATTATCCTATAAAGAAATTTGGTTCTCAGGGGCAGCAAAAATCATTTTTAATCGCCTTGAAACTGGCACAATTTGAATTTATAAAAAACCAATGTGGCTTAAAACCTATTTTGATTTTTGATGATATCTTCGATAAATTAGATGAAAATAGAGTGGCGAAAATTATCGAAATGGTAAATAGCGATACTTTTGGACAGCTCTTTATATCAGACACACATCCGGAACGAACCGAAAATATTGTAAAATCTACCCATCAGACATATAAAATTTTCAATTTATAATTGTTTTAATCTTAATAAGAGAAATCAATACTTTTGGTATAGATAAAAAAAATCAACCGTCTAGACATCATTAATAATATAAAGAAATAAGGTTTTTTCTACACGTTCTGTTTTTTAACTGTATATTTTTTAAACAAGGTGGAATTATAAACAAAAAAAGCTGATTTTATGTTAATAAATAATCAACCCATAAAACCAATTGACTTTATTTTATTTAGTATGTTTGCTAACAAATACTTAGCTAAGTAAAAAGTACTGCAAACCTTAAATTAATTATGAAAAAAATTATTACGATTGCAATTTTGTTTTTTAGTTATTTGTCTTTTGCTCAAACTAAACCAGTTGAAACATTACCTGTCGAAAAATCAGGAACTTCAACTAATGTTTTAAGTAATGATGAATCTACAAGTATGAAAAGCGATATGCTTAAAAAAAGTGATGATAATTGCGGAAACTTTTATAAAAAGAAAAGCAATATAATTACAGAAAACCCTTTGAATGATATAAAGCTGAGATTACCTAATAATTTTAATTGGTTACTTCATAGCATAGTAAGTTCTGATAAAAAAACGGTTGGAATTACAGCTTTAAAAACATTAGATTCTTAAGATAATATTTTAATTAAAACAAAAACGTCCCGATATCTCGGGACGTTGTTGTTTTATATAAGATTGAAAATTATATCTTCTTTACGTATTGTGTAATAATTACAATAGTCTGACCGTCAACTCTTCCTTCAATATATTCAGCGTTTTCGTGATCTAGTCTGATGTTTCGCACTGCAGTTCCTTGTTTTGCAACCATACTCGAGCCCTTTACTTTCAAATCTTTGATTAAAACCACAGCATCTCCGGTTTCCAAAATAACACCATTACTATCACGGTGAATTACTTTGTTCTCGTCTTCTTCACCTTCGCCGGTTGCCTGAGCCCAAGCCAAATCATCTTCGTCAAGATACATTTGCTCTAATAATTCCTGATTACGTAAACGGCTCAGCATTCGCCACGAAACAACCTGAACAGGAAGATGTTCGCTCCACATACTATCATTTAAGCATCTCCAAAGATTTACATCCATTTTTTCAGGATTTTCGATTTGGTCGATAAAGGCTATATTGATTAGGATACTTTCGTCAATTCCGCCTTTTCTTGTTGGAAGAATTTGATATACTTTTAAATCTTCAGTAACTCCGGAAAGTTCACATTTTCCACCACTGCGTTTGATTAAATCTCTTTCTATACTCATTATTTTCTTTTCTTATTTTTGGCGAAAGTAGTCTATAATAGCATTTATTCAAATTTATTTTTTAACCCGAACCGCTTCAGGAACCAATAATTGATATTCGCCGTTATTACGAATAACATCTCGCACGATACTCGAACTAATAAAAGACGTTTTTGCAGCGGTCAGTAAAAACACGGTTTCAATTTTTGACATTCTTCTATTGGTGTGGGCTATGGCTTTTTCGAATTCAAAATCGGCTGGATTTCGCAGTCCGCGAAGGATGAAATTAGCGTCTAGTTTTTTGCATAAATCAATGGTAAGTCCTTCATAGGTAATAACCGAAACCTTTGGTTCGTCTTTGAAAGTTTCCTCAATAAAACGTTTTCTTTCTTCAAGTGAAAACATGTATTTCTTTTCAGCATTGATACCAATAGCAATTACAATTTCGTCAAACAAAGGAATTCCTCTTCTGATAATATCTTCATGACCCAATGTAATAGGATCAAAAGATCCTGGAAAAATGGCTTTTTTCATTGGTTTAAGATTATTAAGTTTAGTTAACAAAGTTATAAAGTTTTTTTAGTACTATATAAATTAGTTTCTTGATGTTAATAAAATATTAACCTACCCAACTTTTCTAAAATATATTATTTAGATTTCCACAATTTTAAATTAAAGATCTTAAAAAAATGATTTTGTATTTATAAATATCATTATAAAAAACAACTTTAAAATAAGTAATAAATCAAATGATAAATGGTTTTTGTAAATCAAATTGCTTATCTCTTAACCCTAAATTAGTTAAGTTTGGAAACTGTTTATGAATTAGTTCATTTGATATAAAAGTATGAAAATCAGAATAATTCCCTTGAAAATTTCCTTGATTCCAAACTTTTTTTAAAGCAGAGGTAAAATCTCCATTAAAAACTCCATCGTTGGTTGTTTCATTTTCCTGACAGGCAGAAATTAATTTTACACTAGCTGTTACCGTGTTTTTTGAAGAGAATATAATGTCTTTGTAATTATTATCATAAAATGATTTATTATTGAGATATACTTTTTGGGCTAAATCATTATTAAAAAATTTTTCGGTATTTTTTATCTTATTTTCTAATTGAAGCATAGTGCCACTACAACAACTATCAGATATTAAAATAATCCTTACTCCAGTTTTAAAATATGTCCATAAATTATATAATTCATCATCAATAAACATTCCGTCATATAAACACCAGGCTTCATCTTTCCCGTCAGTCTCGTCATTGTTTAAATCTTTTAATTGAGTTCCGTGCCCAGAATATGAAATAAAAAATATATCGCCAGAGTTTAAGTTTTTAGCTGCGTTTTTTATATATGAAATGACCGAGTTTCTTGTAGCTTTTGAACTAAGTAAAATGGAATTGGAATACCCCATTTGGCTACCAATTTTACTCATATCAATAGCATCGTTTTCAGATCCCCATAATCTGCCATCCCAGCCATTATAATGATTAGAATCTAGTATATTTAAGCCAATGTGTAAAGAAATTCCCTGAGACATAGTATTTATTATTCTTCACATTTAGACCTACAAGCTTCACCAGCTGCTTGTGCTACTTTTATACAAAAATTTTGAGCTATTGTATTTGGTATTTTATAGCAGGCAGATATAGCGGCATGTTCTGCTGATGTACATAAAGATATACATAAATTTTTATCCTCATTTTCTGTTATTGAAATTTCAGCTTTAATATCAGGTGAAGTCTCAATTGTTGCTTCTTCAAAATTTTGATTTAAGATTTTAATAATCTCTTCTTTTAGGTTAGATGGTAGAGATAACCATTCTTTTTCTGAAACTTTTAATTTTATCATAATTATTTTATTTTATCATACTGTAATAATTGTCCCCAAATACAGCCGCTATTATTTTCAGATTTTTTACTTGGAAAACAGTAAATAACGAGTGTTGTAGCATCTTTTAATAATGGTATTCCATATGCACCTCCATTTCCTTCATCATAAATTCCGTCTAACCACTTTCCAGGAGTACAGAAATACCATTTGTCATCTGTTGTAATTTGATATATAGCTATTTTTTGTTCATTAATAGAATCAGGTATTGGCGGGGTTAAGCTGAAAAGTTCATGAGGTAACTGTGGTTTTGAAGTGTTTAATAAGTCTTCTTTTAAGATTGCCTCTTTTTTTGTTAGTAATTCCTGTTTAGTTTTTCTATACTTAGAGAAAGGATTATTTGAAAAATTAAAACTTGACTTAATTATAAGTTCTGATAAGGATTTCCAAGAAAAAGATATTAATTGAAAATTCCAGAAACTGAAATATTCAATTAAATTAGAAAAAAAATGAAATGAATTATGCCCAACCATGCCATTAAAATGAACAGGAATCAACACTCTTTCTTCTCCAACATTACTTAATTTTATTGTTGTAGCATATCTAGATGCTTTTTCCAAAGATATAGGTTTTATATGTTCGAAATTGATGAATAAATTCATGTAATGTGTTACAGTCCAGGATTTTGTTTTTGATCCTGATGTAATTACGCTCATTTCCTGAACAGCATCTTTTTGAATCCAACTACCTAATAATTGAGCTTGTTCTTTATTTATTTCTATAAGTTCATTTGCTAATGATTTATCCATTATATTATTTATTTATAATTTTAGCTTATTAATCTTTAGTATATAATAATAATCTTCCCCATACGTTTCCACCTTCATATTTTGCTTCATCTTTATTTGGGAAATAATATATTATTATTGTTGCAGCATCATTTAATAATGGAATACCGTAAGAACCACCATTATCTTTATCATAAATTCCTTCTAACCACTTTGTAGGAGTACAGAAATACCATTTGTTATCCATAGTTATTTGATAAATAGCAAATTTTCTTTTACCATCATCGCTAGCAAGAAAAGAAACTCCATTTTTATTTCTTTGTATTAATGTTCCTGGAGGCCCAACAGCTACTATTTCGCCAGGAATTTTAGGGTCTGTAGTGTTTTTTGGATCTTCTTTGATAATATCATCTTTTTTATCTTTTAGGTCTTTTTCGCTTTTATGCGAGTCTGCTACCTTATCATTAGATGTACCTGCATTAGATTTTGTTATTAACTCAGATAATGATGTCCATGCAGTACCAGCAATTTCAAAAACGCCTTTCCAAAATGTGATAAAGCTAACAGCTGCTGTGAAAAATGCTATAATAGCAGGGATAACCTTTTCATTATTTTGAGGTTCTTTACCTGAAATACCATTAAAATATACAGGAATTAAAACTCTTTCTTTTCCAACATTACTTAATTTCATAGAAGTATGGTATATAGGCTCTTTTCCACTTTTTAACTTTTCTGCACTGACTCTCATATCTAGTGAAAAGTTAAAAAAGTGTGTTCCTGTCCATGATTTTTTTTTGAAATTATGTGCTACACTACTATCAATTGCTCTTATTTCCTGAGTATTATCTTTTTTTATAAAGCTTTGAAGTATTTCAACTTGTTCTGGAGATATTTCTATTAGTTCGTCTGCTATTGATTCTGGGTAAAAAATTTGATCATTCATAATTTTAAGTAATGTTTTAATTAATAAATTTATAATTATCTTTCTCCTGCGTAGGAGTCTATTCTTGTTTTGTTTGGAAAATCTCCCTTTACTAAGCCTGAATATGATTGCATTACTTCGCATGTTACAGAAACCAATTCTTCAACTCCTATTTGATTTGGCCCTAGAAATAAATTGCAACTTGGAGTTACAAAATCCGGGTATTCACTACCATTTGTATAAAAAAGTTTTGTTGAAAACACGGCTCTTAATCGTTTACTTACTAAATTTTTGTATGACATTTTCATTTCTCCTTTTATACTTATAGTAGTAATTGGTTTGTCATTATCATCGTTGTAATAAGTGTATTTTGTGCAAACTAATTTTAAATCACTAGTTATTTCATAATTTACCAGCATTATTGGTTTATTACTATTTTCATCTAAAATTTGCCCCATACTTTCATCTATTTGACTTTTAGGGATAATTTTAGTCCAAAGGGTTTCTTCCATATTTTTATATTTAACTAGCTAATTCATTAAGTGTAAAAGAGCCATAACATTCCCCATCATTATAAGCATATCCATTATTTGAAATCCATTTTATCATTAATGTAAACACATCATGGGGTAATTCCCAACCGATAACATTATCTCTTTTATTTATTTCATGGTCTAATATACTTTCTGAATCAAATAATTGATATACATCCGCAGGATTGCTTCTTAAGGTTATAAAAATACCAAATCCAGATTGGTCTGGTGAAGGATCTACTCCATTTTGAACAAGAGAACGCGGAATAAAGTCTGGTGGTATTAAAGGATTATTATTAGGGTTCTCTTGAATAATATCATCCTTTCTGTCTTTTAATTCTTTTTCTTCTTTATGAACTCCTACTATATTGTTTGGATTACCATCTTTTATTATTGAGTTTCTAAGAGCTTCCCAGGTGGCATATAAACCAAATATGGGTAGTGCCAAAAATTTAATAAAATTTTCAAGTAATCTTCCAAAAAATGATCTCGTATTGTATGTAGCAAATCGTACATCTTTGGGGGCAGTAACTAAACCTGTAAATTGATATGGCACTAAAAACTTTTTATTAGTACCTTGATCATCAAATTCAACAAATGAAATTTTGCCTATATTTTTAGATCTGGCTCCTGCAACAGCGTTGATATTATAAAGAACTTTATATCTAGTTGAGAAAATAAATTTATTTTGAGCGGACATTAATTCTTTTTCATTCCATAAAGACAACCCCGGATCATCACCATCATCCAATGTGGATTTAGAATTTCTAGCATTCAATAATAAAAAATTTGCGAAATCATCATTAACTTTATGACCTTGCCATGGAATATATTTTAAATCTTGTTTCATTTGATACTCATTGTTTTAAACAAATATATTGAATATTTTTACATATCCTCAACCTTTTGTTGGTTTTTTCTTTCTTTAATTAAGTTTTATTTGTTTAAATAAACTAAGTACTATTTTTTGTTAATCAAATCTTCAATTCTGGAATCGGGAACAATCCAAAGTAACGCAATTGCGATGTAGATGAATCCGGAAATCCATGGAGAAATAAATGCTAACGGGATTGCAGCAATATAAGCTAAATTTGATATTTTGCCTTTGAGGTCATTTTCAACTGCCTTGTGAAGTACAGAATCATTTCCTTCTAATTTTATAATTCTATTTTGAAGTATATTGTAAGCAATCGCACACATCAATAACACAAAACCATAAATACTCATTGGTACTGCCGAAAAATGATTTTCTCCAATCCAACTTGTGGCAAACGGAATCAATGACAGCCAAAAAAGTAAAAACAGATTGCCCCACAAAATAGAACCATTCACTTTTTTAACCACCTGTAACATATGATGGTGGTTGTTCCAATAAATCCCAACATAAATAAAACTTAAAACATAACTCAGAAAAACTGGAATTAAATGCTGTAGGGATTCAAAACTATCGTCTTCTGGTGCTTTTATTTCTAAAACCATAATGGTAATGATAATGGCTAATACACCGTCGCTAAAGGCTTCGAGTCTGCTTTTGTTCATTTTTTTTTAAGTTTAATGCCAAATTCAATGGCGTTGAATTTTACTTTAGTTTTATGAAATTCTTAATGTATTTATTGCTTCAACCCATTCTTCTTTGGAACAAGTCTCACATATTGCCGTTCCAGCTTTTTGCTTTTCGGTATGTCCGCAAAAAGTACAGGAATAGATGCCGTTGGTTGGAATGGTTTTACTTTTTTTATGAAATAAGGAAGGCAAAATAGGTAAGCCGTGTTTTACCTCTTTGTCTTCATAATAAAACACACTCACTTCTCCACTGGTTTCCAGAAAAGCATTTTTTATCTGACCCAGATGTTCAATGGATTTAATGCGAAGTTCAGAGAAAAATTCATCTTGTGCCAGACTTTCTTTTTTGAAAGTGGCTACAGAAAATTTTCCTTCATTAATAAGACATTCTGTTTTTCCTTCTATGAATTCTTCGAATTTTTTACTTTTTCCTGTAAGCCAGGTAACTGAACGGTATAAAATAATGATAACCAGAAAAACTACTCCGGCAGGCACAATCCCTACGTCTTCATAAAACATAGGATCTCCCGCGGCAGAACCTAATGCGATAATGATGACGGTTTCAAAAATGGATAATTGTTTTACACCGCGTTTTCCTGCTAATTTTAATGTCAACAATAAAATGATGAACATTACAGTTGAACGAAATATAACTTCTAAAATAAAATTCTCTGGCAAATCATTATAAAATATTCTATTCCATTCAAAAATTTCTTTCATAATTGTTTAGTTTTTAAGACTCAATTCAATAGCATTGGTAAACAAATCTGTCAATGAAATTCCTGCTGCTTTGGCTTGTTGCGGAATTAAACTTTCGGTTGTAAGGCCAGGAATGGTGTTCATTTCCAGCATGTGTGGCTCTCCGTTTACAAAGATGAATTCGCTTCTGGAGAAACCTTTCATTTTTAAAACTTCGTAAGCACGTTTGGCTGCGTCGCTCACTTTTTTGGTCATTTCATCTGAGATTCTGGCAGGTGTGATTTCCTGTGATTTTCCCTGATATTTAGCTTCGTAATCAAAGAAATCATTTTCGGAAACAATTTCGGTTATGGGTAAAACGATTATTTCTCCCTGGTAATTGATCACTCCAACAGAAACTTCAGTTCCGTCAAGGAAACTTTCGATGATGATTTCGTTGTCTTCTTTGTAAGCCACTTCGATGGCGATTGGTAATTCGGCTTCGGTTTTTACTTTTGAAATTCCAAAACTGGAACCTGATTTGTTTGGTTTAACGAAACAAGGCAAACCAAGGTTTTTTACAATTTCGGCAGTATCGATTTTGTCGCCTTTATTCAAATAATAAGAATTGGCAGTTTTGATTCCGTAAGGTTTTAAAACAGAAAGCAAATCACGTTTGTTGAACGTTAACCCAGCTTGGTAATAGTCGCAGGAAGATTGAGGCATTCCGATTAATTCGAAATACGCCTGCATCAATCCGTCTTCGCCCGGAGTTCCGTGAATAGCGTTGAAAACACAGTCGAAAGTGATTTTGGATCCGTTAACTGTTGTTGAAAAATCATTTTTGTCTATTTGAAATTCAGCGTCATTATCGTCAACATACACCCATTTTTCTTTGAAAATATGGATGCGAAATCCATTGTATTTGGTTTTGTCAAGAAATTTATAAACTACGTTTCCGCTGATTAAGGATATTTTATATTCGCTTGAATATCCGCCCATTATGATGGCAATGTTTTTCATATGTAAGGTCTTGGTTTTTTGTTTTAGATAAAATATGTTGTTGTTAGAGGGATGCCCTAGCCCCGATAGTAGTGAAAATCCTTTTGTTTTTTTCTTTAAAAAAGAAAAGATTACTTCACTAGCTTCTATTTGTTGTCGGAGATCAGTGAACTTCGTTTGCAACGGATAGCGGGAATAGCTCCTGAAAACTATTAACAAAATTAGAATTTTTTTTGGAACGAAATAGGTTTATCTTTGTGACTTATAAAAATAAATTTTATGAGTTTAGGTAATTATCTTAAAAGTCGTGTGTTTTTTGGACAAGCAGCAGCAGCTCTTGTTATTCTTGCTGTTTTGGCTTATTTGTTTATGCATTGGTTAACTTTCACTACCGATCACGGTCACGAAATCACGGTGCCTAATTTGGCGAAACTAACCGAGGAGCAAGTAGAAGAAAAACTGGATGAATTAGATTTAGACTATGTGCTTTTGGATAGTGTGGATTACAACAGTGCCTATCCTAAATTTAGTGTGGTGGAGCAGGATCCATTACCGGGTGCGAAAGTAAAAGTAGGTAGAAAAGTATATATCAAGATTAATGCTTCGGGTTTTTCGTCTGTAAAAATTCCTGATTTGATTGATAAAACGTATCGTGAAGCGGTGCCAACATTGAAAGCTTTGGGTCTTGAAGAAGGAACGATTACGTATATTCCGAATCTTGGAAAAGATATGGTTCTGGAAATGCGTTGCAAAGGAAGAAATGTTAAACCTGGCGATCGCGTTTTGAAAGCTTCCAAAATTGATTTGGTATTGGGCGACGGAAAAGAAAGTTATGTAGAAGAAGTGGACTCTACAGCCACAACACCAATTGAGGAATTACCAAATGAACAATAATATTGATACTACAGAGGATTTAGAAGACGAATTATTTGAACATTATCGATTTGACGTTCCTAAAGGCCAAGAGTTTTTGAGGATCGACAAGTATTTGATGAATATGATTCCGAATGCTACCCGAAATAAAATCCAAAATGCGGCTACTGCCGGCGATATTTATGTGAATGATATTCCCGTAAAATCGAATTATAAAGTAAAACCTTTGGATGTGATACGCATTATGTTGTCGCATCCGCCGTTTGAAAATAGGGTAGATCCTGAAAATATTCCGTTGGATATTGTCTATGAAGATGATGCACTTTTATTGGTAAACAAACCACCTGATTTTGTGGTTCATCCGGGTCACGGGAATTACACGGGAACTTTGGTGAACGCTTTGGCGTATCATTTTGAGAATCTGCCAATGAACAGCAGCGAACGTCCGGGATTGGTTCACCGAATTGATAAAGATACTTCGGGACTTTTGGTAATTGCCAAAACGGAAGCGGCTATGACGCATCTTGCCAAACAGTTTGAAGCCAAAACTACCGAAAGAGAATACATCGCTTTAGTTTGGGGGAATGTAATTGAAGATGAAGGAACGATTGAAGGAAACATTGCCCGTCACGTAAAAGACCGTATGCAAATGGCGGTTTTTGCCGATCCTGAAATTGGAAAACCTGCTGTTACACATTATAAAGTATTGGAGCGCTTTGGTTATGTGACTTTGGTTTCCTGTATTTTGGAAACGGGAAGAACACACCAAATTCGCGTACACATGAAACATATTGGTCATCCGCTTTTCAATGATGAGCGTTATGGAGGCCATTTGATTTTGAAAGGAACTACGTTTACCAAATACAAACAGTTTATAGAAAACTGTTTCAAGGCTTTGCCACGTCAGGCTTTACACGCTAAAACCCTTGGGTTTATTCATCCTAATACGGGAGAATATATGCGTTTTGATACTGAATTGCCACAGGATTTTCAGGATTGTATTGAGAAATGGAGAGGGTATTCTAAAACGCACGCTAACGAAGTGGAGGAATAGAAATTGGAACGCGGATGACGCGGATTTAGACGGATAAAAACGGATTTTTTAACCTTTGTTAAAGTTAAGAACTTTGACAAAGTTGTTAAGAATGGAAAAATAGAAAAGCCCCAATTGGGGCTTTTTTGTTTAACAGTCTTTTTTTGAATATTCAGCAAACATTTTGTCCATTCGTGTTTGCATTTCTTCTTGCGGGACAACTTCTTTGTGTGTGGCTATCATCCATCTATACCCAAATGGATCGATGACCTGCCCTACTCTGTCACCGTAAAATTCATCTTTTAAAGGCATATATTCTTTTGCTCCTGCGTCGATTGCTCTTTGAAAGGATTGGTCAACATCCGGTACGTATAAACCAATTGTTAGTGGATTTCCTCCTAATGTTTCTGGGCTTTTAGTTCCCCAGTCCGGGTTTTCTTCTGCCATCATTAGTAGTGAACCTTCAATGTCTAATTCTGCGTGGGCAACTGTGCCATCGGGCATTACCAATCGCAATTTTTCGATTGCTCCGAATGCCTTTTTGTAAAATTCAATTGCCTCGCTGCAGCCTTTAATGTTGATGTAAGGATTAAGCGAATTGGCTCCTGGATAAATGTGTGATTTTGCCATAACTATTAGAATTTAAATTTATTGGTAAGGTTAATAACGTAAAGGTAAGGGGAAATAGTATTTAGTTTGACTATCAATATAATGTATAATTTACGATAAAATTCCATTTGTATAGATTTGATAAGCAAAAAATAAAACCATTATTATTTCTGCAATTAAGAAACTTATAAAATCAGTAAAAGATATTTTATAGAGTTTTACCATTTTATATAAATTGAATACTAGAGTTGGAACTACTAAAATATAACCTGTAATTACTCCGCAAATATTTGCAGTTGGACTACTTGCACCTGCACCAGATCCAAAATACAGAAATAATGAAAATATCAAAATGAAGAGCATTAAGTAAAAATAAGCAATTTCTAAAATTAAAATTTTAAGTAAAAGTATAAAGTTGATTTTCAATTGTGATTTAGTTTTATTGAGTTAGTATGTTTGGAAATTCAACTACAAATTCGTTTTTATTCTCCCCACAGACCCAGTTTCCGAAGGAATCAATTCAAAAACAGAAGTTGGTTTTAGTCTTGGTTCAATTCGATGGGAAACATAAATAATCGTCATATTGGTTTCCTGAAGCAGGATGTTGATCAGGTCAATGACTAAAGTGGAATTGTTATCATCAAGACCTTCTAAAGGTTCGTCAAGAATGATCAAAGGCGGATGTTTGATAACGGCTCGAATGATGAGTCCGACTCTTTGCAATCCCAACGAAAGCTGATTGAAATTTTTATTTCGCAAATGACTGATTTGAATTGCCGATAGCCATTGGTCTGCAATTTGTTTTTGCAGGATGGTAGGCTGTGTGTATAATCCAATGGAATCAAAAAATCCCGACAGAATCATTTGTTCCAGAGTGTGATTTCTTTTGAATAAATGAGTCATAGAAGTGGAGAAAATCCCGATATTTTTCTTGATGTCCCAAATGCTTTCTCCACTTCCTTTTTTCTTTCCGAAGAGGTATAATTCCTGTCCGTAGCCTTTTGGATTTTCACCTGTAATCATTGATAAAATGGTGCTTTTCCCAGAACCATTTGGACCAACCAACTGCCAAAATTCTCCTTGTTTAATCGTCCAGAAAATAGAATTGATAATGGGTCTTTCGCCATAACTTACCGAAACGCCGTCCATTTTTATAAGCACATTTTCTTTGTTGTCAAATGAATGTACTGGTTTTGGAATTCCCGCTGGCTGGATTCTTTTAGTATTGTTTGTAGAACTTTTAATTGGTTTTAAATCAAAAGTATCATCAATTATTTGTGCTTTGTTTTCGATAAAATATAACAAATCTTCGGAACGGTTTACCAATTGGATAAAGCCTAAACTATTTGATAATTCTTCTATAGACTTTGCCAATTCTTTTCGAGAAGGGTGGTCTAAATGATCGAAAGGATTATCTAAAATAATGTAATCCGGATTTTGATTTAAACAGTACTTTAAGAATTCTTTCTTTTGTTCGCCTGCCGAATGGGTTCGTAATCTTCGGCTAGAAGTAGTTTCGAGTGTTTCGTATTGTTCTTCTCGTTCTATGAATTTTTGAATGGTTATATCTGAAAACAGAATCCCTTTTAAGTTATTGTATATTGCCAATTCATCACTGCTTCTTCCTGAAAGTACGGTTTCTATAAATTTATTTTTATTGACAAGATCAGATAAAAGGATATTCCAAAGGGGTTTGTTGTTCATTGTAAAAGGGATGATTTATAAGTGATATTCACTTTCGAAAATCTGCTTAATCTGCTTGAGTAAACTGGTACGCAGATTTTGCAGATTAAGCAGATTCTATTTGTAAATATATTTGGTAAATTTAAAAAATAATTTGTGGGATTTGTGTTGAAAAAATCAATAAAAACTAATTTTCTATCTATGTAAATTCGGTTTTTCAATTTGTACTTTTGAAACTTTCAATCAAGAGCCAATTAAATATGAAAATCGTACTATCGCCAGCCAAATCCTTAAACTTTGAGAAAGCCTTGCCAACACCTGCTTTTTCAGAATCTTTATTTCTAAAAGAATCGAGACAGGTGCATAAAGTGCTGAAACAAAAATCCCCAAAGGAACTTTCAGAATTAATGGATATTTCAGATAAATTGGCTGATCTGAACTGGCAACATAACAAAGACTGGAAAACGCCTTTTTCTCCGGCAAATGCACGTCCTGCGGTTTTTGCTTTTGATGGCGATGTCTATACAGGTTTGGATGCCTATTCGATTCCACTAGAAAAACTGGATCTTTTGCAGGACCGTTTACGAATCTTATCGGGTTTGTACGGACTCCTGAAACCATTGGATTTGATGCAGGCATACCGTTTGGAAATGGGAACCAAATTACCCATTGGCGAAAGCAAAAACTTATATGATTTTTGGAAACCGATTATTGCCAAAGCTTTAAACAAAGAGCTTCAAAAAGGGGAGTTGTTTGTGAATTTGGCGAGCAACGAATATTTCTCGGCAGTAGATGTGAAAGCATTGAAAGTTCCTGTTATCACTCCGGAATTCAAGGATTACAAAGACGGTAAACTAAAAATAATCAGCTTTTTTGCCAAGAAGGCGAGAGGGTTGATGGTGCGTTACATCATTGATACCAATGCTGAAACGATTGATGATTTGAAAGGTTTCAACTATGAAGGCTATCAATTTGATGCTAATCTTTCGAAAGGGAATAGTTTAGTTTTTACGAGGTAGATTGCAGTGTTCAGAAGTCAGAATTTATGTTTTAGAATGGTTGTTTTAAGGAACTTTTTGGAGATTTGGATTTATTGTATTGATAACAGAGGGTAAAATAATAAAGGGAAACTTTACAATGTCTTTATTTTTCAAATTTATCAAACTTGACGCTGGTGGCAAGAGCATAAAGTCAATTTTTTGTTCATTGCTTAAATCATTGAGTGTAAAATAATCACAATGTTCACCTTCTTTTCCTAAAACTCCTCTATAAACACTTTTGTATATATTTACTTTATACTTATTGTTAAAATTATTTTTCTGTAAATCTCCTTCTTTTTTAAAATTCCAATTTGCATCTCTCGGACAACAACTAGAACCATAACATTCCTGATAATAATATTTTACTTCGTTTTTTTTTAGTTCAGGATTTTTAAAATTCAGTATTATTGGTTTGAAAGGATCATCTGTTCTGACACTGATACTATCTACTTTGGTATTATTTCCATTTCTTTGAATATAATAAAATTTGTTTTGCCTCACAGGACGTAAATGATAACCGGTTTCTCTTTCACTTTCTCTTATACTCTTATAATATTCCCGATCTTTTGTAATCAATAAAATTTCATTTTGCTCATACATAAAAGATTTTCTTTCAAAAAATAATTTTACAGGAATACGTTCATCATCATTAAAAATAATAATCTGTGTTTTTTGTACTTTAATCGGAATGTCAATTAGAAAATCATATCCATTTGTAGTTACATTTTCCTTTTGTATCAAAAGCACGTTATTAAAAATAGTATCATGAATAGTCTGTGCGTTCAAATTATGTAGTAATAAAAGTAATATGGTAAGTGTTAGTGTTTTTTTCATTGTTTAATTTTTATTACTTAGATGTAAAAACGAATGAAAAGGTTGGATTTTTTTGTTAAGTCTACTAAAAACATTTCAATCCAACTCTAATCTTAATAATTTGACCTTACAAATCTCTCTTTATTCTCTTTTTCAAATATAGAAAATAATAGTTACTTACTACAAATCACAAATTTTATTCATTTTACACGTTTTCATGCTCCGCCCAATAAAATAGGGTGTCCGCAGAAAAAAGTATCCCCTGATGGAAGCTTCTGAGTGCTGGAAACAATCTTCGGACTCCCTGATGGAATCTTCGGAAAGTCTTTTACATACTTCTGACTATCAATTACAGTCTTCGGACAAGTTCTTGTTGTCTTCGGAGGCTTTTTTGCCAGATAAGGATAATAAAGGCCTCAGTTTTCTTATAAAAGAAGCTCCGAATTCACTATTCAATAAGTGGATTCGGAGCTTTTTTCATGCTGTCTGAATACCGAACAGTGCAAACTGATTAATGCATCGCATCAGCAGGATTGATTTTATTTTTCCCTCTTTTGATAAAGAAAATAATCGGAATACAACATAAAAATAGAATTCCTAAATAAAGGAAAACATCCATATACGCCAGAACTGTACTTTGTTTTAATACCGTATAATCCAAAGCCTGATACGCTTTTTGCAAAGATTCGTTACTGCTAAAACCTTTCGACATAAAACCTCTTTGCAAAGCCGAAATTCGCTGTTGTACTTCATATTTACTTGGGTCTAAATAAGTAAGTAAATTGACCCTGTGTTCCTGACTCCAACGGGTGATGAATGTCGTAATGATAGCAATTCCGAATGACCCACCCAATTGACGCATCATTCCTGTAAAAGCGGCACCTTCGCCAATATGTTTTCCTTTTAGGGTCGAAAGGGAGAGCGTGGTTATGGGTACGAAAAGCAATCCCAATCCGATTCCTCTTAAAATCAAAGGCCAGAATAAATGCTCTTCTCCGGTATCGGGAGTCATATTATTATGCATGATCAGTGTAAAGAAGAAGAAAACTAAAAATCCTACCGCTACCATATAGCCTTGAGGAACTCCCTTTTGAATCAGATTCCCCACTATTGGCATCATAAAAGCCGTAGTTATCGAACCTGGAATTAATAATAATCCTGCTTGTGTTGCTGTCCATCCCAAAACTGATTGCGTGTAAATTGGTATAATTAAAGTCGAACCATACAATCCAAAACCAAGAATGAAGCACATAACGGTTCCGATTCGGAGGTTTCCATCTTTTAGCACACTCAAATTTACAATAGGATGTTTATAGGTGAGTTCCCTCCAAATGAACAGTATCAAACCAAAAATACTTAGAACACTTAAACCAGTAATTAAATTATCATCAAACCAATCGTCCTGTTGCCCGTGTTCCAATACAAATTGCAATGAACCAATGAAAGTGGCAAGGAGTATAATTCCCCACCAATCGACCTGATTGGCTTTCAGTTTTTCGCCATATTTAGGACTTCTTACGAAAGAAATAGCCAAAATGGTGGCAATAATTCCCAACGGAATGTTGATATAAAAAATATAAGGCCAGGAATAATGTTCTACCAAATAACCTCCTAATGGTGGTCCCAATGTTGGTCCCACAATTACACCCATTCCGTAAATAGCCTGAGCCATTCCACGTTTGGCAGCAGGATAACTTTCTGTAATGATGGTCTGAGCGGTTACCAATAAAGCACCTCCGCCAATACCCTGCATAAATCGAAAGGCTACTAGTTCCCAAATGTTAGTGGCATTTCCACACAAAAAGGAACATACTGTAAAAAGTATAATCGAGGCTACAAAGTAATTACGTCTTCCAAATTGCTGTGATAGCCAGCTCGTCATTGGAATTACAATAACATTCGCAATGGCATAAGCTGTAATTACCCAGGCTACGTCGGTCAAGGTAGCACCAAGGCTACCTCGCATATCCGTCAGCGCTACGTTTACAATCGTGGTATCAACGATTTCCAACAGCGCACAAAGTACTGCCGTAATCGTAATGATAACACGTCTGTATCCGTATTCTACTAAATCGTCATCTGCTGCTTGTACTTTTGTCATTTTTATAAATTATAAAATTGGATAGTTAGATTTTTTTGATTTTAGGCTTTCAAAATCTGAAATCTAAAATCTGAAATCTAAAATCTTACTTCAAATGTACGTCTACGTCAACATTCATTCCCGGGCGTAATAATTTTACTTTCTCAGGATCGTTGGTTGTATCCAGACTGATTTTTACGGGTAATCTTTGAATCGTTTTTACGAAGTTTCCTGTTGCGTTATCAGGCGGTAACAAAGAAAAACGAGATCCTGTTGCCGGAGAAAAAGATGTTACAACTCCTTTGAATTCATAATCAGGATAAGCATCTACTTTTAAACTTACTTTTTGACCAATAATCATTTTGTTCAATTGGGTTTCTTTAAAATTCGCCACAACCCAGGCTTCATTATTGTTGATAATATAAAACAACGATTGTCCTGCTTGAACCAATTGTCCCGGCTGAATATCCACTTTAGAAACCTGACCGTCAATAGCGGCTGTAATCACAGTATAAGTAAGGTTTAACTTCGCAACGTCTAATAATGTTTTAGTTCTTTTGATATTGGCTGCAGCCACTTCCGTTTGCTTGTCAGAAACTCTAGATTTAGATTGAATCACCGATTTTTGGTAAGAACTGGCTCTTTGCTGTTGTTCCAAAACACGAACCTGACTTTCCGCTTCGTCTTTGGCAGCCAATGCTTGTTCGTATTGCTGTTTTGTGATAGTATGTGATTTGTATAAATTGTTGTAACGGTTGTAATCGCTGGTAATTTGTCTTAATCTGATCTTAGCACTTTCAATAGAACCGCTTGCCGATTTCATATTGGCATCAGATACCGAAATATTGGCATTAGCACTTCCAATATCAGCTTTTGCAGCTTCAAATTGACCTTCTGCACCTAATAAAGCAGCATTGGCTTCATCAATTTTTAACTGATAATCTCTTTGATCAATGGTGAATAAAGTATCTCCTTTTTTTACAAAATCATTGTCTTTTACATAAACCTTGCTGATGTATCCCGGAACTCTGGAGATAATTGGGTTCATTTTTTTCTCTATCTGAGCATCATCTGTTTCTTCGTGAGAGATAGAATGGATGTATTTTGAAACTCCGTATGTTCCAAGTACTAAAACTAAAACAGAGATTATGATGATGAATTTGGTATTTGTTTTTTTCTTTTCCATGGTGGTTATTATTGTATTTTAGAAAGATTGAATGATTGTGTTATTTGTCCTGTTGCCGAAAGTAATTCGTAGTATTTTTGAATGATGTTTGCTTTGGAAACTGCTGTATTGATTTTGGCAGAAAGGTTTTCAACATCGGCATCTACCAAATCATTGGTGTCAGATAAACCGTTATCGAATTTGTCTTTTACAATTCTGAAGTTTTCCGCAGTTTGTTGAACGGCTTCATCATAAACCACACTTTGATTGATGGCTAAATCATAATCTTCCAATGCTTTCTGAACTTCGTTTTTAATACGGTCGGTTAAGATAGCTTCTGAGTTTTTAACTTCCAATGCTTGACTTTCTGCTACTTTTACGTGCGCTTTGTTTTTTAGAATTCCGCCTAAATCATAAGATACCCCTACTCCAAAATTCATAGCGTATTTTACAGTAACAATATCTTTTAAATCCAATGCAGTATAGCCACCCAATAAGGAAATCGAGGGATAATAAGCCGCTTTGGCTATTTTGATATTCGCTTCACTGGCTTTTTGCTGGAAATGAATAGCTTCTAAATCTTTTCTGTTTGCCAATGCCGAAGCATCTGATGTTGGTGCATTGTCTGTTTTTAATTTGAAGAAATCACTTTCGTTAACCACTAGTTTTGTTGCAGGATCTAATTTCAGTAAAGTCGTTAAGTAGAAATTAATATTGTTTAGATTATTAGCAGCTTCATCAATAGATAATTGAGTTCTGGAAACCAATAATTGGGCTTTCAATAAATCATTCCTTGGAATAATTCCATTTTTTTCTAATTCGATAAAATCAGTTACACGCTGTTTGGCACTTTTTTGATTTTCATTCAACAGATCTAATGTTTTTTGCGCCTTGTACAAAGCAGTGTAATAACTCACCACTCGCATCGTAATGTCTTCTTTTGTCTTAGCAGCATAAGCATTTTCTGCCTGATATAAATTATCAGATAATTTAATACTGTTCTGAATTTTGAATCCTGCAAATATTGGTAAACTAGCCGTCGCTTGTGCCAGCATCAATTGCTCAGGAGCAGGAATTGGTGCTGCATTCGGATCTGCATTTGCAATTTCTACCGAAGCTTTTGTCAGACGCTGGTATTGTCCGGATATTTTAAAATCGGGATATTGGTTGTTTTTTACCGTTTGGAATTCGTATTTTTTCGTGTTTACCTGAGTGTTAGCGAGGTTAACTTCGTTACTTTTTGTCCATGCCAGCTGAACCGCCTCGTCTAGTGTTAAACTGGTTTTTTCCTGTGCTGTTACTGATGTTATTCCAATTAAAGAAATACCAATGAGTACTAATTGTTTAATTTTCATATACTAGGAGTGCTTTAATGGTTTGCTGAATGTGTTTGGTCAAATCTGTTTGTATGTAATTGTTGTAGGCTTCTTCTGTTTTCAGATTTAATAAGTCTTCAAAAAATGGTTTGTTCATCTGAAAATGAAAATAAGTTCCTAAGATGGTTGGTGTTATTAAAGGAATAATAACATCCTTTCTAAAAACTCCTTTGGCTTGGCCTTCTTTAATAATGAGTTCCAAAGACCTTAAATTGGATTTTTTTATTTCTGTGAAAGACTCCAATTCTAAAACTCTTTTTTTCGAAGCTAGTTCAAAATGCAGAATTCTATAAATTCCCCTGTTGCAATTCAGTCTATTGATATAAAGATCAATCAGCCTGTTTATTTTTTCTACAGGTTCCAGATTTTCTTCAATTAAGTGTACTAACTGTTCTTTGAGTCCTGAAGTTTTAAATAATATTAATGATTCTAACAATTTTTCTTTGCTTCCAAAATAATAGGAAACCATAGCCACATTAATCTTCGCCATTTTTGAAATATCCCTAATTGAAGTGCCGTCAAAACCTTTTTCCGCAAAAAGATTTTCGGCTACCTCCAGAATCTGAATTTGTTTATCGTTTAAATCGTTTTTCACAGTTTCTAAATTTATGGCACAAAATTAAACAACTGTTTAATTTAAACAACTGTTTAATTTTTGTTTAACTTTTTTTTAACATCAAAAGAGAACATATTACACAACCTCATTACTCCATCTTGTTTCATATTAATTTAGGCAAAATTGTCAAACTGCTTTTAGTAAGTCCAAACTTATAGTATCTTTGCTCTTTAAAAATTAATATTTAAACAGATGAAAAAAGAATCTATATTTTTAGTTATATTATTAGTTATTTTTGGTTTTTCAAGTACCAATGCTCAAATTAATCTTGGTGAAAAAGCCATGGGAGCTCTTCAAAAAGGATATGCTGGTTTAACTTTTAGTGATGCTGAAGCAGCTCAGATGTCGAAAGCAGCTGTTGATAAAATGGATGCTGAACATATAATTGCTGGTCCAAAAGACCCCTACACTATCAGATTAAACAAGATTTTTGGAAAATATACCAATGCTTATGGATTAACTTTAAACTATAAGGTATATGTGTTAAAAGAAGTAAATGCATTTGCCACTGCAGATGGAAGTGTTCGTGTCTATACTGGATTAATGGATATTATGGACGATAATGAATTACTTGTTGTTATTGGTCATGAAATTGGTCACGTTGTGAATCATGATTCAAGAGATGCTGTAAAAGCTGCTTATCAAAAAGAAGCATTAATTGATGGCGTTGCTTCACAATCAACTACAATTGAAACATTATCCGCCAGCCAGTTAGGAAAAATTGGCAGTGCTATGATAGATAGTAAACACAGCAGAAAACAAGAGTCAGAAGCAGATGATTTTGCTTATGAATTTATGAAGAAAAATGGCTATAACGTGAATGCAGTTGAATCCGCTTTTTCTATTTTGGCAAAATCAAGTGAAGGAACTCAAAGTGATTTTTTGACCCGAATGATGAGTTCACACCCAGATCCAAAAGAAAGAGCTGAAAGTGCTAAGAAAAGAGCACAAAAAGAAGGATTGTATAAACCTTATGTACATAAAATGCCAGTTGCTGCTAAGACAAAAACCACCACTAAGAAGACAACTACAAAAAAGACTACTACAAAAAAATAAAGTCAGTATAAGCTTAAAACAAAAAAGCAGAACTTCTCAGTTCTGCTTTTTGTTTCTTATATTATTAATTATTCATTGATTTTAATTACTATTGGCAGGTTATAGGCTGTTCGAACCGCTTTTGCATTTAGTATACCAGGACTCCATTTGGTTTTTAAAGATTTTAAAACACGAACTGCTTCTCTGCCCAAACCATAGCCAGGATCTTTTTGGACTTTAATATCCGTCATGCTTCCGTCTTTTTCAATAACAAAAGACACATAAATTTTAATATTACCCATCGCATCAATTTCAGGTTTTTCGAAATTATTACCTACGTATTTGTAAAATTGATCCATTCCGCCTGGAAATTCCGGCATTTTGTCTAGTATAGATGCATTTACAATAGAGGTAGTTTCTTTACCAGCACCCGTATCAGTTACTCCAATAATTCCTGTTCCAGGCCCCGAAGCAGCAACTGGATTTCCTATTGTTCCTGTACCTTCAGTGGGATTACTTATTGTATTTGTGATTTGAGTATTGATAGGCACTTCAGGGCTTGCCTGATTTGGGCTTACAATAACCGGGTCTCGAAGAACAGGCTGGGTAATTAGTGGTTGTGCAGCTTGTACTTCGGTTTCTGTTTGGGGAAGTGCTTCATTTTTTGGTTTGGGTCTATCTAAATCAGTCACTTGTATAATTGTTTCTTCCCATTCCGGAGTTTGTATATCAGGTATTACTTCTGTATTAAAATAACTGGAAATTGTTGGAATTGCTCCAATTGAAGCTACAAATAACAATCCCATAAAAAGAGCAGTGAAGGAAGATTTTACGCTTTCACGACGCAATTGGTAGGCACCGTATTCTTTGTTTCTGTTTTCAAAAACAAGATCAATCCAACGGGTTTCGAAAATACTTAATCTAGACATAATTTGTGGTTTTAGAAGTTAAAGTATTTATAGAATCATAGGCGACATTCTTTTAACATATAACGTAAAAGATATTCAGTTTAATATATAAAATGATGATTATTTTTAAATTATTTTAACAAGAAGAAAGAGTGTCTTTGTTTTCGGGGATTACTTGATATTTTACAAATATTACAATTTGTATTTTATCCTTTGAAACAATTAAAATGTAGAGATGGTAAAATAATTATCTTTTATCCTGAATAATTTCTGCCAATAATTTTTTAGCGCGAAGGAGTTTTATTTTAACGTTACTAAGTGGTTCGTCAATTTTGTTGGCGATTTCCTGATAGCTCATTTCCTGAAAATAACGAAGTTGAATTACCTCCTGATAATGAGGTTTGAGCTCCTTGATGAATTGCAATAACTGAGAAAGATTTTGTTCTGTAATCAATTCATCTTCTGCCGACGGAGTAGTGTCGGCAATATTGTAGGCTTGCTGGTCTTCATCATCAGTAATTTCGATAAAAAGACTGGTCTTCTTTTTTCGTAATATATCGATATGAACATTTTTGGCAATAGCAATCAACCATGTATTGAACTGAAATTCGGAATTATAACTAGCTATTTTATCAAAAGCTTTGGAGAAAGTCTCAATGGTAATATCTTCGGCATTAGTCTCATTTTCTGTGCGTTTTAGCATAAAACCATATACCTCATTCCAATAGAAATCCAATAGAAAAGTAAAGGCAGTTTGATCACCTTTTTTCGCTTTTTCTATTTGTTTTTTTACTTCCAATATACAGGTTTTGAGAAAATATTTGTGATAAAGATATTCAATTGTGTGAAGATAAGCACAATTTCAATAATCGGAAACCAATACATCACATCTTTTTCTTTTAGTTTTCCTGCAGAAAATCCCAAGATAATCCAAGTACACAAATAGCGGAATCCCACCAAACTTAAAACAATAATCCATTGGTATTGAAAAGCCAGTAGAATAATGGCAAAAATAAAAAATAGTAATTGTGAAATATAAAAAACGGTCAGTTGCATTTTGTCAAATGGTTTGTACAATTTTGCCGTAGAAACGTGTCTTCTTTTTTGGGTGAACCAATCTTTGAATTTTGTTTTTGGCTGTGAATAAGTAAAACTTTCCGGTGAATAAGAAATCGTCGTATTCTTGCCCGTAGCCACCTGATTGATGAATAAATCATCGTCACCTGAACGAACCTGAATGTGACTTATAAACCCATTTACATTGAAGAATTCTTCTTTTTTATAAGCCAAATTACGACCAACTCCCATATAAGGACGACCTACTTTAGCCCAGGAAAAATATTGAACTGCTGTAAGTAAAGTTTCAAAACGGATAATTTTATTCAGAAATGAACCTGCAATTTTTTCATACGCTCCATAACCTAAAACTACCGTTTTTTGCATCGTAAATTGAGAACTCATTGATGTAAGCCAATCTTTTGAAGCAGGAAAACAATCAGCATCAGTAAATAGTAAATAATCTTTTTTGGAAGCTTTTATTCCTAATGTCAAAGCGTATTTTTTGTTACCCCAAAATGCCTCGTTATTTTTTACTTTTACCAGTCTGACATTAGAATATTGTTTTTCAAATTCTTCGAAAATCTCTAATGTATTATCGCTGGAAGCATCGTCAATCAATATGATTTCATAATCAGGATAATTTTGTTCAGCTAGTAAGGGAACAAAACGACTTACATTTTCTTCTTCATTTTTAGCGCAAACAATCACGGAAATAGAAATTCTTTTTGGGGCTGAATCTTGCATCTTTCCAAAGGCAAATTTTCCAAAAACAAACAAATAGTACGCAATTTGAACAGCAACTATAACAATAAAAAAATATAAAATATAGATTAACATATAGGCTTGGCTTGTTTTAAATACCGATTTTTCGAGTGTCGCAAAGGTAATTATCAATTGTCAATTAACCATAGATAAACGATAATTACTTTCAGATTATTTATTCTAAAATTTAAATCTGAATTCTGAAATTCCGACTCTAAATCACGTTCACTTCGGCTTCAATATGAATGCCAAAAGTCTTGAAAATAGTCTCTTGAATAGTTTTTGAAACATCCAGAATCTCCTGTCCTGTCGCATTGCCATAATTCACTAATACCAAAGCCTGATTCTTGTGAATTCCTGCATCTCCAAAACGTTTTCCTTTAAATCCTGCTTGTTCTATAAGCCAGCCAGCAGGAACTTTTACTTCAGTTTCGGAAACGTCATAATATTTCATTTCTGGAAATTGCTGATGAATTTTTTCGAAATCGGATTTCAAAAGAATTGGATTTTTAAAGAAACTTCCACTGTTTCCTAATTCTTTTGGATCAGGTAATTTACTCTGGCGAATAGCAATTACAGCATTACTTACATCTTTTAAAGTGGGATTTGTGATGTTTGCTTTTGCTAATTCAGCTGTAATGTCTCCATAAGAAACATTGATTTTATGATTACGTTTCGTCAGTTTGAAAACTACTGAAGTAATAATATATTGGTCTTTTACTTCATTTTTGAAAACACTTTCTCTATAACCAAAATGACATTCGTCTTTGGTAAAGGTTTTTATTTCCTGGTTTTCGATTGCCATGGTTTCGCAAGAAACAAAAGTGTCTTTAATTTCAGTACCATAAGCACCGATATTTTGCACAGGAGTTGTGCCTACATTTCCAGGAATTAATGACATGTTTTCCAGTCCACCAAAGTTTTGGTCAATAGTCCAAAGTACAAATTCATGCCAGTTTTCGCCAGCCTGACTTTCGACCCAAACAAAATCATCGTCCTCATTAATGATTTTTTTACCTTTCAAATCGAGGTGGATAACTAATGCATCAATGTTTTTGGTCAAAAGCATATTGCTTCCACCGCCCAGAACGAACTTTTTTTTGGACTTATTTTGTTCCAAAACCGTTCTTAATTCAGCTGTATTATGAATGGCTACGAACTCTTTGGCGCTGGCTTCAATGCCAAAAGTATTGTATTTTTTTAGAGAAAAATTAGTTTGTATTTCCATAAAGGGAGTGCGTTTTGAATCTGGATCAAAAGTAAGTATTAAAATTTATTTGCATACGTTTTTAGCCAAATATGCATCATAAACATTGGCATAATGTAAGGAATCATTTTAGTATCACCTTTTCTTAAATTTAAGACTAATTTCTTAGCATCAATATTTTCGAAATAAGGAATTCTAAATAAATCACTTTTCGAAAACGACTCCAATTCCTCAATAAATCCGGGGCTTTTTATTAAATAATCTCCCCAGGGAACACTCAGTCCTATTTTTTTGAAATTCAAAATTTCTTCTGGCAAACGGTCAGCCATAGCCGATTTCAGAATGTATTTCCATTTTTTTCCTGTAAAGAGCCACTTATCGTCTAAAGAGCCTAATCCTGAAACGAGTCTCTGATCCAAGAAAGGCTCTCTACACTCAATAGAAGCTCCCATCGTACAACGGTCATTTCTGTCAAGTAAAGAGCATAAATAGGTATGCTGGTCAAAATATAGTGCTTGTCTTCTCAAATTATTAGGATACAACGATTTTGCATCTTCCAGAATTTGATTCCTATACTCGTTCTTTGGTTCCGTATTGATTCCATAATTCTTAGAAATATCTTTTGGATAGATATTTGAACCGTTATAGATAACTAAATCATTTGGATTTTTTATTTGAGAATAACGAGCCAGCTTTTCAAAACGAGGTTTTGTTGTAAAATAATCCAAATGAGCAATTGTTGCAATAGAACTCAATATTGATGGATATTTCAAAGCTTTGTATCGTATATAACCACCCATTAATTCATCTGCACCTTCTCCAGAGAGCAACACTTTTACTGATGGTTTTGCCAGTTGTGCCAATGCCAAAATATGAGGTTCACTCAGGTGCATTATGGGTTCATCCTGAAAATAAGTAGAACTTACCAGCTTTTCAAAAAGATTGTTATCTTCCAATTGCATGGTTTGAAAACCATAATGGAATTTATCTGCCATTGTTTTGGCTAAATGCGATTCATTATGTTCCTTTTCTTTGAAACCAATATTAAACGTTTGGACGTCTTTATAATTCTGTTGGTTGAGTGAAGCTAAAATCGAAGATGAATCTAATCCCCCACTTAATAAAACACCCACAGGAACATCACTGACCATTCGTAATTTTATGGAATCATCAAAAGTCTCCCGAAACCATTCCACAGGATTTGTGATTTTTGGCTGGTTTTGAATTTCAGTTTTCAAATCCCACCATTTTTCATTCGTAACTTTTCCACTTTCATGAATCGTTAAAATGTGTCCCGGCAATACTTTTTTTACATTTTCATACAGCGTATTTTCACCAGCCACAAATCGGTTGAAAATATATTCTTCTAATCCGTCTTGCGCCATTTTTAGTGGAACACCAGCCGTGAAAAGTGCTTTTTGTTCCGAAGCGAAATAGAAAGTTTCGTTGTAAATAGAATAATATAAAGGTTTAACTCCCATTCTGTCCCGAACTGCAGTCAGTTTTCGTTCTTTTTTATCCCAAATTACAAAAGCAAACATTCCGTTGAGGCGGTTGAGCATTTTAGTACCGTACAATTCGAATAATTTTAATAAAACCTCTGTATCTGAACTAGTGCGAATATCAAATCCACTACTCTTTAGTTCAGGATAAAAGTCTTTAAAATTATAGATTTCGCCATTATACACCATAATATAGCGACCGTCATTCGAATGAAACGGTTGATGTCCAGCTTCTGAAATATCCAGAATAGAAAGTCTTCGATGTCCTAACCCAATATTATTTTCTATAAATAATCCTTTGTCGTCGGGACCACGATGTTGCAATGAATCACGCATTTTTGTTAGAATGCGTTCATCTACTTTCTGCTGCGACTGTAAATGCAAGATTCCATTAATTCCACACATGGCTATTGAGTTTTGAATGTGTTAATTAATTCGTGATACTTATCAGCAATGATACTCATATTGATGTTATAATCTGCATTTTCTTCTACAAACTTTCTGTTTTTTAAAACAGCACCGTCCCGATATTCTTTATTATTAAATGACCAGAGTATTTCATTCGCAAGCATTTGATAATCATCAATTATAATTAACTGGCCATTTTCCTTATGCTTAATCCAGCTTTGATTTCCCGGAATATCAGTCACAACCGGATAACAATTAGAAGCCATAGCTTCAAACAAAGAAGCCGAAACCCCTTCTGTTATTGGCATACTGATATAAAAATCAGATTGTTGTAACAACTCTGGCAATTTGGTATTGGGAATTCTTCCCGTAAAATTGACTTTGTTTTTAATATTTAACTTCACTGCTAATTCTTCTAAAGTTGGTAATAATTTTCCATCTCCAACAATAGTAAGTACGAAATCTATCCCTTTTTGGTTTAAAATTTCAAAAGCCTTTAAAATAGTATCGTGGCGGTATTCTGGCATTAAAGAACGGGTTACTATTGCCGTAACTTTTTCTGTAGAAGAATGTTTTATATTTCCAAATTGTTCCAAATCGATTCCTTTTGGTAAAACCAATACTTTTTCCATATTCACTTTGGCTTTCCGCATCGAAACTGTCATTACCGGACCCCAGGCATGAATTAAAGTAGCTTTTTTGAAAGCATAATTTTGAATCGCTTTTTTAAAAGGATAAGAAATGGAATTTTCAGGCCACAAATCGGTTCTTCCCTGTTGGGCAATTGCTGCAGGTTTTACCCCTGATAATGCTGCTAGAAAACCATAACTCGTGGTCCTCTCTGCAATAACCATATCCGGTTGATGCTTTTTGATTAATTTCTTGATTTTAAATAAGGCAGTGCTGAATTCGAATATTCGTAATAATCGACTACAAAAAGTATTACTTGGCATTTTAAGTTCCCATGTGATAATTTCAAAATCACCAAATTCTTTTAAACCATTCATCCAGGTTATAGCATCAGCCCTATAGGTTTCTCCCAGAAAAAGTATCTTTCGTTTTTCCATGCTGTAGAATTAGTCTTCGGAAGTTAATGCGCGATTGATGAAATCGTTTAATGGTTTTAATACGAATAATTTTTTACTCATTTTAGCCACGAAATCTTCTTTTAGAATATCTTCAAAATCAAATCTTTGAGAAGTTTCAAAACTTTTTAATTTCAGAAATTCAATAGCTGGATGATCTTTTTCGTAGCCTCTTGGTGGATTTTTCAGTAAGTTTTTTTCGTTTCGGTCAAAATCACCAAATTCTTTTTGGAAGCTTTTATTATTTATAATTTCTTCCAGATCATCATGAAAAAAAGCAATTTCTTTACGTACTTTTTTCAAGTCTTCCGCTTCAGGGCAATAAAATCCTCCTGCTATAAAACTTCCGCTTCTTGCAATATGAACATAATATCCGGAACGATTATTTCCTTTAACACCACTTGAAATCCAAACTCCCAAATGATCTTTATAAGGTGATTTATCTTTTGAAAATCGGATGTCTCGATTGATTCTGAAAGTACAATTTTTGACTTCCAACATTTCCAAAGAAGGATCGAGTGGTTTCATGGCATCCAAAAAATCACTAACCAATTTGTGATAGTCTTTTTTGAAAACTTCATATCTTTTTTTATTTTCCAAAAACCAATCTCTATTATTGTTGGCTTTTAAATCATCGAGAAATTGCAGGCTGTCTTTTGAAAGCATATTTTTATTTTGTTGGTCACAAATTACATAAATAAAAACAAATCCAAGTTTAATTGAATTATTTTTTTACTAACATATTAGTAATTGCTTCAGCAGTTTACTCAATTATCACTTATTAAAATATTAGTTTTTTTTAATGAATACTCTTGGTCATCAACAATATTAATATCTATAATAGCTTCTGCATTTTTCAGTAAACTAATACAATCCTGACTTAAATGACGCAAATGCACTTTTTTACCAAGTTTACTATACCGTTGTGTAACTGCATTCAATGCTTCAATTGCTGACATATCGGCAATTCGGCTTTCTTTGAAATCAATAACTATTTCGCCAGGATCATTCGACACATCAAATTTTTCAGCAAATGCAGCGGTTGAAGCAAAAAATAAGGGGCCATATATTTCATAATGTTTTACGCCGTTCTCATCAATATATTTTTTAGCACGGATTCTTTTGGCGCTTTCCCAGGCAAAAACCAAAGCAGATATAACAACTCCAATTAAAACTGCCAAAGCTAAATTATGGAGTAAAACAGTTATTAAAGCTACTATAACCACAACAAATACATCATGATTGGGCATTTTATTGACTATTTTTAAACTCGCCCATTCAAACGTTCCAATCGCAACCATGATCATAACTCCTACCAAAGCCGCCATAGGCAATTGCTCAATAATTGGCGCACCAAATAAAATGATCAAAAGAATAGTCAACGAAGCCACAATTCCGGATAAACGCGCTCTTGAACCTGCTGAAAGATTCACTAAAGTTTGAGCAATCATAGGACAACCACCCATACCAAAGAAAAAACCATTTAAAATATTAGAACTTCCTTGTGCTATAGATTCCCGATTGCCATTGCCTTTTGTTTCCGTAATCTCATCCACTAAATTCAATGTCAATAAACCTTCCGTTAATCCAACGGCTGCCATAATCAAAGCATAAGGGAAAATGAGTTGCAAAGTTTCCCAATTAATTGGAATATTTGGAATGTGAAATGGTGGGAAACCACCACTTATAGAAGCAATATCTTTTACCGTTTTGGTTTCAATTCCCAAGAAAAAAACCAAAACAAAAACTATAATAATTGCTATTAATGAAGCTGGAATTGCTTTGGTTATTTTTGGCACAAACAACACAATCCCCATAGTCAAAGCGACTAAACCCAGCATAATATATAGCGGACTTCCGGAAAGCCAAACACTTTGGTTATTAACAATCGTTTTAAACTGCTCTAATTGAGACATAAATATAACGATGGCTAATCCGTTTACAAATCCAAACATTACAGGATGCGGAACCAAACGAATGAATTTCCCCAATTTAAAAACGCCCACCAAAATTTGCAAAACACCTGCCAAAGCGACTGCAGCAAAAACATATTCTAAACCATTCGATTTCATTAAAGCGATCAAAACAATCACCGTTGCCCCTGCTCCACCGGAAATCATTCCAGGTCTTCCTCCGAATATTGCTGTAACCAAACCTGCTATAAAAGCGGCATACAATCCCGTCAAAGGTGGAAAACCTGCCAATATAGCAAATGATAAGGATTCAGGAATCATCGTCATCGCTACTGTAAGTCCCGCTAAAATTTCAGTTTTGTAATTTACTTTTTGGGAGAAATCAAATAAATTGAATACTTTTTTCATGAATACTTTTGGAAATAATTCTCCTATTTAGAACTGAAAACTAATTATTCTTCTTCTTTCTTGATAACCTTTCTGGCAACTTCAATTTTAAACTTCTTGCCTTTCATTTTTTCATCCTTTATGTTATGAAGCAAGTCTTTTACTTTGTTGAATTTTACGGCAGCAAACGAAATGAAATCTTTCACTTCGATTAAGCCTAAATCGCCTTTTTCGAGTTTTCCTTTTTGAGAAAAGAAACCTACGACATCAATTTTGTTCAATTTGTTTTTCTTTCCACCGCTAATGTAGATTGTTTGAAATTCAGGTGGTTTTGGCAAAGTAGTAGTATTTTCCACTTTTAAAACTTCCATTCCATAATCAACATAATCGAGCTTTTTCTCACTATCATTTACAATAAGATACGCAGTTCCGGAAGCCTGCATACGGGCTGTTCTTCCATTTCTATGGGTGAATTCATCTTCCTTTAAAGGCAAATGATAATGGATTACGTGTTTCATTTCAGGAATATCCAAACCACGGGCAGCCAAATCGGTTGTGATTAAATAACTTACACTTCCATTTCTAAACTGGATTAAAGCACGTTCTCGTTCATCCTGATCCATTCCCCCGTGATAATAAGTGGCGTAAATTCCTTTTTCATTCAAAGTATCACTAATTCTTTCAGCGGCATCTCTGTGGTTGCAAAAAACAATTGCCGATTGTGATTTTAAGGAACAAATCAGGTTGAATAAACTTCCTATTTTGTCTTTTTCTTTTGAAATAACCAATTTCATAGCCAGATTACTCGTTTCTTCTTCATTTTGAATAAAATCCAAAATCGTAGGATTAACCACTCTGGTATATTTGGGAATTTCAATATCGGAAGTTGCCGAAACCAAAACACGTTTGTTCAGTTTTGATAATTTTCCAATAATAAAAGACATTTGCTCGTGAAAACCCAACTGCAAAGATTTGTCAAATTCATCCAGAATTAAGGTTTCTATTTTGTCTAAACGAAAAGTGCCACGGTCAATATGGTCTGCAATTCTTCCTGGAGTTCCAATTAAAACGGCTGGTGGATTACTTAAATTTTTGATTTCAGTATCGATGGAATGCCCACCGTAGCAAACATTTACTTTATAATCCGTTCCCATTTTTTTCCAAACCTGCTCAATTTGCAAACCTAATTCACGTGATGGAACCAGAATCAAGCATTGAACAGAAAGAATTTCGGGTTTCAGCATTTCTAAAATTGGCAACAAAAAAGCCAATGTTTTTCCAGAACCTGTTGGCGAAAGCAGTAAAATATTATTGTCGCTTAAAATGGTTTCCTGAGCAACAACCTGCATTTCATTTAGGTTTTCGATACCTAAATTGAGAAGTATATTATTGGAATGATGTTTTTTATTCATTTTGCAAAGGTAAAATGAATTATGAGTTATGAGTTATTAATTAAGAGTTATTTGAAATTTAGGTTTTCAAATAAAACGGACTATTCTTTAACAGTTTCCTCTTCAAATAATAATTTTATATTTTCATAGGATTTTTTTAAAATCTCGGGCATTTCTTTTGGACTTAACCAAACTGCTTTTTCTATACCTTCTTCAATTTGACCAACCGGAATTCCTTCAAAATCTGATTGCATTTCGAACCATTGGGTGATTTTTAGTTTATAAACACCATTTCTTTTAAAAACATGGTAGGTTTTTTGCAATTTTTTGGTAATTCTTAATTGATTGACGCCTGTTTCCTCTTCAACTTCACGCATTGCGGTTTCTTCAATATCCTCACCTTTTTCAGTACCTCCTTTAGGTAAATCCCATTTTCCGCCCCTGAAAATAAACAAAACCTCTCCTTTTTTATTATAGACTAATCCTCCTCCAGCTTTTGAAACAGGAATTTTAGATTTCAAAGTTTTCATAATTTCCTTTTCATCCGGATGATAAAGATAGGCTTTCTGAATTTTATTTTGAAATATTTTAACTATAAGTTGCTCTATATCAACACTTTCCAATAAGAACAATTGAAAATTAGTCTCTTTTGAGATTTCATTTGTCAAAAAAAGTGGTTTGTCGTTCACAAAAACTTTATACATTTGTACTATGATATTTAATAAAGATACCGCCGAGAAAACTGCCGAATTGCTTTTGCAAATTAATGCAATTAAATTGAATCCAAGAAATCCTTTTACATGGGCTTCAGGATGGAAATCACCAATTTATTGTGATAACCGATTAATATTGTCTTTTCCGCTCATAAGAAATTATGTTCGGGATGAATTTTCCAAACACATCGAAAAACAATTTGGAAAGCCGGATGTTATTGCTGGTGTGGCTACTGGAGCTATTGGAATTGGAATTTTGGTTGCCGAAAGTTTAGGTTTACCGTTCGTTTATGTACGACCTGAACCTAAAAAACATGGTCGCCAAAATCAAGTTGAAGGTTTTTTACAAAAAGGACAAAACGTAGTAATTGTAGAAGATTTAATCAGTACAGGAAAAAGTAGTTTATTAGCTGTAGATGCTTTGCGAGAAGCCGGAGCAAACATAAAAGGAATGGCAGCTATATTTACTTATGGATTTGATGTTGCCGAAGAAAACTTCAAAAATGCGAATGTGGATTTGTATACTTTAAGTAATTATCAAAATCTACTAAATCTGGCGCTTGAAAAACAATACATCACTCAGGAAGAAGAACAAACACTCAGAGTTTGGAATTCGAGTCCATCGACTTGGAATGTTGAAGTTTAAATTAGTGTGATTTAAATATTGATTATTACCCAAAATTTGGTGTTAAAATAAAAATTATAAAAATGAATTTAGAAAGTCCAAGAGTTACCGTCCAAAAATCAGCACAGGAATTATTTGATTTATTGAGCGATGTAAAAAACTTCGAAAAACTGATGCCTGAGAATATTGCAAAATTTGAAGTTATCGGAAATGATTCTTTTCTTTTTGGATTAAAAGGAATGCCAGAAATACAACTAAAACTAAAAGAAAAAACAGCACCAAAAACTATACTTCTAGGTTCTGCAAGTGATAAGTTAGCTTTTACTTTAGAAGCAGACATTAAAATTGTTTCGGAGAATTCTTCTAACGTACAATTACTTTTTCAAGGTGAATTTAACGCTATGATGGGAATGATGATAAAAGGTCCTATTGGAAAATTCATCGAGACATTAGCAATGAATATGAATAAGTTATAATACTATTTCAAGTAGAAAAAAGTCCCTCTTCAACACCAATTGAAAAGGGACTTTTTTTATAGTACTATTTTAAAAAAAATCAATAAAGCATTTGAATTTCTTTAATATTAAATTCAGAAATAGTATCGTCTTCCAATAAAATCTGAAGTTTTCCAATTGAAGTTACTCCTTGGATAATTCCCATAAGTTGTTTTTTATTTTGATCCTCAAAAGGCATTGGAATTCCTTTTTTGAAAAGCATATTTATATAATCTTTCCATAACGATTCCTTATTCTGATTCCAGGACTGAATGTTCAGTTCCAACTTTTCTACAATCTTAAAAAGCAGCATTTCTTTATCAAAATTAGTGTTACAAATTACTGCCAATGAAGATGCTTTTGGCAGTAATTCGAAGTCTATTTGGTTTACATTTAAGCCTAAACCTATAATTGAAACAATTGTCCCATTGCTTTTTATACTATTTTCAATTAAAATTCCACCTATCTTTTTATTATATGACATAATGTCGTTTGGCCATTTGATACTCAATTCAGGAATATTAAAAGTTTCCAAAGCCTGAATTACTGAAACAGCTGTTGCAATGTTAACATCAAAAATTTGGTTATTATCAAATAAAAAACTATTAACCAAAACACTCATTATTAGATTCTTACTAGGTTCAGAAACCCAAGCTGCCCCCATTTGACCTCTGCCCTTTGTTTGACTTTCAGCACTGACAACTGTGAAGTTTTCAACTGTCTGGTTACTCGATAATCCTTTCAGGAATTCGTTTGTAGAATCAATGGCATCGAGTTTGATTAGCTTCATGAGAAAATATTTGTGAAATAGAAATTTAATATTATGTTAAGGTTCAAAAATAATCACAAAAAATGGTAACTTTACAAACTTATATTAAAAATAATTCATGACTAAAAAGATAAATAACGATGTGCTTTTAGCAAATATCATCAAAGGAATAGAAGAAGTAAAAGGGAATGATATCGATATTCTTGATTTAAGAGAAATAGACACCGCAGTTTGCGACTATTTTATCGTCTGCAATGGAAATTCAAATACTCAGGTTAACGCAATAGTTAACTCCATCCAAAAAACAGTTTCAAAAGAATTAAAAGACAAGCCTTGGCATGTCGAAGGTACTGATAATGCGGAATGGGTTCTTATGGACTATGTTAACATTGTTGTACATGTTTTCCAAAAACACATTCGCGAATACTATAACATCGAAAGTCTTTGGGGTGATGCTAAAATTACAACAATCCAAAATAAATACTAAAGAAATATACTGTAATGGCTAAAGATAACAATCCGAATTCAAACAAATTTAAAGTAAGTCCTTGGTTGGTTTATACCGCAATATTATTGATTTTCTTGTTTATAAGTTTTATAACTGGAGGATCAAGTTTTCAGGAACCTGCACAATTAACCTCTTCTAATTTCAATGCGTATCTGGAAAAAGGTCTTATTGAAAAAGTAATCGTCTACAACAAAGCGGAAGCAGAAGTATTTCTGACTCCGGCAGCTCTGAAAGACCCAGCTAATAAAAAAGTAGCAAAAGATGTATTTGACAATATAAATAAAGGACCTCACTACACTTTTATCATTGGTAATGATCAATTATTTCAAACCAAACTGGAAAAAGCAGTTGCAGCCGGAAAATTAAAAGATTTTAATTTCTTGCCCAAAAACAATTGGAGCGATATTTTCATAAGTCTTTTACCTATCATCATTATTATTGCCGTTTGGATATTCATCATGCGAAGAATGTCTGGTGGTGCTGGTGGCGGTGGCGGACAGATTTTCAATATAGGAAAATCAAAAGCCAAACTTTTTGATGAAAAAACAGACATCAAAACCTCATTCAAGGATGTTGCTGGTTTAGAAGGTGCAAAAGAAGAAATTCAGGAAATCGTAGAATTCCTGAAAAATCCAGAAAAATACACCAACCTTGGAGGTAAAATCCCAAAAGGAGCTTTACTTGTTGGACCTCCTGGAACAGGGAAAACTTTATTAGCGAAAGCTGTTGCTGGTGAAGCTCAGGTGCCATTTTTCTCTTTATCAGGTTCTGATTTTGTGGAAATGTTTGTTGGAGTTGGTGCATCTCGTGTACGTGATTTATTCAAGCAAGCCAAAGAAAAATCTCCTGCAATTATCTTTATCGACGAAATTGATGCTGTAGGTAGAGCAAGAGGAAAAAATAATATGTCTGGCGGAAATGACGAACGCGAAAACACTCTGAACCAATTACTTACCGAAATGGATGGTTTTGGAACCAATTCAAATGTAATCGTTTTAGCTGCAACTAACAGAGCTGATGTCCTAGACAAAGCTTTGATGCGTGCTGGTCGTTTTGACAGACAAATTTTTGTTGACTTGCCAGACATTCGCGAAAGAGCGGAAATCTTTCAGGTTCATTTAGCTCCCATCAAAAAAGTAGAAGGTCTTGATTTAGATTTTCTTGCTAAACAAACACCAGGTTTCTCAGGAGCTGATATTGCTAATGTATGTAACGAAGCTGCTTTAATTGCAGCAAGAAACAATAAAACTGCTGTTGACAAACAAGATTTCCTTGATGCTGTTGATAGAATTATTGGTGGTTTAGAAAAGAAAAACAAAATCATTACACCAGAAGAAAAGAAAGCTATTGCCATTCACGAAGCAGGTCATGCAACCGTAAGTTGGATGTTGGAACACGCTGCACCCCTTATTAAAGTAACTATTGTTCCTCGTGGACAAAGTTTAGGAGCGGCATGGTATCTTCCTGAAGAAAGACAAATCGTTAGAACAGATCAAATGTTAGACGAAATGTGTGCTACTATGGGGGGAAGAGCTGCAGAAAAAGTAACTTTCGACAGAATTTCAACCGGTGCACTTAGCGATTTAGAAAAAGTTACACGTCAGGCTCGTGCGATGGTAACGATTTATGGTTTGAATGATAAAATAGGAAACGTTACTTATTATGATTCATCAGGGCAAAGTGAATACAGTTTTTCTAAACCTTATTCTGACGAAACTGCAAAAGTAATTGACGCTGAAATTTCAGATTTAATTGAAGGCCAGTACCAGAGAGCGATTCAAATTTTAGAAGAAAACAAAGACAAATTAAATCAACTGGCCGATATTCTTATAGAAAAAGAAGTCATCTTTAAAGATGACTTAGAAGCTATATTTGGAAAAAGAACATTTGATGCTAATCTTGAAGAAGTAGTTTCCTAAAAATAAGCAAATTCATATATTATTTTAAAATCTTAATTCAAAATCCACTTTTGAATTAAGATTTTTTTATCTTTGAACGTTTTCCAACAATATTTAAAGTAGCATAAAAAAATATGAGTCTTTTCAGCAAATTATTTGGGTCTAATAATCCCGCTTCTGACGAAGAAAAAGATAATGAATACAGCAAATTTGCTCCAGAAAACGATGCGCCTTTAGAAGAGCAATTTATCTACAATTTCAAAAAAAATGGAGGTAAATTTCTATACTGCGAAAATGAAACTGAAGTTAAAGATCATATAGAACATATATTTGAAGAAAACGATTGGTTCGAAAGCGAAGCTTTATGTTATGAACCATCACTTTTTTATATACTTGAAGAAAATAGAATTTCTTTTGACAAAGTTACAACTCCCGCTTTTTTTCTGGCAAGTTGTGAAAACCTGATAGCAGAAGAAGGCTCTATATTATTTTCTTCTAAACAAATCAAGCAACGAAAACCAAACGAATTACCTGTAAATATTGTTATTCTTGCCACTACCAGCCAAATTATTGGGACGAAAAGCGATGGACTTAGTGCTATTAAGAAGAAGTATGTAGGTGATTATCCAACGAATATAACTACCATAAAATATTTCGAAAAAGCAGCAGAGGAAGATTTTACACAATACGGAAGCACAGCAAAGAATCTATATTTATTGCTTTTAGAAGACCAATAAGATGAATGAAACACTCAAGAGATCAATATCAGGTGCTGTTTATATAATTCTACTACTGACTTCGATTCTTTATTCTACTGAAACTTTTTTTATTTTATTCGGCATTTTTTTGATTATTACTATTTATGAATTTAGTAATTTAATCAAAATCAATAGCGTATTCCCTATTCTTTCGGGTATTGCATTGTATAGTGGAGTTACCTTAGTTAGCCATTACAACAAACAAACAACCAATTTTTTAAATAGGACTTTCCAATCGGAATTCGATCTAAACGTCGATGTTCAACAAATGGATCTTATACTATTGGCAGTAACGATTGTAGTTTCTGTTAAATGTATTTTGTTCTTATTTTACGATACTGTTCAGGAAATAAGCACGTCTTCCAAATATTTATATCTTTTGGGATACATCACTTTACCTTTTATTTTCATTACCGAAATTTCATTTGGAGTTAATGATTACAACCCTAAAATAATTGTTGGGTTATTCATATTAATTTGGACAAACGATACCTTTGCATACATTGTTGGAAAATCAATTGGCAGAACCAAATTATTTGAACGAATTTCACCTAAAAAAACTGTAGAAGGATTCCTTGGAGGAATTGTTTTTGCCGTTTTTGCTGGTTTTTTAATATCTAAATTCTACATCAAAGCAAAACCGGAATTTAGTGATAAATCAATTCTCATTTGGACTTCAATAGCTGTAATTGTTGGCGTTATGGGAACAATTGGAGATTTAATTGAATCCAAATTTAAACGTGTTGCTGGCGTAAAAGACAGCGGAACCATAATGCCTGGACACGGAGGCATCCTAGATAGACTAGATAGTGTTATATTTGTAGCACCAATAATATTTTTATTTTACCAAATTTTAAACTATGTTTCATAAAGAAGGAGCTCAATCGATTTTACTAGGCACTGTTTTCACTGCTGTTGTACTTTTATTAACGGATAAATTCATGGATCCGAATTGGATTCAAAAAGCGATTCAAATAGCAGCATTTTTGCTATTGATTATCATTTTGCAATTTTTCAGAAATCCGAAACGCAACTATATTCTTAATGAAGATCAAATTTTATCTCCTGTAGATGGAAAAGTTGTGGTTATTGAAGAAGTTTATGAAGGAGAATATTTCAAAGAAAAACGCATTCAGGTTTCTATCTTTATGTCTCCAATAAATGTTCACGTAACCCGTTATGGACTTAGTGGACTTGTGAAATTCAGCAAATACCATCCAGGCAAATTTTTGGTTGCATGGCATCCAAAAGCAAGCGAAGAAAACGAAAGAACTACTATTGTTATTGAAAATAAATCTTTTGGCGAGGTGCTTTACCGTCAAATTGCTGGAGCTTTGGCAAGAAGAATTGTTAATTATGCTAAAGAAGGAACTCAAGTAGTTCAATGTGAAGATGCTGGTTTTATAAAATTTGGTTCAAGAGTTGATGTTTTTTTACCTCTTGGAACTCCTATTAATGTGGTATTGAACCAAAAAGCTGTTGGTGGAAAAACAATTATTGCTACAAAAGCGTAATGAGCGAAAAAGATTTAGATACACGCTTTCAGGAAGCTGTTGAAATAGCTTCAAAAATGACTCAGGCATCATTACCGCAAGATGTCCAGTTGCGTCTATATGCCTACTATAAGCAAGCCACTTTTGGGACCGCAAATTACAATCAATCTGAACATTTTGATTTAAGAAATGCTTTCAAAACGAATGCCTGGATACAAATCAGTCATTTATCTGTAGAAGAAGCCAAAGAACAATACATTGAAAATATAAATTCCCTAATCAAAAAATAATTATAGTTATGAAGAATATTCGTTTTCTATTATTGAATTTGATATTGGCAACCGTTTTATTTTCCTGTAAAAAAAAGGAACTTACAGAAGTAGTTGAAGTTCCTTTGCCTGCTGCTCAGGAAAAAGTAATTATGGGTGTCCCTGATGACGTGAAAGCCGATGAAGGTTCTTTTCAGCTTGAAAAACTACCTTACTCTTATGATGCGTTAGCTCCAAGCATAAGTGCGCTAACTATGGAAACGCATTACTCTAAACATTATTTAACATACACCAACAACTTAAACAAAGCCATTGTAGGAACCCCATTAGAGAACTTAACGATTGAAGAAGTTTTAAATAAATTAGATACAAGCGTTCCTGAAATAAAAAACAATGCCGGCGGTTACTACAATCACTCTTTGTATTTTAAATGTATGGGACCAAAATCCGAAGGACAGCCTAAAGACACTTTGGCATCAGCTATTGACAAAAAATTCGGTTCTTTTCAAAATTTCACTTCTGCATTTAAAGGTGAAGCAACCAAACAATTTGGCTCAGGCTGGGTTTGGTTAGTGGTTGATAAATTAGGTGAACTTCAAATCACCACCACTCAGGATCAGGACAATCCATTAATGCGTAACGCGCTTGTTCCCGGAAAACCAATTTTGGCTTTAGACCTTTGGGAACACGCTTATTATCTGGATTATCAAAATAAAAGAGGGAATTATGTAGATGCCTTTTTCGATGTAATTAATTGGAAAAAGGTAGGCGAAAATTATGAAGAAGCTATATTGAAGAAGAAATAATTACTATAAAAATTTAAAAACGGGTGTAATATCGATTACACCTGTTTTTTTTTAAACTTACTACCCAATTGAATCCTTATAAATAAATCATAATATGGATTAAGGTTGTTTCCTTTTTCTTAAATTTGGCAAAAAATAAATCCATTGAAGAAGTTACTGTTTTTCATAAGTTGTTGTTTAACAATTCTAGGCTCACAAAACCTTTTAGCACAAGCACCAAAAAAAATATTGGTTGAACATTCTGATTATTTTGATGTAAACCAAATCGAAGCTCCTGATGCAGCATTGCTTACCGGAAACGTCCGCGTTAATCACGATGGGGTCATTATGACCTGCAATAAAGCCTATTATTTCCAAAAAGAAAATTATATCAAAGCCTTTGGAGACGTACAATTAGTTCAAGGGGATTCTTTGTATTTAAATAGTAAATATGCTGAATATAATGGTAATGTAAAACAAGCTTTTGCTACAGGAAATGCTGTTATGCGTTCTCCGGAAACTACTTTGGTTACAGATACTATCAACTTTGACCGTAACTTACAGCAAGTGTATTATAATTCGAACGGAACAATTACCAATAGAGATAATACGCTGAAAAGTAAATCCGGAAGATATTATGTTGCCGAAAAAAAATTCCAATTTCTAACAGCTGTAACCATCACTAATCCTAAATATGTAATCAAGTCCAATCATTTGGATTATTATAGTAATTCCGGACATTCGTATCTTTTTGGTCCATCAACCATTACCAGTAAAACCAATTATATTTATACTGAGAAAGGTTTTTATGATACCAAAAAAAATGTCTCTCATTTTCTTCGAAATTCATATATAAAATATGATGATCGTTTGATTAAAGGAGATAGCCTGTATTATGATCGGAACAAGGAATTTGCCTCTGCAACCCGAAACGTAAAAATAACCGATTCCATAAATCGAGGTATTGTCAAAGGACATTATGCCGAATTGTACAAAAACAAAGATTCGATGTTCGTAACCAAAAGAGCGGTCGCCATTAATTTTGTTGAAAATGATTCGGTTTACATCCACGGAAAAAAACTAATGGTTACCGGTAAAGAGAATAACCGAATTATTCGTGCTTTCAACAATGTTCGTTTCTATAAAACAGATATGAGCGGAAAATGCGATTCGATACATTCCAGTACAAGACTAGGATTAACGAAATTAATAGGAAAACCAATCCTTTGGAATGGAGAAAGTCAGATTACAGGTGATATAATGCACCTCATAGGAGACAAATTAACCCGGAAATTAGATTCACTCAAAGTCCTCAATAATACTTTTCTTGTCTCGAAAGACACTTTAGGAACCGGATTTAATCAAACCAAGGGGCAGAATCTTTACGGTAAATTCCTGGAAGGTAAACTGCACGATGTGGATATCATAAAAAATGCCGAAGTCATTTATTATATGCGAAATGATGATAAAGAACTGACAGGTATCAACAAAAATGTGAGTAGTAAAATCAATATCATTTTCGATAAAAAAGCTATAGAAACCATTACTTTTTTCAAACAAGTGGACGGAACGATTTATCCTGAAAAAGACTTACCCGAACCCGAACGAAAACTCCGTGGATTTGTCTGGCGGGAAGATGAAAGGATAAAAACAAAAGATGACATTTTTACGGATGAAGAAAATTTAGAAAATGAAAAACTAATTCAGCAAGGCAAGGATGAAAATGCCAGGAAAAATAGTCCTATGAAAATTCGAAAAGAAACTTTGAATTACGATAAAAAGAAGCCAAACGCTAAAACAACTACGAAGAAATAGTAATCAGTTTTCAGTCGCAGTATTCAGTTGTATAGTTATTATAACTACAACTACAAATATTTAAAAAACTCCGTAAACTTTGCTCCTTTGCACCTTTGCGGTTAAAAATAACAACGTGAGCGATTTCATAAAATACCAGGCACAAACTTCCCCATATCCTTTAGGAATGGAAATTTCGCATGCTAAAGGATCTTATATTTTCGATACCAATAATAAAAAATATCTCGACTTTGTAGCTGGAGTTTCTGCTTGTACACTCGGACACCAGCCACCAGGAGTCAATCAGGCGATAAAAGACCAATTGGATAAATATTCACACGTGATGGTGTATGGCGAATATTCGCAAAGTCCAGCTGTAGAATATTGTAAATTAATAGCTTCACTCCTACCCGAGCCATTAAACAAAACCTATTTAGTCAACTCAGGTACCGAAGCCATAGAAGGTGCTTTAAAACTCGCCCGAAGAGTGACTGGAAGAAGCCAATTGATTTCCTGCAAAAATGCGTATCATGGCAACACAATGGGGTCTATGAGCGTGATGGGATTTGAAGAACGCAAACAAGTTTTTCGTCCGTTGATTCCTGATGTGGATTTCATTACTTTCAACAACGAAGCCGATTTAGAAAAAATCACCACCAAAACTGCTGGAATTCTTCTTGAAACCATTCAGGGTGGAGCTGGTTTTATTCAACCTGAAAATGACTTTCTGAAAAAGGTTCGTGAGCGCTGTACCAAAGTAGGTGCGTTAATGATTCTCGACGAAATCCAACCGGGTTTTGGAAGAACCGGAAAACTTTTCGGATTCCAAAATTACGATGTCGTACCTGATATTGTCGTTATGGGAAAAGGAATGGGTGGAGGAATGCCGGTGGGTGGATTTACTGCTTCTTCAGAGATGATGGATTTACTGACCCACAATCCTAAATTGGGACATATTACAACCTTTGGAGGCCATCCTGTCATTGCGGCAGCCTGTTTAGCCACTTTGAAAGAAATTACCGAAACTAAACTAATGGCAGAAGCTTTAGAGAAAGAAAAACTCTTCAAATCACTTTTGGTACATCCTTTGATACAAGAGATTAGAGGGAAAGGATTAATGTTGGCCGCAATGACCAAAAGCGCAGCAATAACCAATGAAGTGATTTTAAAATGCCAGGACAAAGGACTTATTCTATTCTGGCTTTTATTCGAAGAATGCGCCATCCGGATTACGCCACCATTGACCATTTCTGAAGATGAAATTAGGGAAGGTTGTGCTATACTAATCGAAGTAATGAATGAAATTCTGTTAAACACTAATAATCAATAATTAACATTCATTACTTGTTAATTAAATTGTTCACAACAATTCCAACTTTTCCTCACATTAACACATAGTATGCCTAATTTTATTATGGGCAAACTCAAAAAACTAAAGTTATGCAACTAAGCAACGAGGAAGACGATTATAACTTATCCCTATCCAAATTTGAGTCTATGTTGAAAACCAACAAAGTGCTCTTTTTTGACTCCGAAGAATTTGAAGATATTATACTTCATTATCTCGACATGGGAAAAGCCAATTTGGCTAAAAAAGCCTTGAAATTAGCTTTGGAACAACACCCAAGATCAACAGGACTAAAACTGGTTCAGGTTGAAATGCTAATTTATGACGACAAACTTGATCAAGCCGAAAAGCTACTGAATGAGTTGTACGCCATCGAACCTAACAACGAAGAAATCTACATCCAGAAAGCAAACATTTGTTCTAAAAGAGACCAACACGAGAAAGCCGTCGAAATGCTCAAAATTGCTTTAAAATTCACAGATGATTATGCCGATGTGTATAATTTAATGGGAATGGAATACCTTTTTATGGACAATTTGGAAATGGCCAAAGAAAGCTTCATTAAATGTCTGGAAGAAGATTTCGAAGACCAGTCAGCTTTGTATAATGTAGTGTATTGTTTCGAATTTTTGGATCAAAATCAGGAAGCAATAGCTTATTTAAATAAATACATCGATAAAAATCCATACAGCGAAATCGCCTGGCATCAGCTAGGGCGTTTGCATTATGGCGTGAAAGAATATGAAAGTGCGATCCGTGCTTTTGATTATGCTACACTTATCGACGACGAATTCCTGGGTGCTTTTATGGAAAGAGCCAAAGCTTTGGAACGTTTGAAAAAATATGAAGAAGCTATTGAAAGCTACAACAGAACCATCGAATTAGATGATGCTACTTCGTATGCTTTGTTACGAATAGGTAAATGCTACGAAAAATTAGGAAACAAGGTTTTGGCTTTGAAATACTATAACAAAACGGTCCATGAAGATCCGCTTTTGGATAAAGGATGGATTGCAATTACTGATTTTTACGTTCGTCAAAAGAACTTCCAAAAAGCATTGTTTTTTGTTAACAAAGCATTGGCTATTGACAATCAAAATCGTATGTATTGGAAACGATATGCAACGATAAACAAACAAATGAACTTCTTTGAAGAAGCTGAATTTGGATACAGAAAATCAGTAGAATTTGGAGATTATGCTTTGGACACCTGGTTATTTTGGGTTGATATTCTGCAGTTTTTAGGCGAATTTGAAACCGCCATCCAAACTTTACTACAATCCACAGAATATTTCCCGGAAGAAAATGAAGTGGAATATCGTTTGGCAGGATTATATTTTATGATTCAGGATAAAACTAAAGCTAAATTTCACTTAAGTAATGCCTTGCGATTGAACTTTGACAATTACATCATTCTTGAGGATTTATTTCCAGTAGTTTGGTCTCGAAAAATGGTTCAGAACTACATTACCAAACACAAAAAATAAAATTAATATATTTCCATAAATTTCACGAATTCACACTAATTAATTGGTGTAAATTCGTGAAATTTGTGTTTTAATAAACGACATACAAAAATGCTTGATACAATAAGAAAACGCTTTGGCTTACTGGGACGAAACATCAGTTATTCTTTTTCAAAAGGTTATTTTACCGATAAATTCAATACAGACAAACTCTTCGAAGGATGTACTTACGAGAATTTTGACATTCCGGAAATAACTGCTTTTCCTGAAATCATAAAAAATACCCCTGACCTAAAAGGAATGAATGTAACGATTCCTTACAAAGAAGCCGTAATTCCTTATCTGGATAAACTATCAAAAAAAGCAACGGAAATTGGTGCTGTCAACACTATAAAATTTACCAAAAAAGGGAAATTGAAAGGATACAACACCGACTATTATGGTTTTATGAAATCATTAGAACCTTTATTACAACCTCATCACAAAAAAGCATTGATTTTGGGAACTGGCGGAGCTTCTAAAGGTGTTGCATATGCTTTGAAAGAATTGGGGATTTTATACACTTTTGTTTCCAGAGAAGCCAAAGAAGGCATCATCGATTACGACCGAATCAACGCTACTACTTTCGATAATTATCAAATCATCATCAATTCTTCACCGGTGGGAACTAGTCCAAATATTGATGCATTCCCTCTCATTCCTTATGAATATTTTACTGACAAGCACATTGCTTACGACCTGATTTACAATCCTGCAGAAACACAATTTCTTAAAAAAGCAGCAGCAAAAGGAGCACAAACTAAAAATGGACAGGATATGCTTATTTTTCAGGCAGAAAAGGCCTGGAAGATTTGGAATAAATAGAAAAATTTGTTTTTGCTTTTCACAAAATTTCCCTAAAAACAGTTAAAAATTCCATTTAATTGACTAAATTTCAATTACTAACATTAAAAAAAGTTAAAATGGATACATCAAAAATAGTTGCAATTGTATTGATTATTGGAAGTTTAGCAATAGGGTATATTGGCTACAACAAAGTTTCTCAAAATACCAATGAAGTAAATGTTTTAGGCGTAAAACTGGAAGCTTCCAACGAATCTGGTCAACAGGAAGGATATTTGTTTATTGGTTTAGCCGCATTAGTCTTTGTTGGTGGAATCTATACCTTAAATAAATCTAAGAGCTAATTCTATTTTTTTTGTAATCTAATCCAAATAATTATTTCATTTTTTGAATTTTCTTTATTTTAGTTGTAAGTATTAGACTTCCAACAGCAGAGAAAAATAAAAAAAATTAAGGTTTTTAGCTAGTCAAATTAGACTAGTTAAAAACCTTTTCCTTTTACACTCATAACCATATTTCTCCTCCTCATAACTCAATCTAATGGGTTCATGCTATTTTCTTCCTATCAAATAAATCAATTTATCAACTTTGAATTACTGAGTTATTTTATAAAGATATAGCAATTATATTTAAATAAATATATTTCTTACTAATTTATATTTATTTAAAG